>CAVAPC010000030.1:0-34756 GCA_963590505.1 uncultured Alistipes sp. | reverse complement strand
TCTTGGTACAACAGCTAATCAATAAACGAAGTAACCAATGGCATAACCACCATTGGCATACATAAGGCCCCATGCCCTGCGCCATGAAAATGGCGAAAGGCATGGGCTTTTTGTTTTAAGAAACTACATAATGCCTATTTCAACAGTTGCTTCAACAGCTATGAACAGCACTACGGCGTTGCCGTTTCACCAACGGATACACTAGCCAATCGTTTCGGAAATATCATAATGGCAGCATATCGGCAAACAGGTTTGCCCGTGGCTATACTGATAGACGAGTATGATTCTCCTTTGCAACACTCATGGAATACGCCAGACCATGAAGCATGCTCACGTTTCTATCGCAACGTGTTTGCCGTTCTGAAGGCGTATGACCAATATGAAAAGTTTGTGTTCATTACCGGAATAACCAAATTTTCGCAGATATCGCTCTTTTCTGTGCTTAACAACCTTTGCAACATAAGTTTCAATGCGCAGTATGCTGCAATATGCGGGATTACCGAAAAGGAAATTTCAGATAATTTCCAGCCAGAGATGCAGCGACTTGCCGACAAAAACGGTTGGACAATAGCTGAAGCACACCAGCGGCTTAAGGATTATTACGACGGTTACCACTTTAGTGAAGACAATATGGTTGACGTATATAATCCCTATAGCCTTGTAAACGCTTTTTCCAACAATAAGATTTTGAACTTTTGGGCTTCGTCGGGCGCAACGTCAATGTTGCCGAAATTTATAGAGAATCTTGACTTGCAGCTTGACAAGCTTCATAGCAGCTTTGTCGATGGCGATACTCTTTGTACTTCCTACGTTACAGGTGGCGGAATTGAACTGTTCTTGTTTCAGTCTGGCTATCTCACCATAAAGGGATTTGAAGATGGTCTTTACAGGTTGGGGTCCCCAATACGGAAGTGCGGCAGGCGTTGTATAAGGTTGTTGTCCCGTCGCTTGTTATGCGTAGCAACAATGAAGTTATTAAAGGCAACGGTTACGCTGAACCGTTCAAAGGTGACACTAGAACAACTAAATGCATAGCACTTGAACTAGACAATCTTGGTCGGGGAGTGCTTGGCTGGAAGGAAGAGATGCCGTAGATTTTGTACAGATTTTAACGTGTTGCAAGAAAAAATGAAAGCAAAAGTGTTTCTGTTTCAGAATTTTATACTAACTTTGTAGGCATTAAGTGCCATTGAGGCGCTGAATACGTTATGAATTTTTACACTAAGGCGTAAAACAATGCAGATAGACTGAAAATACAACGACAAATAAAACACTAAAACATAAAGAGATACGAAAAATAATTAAACCTAAGGCCAAATGCCATAAAAGTGCACTTCTTCTTTCTTGGAAGATTTATCTGCATTGTTTAAAAGTATAGGCCAACAATTACAAGTAAGCGATTATAACACAATGATAGACATGAAAATTAAAACTTTACTCGGCGTTGCCCTTGTTGCAGGAACACTTGCTTCCTGCTCTGTTGAGGACAACGAGAGTGCGGCTTCCAAAGTGAAGGAAGACTACACTCGCGAATTTATCAAGCAGTTCGGAACAATCAATCCAAACCAGGACTGGAGCGTTGTTGAACAGAAGAATGTTATTGTAGACCTGCCTACGGCTTCTCACGTTAAAATCTACGAGAAGCAGGGTGGCGAATACCGTCTTGCTGCCGACTACAAAGACGTTACTAAGCAGACTATAACCTTCGACGGACTGGAAGGTGATGATACTCCGTTCCTTGTATGCATCGACGGCATTCCTTATGCTGCTGAAAACGGACAGACAATTAAAATCACTTCTTCCAATTCCGGTATTGCGCGTGCATCGGAAATTCCGAGTGGAAGTGATTTTATCAGACGAGGTGTGGCAAAAGACATTAAGTTGAACTCTGCTGACAAAGCCATGAAAATTCTTGCAGAAGGAAATGGTACGAATCATGTAGACGCAGCAACAGTTGAAGAGTTTAATGCAAATAACGGTGGTGTCGAAGTGCTGCAAAAAGGCCAGTCTGTAAGTTTCTATCCTATGTATTGGAACTCAAAGAACAGGCATCATGTAGGTCTCTACTATTACGACAAAGGTGTGCGTATCGAAGTTCCTATGTATGTGGACAAACCTGAGACAGGTGAAAATGAGGACTTAGGCTTTTATACAAAAACTGATATTGCTCACGTACATGCTTATCCCGCAGAGACAGATGCAGAGAATTGTTGGAATTATACACATACAGCAACTGGATTACATTGGGGCGGTAAATGGAGTGTAGAGTATAAACAAGGTTTCACATTTAATAGTCGTCCTTACATCATTACTCCTACTACTGAAAGTTTGGCTGCCGGCATTTATGTGGAAGTAAACGGCAAAAAATATTATTCACAATCCAGCTTGAATGGCGGTAAGACTTTCTTTGCGGAGAAATGTATTAATACGAGTGACGGTACTGATAAAACATATACCTATCTTTGCTTTGATGATCCAGACGAGAACGGGAACGAGGGCGACAAGGACTACAACGACCTTGTGTTCTATACACCTCGCATAATGTCTCCTGCCTCATCGGATGAGTTGCAGTGGACCATTGCTTGTGAAGACCTTGGCGGTACGTTCGACTATGACTTCAACGACCTTGTATTCCGTGTTAAGCACACTTCAGGAAACGACTTCGCTACCATCATTCCAATGGCTGCCGGAGGAACACTTCCTGCTTACCTCTATTACAACAACACGAAGATCTCCGAAGAGTGGCACCAGCATTTCGGTAACGGATACGAATCAACTGTCATGATTAACACCGGCAGAGGCGAAACAACGTCAGTTATATGGCCTATCCGCATTGAAGGCTTGGCAACAGACTGGAGCATCAACGCCTTCTCGAAGAAAGACGGTGGTTTGAACATAAAGGTGGAACGTGCCGACGGTACACAGACTACAGTGACTGGTCCTGACAGCGGCGCTGCTCCGCAGATGCTCATCTTGCCATATGATTGGCAGTGGCCAACAGAGTTGACTCGCATCACTTCTGCATATCCTGATTTCGGAACTTGGGGAAGCAACTACACCAACAGTTCATGGGTGAACAACACGGTGGACGAAAACCTTTACCCAGCTATCGCAGAGAAAGAGGTTACAGCTACAAAGGGTGCCAAGACAACAACGGTGCAGTAATCGCAACTTAATCATATTATTACGGTAAACAAGTCCCGTGCAAGCCGATTATTTACGGCGTGCACGGGGCTTTTTCTTTTTGAATAAGTTGCAAATGACGAAAAAAAAACGTTACTTTGCAGATAGAAACGAAGTCTATGACAACAAGAGGCAACAAAGAGAAAACGCACAACTCAATTATAAATCCGTGATTGCTGTATGCTTAGGCATATTAACGACATGGGGCTTTGCGTTTCTTGGAAACAGAATACTTAAAAAATAAAACTGTTATGGATGCATATTTGTTTGCGATGGGTACGATAGCAATAATAGCCATAGGTATATTGCTATGGACGTATACCAAGTCTGGTAAGAAATGGTTGCACAACCTTTAATCTAATTTGAAGTTTGTTTTAGAGTTGTTGCTCTTTACTTATTTTCTTATTTCGATGTTAACGTCTTTAGGTGAGATAATTTATGTCTAAGCGAAGAAATCTACAAATATGAAATGTGTTTTTCGGTTTCTATATACTGAAAACATAAAATTTTGTAGCTTCAATAAAATCAAAACGAATTGTCAATACAAACAAAAACAACAATATTATGAACAAGATGAAGTTAGCTACGCTGGGCCTCTGTGCTGCAGCAGTGGTAAGTTGCGGTAACAATACAGGTAATGGGGCGTTGATAGGAGCCGGCGGCGGAGCTCTTGTAGGAGCAATCATAGGCAAACTTGCAGGCAATACGGCCGTTGGTGCAGCCATAGGCACGGCGGTAGGCACAGGAGCCGGTGCTCTGATAGGTAAGCATATGGACAAGGTTAAGGCCGAGGCCGAGGCGTCGCTCAACAATGCCAAAGTGGAAGAGGTTACCGATGTAAACGGACTTAAGGCCGTAAAGATCACATTCGATTCAGGAATCCTTTTCTCAACCAGTTCTGCTGAACTCAGCTCAGCAAGCAAGACAAACCTGAACAGCTTGGCAAAGCTTATGAAAAAATATTCCACCTGCTCGGTAGACATCTACGGTCACACCGACAATCAGGGATGGAAAAACGCCACCCAGGCAGAGAGCGACAGCAAGAATCTTGCCCTTTCAAAGCAAAGGGCACAGTCTGTGGCTGACTATATGAAGGCACAGGGTGTTGCTTCAAGCCAGTTGCAGAACATCGTGGGCAAGGGCAGCGCAGAACCGGTTGCGTCAAACGACACAAAAGACGGCATGCAGCAGAACCGCCGCGTGGAGATATACATGTATGCGAGCGAAGAGATGGTGAAAGAAGCTCAGCAGGGAACGCTGAAAGTAAACTGATCCAGACTCTTTACAAGGCGAAGTAGAATGTATGCCATTTCTACCGAAGCAACTGAAATACAATATCATTGAGAGTTTTGAACCATGGATAAACCTTATCCGTGGTTCTTAACTCTTGTTTCGTAAAAAGACGAATAATGAAAAAAATCCTAAAGATTGTGCGTTGGGCGGCAGTGGCCTTTTTCGGCAGTACGATACTTGCTGTTGTGATGTTAAGGTTCGTGCCGGTTTATTTCACGCCCCTTATGTTTATCCGCTGTTTCGAGCAGGTTGGCGAAGGAAAAAGCATAAAACTTCACCACCACTGGGTGCCGATGGAAGATATCTCGCCGCACATGCCCGTAGCAGTAATGGCAAGCGAAGACGCCCGCTTCCTGTTGCACCACGGCTTCGACTACCAGGCGATAGAGAAAGCCGCCGTGAACAACCTAAAAGGAAAGAAGAAACACGGTGCCAGCACCATAACGCAGCAGACGGCAAAGAACGTTTTTCTGTGGCCGGGCCGTTCGTGGGTAAGAAAAGGCTTCGAAGCATATTTCACCGTGCTGATAGAGTTTATGTGGAGCAAGCAGCGCATTATGGAAGTCTACCTCAATTCCATCGAGATGGGCGACGGAATTTATGGCGTTGACGCGGTGGCAGCCGACAACTTCGGCACTACTGCCGGACAGCTCACGCGCAACCAGTGTGCGCTGATTGCCGCAACACTGCCCAATCCGCGCAAGTTCAGTTCCAAAAGTCCCAGCGCCTACATGCTGAAGCGCCGATCGCAGATAGAACAGCAGATGCGCTTCATACCCACTTTTCCCAAGGAAGGAGAAGACATCAACCCCGAAACGTCGGCAGGCGGCGTATACAGAAACTACAAGAAAAGATAAATGTCAGACAACATACTCGACGCCCTCAACCCAAGTCAGCGCGCAGCAGTGGAATACTGCGGCGGTCCGCAGCTCGTTATCGCCGGAGCCGGTTCCGGCAAGACGCGCGTGCTGACCTACAAGGTGGCTTATCTGCTTAACAACGGCGTCAAGCCGTGGCACATCCTCGCACTGACTTTCACCAACAAGGCTGCCGACGAGATGAAGCAGCGCATCAACGCAATCGTGGGCGGCAACCAGGCGAGGGATATCTATATGGGCACGTTCCACAGTATCTTCTCGCGTTTCCTGCGTCGCGAAGCCGAAAAGATAGGCTATACCTCAAGTTTCACAATCTATGACGACAGCGACTCGAAGAGTCTGGTGAGGGCACTGGTAAAAGAGTTCGGCTTGAACGACAAGGTTTACAAGCCCTCTACGGTGGCCTCGCGCATAAGCATGGCAAAGAACCACTTGATATTGCCTAGAGACTACGCTTCCAACCATCAGCTTCTGGTGCGTGACATGGAGACGCACATGCCCGAAATGTCGAAGATATATGCGGAATACTGTGAGCGTTGCCGACGTGCAAACGCCATGGACTTCGACGATCTGCTCGTAAACGCCTATCGTTTGCTGAACAACAATGAGGAAGCACGCGAGAAATACGCCACGAACTTTGAGTATATCCTCGTGGACGAGTATCAGGACACGAATGCCGTGCAGCAGAAAATAGTTGAACTCCTGGCAAGTGTAAACCACATGGTGTGCGCCGTGGGCGACGATGCACAGAGCATCTACGCCTTCCGCGGTGCAAACATCGACAATATGCTTGCTTTTGAAACCGCTTTCAGCGGCAGTCGCCTGTTCAAACTTGAGCAGAATTACCGCAGTACGCGCCGCATCGTTGAAGCCGCCAACAGTCTGATACGCAATAACCGCCGGCAGATACCCAAGAACGTGGTAAGCATGGGCGGCGAGGGCGACAAACTGAAGGTAAAACAGGCATACAGCGACAGGGAGGAAGCCGCCATAGTGTGCCGCGACATAAGGCAAATGATGCAAAGCGACGGCTATCAGTACAGTGACTTTGCCATACTTTACCGCACCAACGCACAGAGCCGCACGTTTGAGGACGAGATGAGAAAGAACGGAATGCCATACAAAATCTTCGGCGGACTAAGCTTCTATCAGCGCAAGGAGATAAAAGACATCATAGCATATTTCCGTGTGGTGGCAAACCCCGACGACGAGGAAGCCCTGAAGCGCATTATCAATTATCCAAAGCGCAGCATTGGCAACACCACAATAGAGAAAGTGCGGGAAATATCAAACCGAAACATTGTCAGTCTTTGGGCTGTGATAGAAAATCCGGTGCGTTACGGACTTTCAATAAGTAAGGGCACCATGACAAAGCTCTTGGACTTCAAGCACATGATTGAAGATTTCCGTGAGCGGCTGAATGTTGACGACGCTCTGGAATTGGGCAACCACATTATAATAAGGAGCGGTCTGCGTGCCGACCTTTACAGTGACAACGAGCCGGAAAGCGTGGCGCGCCAAGAGAATCTTGAGGAATTTATGAATGCCATGCAGGACTTCGTTATTACACGCAGGGAAGAAGCGCAGGGGACAGCCTATCTGACAGACTTTCTGCAGGAAGTGTCGTTGCTTACCGATTTGGAATCGGACGAAGACGATGACACGGCAAAGGTGAAGCTTATGACCGTGCACAGTGCAAAGGGACTGGAGTTTCCGAATGTTTTTGTTGTCGGCATGGAAGAGAACATATTTCCTAGTCAGATGGCAAGAGACAGTCAGCGCGAAATTGAAGAAGAGCGCCGCCTGCTGTATGTAGCGATAACACGTGCAGAGAAACACTGCTGTCTTACATGCGCGCGCAACCGCTACCGCTTTGGCAAGATGGAGATAGATACTCCAAGCCGCTTTTTGAAAGAGTTGGACGCGAGCCTGCTTGAAGTTTCGGGAATAGGTGAAAACCAAGTGACGAAAAATGAAAAATACGGCAATGCCTACGGAAACATGCAGTATGGCAACAGTCGTTTCCAAAACTCCAGACCCGTTGCATCGCAATTTATGGCAGACCCGAAACCGCGGGAAGTGAAACACGTGGACGATACTTACCACTTCAGGAAAGGCGACTATAAAACGGTATTGGGAATGGGCAACAGAGTTCCGGTAGCAAAGGCGCAAGCATCATCGGCAGGCAGTGGAGACGTTGCGCTGGCTGAAGGTCAGAGAGTGGAACACCAACGCTTCGGCAAGGGCACAGTGCTTAGCACCGAAGGCACGGGCGAGAACATGAAGGCAACTGTAAAGTTTGACAATGTGGGAACGAAGCAGCTGCTAATGAAATTTGCGAGGCTGACGCTCATATAAAGCCAAGCCTGCAAAACACAACACATTTCTTTGTAATGGCAAAAGGAAAACGCAGATTAAGAAAGAAACGGATAGCGGCAGTAGTGATTGCCGTGGCAGCAATAGTTCTGCTGTCGGTCAGGGCATGCGGCGGGTGTGACAATATTGTGACGGCAGAAGTTCAGGAAGAGCCGCAGTATGTACACTTGAACGACACACTGACAAACGCAATGTCCGACAGTCCCGAACTGTCAGAAATGGAAGCTCAGCTGAAGCGCTATTTTGAACGATGGGAACTGACCGGCGCTCAATTGGCGATAACGCGTGGCGATTCTCTTCTTTATGCAAAGGGATTTGGATGGGCAGACAAAGAGAAAGGCGAGGAGATGCAGCCAAGTCATGTAATGAGGCTCGCCTCAGTGTCGAAGCTTCTCACGGCAGTAGGAATAATGAGCTTGGTGGAAAAAGGAAGGCTCAAACTGTCCGACAAGGTGTTCGGCAAGAGCGGTATTCTTAACGACACGGCTTTCACCAACGTCATAAAGGATGCCCGCTATTATGACATAACAGTTGAACATTTGCTGCGTCATGAAGGAGGCTTTACCTGCGGAGCAGGAGACCCGATGTTCTCAACGCGCTACATAATGATGCAGAACCATTTGGCAGAAGCCCCCGACAACCATTCGCTGCTGCGCATACTGCTCCGGCGGAGACTGGGCTTCACGCCAGGCACGGCACGCCGTTATTCCAATGTCGGCTATATGCTTCTGTCAATGATAATAGAGCGGCGCACAGGAACAGCCTATGAAACATTCATGCAGGACAGCGTGTTCAGAAAGGCAGGCTGCTACGATTTCCATATCGCAGGCAACTATTATGCCGACAAGAGGGTTAACGAGGTGAAATACTACATGCACAAAGGTTCGCAACCCGTTTATGAATACAACAACAGTGGCAGAATGGTGGAGAAATGTTACGGCGAGAACGATATACCACGGCTTGCCGGCGCTGGAGCATGGTGTGCCTCGGCAGCAGAACTGGCACGTCTTGTAGCGAGTATAGACCTGTTGCCGGGAGTACCGGACATACTGAAAAAGGAAACTGTGGAGCAAATGACCCACAACATGCCCGACGGAGCATTCTGCATAGGCTGGAATTTCTGCCGAAAAGGCAAGCCATGGATAAGGACAGGTTCACTTTCAGGCACAAGTGCGCTCGTGCTGCGCTATCCTGACGGTCAGTGCTGGATACTTATAACGAACACGAGTACATGGAAAGGGCATGGCTTCTCGAATGACACCATGCGTTTGTTTGAAAAACTGCGTGCCAAGTATTCGGACAAATTCCCAAAGAGAAATCTGTTCTTCTCAGAATAACACCCAAAGGCATAAACAGAAAAAAGAGTGAAAATCGTTGTGTATGGATTTTCACTCTTTTTGTATTTAGTGCGTGCTTCTGTCTATTTCTTCTCCAGTGCCACCACGTTCTCCACGTGTGGAGTGTGGGGGAACATGTCAACAGGCTGTATAGCTGTAACCTTATATTTCACGTCGAGCAACTGCAGGTCGCGCGCCTGTGTGGCAGGATTGCAACTCACATATACGATGCGCTGTGGTTCGGCCCTGAGGATAGTGTCAACAACGTCAGGGTGCATGCCGGCGCGTGGAGGGTCGGTAATGATGACGTCAGGTTTGCCGTGTTCTGCAATGAACTCGTCGTTCAGAATGTCCTTCATGTCACCCGCATAGAAAACAGTGTTGTCTATGCCGTTTATGCTGGAGTTAACTTTTGCATCCTCGATGGCTTCAGGAACATATTCTATGCCCACAACTTTTTTTGCCTCTTTTGCAACGAAATTGGCAATGGTGCCTGTGCCAGTGTAAAGGTCGTAAACCGTTTCCGCTCCTGTAAGACCGGCAAAGTTGCGTGCCACGCTGTACAGGTGATACGCCTGTTCTGTGTTCGTTTGGTAGAAAGATTTTGGACCCACCTTGAAATGCAGTCCTTCCATCGTTTCAAAGATATGGTCGTTGCCCTTGAAAACGCTGATGTCAAGGTCGCCGAAAGTGTCGTTGCACTTCTGGTTGTCAACATATAATAGTGAGGTTATTTCCGGGAACGTGTCGGCAAGGTGCTGCATAAGAGCCATTGCACGTTCGTGATCACCATCCTCGTCGTAGTGGAACTGCACAAGCACCATCCATTCTCCTGTGTTTGAGTTGCGTACCATGATGTCGCGCAAGAGTCCGACCTGCTGGCGAATGTCGAAGAACGTCATGCCGGAATTTATGGCGTAGTCTCTGATTGTGTTGCGTATGCGGTTCTGAAGATCATCCATAAGATGACATTTTTCGATAGGCAGAATCTTGTCGAAAGCACCGGTGATATGGAAACCTATGGCGCGCATATCGCCGAAAGCCTCGCCGGTGGATATCTCCTCTTTGGTCATCCAGCGTTTGTTGCAGCATCCGAACTCCAGTTTGTTGCGGTATTCGCGTGTCTTTACCGAACCGAGAATGGGCGAGATCTCCGGCAACTCAATTTTGCCAATGCGCTTCAGTTGCTGTTCAACCTGCTTCTGCTTCATTGCAAGCTGTTCGGAGTATGGCAGGTTCTGCCATTTGCATCCGCCGCAGATGCCGAAATGCTGGCAGAAAGGCTCTTCGCGTACTTCACTCTTCTTTATGAAGCGAATCACTTCTGCTTCCATAAAACTGTGTTTCTTCTTCTTTACCTGCAAGTCGACAACGTCGCCAGGAACGCAGAAAGGCACAAAAACAACCATGTCGTCGACGCGGGCTAGGGATTTACCCTCTGCGGCGCAGTCGGTTATGGTTATGTTTTCGAGTATTGGTAACGGTTTTTTCTTTCTTGACATCGTTTGTATCTTGTATTATATTCCTCTTACGCTCTCACATAAATGGAGAATGAATGCAAAGGTAGTTAAAAATATCTGAAAGGACTGTTGTTTCCCGCATTTTTGCTTACCTTTGCCCCGAAGCCATACAAAGATGCCGAAGTTAAGGCAGCGCTCCGGCAAACAAAAATTGGCGCACGGGTGATGGAAAATGGTTTCGCCCACAAAAATATAAAGCATGTGATAGAGTCTGCTGTTTAACCGTAACGTCGTGGAATGAGACCACGCAAAAATGAATGTAAGTCTATGAACACAAATCTGAACAACCAAATTGTTGGAGCTGCATTGCTGGCGGCAAGCGTAATGGTTCTTGGTTTCTGCATGAAATCGGGAATAGATGATTATGCGAACAAAGACCGTAAGGTATCGGTAAAAGGCCTGGCTGAGAAAGAAGTTGACGCCGACAAGGTTACATGGCCAATACTGTCGAAAGAACTGGGCAACGATTTGCCTGACCTCTACGACAAGATTGCCGTGACGCAGAAGAAAATAAAGAAATTCCTGCTTGACAATGGCATTAAGGAGACGGAAATAAATGTAAACGCACCAGTGGTGGTTGACCTGAATGCCGACCAGTATTCACGAAACGAGCGGGGATACAGATATAATATAACGTCGATAATAACCGTTACGTCGCGCAACGTGAAACTTGTAAGAAACATTATATCACGACAAGGTGAGATGTTGAAACAAGGAGTGGCAATCGTTGACGGAGGATACGAAAATCCTGTTAAATACGAGTATGTTTCCTTCTCGTCGATGAAACCAAAGATGATGGAAGAAGCTATACAGAACGCAGAGAAAACGGCCCAGCAGTTTGCTTCAAACAGCAAGAGCACACTGAACAAGATTGTTAGTGCCGACCAAGGACAGTTCTCAATAGAAGACCGTGATTCCAACACACCTTACGTAAAGAAAGTGAGAGTGGTGACCACTGTAACATATTCTCTGAAAGACTGACATACGCGATCCTTCTCCGCCAACAAAGGTGCGTGGAAGGATTGTTATTGCATGTGCATATATATAATAAAGGTAAAAAGAATAGCGATGAAGGATTACGAAACTTACATCTTTGATTTGGACGGAACATTGTTGAATACGCTTAATGACCTTGCAGCCAGCACGAACTTCGCCTTGCGGAGCTATGGCGAAAAGGAGCACTCGATTGAGGACATAAGGCGTTTCGTTGGCAATGGCGTCAGAAAACTTATAGAGAGGGCATTGCCTGAAGGAGAAAACAACCCGCATTTTGAAGATGTATTTTCACTTTTCAAACAACATTATCTTGAACATGGCCTTGACACGACAGTGCCGTATCCTGGTGTGAATGACTTGCTGAAGGAACTGAAGGCAAGGGGAAAGAAACTTGCCGTTGTCAGCAACAAGTTCTATACGGCAACACAAGATCTTGTGGCACATTTCTTTGGTGAATACGTTGAAGTGGCCATAGGAGAGCGTGAGAATATCCGCAAAAAACCAGCGCCAGACACAGTGGAAGAGGCTTTGCGCCTGTTGGGAGCAGAAAAGGGAAATGCCGTATACATAGGCGACAGTGATGTTGACGTGGCAACGGCGCGCAACTCAGGCTTGCCTTGTATCAGTGTGTTGTGGGGATTTCGCGACAAAGAGTTTCTTGAACAGTGCGGAGCCACAACGTTTGTTGAAAAGGCGGAAGAAATATTGCCTTGAAAAGTAAAACCTTATTTTTTGAAAATCCCAAATACAGCACTGCCGCTGCCACTCATTGCGGCATACACTGCGCCACGTTCGTAGAACTGATGTTTCAGTTGTGACAGCTCGGGGTGAAGAGGAAAAATGGTGTCTTCGAAATCGTTCTTCAACCAATCTTTCCATTCTTCTACATGGCTGTTTGTCACTGTGTCGCGGCAGTTGCGCACTGGGAGTTGTGGCGTTATTCCATGAAAGGCTTCGCGTGTGCTGACGCAAATATCAGGCTTTATCACTTCAATTCTGTATGCGCTAAGGTCAAGACTTATCGGTTGGAGAATTTCTCCAACGCCGGTAGCGTATGATGGTACGGGATTGATGAAAAAAGCACAGTCGGCACCAAGGCGAGCGGCATACTGTTGCATCTGTTCTACTGAGAGTTGCAGATTAAACATTCTGTTGAGTAGCCGTATAGTAGCGGCGCAGTCGGCAGAACCTCCGCCCATTCCTGCTTGTGTTGGTATGTGCTTGTCAAGCAAGACATCTATTGGCGGAAGGTGGAAATCGTCGGTTAATAGTCTGTAAGCACGGCATACAAGATTGTCTTCAGTATTTCCAATGACGGAAATGCCTTTGATTGTTAGGCGGCAAGCCGATGACTGTCCTTCGGTGCGTGTGATTGTGAGTTCATCGCAAAAATCATAGACCGGGAAGAACACGGTTTCCAGATTGTGATAACCGTCAGGGCGGCGCTTTATGATGTTAAGACCTAGATTTATCTTTGCCGGTATCGTGAGCTTGCATGATATGATGTCTGTGCTTTGTTCCATAACGATTACAGAAGTTTTTATGATTTTATAATATCGAAAGGTGTTGTGTTTTTATTCGTATATATCTTCAATACTGTATTCGCCGTTATTTGAAGTGTCTTCGCTTTTGCACGGGTTGAAATCTTCTGGAATGTCGAATTTTTCTTCCGGATCATATCCCAATGCCGGGTTGGCAAACACGCGTTTCATAAAGTATGCCCATATAGGCAGTGCCATTGTTGCACCTTGTCCCATTGATGTGGAATCGAAATGAATGTCGCGGTCTTCGCCGCCCACCCAGCATCCGCTGACAAGACTTGGGGTAAATCCCATAAACCATGCATCGGAATTACGGTTTGTAGTTCCTGTTTTTCCTCCCATCGGGCATTCTATTCCGTATTTGTAGCGTAGGCGTCCACCTGTTCCGTGGTCTATAACGCTTTGCAGCATTTCGAGCATTTTGTAGGCACTTTCTTCGCTGATGACTTCGTTCATGCGAGGTTGGAAGGTTGCAATGACGTTTCCGTCGGAATCTTCAATCTTTTCCACGAACATGGGATTTGTATGTATGCCGTGGTTGGCAAACGTTGTGTATGCACTGACCATTTCGCCAACCGAAACTTCATTCGGTCCAAGCGAGAGCACGATGGAAGGTTGTATGCCTGTTGTACATATCCCGAAGTCTTGCAGTATGCGAAGGAAATCCTGTGGCGTCATTCTGTTGAGAAGTTCTGCCGATATCCAGTTGTTGGAAGTAGACAGAGCCCATTTAAGTGTAACATTCTGTCCGTAGCGTGAACGAGAGGAGTTGCGTGGCGACCAGTTGCCGTAACGGCGTGGAACGTTTTGGATAACGTCGCAAGGCGACATGCCGTTTGACATGGCAAGAGAGTAGAGTAGGGGCTTAATTGTAGAACCGACCTGTCGTCGGCCCTGCATCACCATATCATATTTGAAATTTTGGAAGTCAATGCCTCCAACATATGCCTTTACGTGTCCGTTGTGCGGGTTCATGCTCATGAATCCTGCTCTAAGAAACGATTTGACGTACCTTATTGAATCCATTGGCGTCATGATTGTGTCTATATCGCCGTGGTAAGTGAAAACAGTCATTTCTGTCTTGCGGTTGAAAGCCTCTTTTATGTCGCTGTCAGTCGCCCCCTGTGCACGCATCATCCTGTAGCGGTCGCTTTGCCGCATGGCACGGTCGAGAATTGCCCTAACCTCTTTGGGCTTCAGCTCCTCAGTGAAAGGAGCAGTCTTTTGGTAGCGCTTCTCTTTGTCAAACTCAGGTTGCAGATAACCACCCACGTGTTTGCGTACCGCTTCTTCAGCATATTGCTGCATGCGCGAATCGATGGTGGTGAAAATCTTGAGACCATCGGTATAAACATTGTAGGGTTCTCCATTTTTCTTTGTGTTCTTGTTGCACCAACCATATAGAGGGTCTGTTTCCCAAGCGAGCGAATCGATGGAGTATTGCACTCGTTGCCATGATGGATATTTTGAAGGCTCAGGTTTTTTAGCCATCATGTATTGGCGGAGAAACTCACGGAAATATGTGGCTATTCCGTCTTTGTGGTCGGAGCGGTGGAAATGGAGTGTCAGCTCCTTTAATGTGGTTTGCTCATACTCGCTTTGGCTAATGTATCCAGCCTTTAACATCTGTTGCAGCACTACATTGCGTCTTTCGCGACAGCGTTCAGGATAGCGTACAGGGTTGAAATAAGATGGATTTTTGCAAAGACCTACAAGCGTTGCCGCTTCTTCAAGCGACAGTTGTCCCGGTTCTTTACTGAAATATACTAGACTTGCATTCTTAATGCCTACGGCATTGTGGAGAAAGTCAAAGTAGTTCAGATACATTGAGATTATCTCCTCCTTGGTGTAGAAGCGTTCCAATTTTATGGCTATGACCCATTCTATGGGTTTCTGCAAAAGTCGTTGGGAAGTGCTTTCTGCGTGTGAGGAATAAAGCTGCTTTGCAAGTTGTTGCGTTATGGTTGAACCACCGCCTGCACTTGTTTGCCCCATTATTCCACGCTTTACTATAGCTCTTGTAAGGGCAATGAAATCAATGCCGGAATGATCGTAGAAACGTTCGTCTTCGGTGGCGACAAGCGCTTTGACAAGATATGGCGAAAGCTTACTGTAATCAACATGGATGCGGTTGTCCTTGTTCATGTTGTAAGTGCCAATCAGCTTGTTGTCGGCCGAGTATACCTGTGAGGCATAGCGGCTTATCGGATTTTCCAAGTCTTCGATGTCTGGCATGTAGCCAATCCATCCGTTCCATATTGCCGTGAAAGCGGCAAAGGCAAAGAAAACAATGGCAGCAAGAGTCCACCAAAGAAAATGTATCGTAGCTTTTCTCATCGTATTTCGAGTAGTTTACAATATGCAAAGATAACGAAAATATAAGTTACTTGCAAACTGCATGGGCTTTTGCCCAAACTCCACGCATAATGGCCATATCTACGAAATGTTATACGTGCTAAATTTATTGCTGTAACGGGCATGTAATACCGAAAATATTGTTTAACTTCGCAGTCGGAATGAAAAACCAGAATCATCACACACTCTATATAAAAATGGAAAAACATGATTTTGTAACAATTGCCAATTTGTCGAAAGAGAAGATCCTTTATCTTATCGACATGGCAGAGGAGTTTGAAAAACACCCGAACCGGGAAATTCTTAAAGGCCGTATAGTGGCAACACTCTTTTTTGAAGCTTCCACACGGACAAGGCTAAGTTTTGAAACAGCAGCCAACAGATTGGGCGCTAAGGTTATAGGTTTTTCGGATGCGAAAGTGACAAGTGCGACAAAGGGTGAAACACTGAAGGATACCATACTGATGGTTTCAAACTATGCTGATGCAATTGTGATGCGCCATTACATAGAAGGAGCTGCCCAATATGCCTCTGAAGTAGCACCGGTACCTATTATAAATGCAGGAGACGGCGCACATCAGCATCCGTCACAATGCATGCTTGACCTTTATACTATATACAAGACACAAGGCACGCTTGAAAATCTTAACATTTATCTTGTAGGTGATTTGAAATACGGACGCACTGTCCATTCGCTTATTATGGCAATGAGACATTTCAATCCTACGTTTCATTTTGTTGCACCAAGTGAACTCGTCATGCCGGAAGAGTATAAACTTTATTGCCGGCAGCATGGGATAAAATATGTTGAACACACAGATTTCAATGACGAGGTGATAGCTGATGCCGACATCCTTTATATGACACGAGTGCAAAAAGAACGTTTCTCTGACCTTATGGAATATGAACGTGTGAAGAATGTTTATATTCTGAAAAACGATATGCTCTCGAAAGCAAAGCCTAACATGAAAATACTTCACCCGCTTCCACGCGTGAACGAGATTGACTATGATGTGGATACAAATCCTCATGCATATTATATTCAGCAGGCGCGCAACGGCGTATACGCACGTGAGGCAATAATCTGCGATGTGCTCGGCATTACACTGGAGCAAGTGAAAAATGATACTCCGTTAGACTAACAACCCATACATAGAGAAAGTTCATCATGTCAAAAAAAGAACGTATTGTAGCCGCAATAGAAAACGGCACTGTAATAGACCATATTCCAGCAGAAAAGGCGTATCAAGTGGCAACATTGCTGGGCCTGGAAAAATTGGATACGCCTGTGACCATAGGCTATAACTATCCTTCTAAAAAACTCGGGCGCAAGGGTATAATAAAAGTTGAAAATGTTTTCTTCACTGATGAGCAGATTTCACAACTTTCAGTGGTAGCTCCCAATGTCGTGCTCAACGTTATTAGAGATTACGAAGTGGTAGAGAAGAAAAAGGTTGAGACTCCCGACACGCTTCGTGGACTTGTTTGTTGCAATAATCCCAAATGCGTGACGAACAACGAACCAATGCCAACGGTGTTTAATGTTATAGACAAAATAAACGGCATAATCAAATGCCGATATTGCGACAAAGAACAACATATAGACAAAGTGAAACTAATTTAACTGCAATTCAATATGGAAAGAGACCAAGAGATTTTCGACCTTATCGAAAAAGAACACCAGCGACAGCTGAAAGGTATTGAACTTATAGCAAGCGAAAACTTTGTCAGCGACGAGGTTATGCAGGCAATGGGGTCGTGTCTGACCAACAAATACGCAGAGGGATATCCCGGAAAACGTTATTACGGTGGCTGTGAAGTTGTTGACCAAGTGGAGACGATTGCCATTGAACGTGTGAAGAAACTTTTTGGGGCAGAATATGCCAACGTGCAGCCTCATTCCGGAGCGCAGGCAAACGCAGCCGTACTTCTTACTGTCCTAAATCCCGGTGATACGTTCATGGGACTTAACCTTGCACATGGCGGACATCTTTCGCATGGTTCGTTGGTAAATACATCCGGTATTCTCTATAATCCGGTGGGTTATAACCTTAATAAGGATACTGGTCGTGTGGATTATGACGAGATGGAGAAACTTGCCGTTGAACACAAACCAAAACTTATTATTGGCGGTGGTTCCGCTTACAGCCGTGAGTGGGATTACAAGCGCATGAGAGAGATTGCAGACAAAGTCGAAGCTTTACTCATGATAGACATGGCGCATCCGGCAGGACTGATAGCTGCGGGCTTGTTAGACAACCCTCTGCCATATGCACACATCGTTACGTCTACGACGCACAAAACTTTGCGCGGTCCAAGAGGCGGAATTATCCTTATGGGCAAAGATTTCGAAAATCCGTGGGGAAAGAAAACACCAAAGGGTGAGGTGAAGATGATGAGCCAGTTGCTGAACAGTGCGGTGTTCCCAGGACAACAGGGTGGTCCATTGGAGCATGTAATAGCAGCTAAAGCTGTAGCTTTCGGCGAAGCCTTGAAACCGGAATTCAAGGAGTGGGCATTGCAAGTGAAAAAGAATGCAGCCTGTCTGGCTGACGAGCTAGTAAAGCGTGGCTTTACAATTGTCAGCGGAGGTACAGATAACCATAGCATGCTTGTTGACCTGCGTTCCAAATATCCTGAGCTTACGGGCAAGGTTGCAGAAAAGGCTCTTGTTGCTGCCGATATAACTGTGAACAAAAACATGGTTCCTTTCGATACGCGCAGTGCTTTCCAAACATCCGGTATCCGTTTGGGTACTCCTGCAATTACGACACGCGGAGCAAAAGAAGACCTTATGGAGAAAATAGCCGAATTTATAGAAGAAGTTCTCAATGCACCTGAAGATGAGAATGTCATAGCTTCAGTGCGTGAGCGTGTGAATACAATAATGAAAGATTATCCTTTGTTCGCATATTAGTATATTATAATATGACCAATAAAAAATGCTGGGACCATATTTGTTGTGGTTCCAGCATTTTTATTGTATGTTTGAACTTATGAATGTTATTCTTTAATGTTCGGTTCTTCAAGTCCTAGACCTTTTTTCTTGTCAACAACCTTAAGAATAAGACCTATAACGAATGCTGCTATGCCAAGACATGCTAGCATTACAAGCGGTGCGGTGTAGTTAAGTTGGGTGGCATCTGTACCTGGTTCATTGGTCGCTTCAAGCACTTTGCCTATAAGTAACGGGAATAGCCAAAGTCCGATGTTTTGAATCCAGAAAATTAAAGCATAGGCAGAACCTATAATTTTAGCATCCACGAGCTTCGGGACACTTGGCCAAAGTGATGCTGGGACAAGTGAGAACGATGCACCGAGAATGAGAATTGTCAGGTAGGCAATAATTACGCCTCCTACTTGGTTGCCTTTAAACTCCGGCAAAATAAATGCGAAGGTAAGATGGCAGGCAATGAGAAGGAGTGAACCAAGAACGAGCATGCTTGCAGCTTTGCCTTTATGGTCAACATAATTACCGAGGATAGGTGTTATGCCTACTGCCAAAAGTGGGAATACTGCAAAAACAGACTCTGCTGATTGGCGCATATACCCCATATAGCAATATGCAACAAGGGCAACGATTGAAACAGTGAGCATTGTATATTTCAATCCTTTCTGCTTCATAAAATTGAACATGAATGCTGTTGCTGCTACGACAAGCATGACAGCGTATTGTACAATTGTGACAGAAGTTGATGACCAAAATGAACCCTCTGGAATTTCTGTAAACGTTAGATTGCATTGAAGCATATTAACTGCATACTTCTGGAAAGGGAATATTGCAGAATAGTATAGTACGCACAACAGAGAAACAAGCCAAAAACCGCTTGAGGTAAGAATTTGTCCAAGGTCGCTGATTTTGAAGGGATCATCTTTTTCCTCTGCTTCTCCTGTCTGTTCATCGAGTTTCTTGTCCATGAAGAAATAAACAACAAACATGATGAGTGCAATACAAAGAAGTACAACACCGAATGCAACAGAGCGTGATACACTTACCACACCGCCCAGTTTTGCAAAGAATGGGGAGAATATCATGCATGTGGCAACGCCAAGGCGTGCGAGTGCCATTTCTGAACCCATGGCAAGTGCCATTTCTTTTCCCTTGAACCATTTTACGATACCACGTGAAACTGTGATTCCTCCCATCTCTGCGCCGCAACCGAAAATCATAAAACCGCAAGCAGCAAGCTTTGCAGAGGCCGGCATTCCTTCATAGAACGGTGAAACGCCCAACTGCTCAAATACTGGAATGTGGTTCAGATTGTTGGTAAACCAGGTCTCAAGTCCGCTTCCAACGAAGCTGTCGCTTATGGCATACCATTTTATTATTGCACCTATAAGCATTACCGCTCCAGACAACAATGCCGTGAAGCGCACGCCCATTTTGTCAAGAATGATACCTGCAAAAATCAGGAAGAAAACAAAAACGTTTAGGAATGTTTCTGCTCCTTGCATCGTTCCGAATGCATTTGAATCCCAGTTGCGTTGTGATTGCATCAGGTCCTTGATTGGCGAAAGAATGTCCATAAAAATGTAGGCGCAGAACATTGCAAGTGCCAATAGTAGCAACGCCGTCCATCTCAGGCCTGCGGAGTCGCGTAATGTTTTTTTTGTAGTTTCGTTCATATAGTAACTTTTTGTTTAAATTGTGTTTGTTCCGATTCTTAGATGTTATTTCTTTAACCACTTGTCAAGCCATCCAAAGAATGTGCGCTGCCACAAAATTCCGTTTTGTGGTTTAAGTACCCAATGGTTTTCATCAGGGAAAATAAGCAGCTCGGCAGGGATGCCACGCATGCGCGCTGCGTTGAATGCTCCGAATCCTTGGTTTGCATTGATGCGGTAGTCTTTTTCACCATGAATGCAGAGAATTGGTGTGTCCCATTTGTCGACAAAGCGGTGAGGAGAATTTTCGTATGTTTTCTTTGCATTGGATGTCAAATCCTTGTTCCAAAATGCATCATCGTATTCCCAGTTACTGAACCAAGCTTCTTCCGTATCGGTATACATGGATTCAAGATTGAAAGCTCCGTCATGTGCTATGAAACATTTGAAACGTCCATCATGGTGGCCAGCGAGATAGTAAACGCTGAAACCACCGAAACTTGCACCAACAGCTGCAAGACGATCCTTGTCTACAAAAGGAAGATTCTCTGCTGCATCATCAATGGCACTGAGATAGTCTGTCATGCACTGTCCAGTCCAGTCTCCGCTGATTTCCTCATTCCACTCTGTTCCGAATCCTGGAAGACCACGTCGGTTTGGAGCAATGATAACGTAGCCGTTGGCAGCCATAATTTGCATGTTCCAACGGTAGCTCCAAAATTGCGATACAGGACTTTGTGGACCTCCTTCACAGAAAAGCAGCGTTGGATATTTTTTTGACGGATCGAAGTCTGATGGAAGAACAATCCATACAAGCATGCTTTTTCCGTCAGAAGTTGTGACCCAACGTTGTTGAACTTTTCCTAATGAAAGTTGATTGATGATTTCTTTGTTTTCTTCGGTAATTTGTTCTATTTTCGTGTTCTGTGCCTTTTTTGCAGGCGAAACGATGTATATATCATTTGGTGTAGACATGCTTTGGCGGATTGCCAAAAGTTTGTTGCCATTATTTAGCGGTGAAACAGAAACGAAATCAGCACATTGGTCGGTGAGTTGCTCGTGTTGGCCATTGAGATTTGTTCTATACATATTTACGCATCCGTGCCAAACGCCGATGAATGCCAGACTTTTTGAATCAGGCATCCAACAGAAATCATCAACGTTGGAGTCGAATTTTTCGGTTACATATAATTTCTCGCCAGTTTGGAGATTATAGACACACAAGCGGTTGCGGTCACTTTCATATCCGTCACGTGGCATAGATTGCCATGCAACATATTTTCCGTCAGGCGAGAACTTGGGATTAGTGTCATATCCAGGATTGTTCTTCAGATTTTCCTTAGAATTAACATTTTGGAATTTCATAGTCTTTGTAGGATCTATGGCTGGTTCCACATAATCCTGAGGTTTACACAGATTTACTGTCTGTCTTGTTGCCGTGTTGTATAGGTATATATCAGAATCTGTACTTATTGCATAGGCAACGCCTTTCTTTTTCCTGCAAGTGTAAGCGATACTTTTAGAGTCTTTGCTCCAATCCAGTTGTTCTATACCTCCGAATGGTTTCATCGGACATTCGAATGGCTCGCCTTCAAGTATATCTGTACCTTCATCTATTCCGCTTGCGGTTACATTTGCAATATAAGGATGTGGAATAGTCTCTACATACTCATCCCAGTGTCTATAATTCAAGTCTGTCACTAGACGTCCGGTTGCTTTTGGCAGGTCGCTTGGATTTTGCTTTATGCTTTCGTGGAAAGGAATCTGCTTGATGAGTATTACTTTTGTACCGTCTGGAGAAAACTTAAAGCCTTCAATGTCGGTCTTGTCTGTTGTCAGTTGTTTGCGGTTTGAGCCGTTTGCATCCATTGTCCATAACTGCCCGCCGCTTAAAAAGGCTATATGCTTGCCTCCTTCAATCCATGCCGGATCTGTTTCACTCTTTTCTGACGTGGTCAAAAGCTTGGGATTCTTGCCATCAGCATCAATTATGTAGAGAACTTGGTGACTTTTGTTTTTCTCTACACTGTAATATCCCACTTGATAAACAATCTTTTTCCCATCGGGAGAAGCTGTAGCTCCTGCAATTCTTCCCATAGCCCAAAGGGCTTCAGGTGTCATTAGGCGGGAGGAAAGTTTAATGTTGCTTTTTCCTATCACATCCATGTTGTTCTGCGCTTTTACGCTGCTACACATCAAAGCGAGTGCCGTAGCGAAGATTACTGCTTTTTTCATTGTAGGTGTTGTTTTAGGTATGATTTGTAGTATTCAGGTTTCTAATATAACGTTACCTTGTTAAACCAATTCTAATTGGCCAAATAAGATTGATTTATATTTGTATTATTGAAAAAAGCCTGTGAAGAACTTATATTGGATAAGTTCTATCACAGACTGGTCCTATTTATACTTTGATATCTCAATTACCTTTTTTTCTTCTTCTCTCCAATTCTTCGCGCTGTTTCTGCATTTCCATAGCCTGCTTTTGCATGGCCTCAAGGCGAGCTGCGAATCCTGACGTTTTCTTCGGGTTGCTTTTGTTTTCCTTGTATTTTGCTTCAAGGATAGAAAGCAGTTTCTCGTCATTTGTTGTCTTGCGCAAGGTCCACATGATTGCTGCGCTAAAGAAAAGCGAGATGAAATAGTAGAAATTAAGTCCGGCAGAGTAGTCGTTAAACATAAAGAAGAACATTACCGGCATGAGGTACATCATCCATTGCATTGCTTTCATCTGTTCTGCCTGTTGGCCAACCATTTGGTCGCGTTGCTGGCGCATTGTCATGAACGAGTATAAAACATTGGCAACGCAGAATAGAATACATGTTAGGCTGAGATGGTCGCCAATAAGCCAAAGGTTTGAATTCCATTCGATAATAGGGTCGTATGTGGAAAGGTCTGAAATCCACAGGAAACTCTCACCACGAAGTTGAATTGCATTTGGAACGAAATTGAACATAGCAATCCAAATAGGCATTTGTATCAGCATTGGCAAACAACCGCTTAGTGGGCTAACACCGTATTTAGAGTATTCCGCCATCATAGCCTGTTGTTTCATCATTTGGTCTTCAGGCTTGTCGTACTGTTTGGTTGCTGCGTCAAGTTTTGGTTTCAGAACACGCATTTTTGCTGACGACATGTAGCTCTTCTTAACCAACGGGAATGTGATGAACTTGAGAAGCATAGTGATTAAGATTAGCACTATGCCCATGTTGATATTGAGACTTGTCAGGCCGTCGAACACATAAAGAGTAAACCAACGGTTGATAATGCGGAATAGAGGCCATCCTAAATAAACAAGTCGTTCAAGTTCAAGGCTTTTGCCGAATGAACTTTCTTTTTCAACTTTCTGGAGCAGACGAAAATCATTGGGACCGTAATAAAATTCCAATTCAGTAGGTTGTTTTCCTGTTGGATCGAACTGCGTTTTCACCTTTGCTGCATACTGCTTGAGGTATCCAGAACCTTTTTCTTGTGGAATGCTTGTCATTTTCGTATCTTTTCCTAGATCTTGTTTGGCAATCATTACAGTAGAGAAAAACTGGTTTTTGAAAGCTACCCAGTCGATATTGTCTTCAATTGTTTCGTCAGTTAATTCTTTTCCTTCGTTTAGGTAATCTGTTCCACCTTCAGTAAGGTGGTAAGTAAGCGAGGCATATCTGTTTTCAAAAGTATAACCCTTTTCTTGCTGACGGCATTTATCGGTCCATTCTATATCCATTGTATTACAATTCGGAGCGAACAATCCGCTCATTCCGTTTGCCTGAATTGCCGCATGCAACAGGTAATCTTTTCCTAGGGAGTATGATATTGTGAGTGATTTCCCACTTTCTGTCTGTGCAGTAAAAACAACAGTTGTGTCGGTTATGTTTGAGGCAGAGAAATACATATCGCTTGTGACGATATTTGTTTCCTTTCCAGCAAGCATGAATTTCAACTGTTGGTCTTTCCCGTCAAAAAGGGTAACATCCTTGTTTCCGTTGCGATCTTTGAAATCTTTTACGACAGCTTTCTCAACTGTCGCTCCTTTTGTGTTGAAAGTTAGTTCCAGCTTATTGTTCTTCAGAGTTATTTTTTTTGCAGTTCCCTCCAAAGTTTCGTGAAATGCCACTGTGGTATCTGTTTGAATCTTTGCTTTTTTTGCAGCCATTTGCATGGCATACTTTTGTTCGGCTTTCTTCTTTTCCACATTAGCAATAGAGTCTTGCATTCGTTGCTGTGCCATTTCTTCTTCAGATGGTTTGTTCCACCAACTGAATCCAATGAGCAAAGCGGCGATGAGCACGAAGCCTGTTATGGTATTCTTGTCCATTTTTTGCTATTTTGTACCTTATATAATTTATTAGGAATTTATATGCTATTTCTTTTTCTCTCTGTATTCTACGGCATGCTTGACGAAGTCAAGAAACAGAGGGTGCGGGTTAAGTACTGTGCTGGAATATTCAGGGTGGAACTGCGTGCCTATGTACCATCTTAGCCCTGGTATTTCCACAATTTCTACCAAATCACTTTCAGGGTTACGTCCTACGCATTTCATACCCTCACGCTCATATTCCTGTTCAAAGTTGTTGTTGAACTCATAGCGATGGCGATGCCTTTCCTGAATATGCTCTTTTCTGTAAATGTCGAAAACTCTTGAACCCTGTTGAAGAACACATTCGTAAGCCCCTAAACGCATGGTTCCACCCATGTTCGTGATATTCTTTTGATCTTCCATAATGTCTATCACGTTGTGTTCTGTCTTTTCGTCAAGTTCGCGGCTGTTGGCGTCATCGTATCCGAGAACGTTTCTTGCAAACTCCACTACAATCATTTGCATGCCGAGGCAAATACCAAATGTAGGTATGTCATGGGTTCTTGTATAATGTGCAGCAACAATTTTACCTTCCGTTCCTCTTTGCCCGAATCCCGGGCAGATAACTATGCCGTCAAGTCCCGAGAGCTTTTCCGCAACGTTTTGTTCTGTAAGCTTTTCGCTATTAACGAATGTAAGAACGGTCTTACGGTCGTTGTATGTCCCTGCCTGTGAAAGACTTTCGCGTATACTCTTATATGCGTCTTGAAGGTCGTATTTCCCGACTAAACCAATGTTGACTTCTTCTTTAGCGTTTGCACGGCGTTCTAGGAATTTCTTCCATGGACCGAGACCTGGCTTTTCTCCAGGCTCAATGTTCATTTTTTTTAGTATGGCAGTGTCAAGTCCTTGGTTCTGCATATTTACAGGTACTTCGTAAATGGAAGGAAGATCCTCGCTCTGCACTACACAGTCGAAATCAACGTTGCAGAAAGATGCAACTTTTTTGAGAATGCTTTCCCCTAAGTGCTTTTCAGTGCGAAGCACAAGAATGTCAGGCTGAATTCCTACGCTCTGAAGTTCTTTTACGGAATGTTGTGTCGGTTTAGTCTTTAATTCTCCGGCGGCTTTAAGATAAGGAACATAGGTAAGGTGAACGCAAACTGCATTTTTTCCCAGTTCCCATTTCATTTGTCTTATTGCTTCCAGATAAGGCGCACTTTCTATATCTCCGATAGTTCCTCCAATTTCGGTAATTACGAAGTCGTAGTGATTTTTTTCTCCAAGTAATTTTACGTTGCGCTTAATTTCATTTGTTATATGTGGTACAACCTGAATGGTTTTCCCGAGGTAGTCTCCGCGTCTCTCTTTGTCTATGACTGCTTTGTATATGCGTCCAGTTGTTAGAGAGTTGTTGCGGGTCGTTTGAATGCCTGTGAAACGTTCATAGTGGCCAAGGTCCAAGTCTGTTTCCATGCCGTCAACAGTGACGTAGCACTCGCCGTGCTCGTATGGGTTGAGCGTTCCAGGGTCGATGTTGATGTAAGGGTCGAACTTTTGTATTGTTATGTTGTATCCTCTTGCCTGTAGTAATTTGCCTATTGATGAAGAGATGATACCCTTTCCCAGCGATGAAACGACACCGCCTGTGACGAAGATGTATTTTGTTTCTGCCACGGTTGAAAATGTTTATTGCGTTAATATAATATATACGATATGCAAAGGTAAGAAAATAAAATGAAGTAAAACGGCAGTGTCGTGAAAAAAGTCTTTAATCGTGCGCTGCCGTTGCTATTTGTTGAGTTTTTTGAGCAGGTATTTGTTGAGACTTTGTATGTGTCTGCCTTGTTTGCTAATGTCGTCGCTGACTGCATTTATGTCATTCATAAGTTCGCGTAATGCGTCTTGCATCATGTTTGGCTTCCGCTTTGTCTTGTCGGCATTGGGGTTGACGACAATGTTTATAGCTTTGTGGTGGAGCTTTATCTCAATGTCTCGCTCCGACATTACAGGATCACCATCGTAGTGTATGACCCCCTCACGTTCTCGATGGATTATGAGGTGGTCTGTTTTGAATGTGTCAACTTTCGGGTTCTTATTTAGCGTCTTGTTCATAAGGTCGAAACTTATTTGTGGTGCGGACAGAACGTCGAGCGGCCGAATTACAGTGACATCCAATAGACCGTCACTCATAGACGCTTGCGGTGCAATATAGGCGTTGTTTCCGTATTGCGATGCATTGGCGCATGAAATAAGGTATGCTTTTTGTGTAATTGTTCCTTGTTCACTTTCTATAACGTATGTTTCAGGTTCGTATCTCAAGCCGAGCTGTAACACCTTTTCTATATATGTCATTGCTCCGCGTTTGCCTGCTTCTGCAAATTTCTGGCTGATAAATGCGTCAAAGCCCATTCCGCATGTGCAGAAGAAAGGATGTCCGTCAATTTCACCGTAGTCAAGTGCATGCACAGTGTCTTCGTTTATTATTGCAAGTGCCTTTCGTATGTCCATTGGCAACATTAGGTGTCGGGCCAAGCCATTGCCTGAGCCACAAGGTATTATTCCCATTGCAGTTGGCGTGTTCACCAAGGCACGGCCAACTTCATTTATTGTCCCGTCGCCTCCTACAGCTACAACAATGTCAATTCCGCGTTCATTTGCATTGCTTGCAATTTCGGTAGCATGCCCTGCATAACGCGTTTCAGTGATAGAACAGTCAAAGAGATCTTTGTCGATGTTCTCTTCTATAAGCTTCGGTATTCCGGCTTTCTTTACAGTTCCGGATATCGGGTTCATTATGAATTCTATTTTCTTCTTGGACATGTCTGCAAAAATAATAATATTTCACTTATGCCTCAATGTGATTATTCTAATTTTTTGTCGTGTTTGTACTTTTTTTCTGAGAAAATGCTTTTTTTCATGTAATATTAGTAACTTTGCAGCATTATAAATTATTGTAGCAAGGCTACACCTATCTTATATATAATGGGACTTTTACAAGACAAGTACAAGAATTATCGTGAACCGCAAAAGTACAAGGCTGCTGGTGTTTATCCATATTTTCGTGAAATAACAGGAAAGCAAGGTACGGAAGTACAGATGGACGGACACGAAGTGTTGATGTTCGGTTCTAATGCATATACCGGTCTTACCGGTGATGAGCGTGTTGAAGCTGCTGCTAAAGCCGCAATTGATCGATATGGTACAGGATGTGCCGGTAGCCGTTTTCTTAATGGAACACTTGATTTGCATGTTAAGCTTGAAAAGGAACTCGCTGAATTTGAACATAAAGACGATGCTCTTTGCTTTTCTACGGGTTTCTTTGTGAATTCGGGTGTGCTTTCTGTCGTTTGTGGCCGTGAAGACTACATTATTTGCGATGAACGTGATCATGCAAGTATAGTTGACGGTCGCCGTCTTTCATTCGCAACCTGCTTGAAATATAAGCATAACGATATGGAAGACCTGGAGAAACAATTGAAGAAGTGCAAGCCTGAATCTGTAAAGTTAATTGTCGTTGACGGAGTTTTCTCTATGGAAGGTGACTTGGCTAATTTGCCAGAAATCGTTCGATTGAAGAAAAAATATAATGCGTCGATAATGGTTGACGAAGCCCATGGATTAGGAGTATTCGGAAAAGAAGGTCGCGGCGTGTGTGATCATTTTGGCGTAATTGATGATGTTGACCTTATAATGGGTACATTTTCAAAAAGTCTTGCAAGTATTGGAGGCTTTATTGCCGGTGACAGCGATACAATCAACTATCTCCGTCACTCATGTAGAACTTATATATTCAGTGCTTCAAATACTCCTGCGGCAACAGCTGCAGCAATGGAAGCGTTGCATATTATTCGACGTGAACCCGAAAGAATGGAGAAGCTTTGGAGCGTGACAAATTATGCGTTGAAACGCTTCCGTGAGGAGGGATTCGAGATCGGTGATACAGAAAGTCCAATCATACCGCTTTATGTGCGTGATCCATATAAGACTTTTGCTGTTACCAAACTGGCTTTCGATGCTGGTGTGTTTATCAATCCGGTAATTCCTCCGGCTTGTGCTCCACAAGACACTTTGGTACGTTTTGCTCTCATGGCCACTCATACAAAAGAGCAAGTGGAGAGAGGCGTTGTTGCATTAAAGAAGATATTCGTTGAGCAAGGTATAATTAAATAAGCCTTTTCTTATACTCGTATATAAAGGCAGACATTGGTTGATTGTTGCAGTCTATCGGTGTCTGCCTTGTTCTTTATTTGCAGTATGATGTGTAAATGCTAATTTGAGGTATTTTGTTAGTATATAATATCTGATTCTGTTACTATTTTAACAGTTTTTGTTTTCCACTAGATATCTTAATCGTATTGCAAATGTATTTGAATGCAAAATCTTGCAATATCGTTTTGTTGGACTAAACATTAAAACCGTAATTTGTTAAATAATGATATCAGTAAATTGCCTGAAAGTTGAATTTGGAGCAAAGCCTTTGTTTCAGGATGCTAGTTTCGTCGTGAACGATCGTGATCGCATTGCACTTGTTGGTAAAAACGGAGCTGGCAAGTCTACGTTGCTTAAGATCCTTTGTGGCGAGCAACAACCTACGTCAGGAACGGTTTCTATTCCTACAGATGTGACAATCGGTTATTTGCCTCAGGTATTGAAACTTGTTGATGACACCACTGTAAGAGAAGAGTGCTATAAGGCATTCCAAGGATTGAAGCAACTTGAGTTGAAGGTAGACAAGTTGAATCGTGATTTATCAGAACGAACAGATTATGAAAGTGAGGATTATCTTCAACTTGTAGACCGCTTTACTAACGCTCATGAACGTCTGACAATGCTGGGTTCAGGGAACTGTGATGCGAGTATTGAACGTACTTTAGTTGGACTTGGTTTCACTAGGGGGGATTTTGATAGGCCAACGAGTGAGTTTAGTGGAGGCTGGCGTATGAGAATTGAGCTTGCAAAAATACTGTTGCAGAAACCTGACGTGTTGCTTCTCGACGAACCGACCAACCATCTTGATATTCAAAGTATTCAATGGTTAGAGCAGTTCCTCTCTCAAAATGGAAAAGCTGTTGTGTTAGTAAGCCATGACCGAGCGTTCATAAACAATGTTACAAATCGTACACTAGAAATAAGTTGTGGAAAGATAATTGACTACAAAGTTAAATATGATCAATATGTAACGTTACGTAAAGAGCGTAGAGAACAACAGTTGCGTGCGTATGAGAACCAACAGAAGGAAATCGCAGATATTAAAGATTTCATCGAGCGTTTCCGTTATAAACCAACAAAAGCGGTTCAAGTACAGAGCCGTATAAAACAATTGGAAAAGATTGTTCCCATAGAGGTTGACGATATTGATGACTCTATGATGCATCTTAAGTTTCCGCCTTGCCTGCGCAGCGGTGACTACCCTGTAATATGTGACGAACTGAGAAAAGACTATGGTGAACACAATGTTTTCAGCAATGTTTGTTTAACGATCAAGCGAGGCGAAAAAGTGGCCTTTGTTGGAAAAAACGGAGAAGGGAAGTCAACCCTTGTGAAGTGTATAATGGGCGAAATACCTTTTGGTGGAACGTTGAAAATTGGACATAACGTACATATTGGTTATTTTGCACAAAACCAGGCTCAACTGCTTGATGATAGCCTTACTGTATTCCAAACTATCGATAATGTTGCACGTGGTGACATGCGGTTGAAGATAAATGATTTGCTTGGAGCTTTTATGTTTGGTGGAGAGAAGTCTGAAAAAAAAGTCTCTGTCTTGAGTGGAGGGGAACGAAGCAGACTGGCTATGATACGTCTACTTCTTGAACCTGTTAATTTACTTATACTTGACGAGCCGACTAACCATCTTGACATGCGTTCCAAGGATGTCTTGAAAGAAGCAATAAAGGCGTTCGACGGTACTGCCATCATTGTAAGCCACGACCGTGAATTTCTTGACAATCTAGTAGACAAGGTCTATGAGTTTGGTGGCGGAAAAGTTAAAGAACATCTTGGAGGTATATACGATTTTCTACAGAAATGCAACCTTGAAAGTCTTGACCAAATAGGCAATCATTTTACACAGTCAACTGATGACTGTCATTCGAAATCTTCAATCTCCTTACTGTCAGAGACAGATGAACGGCAGAGTTATGCGGCACGAAAGGAGATGCAGAAAAAAAGGAATAGGGCGGATAAAGCAGTGAAGGAATGCGAGGCTGAAATATCAAGTATGGAAGAACGTTTAAAGGAACTTGACCACCTTCTGATGTTGCCTGAAAATGGTTCCAACATGGAATTAGTTACAGAATACACAAAGGTAAAGAATGACCTTGATGATGCAGTGGAGCGCTGGGAAAAGCTTTCGGAAAAACTCGAAAGTTTGAAAGCGTAGGATACGTATTATGGCGTTATGAGAAGGCTGAACAATAAAAATTGATTTTCTATACAATAAAAAACTTTTTTTATAGTTCATAAACTATATTGTGAGAGACAAATTAAATCAAACAACATATATAAATAATAGTTATGAAAATTACCACAATTATCCCTATGGTTGCATTTGCTTCCATATCGCTTTCTTGTTACGGGCAAGATAATGCGAAAACACTGAATTCTGGTATTGATTTGACAAACCTTGATAACAGTGTACGCCCTCAGGATGATTTTTTTCAGTATGCCTGCGGGGGATGGATGAAAAAGAACCCACTGCCAGCTGCATATTCCAGATACGGTAGCTTTGACGTTCTTGGCGAAGAAAACAATAAACGCATAAATGGAATATTGAAAGAACTGCGTACAAATACGTATGTAAAAGGCACAACGGAGCAGAAACTTAGTGATCTGTATAAATTGGCCATGGACGAGGAAAGACGCAATGCCGAAGGATATAAACCGCTTAAACCTGTGCTTGACAGACTGGAAAAGGCAAAAACGGTAAAAGAGCTTTTCGAAGTGCAACTAAGCTTAATGCCATACGGTGACCATGAATTTATTGGCATGATGCTTGGTTCTGACGAGAAAAATGCTTCTCAGAATATTCTTAATGTCATTCAGAGTGGTATTACGTTGGGGCAGAAAGAATATTATCTTGACTCTGATTCAGCAACAGTATCCATAAGGGACGCATATAAAAAGCATGTTGTAAGAATGTTCAAAATGTTTGGCTTCTCAGAAAAGGAGGCACAACAAAAAATGAACAACGTTTTGAAACTGGAAACAGAGTTGGCAAAAGTTTCAAAGTCAAATACGGAATTGCGTGATCCGGAAGCCAACTATCATAAGATGACCCTTAAAGAGTTCAATACAAAATATCCTGCATTGCAGCTCTCTCGCCAGCTTACAGCTGCGGGAATAAAACTTGTTTACGTAAAAGAACTTGTTGTGGGGCAACCGGAATTCGTGTCGGGCGTCAATAAGATAATTTCGTCTATGAGCGCAGCTGAGTACCGCGATTATATGGAGTGGGGACAGATAATGAGCGCAGCAGGATTTTTGAGCGATGACATAGTCCAGGCTAATTTTGATTTCTTTGGTAAAACACTTAGTGGAAGAAAAGAAAATCATCCTTTGTGGAAGCGTGCAACAAGTCAGGTGGAAGGTCAGATGGGTGAAGCTTTAGGGAAAATATATGTGGCAAAGTTTTTTCCGGCGTCATCAAAAGAACGTATGAAGACATTGGTGGGCAATTTGCAAAAAGCACTTGCCAAACGTATAGAAGCTCAAGACTGGATGAGTGCTGAAACAAAGAAAAATGCTCTTGAAAAGCTTAGTACATTTTATGTGAAAATCGGTTATCCGGATAAATGGACTGATTTTTCCAAACTTGATATAGATCCGTCTAAGTCATACTATGCAAACATCGAAGAATGTCGGCGCTTTTGGAATCAATGGTCAATAGATACAAAGTCTGGGAAACCTGTAGATAAAGACGAATGGCAGATGTATCCGCAAACCGTTAATGCTTATTACAATCCTACAACTAACGAAATTTGTTTTCCGGCAGGCATCTTGCAAGTGCCATTCTTTGACCCTGTCGCTGACGATGCATTCAACTATGGTGCTATTGGGGTGGTTATAGGTCATGAAATGACACATGGCTTTGACGATCAAGGTCGCCATTATGACAAGGACGGAAACATGAAAGACTGGTGGACCGCAAATGATGGGGAAAATTTCAACAGACGTGCTAGTCTGTATGCTGATTTCTTCTCAAACATAAAAGTATTGCCAGACTTGAATGCTAACGGAAAGTTCACTCTTGGTGAAAACCTGGCGGACCATGGTGGTTTACAGGTGGCTTACGAAGCATATAAAGAAGCGACAAAGAGCGCTCCTCTTGGTACAATTGATGGTTTGACGCCAGATCAGCGTTTCTTCATAGCTTATGCTCAGGTTTGGGCTGCAAACATTACGGAAGCAGAGATACGTAACAGAACAAAGAGTGATCCTCATGCTCTTGGACGTTGGCGAGTAAATGGAGCCTTACCGCATATAAGCATGTGGTATGACGCTTTTGGAGTAACGAAGAACGACAAACTTTATGTACCGACAGACCAGCGTCTGAAGCTATGGTAAATAGCGTGATTGACATTATTCTTTTTTTTGAAAACTTCGAGTTTTGTTCTCGGTAAATTAAGTAATTGAAGTTACAGGAAATGTATCCATGACTATTTACATTCCTGTAACTTCTTTATTTATAAAGGTTCATTCGATAGACCAAAAAGTATTATTCCATATTTTCAAGATACAAATTAAAAGAAGATTAAAGGATTATAAATGTTTCGCTTATTGGCGTAAAAGATTTAACTTTGCAATAAAGAAAACGACAATGTTTAATTTTATATCATTTGGCAGTGGTAGTAGCGGAAATTGTTACATCATAAAAGCAGAAGATGAAATGCTGATGATAGATTCAGGAGTCGGCGTAAGAACAGTAAAGAAATATTTTCGTGACTATGCTATTGATTACTCTAAAATATTATCAATTTTTGTGACTCATGACCATGCTGACCATGTGAAATCCGTAGGCGCATTAAGCATAGACTATAAAATACCTGTTTATGCCACAGACAAGGTTCATCAAGGAATAGAGCGGAACTACTGCGTTAGGAAAAAAATACCGATTGAGAATAAACGGGTTATAGCGAAAGACAATATTTATAAGATTGGAAATTTCATGGTTACTCCATTTGATATTCCACACGACAGTAGTGACAATGTTGGCTATCGTATAGAATATAATGGATTGAATTTTTGTCTTATGACAGATATAGGACATGTTACGGATAAAATAAAAGAAAATGTCAGTAAGGCAGACTATCTTGTAATAGAGTCAAATCATGATGAACAAATGCTGCTTAGCGGTCCTTATCCTCAGTATTTAAAGGATAGAGTGGCAGGTCCCGAAGGGCATCTTAGCAATAGGGTATGTGCAGAAGTCGTAAGTGACTATGCAAGCGAAAAACTTAAGCATGTTTGGCTTTGTCATTTGAGCGAAGAAAACAATCATCCAGAACTTGCCAGGAAGACAATGGAGCAGAAACTTGAAGAAAAAGGATTTATTATAAGTGAAAATGTTGAACTTGACGTTTTGAAGCGCAAGTTACCTACTGGATTTTTTAACTTGTGATTTGATTTCTCAATTTCTAGTCGTATGAGAACAAGATTATTTCTTTTAATTGGCAATAGCGTTATAAAAAAGACATAAACAATAAATAAAAACTAGTAAAGATGAAAAAAATTTTTTTTAAGGTATTCTTTATTGCATCCGTTTTGTTATTCAATGTTTCGGCATCCAATGCTCAAAATACATTAGGAGGTATACTAGGAAGTGTAGTTGGTGCTGTAACAGGAAACAATTCCAGTAGCAATTCATCATCGGATAACACCACATCAAACATTCTGTCGGGGCTTTCCACTATATTTTCAAGTAGCAAAGTCGCAACGGCAGAACAACTTGTTGGCACATGGACATATCAGGAACCTGCTGTCGTTTTCGAAAGTTCCAACATCCTTAAACAGGCAGGAGGAAAGCTCGTGTCGCAAAAAATAGAAAAGAAATTGCAAACAACTCTTGCTAAATATGGAATAAAAAAAGGCAAGATGACCATGACTTTCGATAAAAACGGGAACTTTACTCAAACTATATCAAAAAAGACCGTTAAAGGAACGTATACAGTAGATGGAAAAAGCGTTAATTTGACGTATACTGGTGGGGTGAAGCAAATTTTAGGTACTACACAGGTGGATGGAAGTTCACTTCTGATAGTAATGGATGCCTCTAAACTTTTGAAGTTTGCCGGTGCTGCAAGTTCCCTGACAAACAATTCTCTTCTTAAAACAGCAGGTTCGCTGCTTACAAGTATGGATGGTATGCAGTGTGGTGTTCGTT
>CAVAPC010000029.1:0-35270 GCA_963590505.1 uncultured Alistipes sp. | reverse complement strand
TTACCAAAACGTTATTCCTTACGGAAAAACACCTCGCCATCAAACCTCTTTTTAACATATCAAACGGTGAAATCTGATTTGGGTGACGCATTGACGAAGTCAGGAAGCCATCAGCGAAAAAATCTCCTACGAAACGAAGAAAATCTTTTAGCATACCATTCTATTTTAGAATCTGGTCATTACTTCTATCACGATTTTGTCTTTTTCGGAAACCTTGGCAACGGCATTCTTTCCATAGAAATATTTTTCATAGTTCAGTCGAATGTCTGAAACGAAAGGCTTTGCCAAACTGAACGTAACACCGCCTGTGAAACGTGAACGCTTGTAATCGGTAAGCTTCATCTTTCCGTTGTCATCAAGTGTACCGTCGCTATGGTCTGTCATAAAGTCATATCTTACCAAAGGAGATATCTTCTTTACCAAAGATTTTTTATTTCTCAGAAGAAAGTCATAGTTTATGAAGCCGTCAAAAGAATGGACATCGCAGAACGCATCTTTGGAATAATGCTTGTAAAGGTATTCCGCTTCAATATGCCATCCGTTTTTATGCCAATAAGCACCGGCATCATACATCATAATATTATTGTTGTTGGGACTTATCTTCTGTGCACTTAACGTTAGGTTAAAGCCTTCGGGAAAGAAGAACTGTGCCTTTGCCGAGAAATTGACTTTCTTTGTCCAAAAGTCCTTTTGATTGGTAAGTCCAGAGCCGTTGAAAAGACCCGCCTCCAAGATTATCGGGAAACCACAGTATGCATTGTAACCAAGAGTCAGACCAACATCACGTACGTTACCAACCTGTTTGGCAATGAATGAGCGGTTGGCGAAATACTGCTGGTGCGGAGAACGATGAGCATCTATAGTGAATGGCACTCGCATCTGACCTATAGTTGCGGCAAAACCTGTGAAAGGCTTTATGCGCGTGAAAGCGTCAAGCATTTTTATCTTTCCCTCATCACACAAATCTATCTCCGCTTTATACTCTACTGCCTTCGCCACTTTTCCATCAACGCTCAATCGGGCATTCCTTACCTCAAAACGACTTTCGCCTTCTTCGGTCTGACATTCGTATTTTCCCCTCACTGTTCCATGAATGTGAGGCGTAAGATCAACTTTTTCGCTTTCGTCATTGCCGCTTTGTGCTGCAACGGGAAGAGCCAGCACCCAAAAGAGTGTCAATGCTGCATAATTCTTGATTTTAATTGCCATAAAATAACATTGTTGTTTGTTTTATGGCGCAAAGGTATAATTGGGATATGAAAAAGATGTTACATTGGAATTAAGATTAGGCTAAATCCCTTCAATATTCATCCACACAGTTTTCTGTTGAATTCACGGTTTGAAAATGTTTACGGTATTCTGAAGGAGACATGCCCGTATGCTTTTTGAAACACTTGCCAAAATACTTAGGATCAGAGAATCCAACAGCATATGCAATTTGAGAGAATGTCATGGTGCTACTGTTCACCAAGTCTTCCGCCCTTTTCATACGCACATGACGAAGAAAATCATTTGGCGACATGTCTGCAATCTGCTTCAACCTAGAATAGAATGTGCTGCGCCCCATACTCAAGGCTACAGCCATATCGTCAACCTTAAGTTCAGCCTTGTCTATATTCTCCTCAATATATGCCAGCAACGTATCCATGAAGACCTTGTCTTCATCCACGATCTCCGGTTTCCTTAGCATGTATCTCACCTTGCCAGCATCGGCCTTCTCCGCGGCTTCATCTGCTATTTCTGCGGCACGGCGTTTCATATAGCTACGTAATCCCCAAGCAATGAGAGATATCAGAAGCAGTGAAACAATTGTCCGTCCCCACCAACTTTCAAGAAACGAAGGCTCTGCATATATCGTCAACTGACGGTTGTTTTCTATCCACACTCCGTCACCATTCGTGCTCTTTACACTAACGACATGTGTTCCTGCCGGAAAATGGTTGAACGAAACGCTATTGCTACCGGGATGAAGGTAAGTCCATTCCCCATCATCTATCCTATACGCATATCTGATGCTGCACGTTTCATTAAGTGCAGAAGTCGCCGTATGTGAACTATAGTCCAATGCAGAGAAGAAGAGAGTGAACGAGCGATGGTCAACATCTATTTTAAGCTCTGGAGTATTCAGAATTGGTTGTTCATCATCGCGGTCCATATAACGTACAGAAGTGAACACAATATTGGGTGCATAGCTACTTCGGTTCATCTGCTGCGGGAGAAATGATATTGCTCCGCCTTCAGTTGCAATCACTATGCGGTTTGTTTCGGACGAATGTGAAGGCAGTGCTTCAGTAATGTTCACTCCTCCTATCTCGTCTGCCCCGAATTCCTTAAGCCCTCGCTTGCTGATGCAGGCCAAACGGCCTTCACCCATTACCCAAACATCACCGTTGTTGTCCGCCACCAAACTTTGCATTGTACCGTAACCATAGGGTTGCATCACATTGTTGTGGGCATTATTGTCAATATCTTCAAATTTAAGATTGTCTTGAAGAAGGTTTCCTGACGCTATTTTCTGTAGTCCGCCACCAAGAGTAACTACATAAACAGTACCGTCCTTGGTCCTTAAAGTCTGCATCACTTCACTGCTGTAAAGAGAGTTCTCGCTCTTTGTCCTGCGCGAGAGGAAAAAGCGTATGCGGTCTGGATAAGTATAATTATCCGAATAAGTCAACAAGCCTTGCGTCGTAGACAGGATAACAATTCCACCAGGTACAGTTTCTATCCTTCTCACCTTATTATAAATATCACTTGCATAGCCTTTGAGTTCATTCTTGCCATGAAGGAACTTAACGTCTGCAAGGGCAGATTCTGAATAGATACTTGATGACGAAATGTTCAGTCCTCCATTGAAAGTTGCAACAAGCAGACGTCCATGAGAATCTTCCTTTATATCGTAAACTTCATCGCTTATTAAAGTATATGAATTTGAGTCATCATGTTTAAATCTGAACACCTTTCCGTTTTCAACACAAAACAGTCCGTCTCCTTTGGTGCCTATCCACAATCTGTATTTCTTGTCCTCATAGAGGGAATAGATATGATTTGAAAATCTTTCCTTTCTGTTTCCCCATGCTCCACTTGGCGCAAGATATCCTAACAGTTTTCCTGAGGGTGAATACTTCGCTATGTCTCCGTCGACTGTGCCTAATATGATATTGCCTTTGTGATCTTGCAGAACGGATCGCGTATCGCGTTTTGTTCCAAGATCTATGTGCATAACATCGGAATAGCTGAAACTTACAAGCGAAAGGTTATGAGGATAAATCAGCCACAGGTTGCCCTGATGGTCGGAGTATCCTTTTTTCACTCTCGGTATAACGTTTCCTACAACGGAAGACGACGAAAGTGACTGAGATACCAAGCAGTCATCCAACTCATTGTAATAAGAAAAAGAACCGTTTTTCGAAGCCACCCATACGGTATGTCGCCCATCTTCATGGAATATAGGCTTGTCGGCAAATGTCAGCATACTTCCAGCCGTTGCTGATGCAAGATGATGGACATTGCAATTCTTGTCTATCATCGTTATGTCGCTGCCATCGTTGAAGCACCAAAGCCTATGCTTCGAATCCATATATATAGCCTCCACAGCCTTTTGGGGATTTGAAGGCCACTGCACGGAAACTAGCTTTTCATCTCGGTTCTTCACATTATAAAGAAGGACTCCGCTATCTGTTGCCAATGCCAAGACATACTTGCCAACTCGTTTCACGTCATTGACTTTTCCGACCATGGAGTGCAAGTGTACATCCACCGCTTTGGCTTTTCCGTATGGTTTACAAAGAATTTTCCCGTTTATAGTCACAAGCCATTGCATCCCACACATTTCTTCAACAAAGTCTACCCACATGGAACTTATTTTAGAGGGATTGCCGCCTGCAACGGAAAGAAATGCCCCTTGGTCTGTGAGCAGCCACTCGTTGTCTTTACCGGACAAAACAACCTTATTAAGAGTTCCCGGAAGATTATACTGCAACAAGTTGTTCATGTTTTCGGCATCTCCGTTCTTTATACAATAATGATCATTGTATTTTCCAACCATCCATGTATCGCCATTGTTTAGCGGATATATCTTACGCAGACTGAACTTGCAACCGAACTTCTTTATTATCATTGCCGACACGTTTATATACTGACACTTGTGACTGTCAAACATATAAACATCGTCAGAATAAGCCGTTGTCCAAAGGTTCCCTTTCAAAGCAGGCATAACACTAATGAGATGGTTAGTGGTAAGATGCGAATCATGGCCAGAGATATTGCGGAATGTTGTAAAGCGATAGCCGTCATAACAAGACAATCCGTTCCATGTCGTAATCCATAACAAATTGTCCGTACTTTGCGTTATACCGCTAACGACACTTGCAGGCAAGCCGTTTTCAGTACCGAACGTGCGTATTTTACATATCGGTTGTGACAAAGCAACCATACATGAAATGGCTAGCAAAAGGAATGGTAAGATACGGCGATTATGATACATACAAAAATTCTGCTGAATGTTTACTGTTACAAGTGGGATGTGTTTCTTTGAGCAAAAATAAACAGAAAAAATGACAAAAGCAAATTTCAAAAGGCTTAGCTTCTGCATCAATCGCAACTATGAGTTAATTTTCTCTAAATGGTATATTTTCATAGAAAACTTTACGCGTTATAGCCTATCTTTGTTTCCGAAAACAATTACGCCTTAATTCTCTTATTATATCATGAAAAATCCAACAAGACATATGGCATTTCTTTTTGTAACCTTTGTTGGCAATTCATTACTGTATGCACAAGAACCAATGTCCATAGAGCATAAAGATTCGATTGACAACAGGAACACCGTCATCAAGATGGCAGAAGATCACAGGAGCAAAGGAGTTGTCAACAATGCCCTTGACGTGTTGAACGGGCAAGCTACAGGTGTAAGCGTTACTTCAAACGGTCTCGACCGCATGGCTATGCTGAACAGTGTACGTGTACGTGGTACAACATCAATTTTGGGAAGCAACGACCCGTTGGTTATAATAGATGGGGTAACGTCTGATGTCCTTACACTTTCAACAATATATCCGGCAGACATAGAAAGCTTCAATGTTCTGAAAAATGCGGCAGACATTGCCATGTACGGCTCACGCGGTGCTTCGGGAGTAATTGAAGTCAAAACAAAAAAAGGAACAGGTGGCGGTTTCCAGATTTCATACGAGGGAAATGTCGGGCTTGAACAGATGTATAAACATTTGGAAATGCTGGATGCCCATGAATACGTTTCAACGGCAAAATCTTTGGGAATATATTGCAACAATGGCGGTTTCAATACCAATTTCTATAAAGAAATCACACGTACAGGCATTGTAAACAATCATTATCTAGCATTCAGCGGTGGCAACAACCAATCTAACTACCGGGCTTCATTCGGAGTAATAAACCACAATACCATTATCAAGAACATGGATTACGGTATTTATGTTGCCAAAATAGACGTAACACAAAAAGCATTCAACGACAGACTAACAGGAGATTTCGGCGTTTTCGGTTCTTCATTCAAAGACCATGACATTTTTGATACGCAAATGCTCTTTTATTCAGCGTCATGCCAAAACCCCACTTATCCTGCCGGCACCGACGAGCAAGGAAATTGGATTAAGAATGAAGTTGCTACACATATCAATCCACCCGGTATTCTGCTTGACGAGAAAAAGGATTCGAAAGACTTGAATTTCGATGCGCACTTGAAATTGAACTTCGACATCAGCCCAAACTGGAAGATTTCCACTTTCGCTTCTTATGTTTACGGCTCAACTGAAGGCGCTCAATTTTGCCCGACATGGGTATGGGCACAAGGAAACGTGTACAGAGGGGAATCAAAGAAACAAGAATGGCTTGCCAACATATCGCTGAAATTCAAAAAGCAGACCGGCATGCACATGATTTCGGCAGAGGCTAGCTGCGAATACCAACAACAGGAAAAGACTTATTTCGGTGTTTATGCAAAAGGCATACCTACAAACGATTTCTCCTACTACAATATCGGTGCCACTTCAACCAAGCCTTATGGCGGAACAGAAAGCACTTACGAAGAAAAGAAACTTGCTTCCGTTATGGGCAGCGCTACTTACTGTCTGAAGAACAGATACACGATTTCTCTAAACGCCCGGAGCGACGGCTCATCAATGGTGGGAGACAACAACACGTGGGGATTTTTCCCTTCTGTTTCTGTTATATGGGACTTGAAAAAAGAAGAGTTTCTGTCAAAATCAGAAATCGTTTCACATTTAAAAATACGCTCCAGTTTCGGTAAAGCAGGGAATTTGGGAGGTATTTCAGCCTACACCACAATGAACACAGTAAGACAAACGGGTATCGTACCGATAAACAACTCGCCAACCGTAACGCTCGGAATGGTAAGAAATGCCAATCCTGACCTCAAATGGGAAACGAAAACGACATTCAACGTTGGTGCAGAACTGGGATTACTGGCAAACAAAATTATGCTCACGGCAGAATATTATTATTCCAAGACTTCAGACATGTTGTATGAATACGAAGTGCCTGTTCCGCCGTTTGCATACAACACTTTGTTGGCAAACATTGGATCGATGTCAAACCAAGGCTTTGAGTTTGGCCTGTCGCTTGAGCCTATAAAAAAGAAGAATACGGAACTGAATATTAACATGAACCTGTCATTCCAAAGCAACAAACTCATTTCACTAAGCGGCCAATACAAAGGAATGAGCATGTCGGCTGCCAACATTACCGCTATAGGTTCGTTGGACGGTGCCGGTCAAAACGGCGGCGACAACAACGTTGTTTATCAAATTGTTGGCCAACCTCTTGGAGTATTCTATCTGCCACATTGCAAAGGCCTTGCAAAAAATCAAAACGGCACTTATTATTACGACATTGAAGACCTTGACCATGACGGAAAAATTGACATTAGCGATGCAGGCGACCGATACATCGCAGGACAAGCAACGCCCAAAGTTACACTAGGCTCAAACTTTAGCTTCAGATACAAGAATCTTTATATCGCACTGCAAATGAACGGAGCCTTTGGACACAAGATATTCAATGGAACCGGGTTAGCTTACAACAATATGTCCAGCTTTCCCGATTACAATGTACTGAAAGGTGCTCCACAAAGAAACATCGTTGACCAAAGGATTTCTGACTATTGGCTTGAAAAAGGGGATTACCTTAACTTTGAGCACCTTACAATAGGATACAATGTGCCTACAAAAAGCAAGATTATCCGCTCGCTTCGCATATCATGCACCATAAGAAATCTTGGTACAATCACTGGATACAAGGGGCTTACACCTTTGATAAACAGTTATGTCGTAAATAGCACTATGGGAATAGACGACAAACGTAACTATCCGTTATACCGTACTTATTCTATTGGCTTAAGCGTACAATTTTAAAAAACTGAAATATGAAAAACTTTCTGTTCTACATACTAACTCTATCACTGTCGCTATCTTTAAGTTCCTGCCTGAATGAGACCCCAAAAGACCAGCTGGAAGAAGATGCTATCTACAACAATGCAAACAACATTTACAACAACTGTGTCGCTTCACTGTACAACTACATCGGCAGCAACAAAGAATCGGAAGGACTTCAAGGTACGTGCCGTGGCATTTACGACTACAACACGCTGACAACCGACGAAGCCATGATACCGATAAGGGGCGGCGACTGGTATGACGGAGGCCTTTGGCAGAACATGTACCAGCACAAATGGAACGCTACCGACACATACCTCTACAATATATGGAAATATCTCTATAAGGTTATAGTCCTCGCCAACAAGTCTCTTTCTGTTATCCAAAGCCATAAGGAACTTCTAACTGAAAAGCAAGCTACAGAATTCGAGGCAGAAGTTAGGGCAATACGAGCTTTGTTCTACTACTATGCAATGGATATGTTCGGGAATATACCTGTGGTGACAACCTACGACATAAATCCCAACCAAGTGAAACAAAGCAAAAGGAGCGAAGTCTTCCGGTTCATTTTTGACGAATTGCAGTATACTTCACCCTTGCTTGCCGATCAGCATTCCAACAATATGGGGAATTACTATGGCAGGATAACAAGACCTGTAGTCAATTTTCTGCTTGCGAAATTATCCCTAAACGCAGAAATCTACACTCACGACAACTGGACATACAAAGATAAACCTGACGGAAAGGACATCATCTTCACAATAGACGGAGAAAAGAAAAACGTATGGGAAACTTGCATCTGGTATTGCGAAGAGTTAAGGACAGAAGGATATGAGTTGGAACAGGATTATGCCTCCAACTTTGTGGTCAACAATGAAAATTCAAAGGAAAACATTTTCACTATACCTTTGGACAAAAACCTTTATCAAAATGAATATCACTACCTTTTCAGATCTATACACTACAGGCATGGCAGTGCATACAACGGTTCGGCAGAAAACGGAACAAGCGCAACGGTGTCTACAGTAAAAGCTTTCGGATACGGTACTCAGCAGGTTGATATCAGATTCTATGACAATTTCTATGCTGACACTGTGTTCATAAATGGGGAAAAGGTTTATCTTGACAACGGGAATCCTTTGATATACATGCCATTGGAACTAAAGCCCAACCTGACTGACAGCCCTTACAAACAAACTGCGGGCGCCCGCGTGCGGAAATATGAAATAGACAAATCAGCATATTGCGACGGAAAGCAAGTTGACAACGACATTGTTCTTTTCAGATACAGTGATGCTTTGCTCATGGAAGCCGAGGCGAAAATACGAAACGGACAGGACGGTTCTAAGGAACTTAACGCCGTAAGGGAAAGAGTTGGCATGCCACTTGTCGATGCCACACTGGACAATATTCTGAAAGAACGCCTGCTTGAGTTGGTGTGGGAAGGTTGGCGAAGACAGGACCTCATTCGTTTCGGACTGTATACAAAAGCATACGACCAACGTGTTCCTGTTGAAGATGAGGACACAGGCTTTACAACAGTTTTCCCAATACCACAAAAATGTCTGGAACTGAACAAGAATCTCAAGCAGAATTACGGTTACAAGTAGTTTTTGAATATTAAAGTTTAAGCTGACAACAATAAGCAAAAAAAAACGGAATCGGCAATTCTGCAACAATACGAATATGTGCTGCATCAATAGAAACAGACTTTTAAAAGAGACTGCCACACGATCACAACTTTTTTCGTATCTTTGCAGATGACAAAAAGTTACTAACCAAATAAAACACTTCACGACAATGGCAACAGTCGACGACAAGAAGATAATTTTTTCAATGGTGGGAGTCTCAAAGATTATCTCCCAAAGCCAGAAACAAATACTAAAAAACATTTACCTTTCGTTTTTCTACGGAGCAAAAATAGGAATAATAGGTCTTAACGGCGCGGGAAAGTCAACTCTGATGAAGATAATTGCCGGTATAGAGCAACCCACTCAAGGCGAAGTGGTGTGGAGTCCCGGATACTCTGTAGGTTATCTTCCGCAAGACCCACCACTAAACGAAGAAAAAAGCGTTAAGGAAAACGTTATGGAAGGAGTGCAAAAAGCATATGACGCACTCAAGGAATACGAAGAAATAAACTTGAAATTCGGAGAAGAAGAGTACTACAGCGATGCAGACAAAATGGACAAGCTGATGCAACGTCAGGCAGAAGTGCAGGACATCATAGACGCAACTGATGCATGGAACATGGATTCCAAACTAGACCGCGCTATGGCCGCACTGCGTTGCCCGCCTGGAGACAGCCCGGTAAAGAACCTGTCCGGGGGAGAACGCCGCAGAGTTGCATTGTGCAGACTGCTTCTTCAAAAACCAGACGTACTGTTGCTCGACGAGCCTACCAACCATTTGGATGCCGAAAGCATTGACTGGCTGGAACAACATCTGCAGCAATACGAAGGCACTGTAATTGCCGTAACCCACGACCGCTATTTCCTTGATGACGTGAGCGAATGGATACTCGAGCTTGACCGTGGCGAAGGAATACCATGGCACGGCAACTATTCTTCCTGGCTGGAACAGAAAACGATAAGAATGACGCAAGAAGAGAAACAGGCGTCAAAGCGCAGGAAAGCCCTTGAACGGGAACTGGAATGGACACACATGGCACAAAAAGCACGTCAGGCAAAAGGCAAGGCGCGACTCAACGCCTATGAACAGATGTTGAACCAGGAACAGAAGGAACGCGAAGAAAAACTTGAAATTTTCATACCCAACGGACCAAGGCTTGGAAACAAGGTAATTGAAGCGCAGCACGTAAAGAAGACCTTCGGAGAGAAAGTTCTCTTCAACGATCTCAACTTTACGCTTCCGCCAAACGGCATAGTCGGCGTTATCGGCCCCAACGGTGCAGGAAAGACAACACTGTTCCGCATTATCATGGGAATGGAAAAAGCCGACAGCGGCACCTTTGAAGTGGGAGAAACCGTAAAGCTGGCATATGTTGACCAACAGCACAAGGACATTGATCCAGGCAAGTCCGTTTACGAAACAATAAGCCAGGGCAACGAAACGATACGCATGGGCGGACGGGACATCAACGCCAGGGCATACATCTCGCGCTTTAATTTTTCGGGCACCGATCAGAACAAGTTGTGCGGAATGCTCTCCGGAGGTGAAAGGAACCGCTTACAGTTGGCAATGGCACTGAAACAGGAAGGAAACGTACTGCTGCTTGACGAGCCGACGAACGATATCGACGTAAACACCCTTCGGGCTCTTGAAGAAGGTCTTGAAGGCTTTGCGGGTTGTGCTGTGGTTATAAGCCACGACCGCTGGTTCCTTGACAGAATATGCACACATATCCTTGCCTTTGAAGGCAATGGAGAAGTGTTCTACTTCGAAGGAAGCTATTCAGACTATGAAATAAACAAGGCACGACGCCTTGGACTGGAAGAACTCAAGAAAGGAAGATACCGCAAACTTATGGAATAAGAGTTTTGTCAACCTTTGTTTGCAAAACAACACAGTTTAAACATTAAGGAAACATAGTTATGACAAAATCAAGACTATGCTTCCTTTTTAATGGGAATAAACCGAAATGTGGAGATGTTGAGTATGAGGAAACATGCCATCACTTCAGGACTTTAAAAATTCAAAAAAAGCGAACAAGACCAACCGTTTTATGTTTTTTTATTAGTAACTTTACACAGTTTTTTGTACTGTGGCCGAAACAGTCATAACTATAGCCCTTCAGAAAAACGTGGCTATCAATGCTTGAAGAAACAAAAAAAAGACAATATAAATGCACTTTAAATGGAAATACGAACCACCTACACCAACAGAAAGGAAATACGCTGAAAGGCTTGCAACAGATTTAAATTTGAGTCCTGTAATCGGCCAAATAATGGTCAAACGGGGAATAAGGGAAGAAGACGCAAAAAAATTTTTCCATCCACAGCTGAATGATTTGCTTGACCCTTTCCTTATGAAAGATATGGACAAGGCCGTTGAGCGTTTGAACATAGCCATGGGGCGCAAAGAGCGTATCATGGTGTATGGTGACTACGACGTAGACGGATGCACCGCAGTTGCATTGGTCTACAAGTTCTTGCAACAATATTATTCAAACATCGACTACTACATTCCCGACCGCTACGACGAGGGATATGGCGTGAGCCGAAAAGGCATTGATTTCGCCGCTGAAAACGGTGTCAAGCTGGTTATTATTCTCGACTGCGGAATAAAAGCAATCGAAGAAATAAAGTATGCTAAAGAAGTAGGCATTGATTTCATAATCTGCGACCACCACGTCCCCGACGACACAATGCCGCCAGCCGTGGCAATACTTAATCCCAAACGTGAAGATGACACCTACCCGTTCAAACATCTGTGTGGATGCGGCGTAGGATTCAAATTGATGCAAGCTTTTGCAAAGAACAACGGAATTTCATTTTCGCATCTAATCCCGTTGCTTGACTTTTGCGCCGTGAGCATTGCCGCAGACATTGTGCCGGTAACTGGCGAAAACCGAATTCTTGCATACCACGGTCTCAGACAGTTGAACCAAAATCCCAACATCGGGCTAAAAGCCATCGTTGACATTTGTGGCCTTAACGGACGCACACTCTCGATGAGCGACATCGTTTTCAAAATAGGACCGCGCATCAACGCATCTGGAAGAATGGGAAATGGGCGCAAAAGCGTCAGCCTGCTGGTTGAAAAAGACTTTGCAGACGCGCTTGACAAGGCAAAGAACATTAACGAATACAACGAACAGCGCAAAGACATAGACAAGCAAATGACAGAAGAGGCCAACGTTATCGTGGGACGTCTGGAAAGCCAGCAACGCCATTCGAGCATTGTACTCTATGACGAGAACTGGAAAAAAGGCGTCATCGGAATCGTAGCTTCGAGACTGACAGAAATTTATGTGCGCCCAACCATTGTGCTTACACGCGACGGCGACCTGGCCACCGGTTCGGCACGAAGCGTCGCCGGTTTCGACATTTACTCTGCCATAAAGAGTTGCCGTGACTTGCTTCTGAATTTCGGCGGACATACATATGCCGCAGGACTTACGCTAAGATGGAACGACGTAAAGGAGTTCCGCGACAGATTCCAGAAATACGTGGAAGAGCATATCAAGCCAGAACACACTGAGGCATGCCTGAACATAGACGCAATAATAGATTTCAAGGATGTCACCAAGAAGATGCACAACGAGCTTAAGAGATTCGGGCCGTTCGGACCGGGAAACCCCAAGCCCCTGTTTTGCACAAAGGACGTTTACGATTTCGGAACGAGCAAAGTTGTCGGCCGTTCACAAGAACATATCAAACTGGAACTTGTAGATTCCAAGTCAAACAACGTAATGAACGGAATTGCTTTCGGCCAAAGCGGAGCAGCACGCTACATCAAGTCAAAACGCAGTTTCGACATTGCCTATACGATAGAAGAAAACGTGTTCAAACACAACGACGTGCAATTGCAGATTGAAGACATTCGCCCAACTGAAGGTTAACGCCCCATCAACTTTGAAGCGACACTGAAAATGACGAAAAGCGACAAATATCTCGACATTCTTAAATATTATTGGGGCTATAACGCTTTCCGTGGCATACAAAGGGATATAATAGAAAGCATCGGCGCTGGAAAGGATACACTTGGACTTATGCCAACCGGAGGAGGAAAGAGCATAACCTTCCAAGTGCCTGCATTGGCAATGAAAGGCGTGTGTATAGTAATCACGCCTCTCATTGCCCTGATGAAAGATCAAGTGGAGCATCTGCGGCAAAAGGGCATAAACGCCTATGCCATTTACGGCAGTATGCGGCACGACGAAATACTGAAAATTCTGGAAAATGCCGTACTTGGAGGCGTCACCTTATTATATATATCCCCCGAACGCCTGTCGTCGGATCTTTTCCAAGCCAAGCTACGCCATATGCAGATAAGCTTCATTACCGTTGACGAAGCACACTGCATATGCCAATGGGGATATGACTTCCGACCTTCATACCTGGAAATATCAAAGATAAGGAAGCTAAAGCCCGACGCACCAGTTCTGGCGCTTACAGCCACTGCAACACTACCTTCTGTTGACGACATACAAAAGCAACTGAACTTCAAGGAAAGAAACGTGTTCCGCATGAGTTTCTCGCGCGAGAACCTTGCATACGTAGTTAGGGAAACTGGCGACAAACTATCTGAAACAGCACACATTCTGCGCTCTCTCAGCGGAAGCGCCATTGTATATGTGTACAGCAGACAGAAGACAAAAGAAGTGGCAGAATATCTTAACGCAAAAGGAATAAGCTCTACATTCTATCATGCCGGACTTGACCACGCGACAAGAGACGAAAGGCAGACTCTCTGGCAACAGGACAAAGTGAAAGTCATCGTAGCGACCAATGCTTTCGGAATGGGTATTGACAAGCCTGACGTTAGGATAGTAGTGCACATTGATTGTCCGGATTCTATAGAAGCATACTTTCAGGAAGCCGGACGCGGCGGACGAGACGGCGAAAAGGCTTACGCCGTGTTGCTTTACAACACTAATGACAGGACAAAACTGAACAAAAGGATAGAAGACAATTTTCCAGACAAGGATTACATAAGTACAGTATACGAACATCTTGCATACTTCTTTCAGCTTGCTACAGGCAGTGGATTCGGACACACATTCGAATTCAACAGCGACAAATTCTGCATGTATTTCAAACATTTCCCGATACGCATGAATTCAGCTCTTCACATACTGGAAAAGGCTGGATACATAAAGTATATGGAAGATGCAGAAAACAAAGCGCGCATGCGCTTTCTTGTTACCCGCAACGAACTGTACCGTCTGAACGAACTGACAGAGAAGGAAAACTCCGTCATCATTGCAGCTCTCAGAACTTACCCTGGCCTGTTTGCCGACTACGTCTTCGTTAACGAAGCAATACTTGCTCAGCAAAGTCACATTAACGAGCACGAAGTTTATCAAATTCTGAAAGGGTTGAACAACAAATACATAATCAGTTTCATACCACAAAAGAAAATTTCGCGCATCAAATATCTGCAAAACCGAGTTGACAAGGAATATGTAATAATTCCCAAACACGTTTATGAGCAGCGCAAGAAACTGTACAAGAAACGCATTGAGGCTGTTATAACCTATGCAGAAAGCAAAACCGTTTGCCGTAGCAGACAACTGCTTAAATACTTCGGAGAAACCAAGTCATGCAACTGTGGACAGTGCGACGTGTGCATTGCCAGCAAAAAGAATTCCCGAAACGACAAGACAATAAAATCTGAAATAAGGAATGCCATACTCAATATGCTGTCAGACAACAACGAACACGACATTACGGAACTTTATGAACTAAACTACAACATGAGCGACATAGATCAGGTTCTGATAAATATGGCACTTGAAGAAGAAGTACTAAACAACGACGGCAGAATTGTTGCACACTTCAAACAATAATGCGCCAAAATACTTACGCATTATCATAAAACAAAGATAAATTGTTTTAATCTCGTTATTTAAATCAAAAAACACGTGTCAAATTGTTCTATTTATCAGAAAAACGAGTACCTTTGTAGCCAATTGCTAACAAAATAAAAATGTAAAGCCAAGAAAAGCGACGTACATTCAAGCAAGTACGACAAGATACAAAGGCTACAGTTACGGAACTTGACCAAAAAGTAAAATAGGGAAATTAGCAAGATTTAGCATAACTAAATAAAAGGAAAGATGAAACACAAGTTGAGAAGTGCAGTATGCACAGAAGGAAGACGCATGGCGGGAGCCAGAGCCCTATGGGTGGCTACGGGTATGAAACACGAGCAATTCGGTAAGCCCATTATTGCCGTGGTCAATTCTTTTACCCAATTTGTACCAGGACATACGCATCTTCATGAAATCGGGCAAATTGTCAGAGAAGAAATAGAGAAAATGGGATGCTATGCAGCGGAATTCAACACTATAGCAATCGACGACGGAATCGCTATGGGACACGATGGCATGCTTTATTCATTGCCTTCACGCGACATAATAGCCGACTCTGTGGAATATATGGTAAATGCACACAAGGCAGACGCCATGATTTGCATATCCAACTGCGACAAGGTTACGCCAGGAATGCTTATGGCTGCAATGCGCCTTAACATCCCTACAGTATTTTGTAGCGGTGGACCGATGGAAGCAGGCAAATGGAGAGGCGAAAACGCAGACCTTGTTACTGCTATGATAAAAGGTGCCGATGCAAGCGTAAGCGACGAAGAACTGAAAGAACTTGAAAGTTGCGCGTGTCCTGGCTGCGGCAGCTGCTCGGGCATGTTCACGGCAAATTCAATGAACTCGCTTACCGAAGCTATTGGCTTTAGCCTTCCCGGCAACGGAACCATCCTCGCCACGCACAAGAACAGACTGCAGCTCTTTAAAGACGCTGCACGTCAGATTGTAACCAATGCCTTACGCTACTATGAGGACGGCGACGAAAGTGTGCTTCCACGCAATATCGCAACACGCGAGGCTTTCCTTAACGCCATGACACTTGACATTGCCATGGGCGGAAGCACAAACACCGTACTCCACCTGCTTGCCGTAGCACAGGAAGGGGGAGTGAATTTCACGATGAAAGACATCGACACTCTAAGCCGCAAAGTGCCTTGTCTTTGCAAACTAGCACCAAACACACAGAAATATAGCGTGCAGGAATGCAACCGCGCCGGCGGAATATTCGGCATTATGAACGAACTTGCCAAAGGAGGCCTCATCAACGAAAGCACCATAAGGGTTGACGGCAAGACAATAGGCGAACAACTGAGAAAATACGACATAACAGGAAACAATATCGACAAGGAAGCAAACCGCATTTACCGCAGTGCACCAGGCAATCGTTTCTCAACGAAAATGGCTTCACAGGAAGAACAGTGGGAAACACTTGATGCAGACCGTAAAACCGGATGCATACGTAATCTTGAGCACGCTTATACAAAAGACGGTGGACTGGCAGTATTGTCAGGAAACATTGCCCAAGACGGATGCGTGGTAAAGACAGCCGGTGTTGACACAGAGCTATGGCATTTCGAAGGCCCTGCCAAAGTATTCGATTCACAGGAAGAAGCATGCGACGGTATCCTCGGTGGAAAAGTGCAGAAGGGCGATTGTGTTGTAATCACCCACGAAGGTCCGAAAGGCGGACCGGGAATGCAAGAAATGCTCTACCCTACTTCATACATAAAGAGCATGCACATGGGCAAAGAGTGCGCCCTTATAACCGACGGACGCTTCAGCGGCGGAACATCCGGCCTCAGCATAGGACACATCTCACCGGAAGCCGCTGCAGGAGGAAACATAGGAAAGATTGTTGATGGCGACATTATAGAAATTGACATACCAAACAGAACCATCAACGTAAAGCTTTCTGAGGAAGAGCTTGCATCAAGGCCACAACGACCAATGACGCGCAAGCGCGAAGTAAGCAAAGCCCTAAGAGCTTATGCGCAGAGTGTAAGTTCCGCAGACAAGGGCGGTGTGAGAATCATAGATTAAACAAAACAATTCCAGCGCAAACCGGCAGCTTGGCTTCAAGCCGTAGCGAGTTTTGTTGCAGTATATTGCAGCGCAGCTTCATTGAAGCGCAACGCTTTACCCCTGTAAAGTCGTTCCACTGCAATATACTGTTGTAATCGTTGCTGCTTTTAAAGCTCTCCAAGCACGCTGCAATATCCTGCATCCGCCAGTTTGCCACACCCGTCAGGTTTCTATAATAAAGAGAAAGACAAAAGAAAAGAAGAAAAATGGCAAAAGACAAAATAACTGGTTCAGAGGCGTTGATGCGCTCTTTGGCGGCAGAAGGAGTAGAAACAATATTCGGATATCCCGGTGGAGCAATTATGCCGGTGTTCGACAAGCTCTACGACTATACTCGCGGAGAGCGCAAGACATTCAAACACATTTTGGTTCGCCATGAACAGGCAGCTGTTCATGCTGCTCAAGGCTATTCAAGGGTAAGCGGCAAGGTTGGAGTTTGTCTGGTTACAAGCGGTCCTGGAGCAACAAACACGCTGACAGGCGTTGCCGATGCAATGATGGATTCAACTCCTTTAGTTGTAATAGCAGGACAGGTAGGCGTCGCCTCACTTGGAACAGACGCATTCCAGGAGATAGACCTTGTTGGACTGGCACAGCCAATAAGCAAATGGAGCTATCAGATACGCAGTGCTGAAGACATTGCATGGGCCATAAGCAGAGCGTTCTACATTGCACGTTCGGGAAGACCGGGCCCCGTTGTGCTCGATTTTCCAAAGAACGCCCAAGTTGCCGAAACGGAATTTGAACCGCAAACCACGAACTTCATACGCAGCTACAACCCTTTTCCAAAGCCGGACATGGAGAAACTTAAGGAAGCCGCAGCTATTATCAACACCGCCCAAAAGCCAATGGCACTCGTTGGCCACGGCGTTGAGATAGGAAATGCACAAGACGAACTTATAGAGTTTCTTGAAAAGGCCGACATTCCAGCAGCAAGAACATTGCTCGGCTTGTCGGCTCTGCCAACAGGACACCCGCTAAACATGGGTATGCTTGGTATGCACGGCAATTATGCACCAAACATCAAGCAACAGGAATGCGACGTTCTGATAGCAATCGGCATGAGATTCAGCGACCGCGTAACGGGTAACCTGAACACATACGCCAAGCAGGCAAAGATAATCCACCTTGACATAGACCAGTCTGAGATTGACAAGAACGTAAAAACCGACGTTGCTATAGTGGCAGACTGCAAAGAAGCTCTTCCGGCATTGACCAAACTGCTCGACAAAAACGAACACCGCGAATGGCGAGACAGCTTCAAGCCACTCTATGAACAGGAATATAAAAAGGTAATCGCCCCGGCAATTCATCCCCAAGAAGGCATACTTCTTATGGGAGAAGTGGTGAATGCCGTGTCAGAGGCAACTAACGGCGATGCAATTCTGGTAAACGACGTCGGCCAAAACCAGATGTTCTCGTCGCGATACTTCACATACAACAAGAAGCTTTCAATTGTAACTAGCGGCGGTCTCGGCACGATGGGATTCGGATTGCCCGCTGCCGTAGGAGCTACATTCGGGGCTCCCGATCGCAGAGTATGCATGTTTACAGGCGACGGCGGCTTCCAAATGAGCATTCAGGAGCTTGGTACGATTATGGAACAACAAGCGCCGGTAAAGATTATACTGCTAAACAACAATTATCTGGGTAATGTAAGGCAATGGCAAGACATGTTCTTCAACAAGCGCAAGTCATTTACCCGAATGCTGAACCCGCAATACAGACTAATCAGCGAAGCCTATGGCATCCCTTACGGCTTGGCAACAGACCGCGACGAGCTGAAAGACGAAATAAACAAGATGTTGTCTGCCGACGGTCCATACATTCTTGAATGTGCCGTTAAGGAGGAAGACAACGTATTGCCCATGACTCCGCCCGGAAAATCGGTCAACGAGATGCTTCTTGAAATTGACTTATAGTTTTACGATAGGACAACCGTAACACAGCAAAGAACAAACGATGGAGAAAAACGAAAAGAAACTTTACACACTGCTTGTCTATTCAGAAAACATCGCCGGTCTGCTCAACCAAATAACCGCAGTGTTCACACGCAGACAGATTAACATAGAAAGTCTAAACGTTTCTGCCTCAAGTTTGGCAGGCATACACAAATACACGATAACGGTATGGAGCGACGAAGAGCAAATACTGCTCGTCACGAAACAGATTGAGAAAAAGATTGATGTAATAAAGGCTGACTATTATACAGACGAACAACTTTTCATCCGCGAGGTGGGACTTTACAAACTCTCCACTAAAGACGTTATGGAGAACCCCGAAATTTCACGGATTATCCGCCATGCCGACGCTCACATCGTGGAGGTAAACCCCACATTCTGCGCTGCCATGCTGAACGGAAAGACCGATGAAATTACCGGATTGTACAAGAAACTGCAGCAATACGACTGCGTATTGCAGTACACTCGCAGCGGCCGCATCGCCATAACGAGGAATCCCGTTGAGGAGGTGTCGCTGTTTCTTGAGCAACAGGCAACACGAGAGAAATCGGAATAAGAGCATCAGAACAGAACAGACAAGCGGAAACAATACAACTAAAAGAAATATGGCAACAACAGTAAAAACGGGGCGATACGATTTCCTTGCAGAACCGTTCCACTGTGATTTCTCAAAAAGACTTTTCATAGGACACCTTGGCAACCATCTGCTCAACGCTGCCGACTTCCACTCCAACGACCGCGACTTCGGCATGAACTATCTAAATACAGTTCACAAGACCTGGGTTTTGTCGCGGTTGGCAATAGAAATGAACGAGATGCCCGTGGCATACGAAAAGTTCAGCGTTGAAACATGGGTTGAAAGCGCAATGAAATATTTCACCCACCGTTGCTTCCGCATCAGTTTACCAGACGACAGCAAGGTGTTCGGTTACGGACGCAGCATTTGGGCAATGATTGACACCGACACACGGCAGCCACAGAACATTCTCGACATTCGCAACGGAGAGATTGAGCGCTATATTGAAACCGCAAAGCCCTGCCCCATCCAAGGACCAGCCAGGGTAAAGATGGACAAGGACGCAAAGCTGGTGAACTCACAAAACACACATTACAGCGACGTCGACATCAACGGCCACATAAACAGCGTGAAATACATTGAACACATACTTGACACCTTTCCCATCGACTGGTACAGGACACACAGAATAAAGCGCTTCGACATAGCCTATGTGGCAGAAAGCTACTGTGGCGACACGCTTAATTTCTACAAGGAAGAAGTGGCCGACGGCACTTTCAACATCAGAATAACCAAGACGAACGGAAGTGTTACAGACATGGAAATTGTAAGAAGTACCGTAATTTTTATAAAAGAATAAAAGTATTTTTGGTTTTACTACGTTAAATCAGTACCTTTGTAGCCAAATCAAAAGCAATAAGCCGCAAAAGGCACGGCGATACAACATGCCTGCCACAGAAGGGAAAGCTGCAAGTCAGCAAACTCAGGCAAAAAATCCTCGCTATAAAGCAAGCAAACAAAACATAAACATAAAGAAACAGAACAAGTGCCAGAGATGGCACACAAACTAAAACATTTGTATTATGGCAGAAATGAATTTCGGTGGCGTAGTCGAAACAGTTGTCACCAGCAAAGAATTTTCTTTGGAAAAAGCACGTGAAGTATTAAAAGACGAAACAATAGCAGTGCTTGGCTACGGTATTCAGGGTCCAGGACAAGCATGCAACCTGCGCGACAACGGTTTCAACGTTATTGTAGGACAGCGCGAAGGAAAGACATACGACAAGGCTGTTGCCGACGGATGGGTTCCCGGAAAGACCCTTTTCTCCATTGAAGAGGCAGCAGAAAAAGGTACAATCGTATGTATGCTTCTTTCTGATGCAGGCCAGATTCAGGTATGGCCGAAAATAAAGAAATATCTCACCAAAGGCAAGTCTCTTTACTATTCACACGGTTTTGCCATCAACTGGAACGACCGCACCGGCGTTGTACCACCTGAAGACGTAGACGTAATAATGGTTGCGCCTAAGGGCTCTGGCACATCTCTGCGCACAATGTTCTGCGAAGGCCGCGGCCTCAACTGCTCTTACGCCGTTTACCAGGATGCGTCAGGCAAGGCTGAAGAGAAAACCATCGCCTTCGGAATCGGTATCGGCGCAGGTTATCTGTTCAAGACAACATTCCAGCGCGAGGCTACAAGCGACCTCACCGGCGAGCGCGGCTCACTGATGGGAGCTATCGAAGGACTGTTCGAGGCGCAGTACCAGGTGCTCCGCGAGCACGGCCACTCTCCTTCTGAAGCTTTCAACGAGACTATAGAGGAGTTGACACAGAGCCTCATGCCGCTGTTCGGCGAAAAGGGAATGGATTGGATGTATGCCAACTGCTCAACCACCGCACAACGCGGTGCGCTTGACTGGGCTCCACGTTTCCGCGACGCTATAAAGCCTGTAATGGAATGGCTCTATCTCTCAGTAAAGAGCGGTAACGAAGCTCAGATTTCCATCGACAGCAACTCAAAGCCCGACTACCGCGAGAAGCTGAACGCTGAACTCAAGGCCATGCGCGAGAGCGAAATGTGGCGCGCAGGCGTCACTGTTCGCCAGCTCCGCCCGGAGAACAACTAAACAGGCAGTCACTTGACTACTGTATGAATAAGCAATGACGGCATTCCAAAGGCTAAAGGCCTTGAGGATGCCGTCATTTTCTTTTTGTTTCCACGGTGTTTCAAAACTTTGCAAGTGTCGTTAGGATGATGTTCAAACGTCGTACTGAAAATGAACAAGTTACATTCCAACGATGTCCAAGTTATATCCATACAACATCCAAGTTACGTTAGGCCGACCTTCAAGCCAAATTCTGAAGTACGTCAAGTGCATCCTGCTCATGAGCGCTTTTTGTATGTAACTACGGCCAGCACATTCATTATTGCAGCGCAGAGAGAGAGGGCCGCCGCCTGGTGGGCAATGCTCAAAAAACCGCCGCCTCGCACAAAGACCGTACGTATGGCGTCAATGAAATAGTGCATTGGATTGACATAAGTGGTAAGGTAAGCCCAGCTTGGCATGCTACGTACGGGCGTGAACAGACCGCTGAGAAGAATTAGACACACCACGAAGAACCACATAACGAAGACAGCCTGCTGCATTGTGGCGTTGCAGTTTGAGATAACCAGCCCCAATCCGCTGAAAACCAAGGCCAGCAGCATTGCGAGGAAATACACAAGCCACAGGCTTCCGGCTGAGGTTATGCCGTAGACAAGCCATGCAAGAAGCAGACACACCGTCATTACGACAAAGGCAACAATCCAATATGGCACAAGCTTCGACAAAATGAAGCATCCCCTGCCCACAGGCGTAACGTTCATGGCCTCAATTGTTCCTTTCTCCTTTTCGCCAACAATGTTCAGAGCCGGCAGAAAACCGCACATAAGCATCACCAGGATGGCAAGCAGCGATGGAATCATGAAAAGCTTGCTGTCAAGGTGTTTGTTGTAAAGGTAAATAACCGAGACCTTGTCTGCCACAGCTGCCGCCGAGGGGGCGACATGTGCCGTAACGATGGTCGACATGTATGACAGTGCTATGTTTCCTTTTGTTCCGTTAACGGCGTTTGCTGCTATACGAAGTTTCGGCAATCTGCCAACGGCCAGATCACGCTCCATGTTGTGCGGTATCTCCACCACAATGTCAGCCTCCGACGATTCGATGTCGGCCAGTGCATCAGCATAGGTTTCCTTCATACCGCGGAAGACGAAGTGGTCGCTCGCCTCGATATGCCCCACAAGTCGGCGCGATGCAGCTGAGCGGTCGTTGTCAACAATCTCCACTGCAACGTTCTTCACCTCCATCGTCATCACCCACGGCATTACGCACATAATCATCACAGGGAATATCACGATGAGTCTGGGCAGAAAAGCGTTGCGCCTCATCTGCAGGAATTCTTTCTTCAGTAGATATTTTAAAGTCATATCCGAATACTTTTATCGTCAAACATCAAGTCTGTTGTTGAACTTCAGCATCACTGCGCCGAAGAGCACCGCTGCCATCAGCAGCAATACGGTCATTTCGTGTGCCACGCTGCCTATGCCAACACCCATTATCATTAACTTGCGAATGGCTCCGATGTAATAGCGCGGCGGTATTACGGCTGAAACCCACTGCAGAACCTGTGGCATGCTCTCTACAGGGAACATCATTCCGCTCAGCAGCAGACACGGAAGCATAAGCACCATGGCCGACATGAGCAGCGCTGCGAACTGCGTCTTTGCCAGCATGCTTATCAGCATTCCCAAAGAGAGCGCCACAATGATGTAGATACCAGAGACAAGGAATATCCCCGCAAGGCTGCCAGCAACGGGAACACCAAGCACGAACACCGAAACGAGCAGTATCGACGCCAGTATGGCAAAGGCAAGCAGCAGATAAGGCACTACCTTGGCGATAATCATGGCAAAGGGACTGACCGGACTGACCAGCAGAACTTCCATTGTGCCGCGTTCCTTCTCACGCACGATACTTACCGACGTCATCATTGCACACACGAGCATAAGCAAAGTGCCCATTATTCCGGGCACGAAGTTATAGCAACTGCGCATCTGAGGATTGTAAAGCAGTGTTGCCTCCACGGTGTCTTCCTGTCTTTTGCCAGCCAAGTCAGAAGCAATCACCCTTTGGGCATAGTTGGCATACATCTGTGCCATGTTCGGATCGGCGCCGTCTGCCATTATCTGCACACAGGCTTCATGGTCGGAACTAGCCGCCACATTGGTGTGCGGCGCAAAGCCTGGGGCAAAGACAAGCGCAATGTCAGCCTTCTGGCTGCGGAAAAGGCTTTCCGCCTCTGCTGGTGTTTCCACGGTGTGCGTTATGTTGAAGTATTCGCTTGCTCCCAAGGCTTCAACAACGCGCTGCGTCTTGTAGTCGTTGTTGGAGAGAACAACCACGGTGCGCACGTTTCTTACTTCTGTTGAAATGGCGAAGCCGAAAAGCAGCATCATCACTATTGGCATGCCGAAGAGGATAAGCATCGTGCGTTTGTCTCTCCATATATGGCGTGCCTCCTTGATGACGAAAGAAATAAACTGTTTCATGTATCACAGATGTGTTATTGTCGTTTTCCCTGCCTGGCCAGCATTGTGAAGACACCGTCAATGTCAGGCTGGGCAAAGTTTCGTTTCAGTTCTTCTGGCGTTCCCATCGCCTTTATCTTCCCGTCCACCATTATGGAAATGCGGTCACAGTATTCCGCCTCGTCCATATAGTGCGTCGTTACGAACACGGTAATCCCTTCATCCGCCGCCTTGTATATAAGTTGCCAGAACTGCCGGCGTGTTGCGGGGTCCACTCCTCCTGTCGGTTCGTCGAGGAAGACAACTTCGGGATTGTGGAATATACTCACAGAGAAAGCTAGCTTCTGTTTCCATCCCAGCGGCAGTTCGTTCACGATGTCGGCTGAATGTTCGGCAAAGTCAAGTTCCCGGAGCAACGTGTCAGTTTTCTTGCTTATCTCTGCGTCGCTCATTCCGTAGATTCCGCCAAAGAGTGTGATGTTTTCCCTCACGGTCAGATCATCGTACAGCGAGAACTTCTGACTCATGTAACCTATGCGCCGTTTTATCTCTTCGGACTGTGTAGAAATATCGCAGCCTGCCACTCTGCCAACGCCCGATGTCGGCTTGTTAAGTCCGGTCAGTATGTGCATTGCCGTCGTCTTTCCCGCTCCGTTCGCCCCAAGAAATCCGAATATCTCGCCACGCCGCACACTGAACGAAATGTCGTCAACTGCGCGGAACGCGCCGAAACACTTCACCAGGTTTCTTACCTCTATTACATTGTCGCTGCCAGCGGTTGCGTTTTCCTTTTGTCCTCGTGTTGTCGGCAGTTTCGTATTGGCAAGTCTGACGGGAGCAGGGGGTGTGAAGATGCCGCTGAAGCGTTTCAGTATGTCTTCCGGCTCGCCCGTGCCCTGAAGCCTGCCGTGATGAAGGAAGGCAACACGGTTGCAGCGCCTCACTTCATCCAGATATGGCGTAGCCACAACAATGGTCATTCCGTGTTTGCGCAGTTCATCAAGCATCGCCCAGAATTCCTTGCGGCTTACCGGATCAACTCCCGTCGTAGGCTCGTCGAGCAACAATACTTCAGGTTTGTGAACGAGAGCACACGAGAGTGCCAGCTTTTGTTTCATCCCTCCTGACAGGTCGCCCGCCCTCCGCTTGCGGAAGGGTTCAATCTGCCGGTAGATTGCCGCTATGTCTGCATACGATTCGGCCACCGTCGTACCGAAAAGCGTGGCGAAGAACTGTAGGTTCTCTTCTACCGAAAGGTCCTGATAGAGCGAGAATCGCCCCGGCATATAGCCTGTCAGACGGCGTATGCTCTTCATGCCGCTCACGACGTCGTGTCCTTCCACCTGCGCCCGCCCTTTGTCGGGTAGCACGAGTGTGGCTAGTATGCGGAAGAGCGATGTCTTGCCGGATCCGTCGGGGCCTATAAGTCCGAATATCTCGCCGCGTTTTACACTGAAGCTAATGTCGTCGAGAGCCTCAACCTTTCCGTAACGCTTCGATATATGTTCAACTTCTATTGCATTCATCCTCTACAGTTTCACTCTGCCATACATTCCTATCTTCAACCGTCCGTCCTTGTTCTTCACTGCAATCTTCACTGCATACACAAGGTTGGCCCTCTCGTCGTCGGTGAGTATTGTTTTTGGCGTGAACTCCGACTTGTCTGAAATCCAGCACACCGTGCCTTCATAGCAATCGTGCGTGTCGGCAGATGAAACAGACTCGCCATAGTCGGCAACGACCTTCACTCTCTGCCCTAGTCTTATGCTTTTCAGTTGTTTTGTGGTGACATAAGCGCGAAGGAACATGTTGTCGAGGTCGGCAACCTTGAAGAGAGGTTTCCCGACAGAGGCATACTCTCCCCTTTCGACGTACTTGTCGAGCACGATTCCCGTTATCGGCGACTTGACATGACACTTGGCAAGCATGTCGAGCACCTGCATCTGCTGCACGTTTGCCGTGCCTATCTGCGCTGTCAGAGTGCCGGTGGATTTGCCCAGCTGCGACTTCTGCGCTTCAAGCTGCCTGCGCAAAACCCTAACCTGGCTTTCTGCATCGTCAACGGCCTTCCGGTTTGCCGCCCCGTCGCTGTACAATGCTCCAAAGCGCGCCAGTTCCATCTCTGCCTTCCTCAGTTGTTCCTGCGTTGCAGCCACTTGTTTTTCTATGTCGGGGCGCTGTGAGTCATACACACGCTTGGTTGCCCCAATCTGTCGTGCCTTAAGGCTGAGCTGCACAGTGTCAACCAGACCAACCTCCTCATCGGCATATACACGAGTGCCTTCGTTCACGCTGAAATTTATCAACGTTCCGTTCTGTTCTGCCGATACCGTTATCTCGGTTGCCTCAAAAGTGCCTGTCGCATCGTAGTCCTTCGCACCATCGCTACAGGCCGCAAGCCATGCCGCCATAGCCAGCATACATATTTCGTTCTTCATAACTGTTGTTTAATTCCTGCTTATTTGTTAATGGATATCCTTTGCTTTTCAGTTTCCCTTTATGATATTGAGCCTGCATTGCTCTTGTTTAAGTTGTATTTCATGCAGTGCCTCCTGCTGTCGTGCCGACGAAAGGGCGTTGATGCAGCGCGTAAGTTCTGCAACGCTCTCCGTTCCACCGGTAACTTTCTTCTCGGTTCTGCACAACTGGCTTTCTTGCAATTCAATAATGGCTCTATCGGCAGACAACAACTTCTCCGCTGCCGCAATGGCACCGTTTGTTTCTTCTTGCTTCAGGCTGTTGTTGAACTGAAAAGTCTGGCGCTGCACCTCGTTTGCATTGCGCTGAAGCCGAAGCTGCCGCAAGTCGTTCCTACGGGTGTAAAGGGCGCCGATGTTCCACGACAGGGTGATGCCGCCAACGAGCAAGCCGTCATTCAAGAATGATGAAACACGGTTGTGGAGCATTGCATTGCCAAACACGCTAACAGTGGGCATAAGTTTGGCGTCAATGCTTCTTTTCTGTGCAACAAGCACTGCGTCCACTGAAGAATAGTATGAGTTGGCTGGACTTTCCTTATACGGCGATTGCGACTCGACGGCAACGGTGATTGCATCGTCAACGCCTGCCAACTGATCAATTTCTGTAGCACAGAATATCCCGAGCATACGCTTGCATGCTGCGAACTGTGCCTCCAGCAGTGAGCGTTGTTGCTGTGCCTTCAAACGTTCCAAGTCTACTACCTCCACATCGCCCTTGCTCGCCAAGCCGTTGTTCAGCATACTTCCCACCGTTTTTGCAGCCACATCAATGTCGCCCAGCAACAGGTTGTTCAGTTCCAGTTTCCTTTCAAGCAGAAGTACGGAAAAATAAAGTTGGTCTACCCTTTCGTTTATCTCATAGAGTTCCATTTCCAACTGTCGTTGGCGCGACTTTGTCTGTGCTTCGGCCACGCGCTTCTGCGAAGACAACTGTCCGCCGTCGTAAACGCACTGCGTTACGCTGACAATTCCGACCAAAGCGTAGTTCTTTATATCTGCTCCAAATTGAGGAAACTTTGAATCCGATGAAACAATGTCTGTAAAAGCTGCCGCCCCGCCGCTAAAACCGACTTTGGGCAACCATCCTTTTGAGATATTGCTAACGGTAAACTCTCCCGACTGACCGATAATATCAAACTGCCGAAGGGCCGGATAATTGTCGTGCGCCAGCTTCCGGCATTGCCCGAGCGTCAGCCGTTGTCCCGAGTCACTTTGCGCCTGGACACAAGAGACTGAAACTAGAGACAAGAGCATAATTATAAACTTTCTCATTTTCGTTTGCACTGTTTTTATACGTTACATTTTCCACATGCAAAGTTAAGGGCTATCTTGCATTGTGACGTTATCCGCATTTATCGTCTAATGTCCTTTTTGTAATATAAAAGCACGGATACACAATGATTAAAGGCAAAAGCATTATCTTTGCATAAGCATCATACAACAGAATTTCCACCTTATTTAATATATATGCAACGAAATGGCTTCTGAAACGAAAATTCCAAAGAAACTGCCTCTTGCGCAAATGTTCAACATGCTCAACGAACAGATGCGCAATGCCAGCAACGTTTATTTCGACCACGGTTTTGGCGTTACTGTAAACCAATGTGACTTCTTTGCACCGACATTGGCAGGCAACGGGCCATTCCTGCTTGAGGATTACCGTTTCGGTCTGCTGAAGAAAGGAAAATTCCGCACGTCAATAAATCTGAAAGAGCACACGATAGAAGCAGGCATGATTGTTTTCATTACCCCAGGAACGATTGTCGAACCGATAAGCGTGGAAGAAACGGAACTTGACGGCGTGGGCTTGCAACCGGAACATCTGCGACTGGCATTGCACGACCGTTTGCCGGAAATGCTTAACGGACATACAAAAGACGGAATCCTCACGGTAACAGACACCCAATCCATGCTTCTTGACCGACTTTTCCATGCACTCTCGCTACTGGTTAAAGTCAATCCCAACAACCAGGCAGCCCATCTGAGCATGGTTGCCACCATAATACATACGTTCGACAACCTGTTTTCGCAGAACAAGGCAATGGCAGGAAAACCTGCAACAGCGGCACAGACAATATTCGACCGCTTCATTGAACTGGTGAACCAACATTGCCGCGAACAACACCAACTAAGCTACTATGCTGAAAGAATGTGCATAACAGAACGTTATTTGGGCACTGCCGTAAGACAGACAAGCGGCGTTACTGCAAAAGAATGGATAGACAAAGCCATTGTCACTACAGCGAAAGTCATGTTGCGCCACAGCAACATGCAAGTGGTGCAGGTTTCAGAAAAGCTGAACTTCCCTACCCCAAGCTTTTTCTGCAAATACTTCAAACGACTAACAGGACTTACGCCACAGGAATACCGCAGCTAGAGGCAAACGCCATGACAAAATGCACCGGAGTTTCAAGTGCAGCGCATTTTTCTGAAAGCTCCACCATAATTACAGCCATACATAAATACCTTCTTAAATCCAAAGAGCGAATATGAAAAAAAGGACTTTTCTCTATGCAAGCATTGTGCTTTGCTGTGCAACTCTTCTAAAAGCGAATGCACACGAAGCAGATTTCTCAAAAATGTCAAAGCTGATGAGAACCGTTGTCACAAAGACAATGCAGCAAAAAGACAACGCTGCCGTTCAGAAAGGGCTGCACAAGACAATGGACTTCAACTACAATGCCATAGAAAACGAACAGAGTATATGCGCCTTCGTAAAGGTTACGGGAAACGGTGACGAGATTCTGCGCAGACAAGGATGCAGAAACCTGGCAACATTCGGCAACATACATGTTGCAGACATACCGCTGAAAGCAATCGCACCACTGTCGATGCAGAATGAAGTAGTGCGCATAGAAGCGTCAGAAAGCCGCACCATAAACCTTGACACCACACTCGTGATTGTAAACGACCGTCAACTGCATTCCGCAGAAGGGCTGCCACAAGCCTATACCGGGCACGGTGTAGTGATGGGAATAATGGATGTAGGGTTCGATGTTACGAGTCCTAATTTCTATGACACCGCCCTTACACACACGCGCATACAGCGTTTTTGGGACCAACTCTCGCCAGACAGTGCATCAAGCACCCTCTACGTGGGTGCAGACTACCGGACAGAAAATGAAATTCTTGAATATTCACGCTCACACGACGGTATGATAGAAACGCACGGCACTCACACTTTGGGCATTGCCGCAGGAACAGGATACGACACAGGCTTCAGAGGGATGGCTTACGGAGCGGACATATGTATCGTAAGCAACGCCGTAAACACCGATTTGCCACTTATCCCGAAAGAACAACTATACAAGTATACCTCAGCAACAGACGTCCTGGGCTTTAAATACATATTTGACTATGCTACAGAAGTAGGCAAGCCTTGCGTTATTTCTTTCAGCGAAAGCAGTATACAGTCTATGGACAACGACGAGGAACTCTTTCAGCAAGTGTTGGAACAAATGACGGGACCAGGCAGAATCATTGTGGCAAGCGCAGGAAACCAGGGACTAAAGCAAACTTATCTGCACAAACCTAAAGAAACCGAACGTGACGGAATGTTCATAAACAACGAAAACAGCACGGCTTCTTTCAGCCTTTCAACCGACGGCCCTTTCACTTGCTGCATTAAAGCGTATGGCAATGACGGCACGACACAGAGCATTGACATTGCATCAAAGCAGATTGTACAAGCCGCCGACTCGATAATGGAAGACTCAGTAAACTTCTTCGGGAAAATTCTGAAATTCAAAATATACGCCTATCAAACATACTTCTCGTCAGCTCTAACCGGATATGACATTGTAATGAAGATGGACGGAGGAATAGGAACGGAAGTTCCGCTGTCTTTCGAAGTGGAAGGAAAAGATGCCGACATAAAAATATACTCAAACAGCATGAACTTCTATTCCGACAGCCGCGACATCTCGCTCTCCGGCGGTGAGAGAAGATCCAGCATAGGCAGTCCGGCATGTGCACCGGCAGTCATATGCGTTGGAGCCACAGCTTGGCGCAACCATTGTGTCAACTACGAAGGAACACCGTTAATCTTCGACTGCGGCATGGAAGGCGCAGTGGCAAGCTATTCGTCAACCGGACCGACGCGCGACGAACTTGTAAAGCCGGATGTTGTAGCTCCCGGCACATTTGTAATATCTTCAGAAAGCAGTTTTTATGCCGAAGAAAACCAGGAAACGGCAAAAAAGGAAATCGTGTCTTTCTCCGAATTCAACGGAAGGAAATATCCTTGGGCTTCGTTTGTAGGAACATCAATGTCGGCACCGGTTGTGGGAGGGGTCATTGCACAATGGCTTGAGGCTAACCCCAACCTCACAAAAGATGACATTATGCGGATATTTTCGAAAACATGCCACAAGAAACAAAACGGCGAAACGGACTCTGGGCAAGGAACGACACAAGAGAAAGACAACCAATGGGGATACGGTGAAATAGAAGCCTATGCAGGATTGCTGAACATACTGGGACTTGACAACATAAAAGGCATAACAGCATATCAACCAACCAAGCTTAATGTTTCATGCCATAACGGATTGCTTGAAATCGCACTGGCAGACAATAGCCACGCAGCAAGCGGACAAAATATAAAGGGAAACGGCATAAAAGCTACAATATCCGTTTTCTCAATTACTGGCAAGAAAGAACTTAACAGGACGTTGACATTGACACATTCACCGCAGACAATTTCGCTGAAACAACTTCCGAAAGGCATATATCTGATACAGACAGCAACAAAGGAAAGTGGATGCTCCGGCTCTTTCATCGTAAGACTGGAATAAACGCACCGACATTTATCGCTACTTTTAGGTATTCGGCAGAAACCCTATTTTTAGGTATTGCGGCATTCTTGTTGAACATATAACTTTGCAAACGTAAAAAAGACAGGAACACCGTAAAGAAAATTTCTGAAATGACTTGAAACCCAAAAGGCTGAAGGTTCATTCCAACAAACTTGAAACTTCAACTAAATCGGGTAAAATCTAGAAAGGGATTACTCTAAACGGAAACAGTCTTTTTATAACAGAAAATAAACTTATAATATACGAGATTTACAATGAAAAAGACATTAGTTGTTTACGGTTCCTCAACAGGAACATGCCAAGCCATAGCAGACAAAATCGGCGAAAAGCTCGGTGCTGAAGTCGTTGACGTGGCGAACCTTACCGACAGCCAAGTGAGCGAAGCTGAAAACCTTGTCCTCGGCACCTCAACATGGGGCGCAGGCGAACTGCAGGATGACTGGTACGACGGCATTGAAAAGCTGAAAGCCGCAGACTTGAACGGAAAGACAGTAGCACTTTTCGGTTGCGGAGACAGCGATTCATACAGCGATACGTTCTGCGGAGGCATGGAAGAAATTTACTCTGCCGTTACTGAGAAAGGTGCGAAAGTCGTTGGCGAAGTATCAACAGACGGCTATACCTTCGATGACTCTGCCGCTGTTCACGACGGCAAGTTCGTAGGACTGGCTCTTGATGACGTGAACGAAGACGACAAGACCGACGACCGCATCAACTCTTGGGTTGAAAGCATCAAAGGCGAACTGTAAGAAATTACAGATTGATTAGGAATAGGCACCCGCAGGAGACGTTTCCTGTGGTGACTCCCCAGGAGTGTTGGGGAATGTCCATGCGGGTGGCTGCCTGATTGAAAAGGGAAGTGAGTTACATAACGCATGAGCAGCTTGGAAACAGAGCCTGCCAATGAACAAAAAAGGACACGACGATGCAACAGACACGGGAAATAATGCCTATAGACATGAAAGTGCTGATGAACCATATATACGAGTTCAAAAAGGGAGTCAGACAAATGGTTCTTTTCACCTTCAACAAAAAATACGAGGAGTTTGCCGTGGAACGGCTGAAGCATCAAAACATCAATTACATCATACAGCCTGTAGGAAACAACCGCATGAACCTGTTCTTCGGGAAAAAGGAATGCATGGATGCTATTAGGCTGATGGTAACACGCCCCCTCAACCAGCTTACCCCAGAAGAGGATTTCATGCTCGGCGCACTATTGGGGTATGACATATGCGCACAATGCGAACGCTATTGCGAAAGAAAATGCCGCACGTTCCCTAAAGCGCAATAAACCAAACAAGAAAATTCTTTTTAGTCAAGTTTAATATATTTCCCATTTAATGATTGTTCATTAAAATAAAATTCATAATGTTTTTGTATTATATACCCATGTAGGGCTGGCTGTGAAGTCAGCCTTTCATGATTAAAGGCTATCACATGGATTACTGTGGCCATATTTGTTCGACACCAACGCAAACAAGAATACACAAGAGCCAGGCAAGCCGGACTTTGCCTTTGCTTTTTCCCAAATTCTGTATACTGTTCGGGAAATAATATCTAACTTTGCAAAAGTTTACCAAAAAACGACAAAACCAATGATGAAAAAAATCAGTTATTTTCTGTCGGCAGTGGCAATGCTGACAGTTGTTTCGTGCGGAACATCAAGCACAGTGCCTATTACAGGCCGCAAGCAACACATTCTCGTTTCAGACGAACAGGTGTTGAGTTTGAGCAACGAAGAGTATACGAACTACATGAAGACTGCCAAAGCCTCAACAAACGCAACAAACACGGCTATGGTGAAACGCGTTGGCCAGCGGCTGGCAAATGCCGTGGAAACATACCTTAAAGAAAACAACCAGTCAGCCGAACTAAAGAATTACAGTTGGGAATTCAACCTTGTGCAAGACAATTCTGCAAATGCTTTCTGCATGCCTGGCGGAAAAATCGTTGTCTACGAAGGTCTTCTACCCATAACGCAAAACGAAAGCTCCCTTGCCATAGTCTTGGGACACGAGATAGCCCATGCCGTTGCAAAACATTCGGCTGAGCAATTAAGCACACAAATGAAACAACAGTACGGTTCACAGATTCTTGGTGCAGTATTGTCGGGAGCAGGTGTAAGCTCGAACACCACGACACTGGCTCAAGGCGTTTTCGGACTGGGAAGCAAATTCAGCAGTCTGCACTACTCCCGGAAAAATGAGAGCGAAGCTGACTATATGGGACTTGTATTTGCAGCAATGGCAGGCTACGACCCGAGTGTCGCCATAAGTTTCTGGCAGCGTATGGCAGCCAATTCTTCAAGCAACACCCCTGCTTTCTTGAGTGATCACCCGTCTGACGAAAAACGCATCTCAGACATACAGAAATGGTTGCCCGAAGCACAGAAATACTACAAGCCGACAACCACCACTGCAAGTTCTACACAAAAGACCACTTCAACCAACAAGAAAACTACAAATAAGAAGACCTCCACAACAAAGAAGAAATCTTCAAGTTCAAAGAAATAGCAAAAGAATAAAAAACGAAAAGAGTCCCCAGTCTTTCTGTGTTGAGATTGGGGACTCTTTATTATATGGGGAACTTGTATCCCCGCTACATTCAAATTATTTGTTCAAACCACGGTTTATGATTGTTGCATTAAGCAACGTCAGGTATGTGCGATACTGACTGTCGGAAAGCACGCCACGCATGTGTTTCAGATCCTTCTTCAATGCTTTCTCTACCATTGCCTTGCGTTCTTCCGCACTTGCAGAACCTGCATTTAGCATGTCTGCACAGAATTCTGAGTGAATGTCTTGCACGGCTTCCTGTTGGTCGATTGTAAGACCAAGCGCATAACCCAATTTCTCGTAGTTAACCGTCATTTTGTAGGCGTTTGCGTTGCTTACATTGTTGAACTCTTCGTTTTCCGCGAACGTCATGGTCATGCTGAGCACTGCCATAACTGTAAAAAACAATCTTTTCATAATCCTTATTTTTTTGATTAGTACTTAATGGCTACGGTCATGTTCTCACGAATCACCTGTGCCTGTTATCCTTTTTAACCTTTTTACCTCAATTGGAAATCATCGTTACTGTACGTCTTCTTATTTCACCGTGTAACTGCGAAACCAAAATCAGCTATCTAATAACAACTATGATTTGTCTATCTTTTCTTTTCAATTCACCTGTCTCAAGGTTTCAATAGTCTTACTTTTAATCCTTTTGACGCTGCAAAGATATTTCGTTTCAATCTTTCTTGCAACACTTTTTGATATACTGTTTGCGCTAACAGAGTTATTTTTGACATACATCAAGCCAAGAGAAATATTAGTCTTTCATCGTTTACTGTCCATCAATAACATTTTGTCAAATTTCATGCAATTTTGTTGCTATCATGGTTTATTCCGCACATTGTGTGTTCATCTGAGTGTAAGGGGGACACCAGCATGAATATTTTGATGTTATTGTGGCAGATGAAGTACACCATCTTAACAGAGACTTGCGTTTGGAGGCTCTTGGGACATTAAAATATGGAAATTTCAGTCCGCTTAAATCCTAAATCCGAAACTTGAGTAGAAGATATTTATTCAATTTGTTTAAAAGAATATTCATCAATCATGCCCCCCATACTCTTACTATTACCGACAAATGCCATTACACATGACGCTTTTTCTTCTGTAACAGGGTCTTCCATTTGTAAGTGGCAAAGCGTAAAATACGAAGCTGGGGTTATTCCGCAATCCTTTAGAACTTTATCTATCTCTATTGCATTCTGTTTTAATATATATATATCGCCAGCCTTGTGGCTTATCACGGATATTGCCGAAATCGCAAGGCTTTTATCAACAATTTCATCATATTTTTTCGGGTCACTTGCAAAAACGTGTGGATTAGGCAAAAATCTTGGACAGTCTAAAAAGA
>CAVAPC010000028.1:0-35526 GCA_963590505.1 uncultured Alistipes sp. | reverse complement strand
TTGAACATTACCCCTTTAAAATACAGATAACTTTGGCGGGAGTCTCGCGGCAACAAGGATTGCGCGGGGCTCCCGCTTCTTTCGTCCGGGCCGGGCAACCGCGCATTGCCGGAGAAGCGGCGGCAAAGCGCACATGGTTCCAGTCGGCCGTATTAAAATATAATAAGGTGACTGTGTTTTTTTGGCGGATTAAACCGAATGTAGTAATTTTGCATGGAAAAATCAAGCGGAATTTACGATAACATATAATACAAAAAACGAATCATGGCAAAGAAAGCTCTATTGATGATACTCGACGGTTGGGGTATCGGAAAACACGGTGAGGGCGACGTGATATACAACACGCCGACACCCTATCTCGACTACCTGACGGCAGTCAGCTCACACTCACAACTGATGGCATGCGGCGAAGACGTCGGTCTGCCCGCCGGCCAGATGGGAAACTCTGAGGTGGGACACCTAAACATCGGTGCAGGACGCATCGTATACCAGGACCTCGTGAAGATAAACCGTGCCTGCGCCGACGGTTCGATAATGAAGAACCAGCAGGTTGTCGACGCGTTCACATACGCCAAGGAATCAGGCAAGCGCCTTCACCTCATGGGGCTCACCTCTACGGGCGGCGTGCACTCTTCGCTCGACCACCTGTACAAGTTTGTCGAGATATCCAAGGAATACGGACTGACCAACACCTTCGTGCACTGCTTCATGGACGGCCGCGACACCGACCCTAAGAGCGGCAAGGGATTCATCGAGGAACTCACAGCCCACTGCGAGAAGAACGGCGTACACATCGCCAGCATCGTGGGCCGCTTCTACGCCATGGACCGCGACAAGCGCTGGAACCGCGTGAAGGAAGCTTACGACCTGCTCGTGGAAGGCAAGGGCGAGAAAGCCGCCGACATGGTGAAGGCTATGGAGGACAGCTATGCAGCCGGCGTTACCGACGAGTTCGTAAAGCCGATAAGCAACTCAAACGTTGACGGCACGATACAGGAAGGCGACGTGGTAATCTTCATCAACTACCGCAACGACCGCGCCAAGGAGCTGACACAGGTGCTCACCCAGCAGGACATGCCCGAGGAGGGAATGCACACGATAAAGGACCTGCACTACTACTGCATGACGCCCTACGACGCATCGTTCACAGGCGTACACATACTCTTCCCGAAAGAGAACGTTGAGGACACGCTCGGCGAATACCTGAGCAAACAGGGCTTGCGACAGCTGCACACCGCTGAGACGGAGAAATACGCACACGTGACGTTCTTCTTCAACGGCGGCCGCGAGAAACCGTATGAGGGAGAAGACCGCATCCTCGTACCGTCGCCGAAGGTTGCCACCTACGACCTGAAGCCGGAGATGAGCGCATACGAGGTTAAGGACAAGCTGGTGGGCGCAATAAGCACACAGCAATACGATTTCATCGTGGTCAACTTCGCCAACGGCGACATGGTGGGCCACACGGGAGTGTACAACGCCATTGCAAAGGCAGTGCACGCCGTTGACAACTGCGTGAAGGACGTCGTTGAGGCTGCAAAGGCAAACGGCTACGAGGCAATAATAATTGCCGACCACGGAAACGCCGACAATGCCATCAACCCCGACGGAACGCCAAACACGGCACACTCGCTCAACCCAGTGCCGTTCATCTACGTTACCGACAACAACTCTGCCAAGGTGAAAAACGGAAGGCTTGCCGACGTGGCACCCTCAATCCTTCACATCATGGGACTTGAGAAACCTGCCGACATGACGGGCGAGAACCTCATCATTGACTGACACGTCATGGACAAGTGCTCCCGGCACTTGCAGCAATAAACGAAAGGCCCCAACCGACGACATTGACGGTTGGGGCCTTTTCTGTGGCTGCGAAAGCCGCATTTATATTATTCCGAACTGGTGCATGAACACAAGGAATATGCAGATGGGGCATACAAAGCGCACCGTGTAGAGATAGAGCGGGAAGAACTTGCCGTTCATGGTGCCCCAGTTTGTATACTGGTCTTTCAGAATGCGTGTAGGCACATACCATCCAAGGAACAGGCACGTGAAGAACCCGCCCACGGGCAACATTATCTGTCCGCTGACGAAATCGAAAATGTCGAACATCGAAACGCCCGCAACCGACAGCCAGTCGCACTTGCCCAGCGAGAGCGAGCACAGGGCCGCTATGATGCAGCATATCACGGTGACCCATGTGGCAGACTTGCGTCTCGACATCTTCGTCTCCTCCTGGATGAACGCCGTGCTTACCTCGTGGAGCGAGATTAGCGACGTAAGGGCCGCCAGCGACAACAGGGCATAGAACCCGAGCGAAACCACGTATCCCACGATAGGCATGGAGGCGAACGCCTGCTGGAACACGTTGGGAAGCGTGATAAAGATGAGCGCCGGTCCGCTGTCGGGGCTTACGCCAACGGAGAAAGCCGCGGGGAAGATGATGAGTCCGGCAAGAATGGCGATGAACGTGTCGAGGAAACTGATCTGCACGGCAGAACGCGTCAGGTTGGTATCCTTCGAGAAGTAGGAGGCGAAGGTGCAGATGCATCCCATGCCCACGCTAAGCGAATAGAACGACTGTCCGAGCGCACCCAGGAACACGTCTTTCGTGACCTTCGAGAAGTCAGGCTTGAACAGATACTCCACTCCTTTCCACGCTTCCGGCAGCATGCATGCCGCCACAACGAGGATGAGCAGCAGCACGAAAAGTGCCGGCATGAGCAGCTTCGACGCCTTCTCTATGCCGTCGCGCACGCCGCGGACAATGATGAAGTGGGTGACACCCAGGAACACCACCGCCCAGAAAACAGGCTTTACGGGGTCTTTCTCGAAAGCGTCGAAATAGCTGGCGAAGAAATCGGGCGAGCCTTTCAGTTCACCTATCGCCGAAGCGAATATATACTGGAAGCACCATCCCGACACCACGGCATAGTAGCTCGTTATGATGAATCCCGTCAGAACGCCGAAATAGCCTATCAGCATCCACGGTGTGCCGTTGGCCAGCTTGCGGTAGGCGCGCGCGGTGTTCGTTGCCGAGTGGCGGCCTATTATGAACTCGTTGAGCATGCAGGGGATGCCCAGTATGAATACACACAATATGTAGACAATGATGAACGCCGCACCGCCGTTCTGTCCTGTCATATAAGGAAAGCGCCAAACGTTGCCCAAGCCTACCGCCGAACCGGCAGTGGCAAGGATGACGCCGAGCTTGCTTCCGAAATTTGCTCTGCTGTTCTTTTCCATGTTCACTCTCTTAAGTTATGCTTATTGTAGTTGCTTTATGTTCGTGTTGCACCCGATGCCACGATTGCTGCCAAGGTGGGCAAACGGATAACGGTTGCAAAAGTACAGAAAATATTCCTGTTTTTGTGTCAGAATATTAAATAAATGGCTAAAAATGCGTCAATTATGCTGTTTGTCAATATTCGTCTCCAAATCTGTCGCTTTAATCCGCATGTTGTTTAGGTCTTCGTCGCTTTTGGCGGGCCGCATTGCGCAACATTTGCCGGCGCAAGGCAATTGCAGCGGCAAATCCTTTGTTATTCGCATTATTTGCCGTAATTTTGCAAAAGGCTGTGCGCCGTGCCGCACAAAAGCCGAAGGCGATGCCCGTTGGCCGCCACCTTAATAATAAAAAGAACAAACAAAAAGAAATGAAAAAAACGATATTCCCAGCCCTTGCGCTGCTCTTTGCTGCTATAGTGGCCACATCCTGCGGAGGAAAGAAGTTCCGCATAAGCGGAAACATAACCGAAGCCAAAGACTCGGTGCTGTATTTCGAGAACATGAGCCTCGACGGTCCGGTGACCGTAGATTCGGTGAAGCTTTCTGCCGACGGACAGTTCAGCTTTTCAGACGATGCCCCCACGGCACCCGAGTTCTACCGCCTGAGAATAGCCGACCAGATAATCAACCTCAGCGTTGACTCGACGGAAACGATAACCGTGAAGGCCGACTATCCGCGCATGTCGACAGGCTACAGCGTGGAAGGCAGCGATGAATGCAAGACCATCAAGGACTTGGCTATAAAGCAGATAAACCTGCAGTCGTTCATCATCGGCATCGGGAACAACCCCTCGATAGGATATGACGCCGCCGAAGACACCATAACAAAGGCAATAGAGCAATACAAGGACTACATCAAGCGCAACTACATCTACAAGCAGCCGATGAAAGCCTCGTCATACTTCGCCCTGTTCCAGTCGCTCGGACAGCGCCTTATCTTCAACCCCCGCGAGAGCAAGGAAGACATAAAGGCGTTCGCAGCCGTTGCGACAAGCTGGGATGCATACTATCCCAAGTCGCTCAGAGGCGAGAACCTTCACAACATCGCCATAGAGGGGATGAAAAACGTGAGGATAATAGAAAACAAGATAGCGGCGGGACAAAAGCAGATAGACCCGTCGAAGGTGAAGACGTCGAATATCATCGACATCGAGCTGCGCGACAACAAAGGTGCCGTGCGCCGCTTGTCCGACTTGGCAGGCAAGGTCGTCTTGCTCGATTTCCACGTGTTTGCTGCAAAAGGGTCCACGCAACGCATAATGCAGCTGCGCAGCCTTTACAACAAATACCACTCCCGCGGACTTGAGATTTACCAGGTGTCGCTCGACCCGGACGAACATTTCTGGAAGACGCAGACCGCTGCACTGCCGTGGATATGCGTGCGCGACGAAAGTTCAGTCAACTCCAACCTGCTCGTGCTCTACAACATCCAGCAGCTGCCCACGTTCTTCGTGGTTGACAAGACCAACACGCTGCACAAGCGCGATTCGCAGATAAAGGATCTCGACGCGGAAATAGAAAGCCTGCTCTGAGACGTGCTGCTCAGAAAGGCGGCAGACAGGCCTGCCGGGCAGTTTAAAATTACAAAACATTAAGTGAAGAAAGGCAAAAACAACGATATTTATAAGGTATGCGTGCGTGCGCATACCTTTTTTGTTTTTATGCAAACGAGCCGCCGTACTGTCAAAAGTGTTGCTTTGACGTGCAATAGGTTGGCAAAGTGTCACGATGCACTGTTCAGATACATGGCAGCAATGTTGAAATGTTAATTTCAAAGTGTGACAAATACACCCTGATTTTTTACGGATTTGATAAGAATGGAACTTTATGCGTTCTATTTTAGTTAAAAAATAGGCCGTTGTTGGCTTTTTATGGGTTGTAGTTTTGCACGTAAAGGAAATAATAACTAATTTTGCAAAAACGTAACAAAAAGTATAATTTATTCATTCATTAATTTAGGGAAGAGAATATTTATGGAAAAAAGACTAACAATGCTGTTGGCCTCGCTATTCCTTTGCATAGGAATGGCCTTGGCACAGACAGAAGTCTCGGGAACCGTGGTATCTCAGGAAGATGGCCAGCCGGTCATCGGTGCATCGGTCATGGTGAAAGGAACCAAGACAGGTGTCGCTACGGATATCGACGGTAAATTCTCGTTGAGCTCCTCTGCAAGCAATCCTACGATTGTGGTTAGCTACATAGGCATGGAGACTCAGACGTTGAAAGGTCGGAAGGGTATGAAAATCGTTCTGAAACCGGACGGAGCCCAGGACCTCGGTGAAGTTGTCGTTACCGGTATCATGAAACAGGACAAGCGCCTCTTTACTGGAGCAACAACAAAAATCGACGCCGACAAGGCAAAACTTGACGGTGTTGCCGACCTTACCCGTGGACTTGAAGGACGTGTTGCAGGTGTGCAGCTTGAAAACGTGTCGGGAACTTTCGGTACAGCTCCGAAAATCCGCGTGCGCGGTGCTTCTTCCATCTACGGTTCGTCAAGCCCGTTGTGGGTTGTCGACGGTGTGATCATGGAGGATGCCGTGAACGTAAGTTCCGACGACCTTTCTTCAGGTGACGCACAGACGCTTATCGCCAACGCCATTGCAGGTCTTAACCCTGACGACATAGAGAGCTTCCAGGTCCTCAAGGACGGTTCCGCTACATCTATCTACGGTGCCCGCGCCATGTCGGGTGTGGTTGTCGTTACAACCAAGAAAGGTAAGGCTGGAAAAAGCTCCATCAACTATACCGGCGAGTTCAGTTACCGCCTGAAGCCAAGCTACAGCAACTACAACATCTCCAACTCTCAGGAGCAGATGGGTATATACAAGGAAATGGCTGCAAAGGGATGGCTGGAATACGCATCGTTGGTGAACAGCTCTACATCCGGTCTCTACGGCAAGATGTATAACCTCATCAACACTTACGACAAGACAAGCGGCCAGTTCGGACTTCCTTACACGCAGTCTGCAATGAACAGCTACCTGCAGCAGGCAGAATACCGCAACACCGACTGGTTCGACCTCCTGTTCCACAACAACCTTACGCAGAACCACTCTGTCAGCGTTTCAACAGGTACGGAAAAGGCAAACCTCTATGCTTCACTTTCTGTATACAACGATCCGGGATGGACAGACCGCAGCGAAGTGCAGCGTTACACCGGCGTGATGAACGCAACGTTCAACCTCAGCCACAACCTGAGCGTTACCCTCAGAACAAACGCAAGCTACCGTAAGCAGCAGGCTCCGGGTACTCTGAACCAGAGCGTAGACCCGGTTAGCGGTTCGGTGAGCCGTGACTTCGACATCAACCCGTTCAGCTACGCCTTGAACACGTCGCGCACGCTCGACCCTACACAGAGCTACACCCGTAACTATGCTTCGTTCAATATCTTCGACGAGTTGGAAAACAACTATATCGACATCAACGTGCATGACGTCAAGTTCCAGGGCGAACTCACATGGAAGCCCTTGAAGCATGTTGAACTGAATGTATTGGGCGACTACCGTACAATGCGCTCCTCACGCGAGCACATCGTCATGAACAACTCCAACCAGGCTGAGGCATACCGTGCAGGTGTCGACAACCCGAACGTCATGTACAGCAACACATACCTTTACACCGACCCCGATGTGAAGAACGCGCTGCCAATCTCAGTGATGCCGACCGGCGGTATCAACATCATGGACGAAAACAGCGTTACGCAGCTTGATTTCCGCGGAACACTGCGCTACGACAACACATGGAACAACGCCCACATCTTCAACGCACTCGCAGGTATGGAGGCAAACCGTGCCGACTACGACTCGCGCCACGACGAAGAATACGGTATCGACTACAACAACAGCCGTTTGCAGTCGCTCCCATACGAATTCTACAAGCAGGCAAAGGAAGAAGGACTTGAAAGAGTTTCTTACTCTAAGTCATGGAACCGCCGTCTAGCTTACTTCGCATTCCTCAGCTATTCATACAAGGGACGTTACACCGCCAGTGTTACAGGCCGTTACGACGGATCCAACCAGCTCGGCCGTTCAAGAAGCTCACGCTGGCTTCCAACATGGAACATCTCAGGAGCATGGAACGCTCACGAGGAAGAATGGTTCAACAAGTGGGCTGCCGCACACAACTACTGGCTCTCCCACGGTACAATCCGTCTGAGCTACTCTCTGGTTGGTGAGCAGACAACGGCTTCCAACGCACTCGCAATCTTCCGTTCAGGAATCAAATGGCGTCCGCAGGGCGACCAGCAGGAAAGCTACATCTACCTGTCGCAGCTCGCAAACAGCGACTTGACATATGAGAAGAAGAAGGAGTTCAACATCGGTTTCGACCTCGGTTTCCTCAACAACCGACTGAACTTGACAACCGACTGGTACTGGCGTAACAACTACGACCTTATGGGTTATGTAAACACAAGCGGTGCCGGCGGTGAAATACGCAAGTTCGCCAACGTTGCTTCAATGAAATCACACGGTGTCGAGGCAACAATCTCTTCACAGAACATCCGCACAAAGAATTTCGACTGGTCAACCGACCTTACCTTCGCTTACACGAAGACCGAAATCACCGACGTGCTCTCTCAGGCAAACGTTATAAACCTGGTTTACAACTCAGGTGCAAACATCCGTCAGGGATATCCTCACCGTTCACTGTTCTCAATACCGTTCGTCGGACTCAACGACGAGGGTATACCTCAGATCATCAACGAAAAGGGCGAGGTTACAACAACTGACATCAACTTCCAGGAATATCAGTCGCTCGACTTCCTCAAGTATGAAGGACCGACCGAACCTACAATGAACGGTGGCCTGAACAACACACTGAGATACAAGAACTGGCGTCTGAACATCTTCCTGACATATTCTTTCGGAAACAAGATACGTCTCGACCAGGTATTCTCCTCAAGTTACTCCGACATGTCGGCTATGCCTAAGGAATTCAAGAACCGTTGGGTTATGCCGGGCGACGAGAACAAGACAACGATTCCTGCAATAGCCAGCAAGCGCCAGTACTACAACGACACTTATCTCTCGTATGCATACAATGCCTACAACTATTCAACGGCTCGTGTTGCCGACGGTGGCTTTATCCGCTTGAAGGACGTTTCGCTCACATACGACATCCCGCGTTCGTTCCTCTCAAAGATCGGTCTTTCCACAGCTTCACTCAAGCTCGACGCAACAAACCTCTGTCTGTTGTATGCCGATGACAAGCTTAACGGACAGGATCCTGAGTTCGTCAATTCCGGTGGTGTGGCAACACCTCTCTCGAAGCAGTTCACACTTACTGTTCGTCTCGGACTATAATTCAAGATTCGTAATAAAAGATACAACAATATGAAATCATATATAAACACGGTTATGGCATTCGGCGCGGCTGTTATGGCTGTCGCTTCGTGTAGCGAAAGCTTCCTTGACAAAGTGCCCGATGAGCGTACCGAAATAAATACGGAAGACAAGGTGGTAAGCCTTTTGGTTTCGGCTTACCCCGAAGGCAACCCTGCGTGGGTGGGCGAGATCTCTGCCGATAACCTCATCGACAACCAGACGCCCCACTATCCTTCAAACCCCGCAAAGAAGCAGGTGCTCACGCACTATAACTACAGTTCCTATAACAAGTGGGACGACGAACTGTTCATGTTTGAGCCGGCTTCAAACGCTACTTATTCCAGCCAGGATTCTCCCGGTAGCCTCTGGTCAGGTTACTACGGCTCTGTGGCAACCGTAAACCAGGCTTTGGCTGCAATAGACAGAATCGCTCCCGACGGCAACTATTCTTCAAAGTTGAAGGCTGCCAAGGGCGAGGCTCTGCTCCTGCGTGCATACGACCATTTCCAGCTCGTGAACATTTTCTCCGAGGCTTACAAGAACCATACCGAGAGCAAGAAAGATATCGGTGTGCCTTATGTTACGGAGATTGAGGACGTGGTGTCAAAGAAATACGACCGTATCAATGTGGACAGCGTTTACCAGCTCATCGGCAAAGACCTTGAGGAAGGACTTTCGCTCATCAGCGACATAAACTATTCCACAGCGCCCAAGTATCACTTCAACATCAATGCAGCCCACGCTTTCGCAGCACGCTACTATCTTTTCAAGCGCGACTACGAAAAGGTCATCGAGCATGCAAACCATGTCTTGGGAACTGACTCTACAAGCGTACAGCGCATGGTAATGGACTATTCGAAGTTCGACGGCAGCTCAACCCTTTCTGATTATGCCAACGTATGGGTTGCTCCAAGCCAGAACAACAACCTTTTGCTTCTCGATACTTATTCTCTTCTGCAGAGAAAGATGTTCGGATACCGTTATTCCTATGCAGGAACAGCAACAAGCCAGGCTCTGATGTACCGCACCAACCACTCCTCACTGTGGGGCGGTTACTATGCTCCCGGTATCTCTCTCGTTTCCGGTCAGCTCTTCGGCAACAGCTCTCACGACTACGGTTACTTCAGCAGCAAGATTGGCGAGCACTTCGAATACACAGACAAGGTTGCAGGTATCGGTTACTGCCATCAGATTTTCCGCGCTTTCACTGCACAGCTGCTTCTTCTTGAGCGTGCCGAGGCTGAAACGATGCTCGGAAGATATGCTGACGCAGCCAATGACCTGCGCTGGTACTGGAACTGCCAGCTGAATACGTTCAGCGAAGACGACAAGAAGCAGTTCGTGTCTACAGGATACAACAAGTACATGACAAATTCCGAGTTCACGAAGTATTATGCAACCCTTACAAATACGAACTGTACAAACTGGACATTCACGCAGTATATGAGTCCTGATTTTGTCGTGTCAGAACAGGCTATACCATACATGAACTGTATCAATGACTTCCGCAGGTTCGAGACATCTTTCGAGGGACACCGCTTCTACGACCTCAAGCGTTGGGGCATGCCATACACACACACTGTTGGCGTGACAATCGATACAATCCACAACGAGGTGAACTCTGGTCTCAGAGCCATCGAGGTGCCTTGGGAAACTTTGTCGGCAGGTCTGGACTCTTCTCGTCCTACGACAACAAACAACTCTGAGGCAAAGAAGGCAAGCATGAACATCAGTGATTTCGTAATCAAATCAAAATAAGGAGGAACAACAACATGAAATATAGCTTTAAGACATTGGCTGTCGCACTGTTCGCTGCTGTTGCCGGAGGTTTTTCTTCCTGCTCAGACGACGATTTCACGGCAACCATCTTCGATACAGACCCTGCTCAGGATTATCTTGACAAGACACAGTATACGTTCCCGCTCGACACTTTCCTGAAGAAAGAGTTCCTTGAGCCATACAACGTGAAGTTCGTCTACAAGTTCGAGGACAAGAGTTCCGACATGAACAAGAACCTTACGCCAGCGTCTTACGACAAGAGCGTGGATCTTGCTGTTCTCACCAAGTATCTGTGGTACGACGTTTACGCTCAGCTTGGCGGAGCAGACTTCCTGAAGGTAAACAGTCCGCGTATCATCAGCATCACCGGTTCCAAAAACTACAACGCTTCTCAGGGTACTGAGGTGCTGGGTGACGCAAGTTCGGGTGTGAAGATCAACCTCTATAACGTGAACAATCTTGACGTTTCTGACATCTCTATGATGAACGAATACTTCTTCAAGACGATGCACCACGAGTTCGCCCACATCCTCGACCAGACCGTTCTTCACCCAACGACCTTCAACGTTCTCTCCAACGGCTATGATGCAGCAGGATGGAGCGACGCTGCTGACTCGCTGAAGGCAGGACAGGGCTTCGTTACTCCTTACGCATCTAGCTCCACAAGCGAGGACTGGGCAGAGTCAATGGCAAACTACATCACCATGGACACGTTGGAGTGGAAGCAGAAACTTGAATCTGCAAGCTATGACTGGGAAGAGATTGACTGTGCAAGCCGCAGCGACTACAACAAGAAGCTTACTCCTGGATGTAACCTCGATACAATCGGCTACTTCAAGTCGACAGAAAGCGGTGCTGACACGAAAATCTACCGCCGCGTGTGCTTGAGAAATGCCGACGACACCGTAGTGCTCGACGAGAATGGACAGCCACAGTGGCAGCACAACAGCGGCATCGACGGCCGTGCGGTTATTCTTCAGAAGGTTGATCTGGTAAGGACATACCTGAAAGAAAACTATGGTCTTGACCTTGACGCCATCCGTGACATGGTGCAGTCGCGCACACTGGTTAGAAACAGCGACGGGTCGTATGCGCTCGACAGGTTCGGCCGCCTTATCAACAAGCTTACCGAAACGCAGGCTTCAGGAAAACAGCTCATCGACGAGCTTCGCGACGAAGTCAACAAATTCAATTCTCTTATTGAAAAATAACATTTAAGGAATTAACATGAAGAATATATTATATATAGGTCTGATTTGCGCATCGGCACTCTCTTTTACTGCATGTGTAAACGAGGAAGACAACATCTTCGACAAGAGTGCTGCCGAACGTCTCAATGAGGCAAGCGAACTCTACTCCAACCGCCTGACGGCGTCGCCAAACGGGTGGGCCGTTCAGCTTTATCCTACAACGGAAAACGAAACGCCAAAGGGCAACGGTTATCTTCTGTTGTTCCGCTTCCACAAGAACAAGTCTGTTGACGCTGCCACATACACTTATCTGAGGACGAGTACCACAGACCAGAAGAACTGGGAGTACCTCACCGACACTTCGTCGTGGGACGTGATAACAGACGACGGTCCTGTGCTTACATTCAATACATACAACAAAGTCGTTCACCTGTTCAGTGATCCCGAAGACATCAAGTGTACCGGAACATCCGAAATACCGAGCGACGAGACAGGAAAAGGACTTGAGGGAGACTATGAGTTCATCATTGTAGACGCCCCAGACGATGCATCCTATATGATGCTGAAAGGAAAGAAGCGCGGAACTTACAACCTGCTCACTCCTGTTGAGGAAGGCGTTGATTACGAGTCTTACCTCATGGATGTCCGCAAGTTCCAGGAAAAGATGTTCCCAAGCTCTTCTCCAACGTTTGATGTGCTCCATGTTCACGACGCTTCTTACAAGATGGAAGACGCAGCAGAAGGTCTGCCCAACATCTATCCTTATGACGAGGATGCAGTAATCAGCGAAAGCTTCAATCCGTTCCTTATCACAAAGCGCGGCGAAGACTACTATATCCGCTTCCGCGACGCCAAGGCTTACAACACCGGTTTGGAGACCGACTCGCTTGCCACTCTTCAGGAGTTCAAGTATGTTGTCGAAAAGGATGCCTTCGTAAGCACAGCCGACGAGCAATGCTACATCACTGGCGACGACCCTGCACGCTTCTTCAAAGAGGTTATCCCAATGTCTACGACTCATTGGCGCTGGAGCGCTGCAAGCACAATGTCCGACTCCTACAAGTCAGTCATCGACGAGCTCGTGTCACAGATGGCAAAGGTAAAATACACCTTCACACGATTCTCCATCGTTCCTACCAGCAGCACAAGCTTCTCGCTCAGGTTCGGCTATAGCTACAACAGACGCGACTATAACATCGACTACAACTACACATACACGTTTGAAGAAGACGGCATCAACACAACATACGTTGGCCCAGCAGCAGCCGGCGGTGAAAATGCCATCAAGACGTTCCCCGCTTTGCAGCAGGTTATAGACGCACTGAAGGGCAAGCAGAGTGTTACCGCAGCCTCTACTTCGTTCGACTTGACAAACCTCAGACTTACTTCTGAGAACAATACCGACATGTGGTATAACGTAACAATGTATCAACGATAACTTAACATTTTAAATTATGAAAAAGTATCTACTACTTAGCGCAGCTGCAATGGCAGCTACGGCTGGATTTGCACAGGTTGCAAGCGTCCAGATGCAGAAGGTTTCTGCTCCGGCTTATGCTCCGATGCAGAAATGCGAGCGTATGACTGCAAACAACGCAGTAAAGAAATCTTATTCTAACCAGACATACTATATTCCACAGGATGGTCTCTTTGCAGGTTGGAACATTGAAAGCCGCGGAACTGGTTCTGCACTTCTGGTTGTTCCTGCTTTCACTGACATTACCTACAAGAACATGATGTCAACTCCAGCAAACGGTGTTTGGACGGTCAACAGCCGTGACGTTACCTCTTATGCAGTTGACGGCAACTACGTACAGTCTTACGGTCCTCAGGGCTCATACTACGCTCCGACACTTGTAAACGGTACTGTTCAGTATCAGTTCGGCGAGAACGCATATTACTACAAGACAGGTACCATTACCGACATTGCACAGGCAGGTATTATCAAGACATACCAGACTGTTCAGTTCACCGACGGTTCTATGGACATGCCTCTTTATGGCGTAAACGACCACGGTTACCGTGAAAGCAACGGACGTAATTATCAGAACACGCTCGTTGGCTACGGTTTCCTTGAGAAGACAGCATTCCTTTTCGGTACAGGTACTTACAGCGGAACAAAGGCTTCTTCTGCAACACAGTATTTCAATGCTTGTTCTGCACCTATCTATGCTAACGACATTTTCGTACGTGGCCTCACCTTCAACGAAAACGGTCCTATTCCTGCAAACGACACAATCTATGCTTATATAACGGATGCTGACGAAGTATATGACGACGAGGGCAACCTCAGTGGTTATAAACTGGGAAGCAATGTATATGCAACTCTCTATGCTACTGCAGAGACAGTAAGCGGTTTCACACAGAGCAGCGACGACGTAATCACAAGTTGGGATGCTAGTACAGACGAATACGAAGGCAAGAACCCTACCACAGGAACAGTTGTTTACTATAACACTCAGAAGACAATCGACCCAATCATGGGTACAGAAAGCTCTGACCCTGTTGTAATCCCAGCAGGCAAGGCATTTGCAATCACACTGGCTGATGTTGACAAGGACGGCGTTTGCCTCGGATTCCCCGGCACTGTAGCCAACGATGAAGACAATTCAATTCAGGGAACTGTAAACATGGCAGACGGAAACTCATATCTTTACCGCAGCAACATCGGTATTCCTGTTGCTATCGAAGGTATGTTCGAGAAGATGTATGTTCCTGAGACAAACTTCCTGACATACGAGTCTGAGACAACTTTCCCGACTGACAAGTTCACAGGATGGAACGTTCTCCGCGTTTCTGCCGACGGCCAGACTGTTACAACAGACGGTCTTTCTGGTACAGACTTCGACCTCGGTTCAGCTCTCATCGGTACAACTTTCCCATGGTCTGACGAGAACGACAACTCTAACTACAGCGTAGAAGTTCAGTATCTCAGCGGTGAAGACTGGGTAACAGGCGTCAACGTAAGCACAGACCTTTACAGCGGCGACAACCTTCCTGGCTACAACCTTGTAACTCCAGTTTGCTCTGCTCTGCCTACAGGCACAACAGGCCGTATCGCAAAGCTCATCGTTCACGGCAAGGCTGACATCGCTTGCGAGACTCCTATCTATGTTCTCCAGGGTGACGCTAAAGCAACAGACGGTATAAAGAACGCTGTTGAGTTCGACAGAACAAATGTTGAAAACAACGCTATGTTCAACCTCTCTGGCCAGAAGGTAAGCAACAACTACAAGGGTATCGTTATCCAGAACGGCAAGAAGTTCTTGAACAAGTAATCAGACTCTCTTGCCTTAGTGCAAGGACGACGATGAATATACAGGCGCCGCAGTGCAGAAAATGAGCACTGCGGCGCTTTTGTCGTTTCATACATTGCTGCCCGGCAATTGCTTTTTGCAGAATAATAAGTTATTTTTGTTTAAAACCTTTTGCATTGAGCTTTTTCTTCTTATCTTTGTCAGGTACATTGCCTTATGGCAGTGTTTCTTTGACTGCATGTATTTAATCAGATAAATTATTAAGTATAAAAGAAATATGAAAAAGCACCTTGTTACGGTATTGATGGCTTTGGCATTCGGCTTGTCTGCAAGTGCCATACGTCCCATCCACAAGCTGTTTCCCGTGAAGCAAAGCGACGGCACAACAGTTATGCTATACAAAAACGGTAACGGATACCTTGCTTTCTATACAACTGCCGACGACCAGGTGGTTGTTCGCAACAGCAACGGAACCCTTTGCTATGCACAGATAAAAGACGGCAAGCTGACAGCGTCGGAAACAGTTACCCACAACATTGCGGAACGCACCGAAGAGGAAAAGGCTTTCGTGGCCTCCAACGCTCTGACACCCGCCGAGGCTGCACGCATCGATGCCGAGAACAACGCGCAGGCGGAGCAGGTCGTGAATTTCAAGACGCTCACTCCCTCCACATCCGACGGTTTGGGACAGTATGGCGTAAGCGCAGGCGGCGCACTCCCGTCTGTCGGCTCACCCATGATACCCGTTATCATGGTTGAATTTTCCGACGTGAAGTTTCAGGAAGGATGGACCGTTGAGAGATATTCCCGCTTTATGAACGAAGAAGGCTACGCTGCCGACGACTCCCGTCAGGTTGGTTCCGTTAAGGACTACTTCAAGGCACAGAGCCGCGGCATGTTCGACCCCACCTTCGACGTGGTGGCAAAGGTGACCCTTTCAAACGGCTATGCATACTATGGCAAGAACAGAGAAAACGGCAAGGGAAACGACACCAATGTACTTGCAATGGTGAAGGAAGCCATCAACGGCGCAATAGCACAGGGAGTAAGCTTCAGAAAATATGAGGTGAACAACAAGATACCGAATGTAATCATCCTCTATGCCGGCTACGGCGAAGCTACGGGCGGTGACGAAAACACCATATGGCCGCACGAGCTTGACCTTCCCGCAACCTACGGCTCAGTAAGCGGATATGTGTTCGGCTCGTATTTCGTCGGCAACGAGCTTAACGGCTCTTCCGGCACATCGGTGATGGGAATGGGCGTGATGGTCCACGAGTTGAGCCACGCCCTTGGTTTCCCCGACATCTACGACACGAGCACCTCTCCTTATACGGGCGACAATCCTTACGGCGAGTGGTCTGTAATGGAATACGGCCCTTACGTGAACGGAGCATACGCACCGATGGGCTACACCGCCTATGAGCGCAGCTACATGGGATGGCTCAACCTGCGCGAGCTGAAGGACGAAGAAACCGTTACGCTTACCGATCCCAACCTGACCGAAGGCGAGATGGCGGTAATGTTCCGCAACCCCGAGAACACAAACGAGTATTTCATCATCGAGAACCGCCAGCCCGGAACATGGTATCCCACGTCATACGGCAGCGGACTGCTGTTGCAGCGCATCAACTACAACGCCAACATCTGGTACAGCAACCGCGTCAACACCGTGCAGTCGCGCAAACGCGCCATGGTGGTAACTGCCGGCGGGCGCAAGATATCATCCGACGGTCTTCCAGCCGACCTCTTCGGCAACGGTGTGAACAAGAAAGAGACATATCCTCTGTTTGCAGGCACCGACTACGACGGTATGCCGATATACAAGGTAATGAAGAATCCCGACGGAAGCGTTACGTTCACCGTTAAGAACAGTGCCCTTCTGCCGGCAGGAGCCGTGGCTGACGAGACGGAAGCCTATGAAAAGCTTACCGACATAAGCGCCCTGGAGACAAACGACGTTGTGCTGCTGGTTGACGAGAGCGAAGGCGTGGCATTGGCAGACGCCACACAGTCGTCAGGCCGTGCCGCCGTTCCGGTGAAGGTAAGCGGCACAACAGCCTACGGCAACAGCTATGCACTGCCCATCACGATGATAAAGGCTGCCAACGGTACGGGGTGGGGACTGCGCACACCGCAGAAGTCGTTCCTCAGCGCCAGCTCTTCAGGCTTGAAGACGGTTACAAAGGCCGACGCCAACTGTATTGCCACACTGTCGATAACCGACGGAAAGGCATCTATCGTGTTCAACGGCAATTCAGCAAGGAAGAATTTGGGCTACGACGAAACGGAGTATAATTTCAACACCTTCTCAAACGCCATTTCAAACCTGTCGATATACCGCAAGAAGTCAACCGTTGACGGAATTAACAGCGTTTCGTCCGATCAGAAAGCAAACGCCGATGGCCGCATGTTCAACCTTGCAGGCCAGCAAGTTGACGGTAGCTTCAAAGGCATCGTGGTTGTGAACGGAAAGAAGTACATCAAGAAATAACGGAAAATCATCAAACTTTCAGGAGAGGCATAAAGTCTTTTCCGCATAGATATAGGGAATCCGGCAGGCGCAACAACCTGTCGGGTTCTCTTTTTTATACGGCAGGAGAAATGCCGAGTAGGATGATTTTTTTTCTATATCGCAAGTGAAATGTTAAATATGATGTACTGATTGAAATATTTCTACGTTTTATTTTGTCTTTTTGTAAATCTGATGTAGATTTGCCGTGTCGAAACCAACAGGCCGCCAAGGTTTTGCGCTGACCACACAGCCCACATGTGTGGATAAAGGAGCGTGTGCCGAAAAGCTAAAGAGAGTAGGCATGACTAAAGTGACTTAAAGCTATGAAGAATTTGTTATATTCCTTTGTGCTGTTGCTTACGGCGACATTCTGTTTTGTCGGTTGCAACAACAATGACGATTCCGGTCTGAAAGACGCAACGGTCAATGATCCTTTTGTTCAGCGTCTGTCAGAAAAACTTACCTGGATTATTGAAACCAAGGACACCAACTACAATGTCGGTGGATTTGTAGTGTATATGCCGGAAGACAGTAGTATGAATGTCTGCGACTTTGGCCTTTACAGACTTATAAAAGCCATTGTATGCAATCTCCCCGGCTTAAAAAAGGATTCAATCGACAAATCCATGGATTATGATACAGATTGGAATTATGCAGGCACATGCAAAAACAAGGACGACGTGCCGGCTGTGGCAGCGGCGATAAAGAAGAAACTTCTGCCGGGCTACAACCTTATGGTGTGTGCAGAGGCGCTAAAGGACGGGGCATACAAAGTGTCTTACTATGTAGAGCCGGAAGGCAAATAGCACCTGCCCTTCCTCATGAAGCCTCAATGCAAGTGCCTTTCGTTAACACACCGCTTGCTTTAATGCAATAAAAAGCAAAACGGGAAATTATAAAAAGCCGTCGGGAATATATCGTCCCGGCGGCTTTTTTATGCTGATACTGCAATCACACATTTTGCAGAATGTGAGCATTTTTATTGTTGCCATACAATAGATTTTTTCTCTGTTTGTCCTCATGTTCTGTTAGTCGAGAAAAGCCTGGAAGAAAGACGTAACGTAACTTCGATACAGGTCTGGCGTGTCTTGTTTTCAGTTTTAATCTATAATAAAAAACAGTGCAAAAACGTATAAGTGTTAGAAAACGACGTGGTTTGTTTGGTTTCTGTTACTTTGGCGTACTCTATTTAGCAACGAAAGTGTTCAATATAGAGCGTGGTTTTAATAATGTTTCGGTTTCTTTTTGCTTTAATTGAAATATAATGTAGATTTGTTGTAACAAAACTCATTGGCGCCTGGAATTTTGTGCTGACCACACAGCCCAACTTGTGTGGAGAAAGGAGCGAATGCCGAAAAGCTATACGAGTAGGCTTAACTAACAAATTGCAGAATATGAAAACTCTGTTCTATTCCATTGCGTTGTTGCTTATGTCAACATTTTGTTTTGTAGGTTGCAACAACAATGATGATCCAGTCGTTGAGGAATCGGCAAGTTACAATGCCATAGCGGAGCGTCTGTCTCAAGGAATTGTTGAGATAATGCAGAACGCCAACGCTCAGTTTGACGATGGCGGTTATGTGGTGTACGACGCCAAGTCTGACAGCATGGTTACTTGCTCGGATTTTATCTATGGTTTGGTGACAGCCATTTACGATGGCATAGATAAAACGACAACCAACTCTGCTGTCGCTTCAAATGATATCCGTAAGGCTCCTTCAGGCAACGGGTGGAAATTTGCCGGCACGTGTGACGGAAAACTAAGCGCTTTAAAATTAGCTACGGAAATTGCGAATAAAGTACCTGCCAATACCAATTTTGAGGTGCATGTAGAAGCGAAAGGCGACGGTTCGTATAATGTTTGGTATCGGGTTGTTTCTTAGATATGATCCTGCAGAACCTTAAACGGCAACACCAAATATGAATGTTTCTTTGCCGGTTGACTTCTGATTGCCGGTCAAAGAGGTATTCATATTGTCTATTTGAAGGATGCGGCTTCGTAATTTAACCGCATCCTTTGTTGTGCATGCCTGCTTCAAAAATTGTTGCCGTATGTTTGTCAAGTAAAAAAAAATCGTTAGATTTGCATGAAGTTAAGCTTTCCAGAGAGACGGCCTTTGCCGGATTGGACTTAAATCAACGCCAAACCGTTTTTATGATACCCAATATAGACCAGATTTCCGTGTCGTCTACAAGACAGATTTACAATGGCCCGTCGATAGGCGATGACCTTCTGCTGTTTCCAGAGTTCGGTGATATGCCAATCCCAGACATGCCCAGACGCATGAACTGTATATTGGTGGGCTTGTGCCTGAATGGTGAGGCCCGCTATACCGTGGATACGGAGGAGCGCACGGTGAAAGCCAACGACGTGATAATCATAAGCGAGGGGCAGGTGGTCAACAACGGCAGTCTGAGCAAGGACCTTAGCGGGATAGCCATAATGATGTCGGAAAATTTCTTCAACGAAGTTGTCCAGGGCGTGCACGACCTCTCGTCGTTGTTCCTTTTCTCCCGCAGCCATCCCGTGTTCGGGCTCAGGGCAGACGAAGTGGACAACATTCTGACGTATTTCCGTCTTATCGTGAGCAAAGTGGCCGACAGCTCACACCATTTCCGCGCCGACGTTGCACGCTCGCTCATGTCGGCAATGATATACGACATAAGCCACGTGATGTACGGCGTGCAGTACGGCACGGACAAACGGCAGACGCGTGCCGAAAGCATCTTCACCGAGTTCATACGTCTGGTGGAACAGACGTTCCGCACGGAGCGCCGCGTGTCGTGGTATGCCGAACAACTGTGCATAACACCCAAATACCTGTCGGAAACGGTAAAGGCAGTAAGCCGTCGCACGCCAAACGAGTGGATAGACAAATACGTAACGCTCGAACTGCGAGTGCAACTGAAAAACACCTCGAAGAGCATAAAGGAGATAGCGCGCGAGCTCAACTTCCCCAACCAGTCGTTCCTCGGCAAGTTCTTCAAGGAACACGTCGGCGTTTCGCCTTCCGCTTATAGGAAAGAATAGACCATCTTCCGGTTTTTGTCCTTTTTTTCTTTCTTCTGTCGCTTCAAAATGCCCCTTTGGTATGTAAATATCATAAAAAAAGGTAATTATACACTGTAAGTTACTGCATATTGTAATAAATCCGCTAACTTTGTACGGATTAACCAAACGGGAAGAAAAAAGGAAGAATAATACATAACAGATGTTGTTAAAACAATAAGTTTTTTTAGATGAACGTAATTACGAAAACAGTTCAACTTCCTGATGGCAGAACCATCAGCGTTGAAACCGGGAAAGTGGCAAAACAGGCCGACGGGTCATGTATGCTCCGTATGGGCAACACCGTATTGCTCGCCACTGTTTGTGCCGCAAAAGATGCAGTTCCCGGAACAGATTTCATGCCTTTGCAGGTAGAGTACAGAGAACAGTATGCCGCAGCCGGACGTTTCCCGGGCGGTTTCACCAAGCGCGAAGGCAAAGCAAGCGACAATGAAATCCTTACATGCCGACTGGTAGACCGCGCATTGCGCCCCCTCTTCCCGTCAGACTTCCACGCCGAGGTGTTTGTAAACATTATCCTCTTCTCGGCAGACGGAGTCGACCAGCCCGACGCTTTGGCAGGCTTCGCAGCCTCTTGCGCGCTGGCATGCTCAGATATTCCTTTCGAGTGCCCGATTTCTGAAGTACGTGTGGCACGCATCAACGGAGAATATGTAATCGACCCGACCTTCGAACAGATGAAAGAAGCCGACATGGACCTGATGGTAGGTGCATCGGCAGAGAACATCATGATGGTTGAAGGCGAGATGAAAGAAGTTTCAGAGCAGGATCTTCTCGGTGCCCTCAAGGCAGCACAGGAAGCCATCCGTCCGATGTGCGAACTCCAGACAGAACTTTCGAAGGAGCTGGGCACAGACGTGAAGCGCGAATACTGCCACGAAGTAAACGACGAAGACCTGCGCAAGCAGATGAACGACGAACTGTATCCAAAGGCCTACGACGTTACGAAGCAGGCCCTCGACAAGCAGGCTCGCCAGGATGCTTTCGACAAGATTCTCGCTGACTTCCAGGAGGCATACAATGCCGCTCACGCCGACCTCACCGAGGACGAGCTCGAAGAGAAGGCTGCACTCATGGAGAAATACTACCACGACGTGATGCGCGACGCCATGCGCCGTTGCATCCTCGACGAGGGAATACGTCTCGACGGCCGCAAGACCAACGAGATACGCCCCATCTGGTGCGAGGTTAGTCCGCTGCCAATGCCGCACGGAAGCTCTATCTTCACGCGCGGCGAAACACAGTCGCTCACCACATGTACGCTGGGAACGAAACTCGACGAAAAGATGGTTGACGACGTTCTCGACAAGAGCTACATGCGTTTCCTCCTCCACTACAACTTCCCGCCCTTCTGCACCGGCGAGGCAAAGGCACAGCGTGGCGTAGGCCGCCGCGAAATCGGCCACGGCCACTTGGCATGGCGTGCACTGAAGGGACAGATACCGGCAGACTATCCTTACACGGTTCGCCTCGTGTCGCAGATACTCGAGTCTAACGGTTCTTCGTCAATGGCAACAGTATGCGCAGGCACACTCGCACTGATGGATGCCGGCGTTCCGATGAAGAAGCCCGTTTCAGGTATCGCAATGGGACTTATCAAGAATCCGGGCGAAGACAAATACGCAGTGCTCAGCGACATCCTTGGCGACGAGGACCACTTGGGTGACATGGACTTCAAGACGACAGGTACGAAAGACGGCCTTACCGCAACACAGATGGATATCAAGTGCGACGGACTGAGCTTCGAAATCCTCGAGAAGGCACTTATGCAGGCTAAGGAAGGCCGCGAGTATATCCTCGGCAAGCTGACCGACACCATAGCAGAGCCTCGCGCCGAACTGAAACCGCAGGTTCCTCGCATCGAAGCATTCGACATTCCGAAGGAATTCATCGGTGCCGTTATCGGCCCCGGCGGAAAGATCATCCAGCAGATACAGGAAGAGTCGGGAGCTACCGTTACTATCGACGAGACCGACGGCAAGGGACACGTTCAGGTGAGCGCTCCAAACAAGGAAAGCATAGACAAGGCAATATCCAAGATACGCGCCATCGTGGCTATACCCGAGGTTGGCGAGGTTTACGAGGGAACGGTCCGTTCCATCATGCCTTACGGCTGCTTCGTGGAAATACTGCCAGGAAAGGACGGATTGCTCCATATCTCCGAAATAGACTGGAAGCGTCTGGAAACCGTTGAAGAGGCCGGCCTCAAGGAAGGCGACAAGATTCAGGTGAAACTGATGGAGATAGATCCGAAGACTGGCAAGTACAAACTCTCACGCAAGGTTCTTCTTCCAAAGCCGGAAGGTTACGTAGAGCGTGAACGCCGTCCGCGCGGTGAGCGTGGCGAGCGTCGTCCGCGCCAGGACCGTGGTGAGCGTCGTCCGCGTGGCGAGCGTTTCAACAACGGAGGCGAGCAGCGCCGCTTCGAACACCGTGGCGAAGCCGACTTCCACGACCCTATGGCAGAGCGCGAGCCGAAAGACTTCAACGACTCTCTCGACCATCTCGACTAATCACGCGATATGACTCAATGACAGGATGTGCATAGAAAGCACATCTTGTATACTGCAACAGAACCATCCCCGCAAGCACCTGTTTGGGTAGCTTGCGGGGATTGTTTCATTTGTCAGACATAGGCATTGGTGGCCGACGCTTTGCCTTTATTAATAAGAGTACATGAGAATGTGATAAATCAGCGCGTAGTGTGGCTGATTGATAAGAAAAATGTGTAAAAGTGCAAAAGGTTGCGACAAATTGTTATTTGTCAAAAGATTTTTCTACATTTGCAATCGCAAACATAAATGCAACAATAACAAATCTAAAGCTTTTATTTTATGAACAAATTATGCTGTATTGTTACAGGAGCGATGGCTGCAATGCTTCTGATGCCTGTAACGACAGACGCCCAAAAGCTGGAAAGCACGCTTCGCGGACCTGTTCCTTTATCAGTTTTGCAAACCCCGAGAAAAGCCACTCCCAAACAGATTGCCAGGGAAGAGGCAAAGCTGAAGGCAAAACACCCACTGATGTTCAACGGCAAGGTTTTCGAACCGAAGCAGACGTACGGTCTGAAACTTGCAGAATCGGGCAAACGCAGAGTATCCCCGTTCTCACTTGAGCCTAAAGTCCCGCTGAGAGCGGCGGCCGACGCCACAGCAGGGCGCGAATTGTGGGCAAACGTAATCAGCGACAATACCTGGGGCGAAGACGAAAGCGCCTACGGATTCTATGCCTTCAATGTGAAAAGCAACATCAGCGTTGATTTGCTGGGCCTTACAGACTGTGCGGCAAACGGCGGCGGTGCAATAATCGGCAACCGCCTTTACATGGTTTACTATTTCTCCTCCTGGGGTATGGTATTCCCGTATCTCTACACATACGATACAGAAACATGGGAGCAGGTTGACGAACCGGTTTCTCTTGACGACTACACCCTTATCGCTAATGAAACCGCCATTTCTCCAAACGGTACAGTATATGGAGAGTTCTATAACGCCGACGGTACAGCCTATGAACTCGGTATCGTGGACTACGAGAACTTGACGCGTTCTACGATAGGAACGCTCAGCAATGCTTATGTCGCAATGGGTGTTACGAAAGGCAATGTGCTTTATGGTATAGCAACCGACGGGAAACTGTATAGAATAAATACCGAGACAGCAGAAGAGACGGCTGTCGGTGCAACGGGACTTGATGTAAGCGACAGTGAAGGGCAGTATTATTTCCAAAGCGGCGAGATAGACCAAAAGAATGACGTGTTCTATTGGGCAACAGCCGATGTCTACACGCAACTTGCAGCGCTCTATACCGTAGACTTGACGACAGGTGCCGCAACACAAGTAGGCAGCTTCGAAAACCAAAACCTTATGGCACTTCTGACTGTTCCCGAGACTGTTGCCGATGGGGCGCCTGCCGCCGCAACCGATCTTGTGGCAAACTTTGGCAATGGCTCGTTAAGCGGAACAATAACATTCAAAGCGCCGACCGCAACGGTTGCCGGAGATGCTTTGACCGGTTCTTTGGACTATGTCGTAGCTTCCGGTGCCGAGACACTTGCCACGGGATCTGTCATGGCCGGTGCATCGATAGAAAAGAATGTCGACTTTGAATCAGACGGAAGCAAGACCATTTCCGTAATATTTTCCAATGCAGAAGGAAAGGGAATGACGGCTAAGACCACAGTCTATGTCGGATATGACACACCGCAGGCAGTAACAGGACTCGTTTATAAACTTGACAACGAAACAGGAAAGGCCAGTGTGAGTTGGAATGCTGTTACGGAAGGCATGAACAATGGGTATCTTGGTAATATAACATACAATGTTGTACGTTATCCGGAAGAAAAAATCGTTACGTCAGATATGACAGACACTTCCTTTACAGAGACCCTTGAAAGAGGAGACCTTAGGACTTACAGCTATGGCGTAGTGGCAACGAATGGCAAAAAAACAAGCGAAGAAGCAAAAACAAATGCCGTTCTTTACGGCAACCCGATAGAACCTCCTTACTACCAAGACTTCACCGGCAGTAGCAGCTTCAATTTGCTTACCGTTATTGACTGCAACAATGACGGAAGCACGTGGACATGGTTCGGTGATGAAAGTGAGGATTCAGAATTGAACGCTTCAGCACAATACAGTTACAGCTCGGAAAATGACGGTGACGACTGGCTAATTACGCCACCGGTAAAGGTTGAGAAAGGAAAGTTCTATACGGTATCGTTTAAAGCTCGTTCTTTAAGTCCTTATTTCAAGGAACGGCTTGAAGTAAAATATGGTTCCGACGCTACCGTTGACGCTATGACAGGCGAAATACTCCCGGCTACCGACATTGAAACGGACGAATATCAGGAATACAAGAAAGATGTAATTCCCGTTGAAGACGGAACAATCTGTGTCGGCTTCCATGCCATTAGCGACAAAGACATGCTTTCGCTGATGCTGGATGACATCAAGATAGATGAAGGAAAATACTATCAGGCTCCCGACTCGGTGCAGAATTTCAGCGTAACTCCTGCTGACAAAGGCATGAAGAGTGCGACCCTGGTTATGACAACCCCTGTGAAGTCTATTGACGGGACAACAACATTGTCTTCAATGAATGTCACGTTGAAACGCGACGGCTCGGAGATAAAGACATTCACAGGAGTAAGTGCCGGAGAGCAATTGACTTATGTTGACAGCGAGGCGAAAGAGGGTTTCAATACATACACGGCCATTGCATCAACAAACGAATACGGCAACGGCTTGGAAAGTGTAAGCAAAACTGTTTATGTTGGTATAGACGCCCCCAATTCACCAGATAGTCTGCAAACGGTAGACAACTTCTCTTCGGTGAAAATTTCATGGCAACCTTCTGAAAAGGGTGTCAACGGTGGATATGTTGATCCGCAGGGACTGAGCCATAATATATACACTATTGTGGATTATGCTCCGCAATATGCAGCAACAACGGATAAGGGAGCGACAGATTATAACTTGCCGTATAACACAGAAGAAGGTGAACAGAATGTTGTTCAGTTCGGCGTTTCTTCATTCAACGACAATGGAGAAAGCGAAATAGCCCTTTCGCCTGGAATCATTAGCGGAAAACCTTATGCAATACCGTTTTTTGAATCGTTCAGCGGCGGTGTGACGGACAAAGTGTGGTGGATGAACCGTAACGGCGGTTCGTCAAGCTATGTCAATTCGGTTAGTTCGTCAGATTCTGACGGGGGAAGCATTCTTTTCAACTCAAAGAACGATGCAGACAAGGCGATACTCGGTTCTGGTAAAATCAATCTTGCAGGTGCTGCCAATCCGATGCTTGTATTCTCCCATCAGTCGTTTGCGGAAAGCAACGCAAAAATAAGCGTTTATGCCCAAAAGCCTGACGGCACAAGGGATTTGCTCAAGACGGTTGACTACAGTACAATTGAAGAAGCCGGAGGATGGATTCGCGAATCAGTTCCTTTGAAACAGGAATATACGTCGCTCAAATATATAGAGATAATATTCGAGAGCTCCGCATCAAAAGGCGCAACAATAGGCTTTGACGAGATTTATGTGCGCGACATAAATGACAACGACATTGCTTTGAGCGACATAACTGCGCCGCTGAAGATGAAGAAAGGCGAGACTGCCAAGATAAGCGTGACCGTTACGAACTTTGGAAGCAAGATGGCTAACGGCTATACTGTAAAGTTGTATGCTGACGGTGAACTCGTAGACTACAAGACAGAGACGGAACCTTTGGCTTCGTTTGCGTCGCGAACCTATAATCTTGACTATAAGTTGAGTATCTTGAACGAGGCAATTTCGGTCGAGTTAAAGGCTAAAGCTGATTACGCGGAAGATCAAAACTTGGATGACAATAGCAAGTCCACTTCAATATTGTTCTCAATTTCAACTAAGCCACGTCCCGCAAGTGTTACGGCAACGGAAACAAACACAGGTTCTGTACGTGTAGACTGGAGCGCAGTGAACGAAACGATACAGACAATAACCGACGGCTTTGAGGAATATACGTCATGGTCGACCGATAGCTTTGGCGATTGGAGTGGTTTCACTGGCAACACAAACGGTATATCCAATGGAATTTTCCATAGATATACATATCCTGTAGAAGGGCAGACCTTTGCGTTCACTTTGGTAGAACCGCTTAATAATTGGCTTACAGAAACTGCCCTTGAGAACAATGAAGGTCTGAAACCGCATGAGGGAAGCAAATATGTGGCATCGTTCTATGCCACTGATGCAGAAACGGAAGAGGAACTCGGTGCAGACAATTGGCTAATCAGTCCGGAGTTGTCGGGAAATGCACAGACTGTGAAGTTCTGGGTAAGCAACATGAACAACGATGAAATGATATTTGAGGAGACATATGATGTGCTTTACTCTGCGACCGGAACGGATATTGCCGATTTTGTTAAGATAGGCGACACGCATGTTGCATCTTCAGGTTCATGGGAAGAAGTTTCTGTTGATGTTCCGCAAGGGGCGAAACGTTTTGCCATTCATCAGACAACAGAAAACGGATATGCTTTTGTTTTCATGGTTGACGAAGTGACTTACGAAGGTTCTGTTGGCAACGTTATCGGCTACAACGTTTACCGTGACGGCGAACTGCTGAAGAGCATCAGCGGCACAGAGACAACGACGTTTGTCGACAACACTGCCGAGGGCGGCAAGACATACGTTTATGCAGTGACGGCAGTCTTCGCTGACGGAGAATCTGAAGCAACGATCGCTTCTGCTATCGTTACTGACATAGAGAATGTAGAGACAGTAATCAAGGCGTCCAGCTACAATGTCTACACACTCGACGGCAAGCTCGTTGGCTGCGAAATGAAGTCGCTCCGCAGTCTGACGCCAGGTTCGTATATCATAAACGACCAGAAAGTTGTCATAAGATAGAGACAATGGCTCGTCTCTGACGAGTAACAGTCAAAACTATGCCACATCCGCCTTTCAGCGACGGGTGTGGCATTTTCATTGCTGCATAGCCTTGAAAACCGTTTTGTCTGTGTGTCTTTATAATGAGTGTAAAAGTTATATTTATGCAGCAAATAAAAGCGAAGTAGTGGAAATTTGTAAGTAAATGCAAAAAAAGACGACAAATCGTTACCTGTTAAAAATATTTTATTTATATTTGCAATCGCAAACATAAAAGCAACATTAACCAATCTAAAGTTTACAGCTTATGAATAAACTAAACTTTATCATCACAGGAGCTACGGCAGCAATGCTTTTGATGCCTGTGACGACAGACGCCCAAAAGCTGGAACGTACACTTCGTGGACCTGTTCCTTCATCAGTCTTGCAAACCGCAAGAAAGGCTACACCCAAACAAATTGCTACCGAAGATGCAAAGGTTAGGGCAAAGCATCCCCTGATGTTCAACGCAAAAGTTTTCGAACCGAAGCAGACTTCAAGCCTGAAACTGGTAGAAACAGGCAAGCGCAGAGTTTCTCCGTTCGCGCTTGCACCGAAAGTTCCTCTGAGAGCGGCTGCCAGTGCAGCCACAGGCCGTGAGTTATGGGCTAACGTCATTAACGACAACACTTGGACCGAAGACAATTACACCTACGGCTTCTACAAGTTCAATGCAGTTGACAACATTACAGTAGACCTGCTGGGACCTACGGGTTATACGGCAAACGGTGGCGGTGCCATAGTTGGCGACCGTCTCTATATGGTCTATTACTTCTCGTTCTGGGGAATGGTATTCCCTTATTTCTACACGTTCGACACCGACACGTGGGAGCAGGTAGGCTCATCTGTTTCTCTTGACGACTACAGTCTTATCGCCATGGAAACAGCCACTTCGCCAAACGGTTCTGTATACGGCGAGTTCTACAACGCCGACGGTTCTGCTTACGAACTTGGTATCGTTGACTACGAGAACATGACACGTTCCACGATAGGAACGCTTACTCATGCTTATGTGGCAATGGGTGTATCGAAAGACAACACCATTTATGCTGTTGCTACCGATGGTAAGCTCTACAAGATAGATCCAGAGACGGCAGTCGAGACGGAAGTAGGCTCTACTGGCGTTACCGTGGTTGACAGCGAAGGCCAATACTACTATCAGACAGGTGAAATAGACAGCAAGACCGATGTGTTCTATTGGGCAACAGCCGACGTGGACACTCAGCTGGCATCGCTTTATTCCGTAGACCTGGCAACGGGTGCTGCAACAAAGGTCGGCGACTTCGTCAACCAGAACCTTATGACCATTATGACCGTTCCTACGGCAGTGGCTGACGGTGCACCGGCAGCTGTTACAGACCTTGCTGCAAACTTCAGCAACGGTGAGCTTACGGGTACGGTGACATTCAAGGCTCCAACGAAGAACGCTGCCGGCGAAGCTCTTACCGGCGAAGTAAACTACGTCATTACAGCAGCCAAGGATACCCTTGCAACAGGCAAGGCTGCGGCAGGTGACGCAGTGAGCGTTCCCGTAACGTTCGACACAGACGGTACGAAGAACATTACAGTAAGCGTTTCCAACTCTGAGGGCGACGGTTTGAAGGCCAAGACTTCACTCTATGTCGGCTACGACATACCTAAGTCTGTGACAGGCATTGTTTGCAGTCTTGACGGCGAGACAGGTGTTGTGAACCTAAGTTGGGATCCAGTTACCGAGGGTATGAACAATGGTTATCTTGGCGACATTACATACGATGTAGTACGTTATCCGGACAACGTACAGGTTGCAACAGGCCTTACAGGAACATCGTTCACCGAAACTCTTGAAAAGGGGTCATACAAAGCTTACACATACGGCGTAATAGCAACCAACGGACATAAGTCAAGCGAAGAGGCCAAGTCTGGCTCTGCTGTCTATGGCGATCCGATAACTCCGCCTTATTCAGAAGACTTCACTGACGAGAACAGCCTCGACGTATTTACAATCCTTGACAGCAATAACGACGGCAAGACTTGGTCGTGGTATGCTGGCGGTTATTCAGACGCTAACCCTGCTGCCAAGTACACGTACAGCTCAGCAAACGACGGCGACGACTGGCTCATTACTCCTCCTCTCAAGCTCGAGAAAGGCAAGATATACGCAGTATCGTTCAAGGCACGCGCCAACAGCTCTTACTTCGTTGAGCGCATCGAGGCCAAGTTCGGCAAGGGCAACACCGCAGCCGACATGACAGAAGAGCTTCTGCCAGCAACAGATCTTACGTCAAGCGATTACGTTGAGTTCAAGAAGGAAATAACAGCAACCGAAGACGGTACGGTATACATTGGCTTCCATGCTATAAGCGATGCCGACATGTATGCAATGTACGTTGACGACATCGCTGTCGGAGAAGGCTTGTATGTACAGGCTCCAGACTCTGTTGTAAACTTCGTCGCTGAAGCAGGTGCAAAGGGTGCAAAGAGCGTGAAAGTTTCGTTCAAGGCTCCTTCAAAGGGAATCGACGGAACAACGGCACTCTCCAACATGACAGTTTCTTTGAAGCGTGACGGTGAGGTAATAAAGACCTTCACAGGCGTAAGTGCCGGTCAAGAGCTTTCATACACAGACAATGAACCGGCAGAAGGCTTCAACAGCTACAGTGCAGTTGCTGCAACTGCCGAATACGGCAATGGCCGCGCAAGTGCTTCCAAGACGGTTTATGTAGGTATTGATACTCCTGACGCTCCTGAGAATCTGACGATAGCCGACAATATCAATTCTGTCAAGATAGCTTGGGATGCTTCTGAAAAGGGTGCAAATGGCGGTTACGTTGATCCACAGACCCTTGTACACAATATCTACAATATCGTTGAGGGTTCATGGAGCTATACTTATGAACTTGCTGAATCTACAGCAGCCGGTGCAACAAGCCACGATCTCGCTTATACTACCAACGAAGGCGACCAGGATCTCGTTCAGTTCGCAGTATCGGCAGTCAACGAAAAGGGCGAGAGCTCACTCGGCATTACACCAAGCATTGTAACAGGTAAGCCTTATACCATTCCGTTCTTCGAGACAGTACCTGGTGGCAGCACCACTTACGGACTGTGGTGGATAAACAGAAACGGCGGCACCTCTACATACTCAGTAGGTGATGAATCTTCCGACAATGACGGCGGTAGCTTCCTGTTCACCTCTGCCGACGATTCAGACAAGGCAATCCTTGGTTCAGGTAAGATTAACCTTGCCGGTTCAACCAACCCGATGTTCGTGTTCAGCCACAAGGCAGCTGCAGCAAGCAACGCTGTTATCAATGTCTATGCTCAGAAACCGGACGGAACAAGAGATTTGCTCAAGACTATCAGCAACAACACTGGCGATTGGGTTCGCGAGGCAATTTCTCTGAAACCTGAATATGCGTCACTCAGCTACATTATGGTTCTTGTAGAGAGTTCTGCAGCAGCTGACGAGACAATCGGCTTCGACGAACTTTACGTACGCGACGTTTACGACAACGATGTAACACTGAGCGACCTCAGCGTACCTGCTTCAATAAAGAAGGGCGAGACAGCCAAGATTGGTGTAACCGTTACCAACTTCGGCAGTAAGGACGCAAAGGGATACACTGTCAAGCTGTATGCTGGTGATGAACTCATTGGTTCTACAAGCGAGACCGAAACCCTCGCATCGTTTGCTGCGAAGACATATCAGTTCGACTACAAGACGAGCGTGATGAACACTGGAAGTTCAGTAGAACTGAAGGCAGAGGTTGAATATACAAACGACCTGAACCCAGACGACAATGCCAAGTCTGCATCGCTTGAATTCAAGATTTCCAACAAGCCACGTCCTGCAAGCGTAAGCGCTAAGGAGAATGCTGACGGTGCGGTAGACGTTAACTGGACCGCAGTAACTGAAACGGCACAGACCGTTAACGACGGCTTTGAGGATTACACGTCATGGGCAGTAGACGAGTTCGGTGAGTGGAAGGCTCTTACCAGCCACAGCGGAGCAACAACCGGTGGTTTGTTCCAGAGCTACACCTATCCGACACAGGGTCAGAACTTCGGATTCACTCTTGTTGAACCGCTCAACAACTGGATAACAGAAGAAGTGCTTGAGAACAACGAATCGCTCAAACCTCACGGAGGAAGCAAGTACGCTGCATCGTTCTACTCTTATGTTGACGATACATTCCTTGCTGCTGACAACTGGCTCATAAGTCCTGTCCTCTCAGGCAATGCACAGACCGTAAGCTTCTGGGTTAGCAACAACAACACTTCAAGCGAGAGCTATCCTGAAACATACGATGTACTCTACTCGACAACTGGCACTGAGACAACTGACTTCACAAAGATCGGCGAAACTCACACCGCTTCATCAGGTGCATGGGAGCAAGTTTCAGTTGAGATACCGGCAGGTGCTACACACTTCGCTATCCACCAGAATACCGTTGCCGACAATACATTCATGTTCATGATTGACGACATAACCTATGAGGCAGGCTCTGGCGAATTGGTTGGCTACAATGTTTACCGTGACGGCGAACTGTTGAAGAGCATCAGCGGCACTGAGACAACATCGTTCGTTGACAACACGGCCGAGGGCGGCAAGACATACGTTTATGCTGTGACGGCAGTCTTTGCTGACGGTGAATCTGAAGCAACGATCGCTTCTGCTATCGTTACGGACATCGAGAACGTTGAAGCTGCAATCAAGGCATCCAGCTACAATGTCTACACTCTCGACGGCAAGCTCGTTGGCAGCGAAATGAAGTCGCTCCGCAGCCTGAAGCCTGGTTCGTATATCATCAACGACCAGAAAGTTGTTATCAGATAAACATAAAGGTATGTTACTGACCGATAACAGATAATATCATGGCCACATCCGCCTTTCAGCGACGGGTGTGGCTTTTCTATTTCTATTGAATAACTACGTCTTTCATTTAAATCATTACAGAAAATGGCAATAAACACTTGTTCATTCAAGCACTACCGCATCATTTGCGCTCTGTTTGCTGCAACGATGACATTTGCCCAGCAAACTGCTACGGCAAAGCCGAGGACAGAAAGCCAGATGCGACAGGCCGCAATGTCTAAGCTCTCGAAACATGTGAGGGCTGTGCAGGGGCAAAGTGCGGCAACGGCGCTCAAAGAGATAACACGCTCCGAAGGCTACGTTATCTATGCGCAAGACGGCGGCGGCTTTGCTGTCGTGTCCACCGACGATGTGGCGCCCGAGATACTTGGATATTCCGACACCGAAATATCCGGCGAGATCACAAACACGAACTTTAAATGGTGGCTCGAGGCCGTGAACAGCGTCGTTAAGAGCGCGGCTCAGAGCAACACAACGATAAAGCGTGTCACAAAGCCTGACACGCAGAAATATGACCCTCAAGTGTCAACGCTGTGCACTTCGCGCTGGGACCAGGAAGAACCCTATTGGAACATGTGTCCGATGGGGACAAAAGGGCGATGCCTTACAGGTTGTGTGGCCACGGCCATGTCGCAGGTGCTTTATTATCATAAAGGTCCTGCCCACGGCATAGGCACGCGCACAATATATTATCCAGCCAACAATGCGAGCGGTACGCCTGTAACGGCCGACTTCGGCAACGACACTTACGACTGGACAAACATGGTCGATACGTATACCAGCGGCTCTTACACCACCGAACAAGGTAACGCAGTGGCTCTCTTGATGCGCGATTGCGGTGTGGCTACCAACATGGACTATTCGCCAAGCGGCAGTGGTGCATACCACAGCGAAACGGCAGCCGGCTTGCGTCAGTACTTCGGCATTGAAAGCGCCAAATACGTTACCCGTTCCAACTATTCCGAAAAAGATTGGATGGAGATGATCTACGATCAGATAACGCGCCGTCAGCCGATTATCTATGGTGGCGACGACATGATGAACGGCGGTCACTCTTTCGTGCTTGACGGATATGACGAGGACGGGTTCGTTCACATAAACTGGGGATGGTCTGGCTCTGACGACGGATTCTACGACATTGCCTTGCTGAACCCGGGCTATTATACATTCTCCTTGCATCAGGATGCAGTCATCGACATTACGCCCGAACCGGCTGTCACTCTAATGTCAGACACCGTGTCCGTGAGTGACCCAGGAAAGCTGCGTGCGGTAATAAATGACGAAATGTTTTATCGCTATGACACACTGCGTGTGGAAGGCAAGATAAACGGAACTGACCTGAAAACACTGCGTGCTATGGCAGGACGCGACGAGTATGGCGAGAGAACCGAAGGTACGCTGCGCATCCTCGACCTTAAAGACGCTCAAATTGTGGCTGGCGGTGACGCATATCTGAACGAAGCCGGCACGGCGCTCACTCTCGACCGCGACAGTATCCTGCCGCGCAAGGCTTTCTTCGGATGTACGCTGCGCAGTCTGCTCCTGCCAAACGGAATAAAGAGCATAGGCACGGCTGCCTTGGCAAGCACAAACCGTCTCGACTCTGTACTGCTCCGTCCGGCTGATGATGCAGACTTCATCCTCAAAGACAATATTATCTACTCAACCGACAGCACTACAATCCTTGCAGCACTGCCGCGCATATCTTCGAACATGAGTATTTCTGACAGTATCGTAACTGTGGTTGGACCGTATGCCTTTTCTTCGCGCACACGTTTGAGTCGTCTTACTCTCGGACGCCAGTTGCAGCAACTTGGTGAGGGCGCTTTCTCCGGCTGTGCCTCACTCAGTGAGATAAGAGTCGTGGCCAAGACGCCCATAGCCATCAGTGGTGCTGGATGTTTTGAAGGCGTGGACAAGGAGAACTGTACGCTCTCCGTGCGTGCCGGAAGCACAGCCAAGTTCAAGGCGGCAGCACAATGGGGCGATTTCAAAACCATGGCAGAGTACGGCACAACGCTCAAGGCACGTAATGCCATTCGTGAATACGGTGATGCCAACCCGCGTCTGGGATGGTCGTTGAGCGGTGACTATGTTGAAGGAACGCCCGTTGTCACTTGTCTTGCCGACACACTCTCTCCGGTGGGCCGCTACACTATCCACATAGCTCCTGGCACTGTCACTTCGGATGCGGTTGATTATGAGGACGGTTTCCTTATCGTGACACAGGCTCCGCTGATTGTTGGCGTGCGTGACACCACACGTAGCGAAGGAGAGCAGAATCCTGACTTTACGTTTACTTACAGCGGCTTCAAAAACTGCGAAACGGCTGATGTTGCCTTCTCTGTTCTGCCACAGTGCCAGACCGAGGCCGACATCCTGTCACCCGCAGGCTCTTATACTGTAACCCCTGTCGGTGGCGAAGCTCCGAACTATGAACTTTCCTACACTGCGGGTACACTGACCGTTACGCCAGCAACAACATCAATCAGTGCCGCAGAAGCAGCTCTCACGTCGCAGAAAGTTGGCGTATACTCACTCAGCGGACAGTTGCTGAAGCTTGACGCACAAGACATTGACAACCTGCCTGCCGGCACTTACATACTGAAGACAGCCACAGGCAGCTCACGCAAAGTTGTAGTTACCGCTCGTTGATAAGGTAGCTTTTCCATGAGCTAAGGATAGACAATTTTGCTTTGGCAAAGAATAAGGCCACATCCGTGTATCGTGCGGATGTGGCCTTTATGGTTGATGTCGCTAAGCTTGTTTGTCCTGTCCTGACTTCATCACTTTTCTGCGCCATCATATAGCGCATATTGAAAATCAACAA
>CAVAPC010000027.1:0-36088 GCA_963590505.1 uncultured Alistipes sp. | reverse complement strand
TGATGGGGATGGGCCTATTATGCATATTAGGCATAATGGGCCTAAGGTGATGAGGATGGGCATATTAGGCATAATGGGCCTAAGTTGATGAGAATAACTACAACAATTTTAAACAAAAAAACCATGAAAAACGAGACGAAACCTTTCAACCCCCTTGAGAGCCGCGCGGCAAGGATGGGCGATGACCACGCGCGCGTGATGCGCACCGTGGAAGCGGTGCTGGCTTCGGGCGTGAGCCTGTGCGACGACTACTGCGACTGGCTGCGCATGGGCTTCGCACTGGCCAGCGAACTGGGAGAGCAGGGACGCACGCCGTTCATGCAGCTCTCTGCCATGTCGGCAAACTACTGCGGCGACCGCGAGTGCAACCGTAAATACGATTCCATCATGCGCTCCAGCAGACAGGGAGTCACAATCGGCACATTCTTCCATATGGCCAGTGAAATGGCCGGAATCTCTTGTGGTTTTGCCAATTTGCCAAATTGCCACGCTTTTGCAAAAAATGACAAAAAATATAACTCATTGATAATCAATGATGATAAAAAAATGAACTCTATTTTGCAAGAATGGCAAATTGGCAAATTGGCAAAACATTCTACCAATGGAACACTTGGAGGAAAAACGGAACACTCTGCCGTTGGCGAACCCTTTGACGGGGCTTGCCGCGGAAAGCTGCCGACGTTTTCCGACAAGCTCTCTGCCGGTGTGCTGCCGCCGCTCTTGATGCCCCTGGCGGCACAGATGGATACTGCCGCGGCGAAGGACAAGGTGCTACTCTCGGCACTGGCGGTGATGTCGGGCCTGCTGCCCAACTACTACGGCGTTTACGGCGGCAAGACGGTTTATCCGCCGCTCTACCTGATTGTCTACGGTTCTGCCGCCAGCGGCAAGGGCGAGCTGACGTCGTGCCGCAAGATTTACGAGCCTGTGCGCCAGGAGGTGCTCAGGGCGTACAACGCGGAGCGCGACCAGGCGGAGCGCGACCACGCACGGTGGGAGGCCATGGGCAATACGCCGAAGGGACGGCAGGAGAGGGGAGCGGAGCCGAAGCCGCCGGTGTACCACTCGCCCGTGATACCCGCCAACTCGTCGTCCGCCGCCTTCTTCCACGAGCTGCAGAACAACGGGGGATGGGGGCTGATGTTCGAGAGCGAGTGCGACGCACTGTCCACGATGCTGGGCTCCGACTACGGCGACTACTCCATGCAGCTGCGCTGCGCCTTCCATCACGAGCCCATCTCGATGAACCGCCGCACCGACAACCTGCACATAGAGATTCAGGAGCCTCGCCTCGGCATACTGCTCACGGGGACGCCGGGTCAGCTGAACACTCTGTTCAAGCAGGTGGAGAACGGTCTTGGCTCGCGCTTCTGCTTCTACCGCCTGGAGGGATCGCCCGTGTGGCACGACGTGTTCCGGCAGAAGGAGCAGACGCTCGACCAGGTGGCAGCCTCTTTGGGCGACGCCGTGTTCTCCATCTGCCGCGAGCTGAGGCAGAAGGAGGGGCGCGGGGTGCAGTTCTCTTTGACCCCCGCACAGGCGCAGCAGTTCAACGCCTTCTTCAGTGCGCTGCTTGAGGAGCAGACGGGCATGAACGGCGAGGAGTTCAGCAGCTTCGTGTTCCGCATGGGCCTCTCGGCGTTCCGCATAGCGATGGTTCTGTCGATGCTGCGGCGTTACAGCGAGGCGAAAACGGGGATGTTGAAAGAATTGAAGATTGGAGGATTGGAAAGCGTGGCAGCTTTGAAAACAGACGGCTTGGAAGACGGGAGCGACGGAAGACTGTTTCCCGGTGCGGAGCAGACGCTGGTGTGCCGCGACGAGGACCTGCACACGGCGCTGACCATCATAGACACGCTGGCTGCGCACACCACCGACGTTTATGCGCGGCTGGTGCCGGAGGATAAGCGGCAGGAGGCGCATGCCGCACGCAGGGGAGCCGGCGACAGGGAGATGCAGCTGTACAATGCGCTGCCGGAGGAGTTCCGAGCCTCGCAGATGGACGAGTTTGCGAAAGGACTTGGCGTTTCGCAAAGGGGCTTTTACCGTCTTCTCCAGCGTTTGATAAGTCTCGGACTTCTGGAGAGGGTGGCGCAAGGAGAATACAGGAAGATTGGAAAAGTGAAGGATTGAAAGATTTAAATTTTCAAAGATGGAAAACAGTTAATTTTTAAAGACTGGAAAAACAAAAGATTGAAAGAGGGGAAAAAGTTAAATTTTAAAGAGGGGAAACAATCAAAGATTTAAAGACTGGAAAAATCAAAGACCGAAAGACGGAAAACAATTTAAAGACTCAAAGATTGAAAAACTTTTGAAAAATTGGAACAGATAAAAACATTGAAACTATGGGAAAGGAAAAGGATGGATACAATGAGAGAGCGGGTGTCGTCAACGGGCGTGGCACAATCACGAAGTGTTCGCTGGCGCTGGCGTACTATCCGGAGGCGCGGTCGCGGAAGGCAGCCACCAACCGTCTGCTGCGGTGGATGAACTACTGCCGTCCGCTTATGGCGGAGCTGGCGAAGACGGGCTACACTGCGCGGCAGAAGACCTTCACGCCGCGTCAGGCGGCGATTGTGGAGGAGTATCTTGGGGAGCCGTGAGGCGGCCACGCCGAACGGCGTGGAGCCCAGGAGATGGGGATAGGCCCAATATGCATAATAGGCCTATTAGGCCTAAAGTTGATGGGGATAGGCCTATTGGGCATATTAGGCCTAATGGGCCTAGGGTGATGAGGGGGCAATATGCATATTAGGCCTAAAACTAACAGCCTGTGGCGCCAGCCAACAAAAAAGCGGGGAGCAGCGCGGAGATTTCTCCGTTGCTGCTTCCCGCCGTTTTTGCCGTGGGGCTGCCGCTGAAAGGTAATCTTTTTGCCTTTCTTTTCTGTCTTAACTGTTGTCGTTGCCGTTATCCTCCTCTCGTGGCGGCAGCCTTTTAGCGCATTTGTTTCATGGTGCGGCGTGCCGCGTGGGCGGCAGCCGCGTTATTGTGGTGAGGCTTATTCGTCCCAGAGGTCGCCCCACTTCTTGTCCTTTGATCCTGCCTCGAAGCCGTCCTTGTCGTTCTCATCGATACCGGACTGAGTCTCGCCTTCGATGTTCTGGATGCTTGAAGCAATCATGTTGAAGCCGCCCTCGATACGGATTACCTTGATTGTGGGCTTTACATACTTCTTCTTTTTCATTGTCTTATCTGTTTCTTTGTTGTCCGTTTGCTGGGCAGCGGTCTGCTGCCCGGCATTCAGTCCTGTGTTATGTTCTTCAATCTGTTGCATATTACTTTACGACTTTCTTGCCGCCCACGATATAGATGCCGCCCTGGAGTCCGTTGAGGGATGTTGCGCCCTTCTTCACGAGCTGTCCGTTCAGGGTGTATACATCGCCCTTGATGGCTTCGGGGGTGCCGTTGACGATTTCTGCTATGCCGTCGGTAGAGCCGTTTACTGTCTCCTCAACGCCGTCGATGTCGTAAGTGAGCGATTCTGAATCGCTGCCGTCAACATTCTGCAGCCATCCGCGGAATCCCTTTGAAGGAGTCGGTACGGTGCGGTAGTACCATACGCCTGCTGTGCCGCCCTGGTTGTTGCCGTTGAGAACGTAAGACTTCGCGGGGATGTAGTCGCCTTGCTGGAGCTTTACGTATGTACCCACGAACTTGATCTGGTTTGTTTCAGTGTAGATCTCGGCACCTTCCTTGCTCTCGGGCTTCGTGTTGTAGTTGATCTTGTCGGCATCAGCCTTCTTCATGTATGTTACGCCGGTGATGGTGTAGTAGTCGGTGATGCTCACGTCAGTGCCCTCAACAGACTTTGCTTCGAGACCTGTAGGCATTGCCTTGTCGGCATCCACCTTTACGAGGTAGAGCTCGCCTGCGTGGATAGCAGTCTCGGTGTCGTTGTCGCGGCTGACGTTGATCTTCTTGAAGATGATTGTTGTCGGGCGTTCAGGGTCGGTAGCGCCGTCGAACTGCGAGATGCGCACCTGGTCGCCGAAGGCAGCCTTGACCTGAGCTACGGTGAGGTCGACGGGGAGAACGAGCGAGTTCCACTTGCCCGCGTTCATCGTGCGGTGTAGGTAGAGGTTGCTGGTCTTGAGTTCCTCGTTGTCTGGGGTAGCCTGTGCGTTGATGTACTTGCCGTCTGTCTGGTCTTCGTCGAGCACGAGGTCATGCTCAGGGTTGCCAAGGTATTGCAGAGCGAAGCTGTCGAAGCATGTCCATGCTGTGGCGTCGGCACCGTTCACGTAGATACCGAATGTGAGCTGCTTTGAAGTAATGTCGCTTACGTAAACCACTACAGAAGCGTCGTATGCCGTCTCGTCGAGATCGTTGATGCGGTCAGAAGCGTCAGCGTATGTTGCGGGGATGTTCTCGGTGATTGCGGGCAGCGCCTTGTAAGCGTAGGCTGTGTTGCTGTCCTGATCGTCGGAAGATCCGTTGCCGTCGGAGCTGCTTGCAGCTGCCCAGAGGCGAACCTTGCCCGTTGTTGCCGTTGTGAACGCCTTGCAGGATACGCGGTAGTAACCATTGCGCAGCATGTTTGCGCTCTCGAGCGTCTGCGTTACGTATCCCTCGCTGCCGTGGATGTTGGCTGTCCATTTTGCACCGTATGCGCACTGGCGGTTCTTCTCGCTAATGATTGTGTCGCCTGTGATCGGGTCGTAACCTGTTTCTACGTCACTGTCTGTGTATCCGTTGCCGAGGTAGTAGGTGTAAGCCGCGATGCTGGAGCTTGTCGTGGATGAGGAGTATGTGAACTCCACGTCCTCAGCCGCGTGGGTGTAAGTTGTTCTAGAACCATAAGGAGAAGTATAGCTGTCACCGCCGCAGGATGCCGTGATTGTGGGTGTCTGCGTTTTCTGCTCATCCGGTGTGAGGGTGTTTGTCACGGTGTATGTTGCGGTGTGAGACGTACGGGATGTACTTTCGGTGCCACTTGAGGTTGTATATGTAGCACTGTGGGTGTTGGTATACGTGTGTGTGTAGTATGTCACACCCTGTGCGTCGGTAGGTATGCGCACTGCTGATGTGTTCCAGCTGAGCGTGCCGCTCTGGTCAGCGCCTGTCTTCCAGTATTTGCAGGCTTGGTTGTTGCGGGCGAAGTCGAAGTCGTACATCAGGAACGTGGCGTTCACGGGCTTTGCGTTGGCAGCCTCAGCCGTCAGGAAAGCGTTCTTGCGCTCCTCTTCGGTAACGATTATCCACTCGCTGTAGTTGTCGGTGTCGTCATCTACAGACGTGAGGCTCGTTACCGTGTCGTCTACATCGCTTGCCATGTAGTAGGTCTTGTTGTAGAAAGAAGAACCGCTGTTCTGGGTCGGTTTGAATGTCAGTCGGTAAACGTTCGAGCCGTCGGTGGTGGTCACCTCGGTTGCAGTGATCTGTCGGTTAGCGCCGTCGCCGGACGGACGGTCGGTGAAGTAGTTGAGTTTGTCGTGAACGGAACTCACGCCGTCCATGATGGCGAGGTATCCGTTGGCGGTTGTTCCCTGTCCCTTCACCTGCGACTGGAGGATGAACTTGTTGCTGGAATAGGTGAGTGTGAACGGCGTACCCTCGTAGGTGGTTACGGCCATTGTACCCCAGCGCTCACCGTTGCCGAGGAATTTCTTTGCGCCCACGTTGTAGAGGTAGACGGTCTTGTTGTTGGCTGCGGATGGCGTTGAGCCGGTCCAGTCAGCTGCGTTGGTAGCCACCGGCATAGCCAAGGCAGCCACGGCGATGCCCAGAGCGGCGGCCGTGCGCTTGTTGTCAGCGGACTTTTCAGATAAAAATTTCATAATCAATTAACTGTTTATAAATTGTTTTGTCTTTTTTGTTTATTTTCCGTTATGGTGTGGTGGGCGTTGCCGTTGGGCTTTGATGGTTGCTGATTGCCTTTGTCGTGCCTTGGGGTTGCCCGCCTTTGTCGTTGTCAGTCTTTTTGCCTTTTTGTGGCGTTAGTCTTCAGAATCCTGTTGTCTGTATAGGTTTTATTGCAGTTTTTTGCATTTTTGTGCGGCTGGGCTGGCGTACCGATTTGTTTTTGTGTGTGCGTCAACACGTATTGCCTACATATCGTTTGCAAAGTTACGTAATTTTTTGTTTACAGGCAAGCGTTGTCGTGTAGTTTTTTCATGCAAAACAATCCGTTTCCTCCCCGTGGGCATCACGCGGCAGAACGGGCGGGCGGCGATGCAGTATCTTTGCACCGAGAACAGAAAACAAATCATTAACCCAAAAAGAGAAGGAGAGAAAAACATGATCAGGTATTATCTGAAGCAGAGTCAGCTGGAAGGAACGAAGGCTTACGGCAAGTGGTATGCATACCCCGTTAAGGACCAGAGCGTGGGTCTTGACGAGCTTGCCAGGCACATGGCTAACCACAACTCGCCCTATTCGGCGGGAGCGATAAAGGGCATACTGACCGACATGGTGGCGTGCGTGAAGGAGCTGGTGCTCGATGGCAAGTCGGTTAAGCTGCCCGACCTTGCCATCTTCTCGTGCGGCATAAAGAACAAGGTTGGTGCCGAAACGGAGGCGGCGTTCACCGTGGCTGAGAACATCAAGGGTCTGCGGCTGAAGGCCAGGGCCACCGGCGGCTTCACCATGGAGAACCTCCAGGCCACGATGAAGAGGGTTAGCGTGACCGACCAGAAGAAGGCCGACGGCGGCGACACCCAGGCAACCGAATAGAGCGGCCGGAGCGCAGTGGCGGAACAGCCCCGCCGCTGACGCCCGACGGAAGCGGAATGCCATGAAAAACACACACAGGAGAGGGCGCCAAGGCGATGTCAGCCCGAACAGGCGCAAAAGACCGCGGGCAAGTGCATAAATCCGGGGCCACCAAAGGAGGCTGCCGCGAGCCCTGCCAGGGCGCAAAGAACCCGGTTGGCAGTTTAACCCCGCCATGAACGCCGCGAGGCATTCGGGCGGGGGCTGCGCTTTTATATTATATAAGGTGAAATAAGGCGAAAAGCGAGAAAAAGAGAATAAAACAAGAAGAAAGAAGAAAAAAGATAAGAAAATGTGCAAAATAATTTGGAAGAATTGGAAAGTAGACATATCTTTGCAATGTCAAAACAACCCAACAGGGTTTGAGACACACCACTAAAGCAAGAAGGGCGACAGAGAGGCGGCACGGAGCCGCACCCCGCGGAGGGAAGCCCGAAGACGAGAGAGTTAAAGAACAAGAATGGAGATACAGAGCAAAAGGGAACTAAAGCTGTTTTTCTGACAAGAGCCTGTAAGAACTTAAAAAAGACGACGATTATGAAAAAGACGATGATTTTTTGCATAGCGATGTTGGCGGTGGCAGCGTTGAGCCTGCCGAAGATGCCGCAGTGGTTCGACAGCACGGTGAACCAGGACATCGAGACCTACGCCTACACCATGGGCAACGAGGGTTGCGACGACAGCCAGGAAGACGAGCAGCAGCCCCGGCACTCCATAATGAGAACACTGAAGAAGGTGTGCACCAAAGGCACGGCACGCCGCACGGAAAAGGCCGAACGCCCCGCACTGCCCGGCATAAGCATGCAGATGGCGGCAAAGGCAATGGGCGTGGCGGTATCAGGCAGATGAGCCCCGCCCGGCACACCCGAAAGCAAGGAAAAGACTTCATAAATGTTGGTTAGTAGATATAATAAAATGTTTGATTGTTAGGTTAGTAGATTGGGAAGGATTACTGGAAAATTAGAAATAGCAATATAGTTTTTTTAGTAGTTAATGCGCCTCCGGCGGCGGGAAGTGACACACAGACAGGACCCCTGCCGGAGGTTTTTCCTAAAAACAAAGCAGTCGCAACAAGCAATAACGACACTGCCGACAGACATGACAGGACAAGCTACCGGGACAGGACCGATATGGGACGGACAGAAATAATGCTGGACCGATATAGAACGGATAACGAAAAAACAGGACCGATATAGGACTTGACTATATATACAAAAGAACATTAACGCTAAAAAAAAAACTACGGAGGAAAAGATTATGAAAAAGACAATCACACTGGCTTCGGCACTGGCACTGACGGCACTGACCATGACGGCGGAAACGGGCTGCACGACAAACAAGACGACGGCAGCCATGAAGGTGGAGAACACGCAGAACACCGACCGCACGACAACGGTTGACGGCCACCGCTTCGTTGACCTCGGGCTGCCCAGCGGACTGCTGTGGGCTGAGACCAACGTGGGCGCCGACACGGAGACCGACCCGGGAACGTTCTACTCGTGGGGCGAGGTGCAGGCCAAGACTGACTACTCGTGGCAGACGTACAAGTATGGCGCCGACTACGACAAGACGTTCAAATATACCGAGGCCGACGGCATGAAGCGCCTGTTGCCTCAGGACGACGCGGCGCGCCAGCAGTGGGGCGGGGAATGCCGCATGCCGACGTTCAGCGAGATGGAGGAGCTGACCGACGCGAAGAACTGCAAGTGGACGTGGACCGAGAAGAAGACGGAGCAAGGCAAGCGGATGGGCGGCTACGAGGTGGTGAGCCTCAGGAACGGCAACCGCATCTTCATCCCCGCGGCGGGTGCCGAGAACGGCGACAACGTGGTGTTCCGCGCCGAGCAGGGCATGTACTGGACGAGTACCCTGGCACACGACACGAGCGTGACCGACGGCGAGGTGTATGCCGGCAACGCCTTCTGCATGAACTTCTATTTCGCCAGCGTGAACTTCCACTACGGCGACCGCAACACCGGGGCAAGCATACGGCCCGTGCTGGCGGTGAAGTAGGGCCGGGGCGACGGCCTGGGCATATTAGGCCTATTGGGCCCAAGGTGATGGGAATAGGCCTAATGTGCATAATAGGCCTATTATGCCTATTGGGCCAAAAGTGACAGGAAAGGCAAAGCAAAAGAAAGTGGGCACTGCTTCTCCCCGCTGAGCGGGGAGGGCAGTGCCCACCTGGTTTATGCGAAAAAAAAATTTAGGTGAGAGAGTCACTCTTTAGCGCGATCCGCCAGCCCACCACACTGGGTCGGTGAAGATATACATTCCGGCCTCGTTGCCCGAGCCGAATGCGGCGCTCACGTTGGGGTTGGAGGTCACGTCGCTCGAACCGTAGGGATAGCGCAGCGGCCAGCGGTTGGCACCCGCCGAGTTGGTGTTCTTCGGGTTGGTCATCGCCACGGGATAAGATCCGTCGATGTAGCGGCAGCGGCGCATGTCGCAGTAAGTCTCGATCTGCTCGTCGCGAGTCTGTGCGATGTATTTCTGCACGAGGATTTCGGAAACCGGGTTCTCGCGGAACTTGTCGGCCACGGGTCCTGCCAGGTAAGCGGCAGCCAGTTCGGGATAAGCCGCAATCTCGTTGTCGTCGAGCGAAACGGTTGCTATGTCCTTCATGCCCGCAGTGACGGCGTTGTTGAAGGCCGCCGTTGCATCTTCGCCCAAGCGGGCCTGAGCCTCGGCAAGGATGAAGTATAGCTCGGCGAGGCTGAACATGTGGGCCGACACTTTGCCCACGTAGCCCGTGTAGAGCCAGTATGGAGCGTTGACGGCGTAAGTCTCCACGGCAAGGGCCGCGTCGCCGGGGTGAGCGTTTGTGGCATCGTCACCGTTGCCGTAGACGTCGCAGTTGTAGTACACCTCGTAGGGATATTCGCGGCTGTTCATCAGGTCGCTGACTGTTGTGGTCGAGCCGATGTAGTCGCGCGAGAGCCAGTAGGCCGTCCACGGGTTTGTCGTGCCGGCACTGTATCCGTCGAATATGTCGAGGTCAGCACCCTGGAAACCCTCGTCGAGCGCCTTCTGTGCCGTCTCCTTGATGAGCTGTAGCTGGGCGTTGCGGTCGGCAGCTCGTCCGAGCATGTGGAGCTGGTAGCGAGCCTTGATGGCGTAGCCCAGGGCAATCCACTTCTGTGTGTTTCCGGCATAGAGCACGTCCTGCGAGCCCATGTTGTTGCCGCCCTTGTAGTTGGTTAGCGTGTTGATGCCGTCGTCGAGCAGTTCGAAGATGCGCTTGTAGATGTCCTCCTGCTTGTCTACCTTCGGAGCCGACACGGAGTCGCTGTTCAGAGCCTCTGAGCAGGGGATGTCGCCGAAGAGGTCGGTCATGATGCCCCAGTTGTAAGCCTCCAGTATCTCGCCCACGCCCATGATGTCGAACTGCTGTGAGCTCTTGCCTCCCTCGCCGCACTTCTCGATCATCTGCCTGATGTTGTTGAGGTTGAGGTAAGTGCCGTTCCACTCGTTGTCGTAAGTGGATGCAGCCGCAATCTCGTTGGTGTTTCTCAGTTCGGCGTCCTTTGCCTGGTTGTTTGCCGTTCCGAAAGTCTGCTCGGTGAATATTGACGCATACCATGAAAACATTCCGCAGTTTGTGGTGTAGACGGAAGCCACGATGGCGTCGGTGAGCTGGTATTTGGCGTCCACCACGTTTGCCGACGGGTTGGCGTTGTTTTTGTTGATGCGGTCCATGGTGTCTTCAGAGCATGAGAATGCCGTGAAGGCGAGCGCCGAGACAGCCGCGAGACCTATTATCTTGTTCATTTTCGTCATGATTAGATATCTTTTTCGTTGTTGAAAATAATTTGTTGCTCAGTGCGGATTGCTATGCCGTTTGTGCATCGGGTGTGTTCCGCATCAGAATGTTACCTTGAATCCGGCACCGAAGCTGGACGTGTTGGGCAGAGAGAAGCGCTCGAACGTTCCGCTCATGTTGCCGTTGCCCTGCGAGCTTTCGGGGTCGAGGTATTTCATCTTCGACCAGAGTAGCACGTTGCGTGCGAAGGCGTATACGTTGATGTCGAACGAGCCGAGCTTGGGGAGCTGGTAGTTGAGCGTCACGTCGCGCAGCTTGAGGTATCCGCGGTCGTATATTCCCGCCTCGGTCACGTCGTTGTAGGCCATCCAGTAGTCCATCTTGCTCACCTCAACGGTGTTGGCCTCGCCCGTAGCCTCGTCGATGCCTTCAGCCACCATTGTTCCCTCGTGGTAGGCGAGCGATTCCTTGGAAGCTCCGAAGTAGTTCATGACGAGCAGCGTTCCGTTGTACATCTTGCCGCCCTTCTGCCAGTCGAGCGTAGCCGAGAGGGAGAGTCTCTTCCAGCGGGCCTTCAGGTTGAAGCCCATGTTGAAGTCAGGCGTGCATTCGCCGAGCACCTGCGAGTTGGACGTAGCCTGTGGCAGACCGTCGGAGAGGAGCAGTCGTCCCTGGTCGTCGCGCTTGAAGGCGTATCCGTAGATTACGGGGTAGGTGTATCCTGCCTGAGCGCGCACCTGCGGTTCTGTGAATCCGCCAAGGTAGATGCTCTCCACGCCTTCTGCAAGGCTCTTCACCTCGTTCTTCACGGTGGTGAAGTTGATGCCCAGGTCGAGGCCCCAGTCCTTGGTGTCGACGGCCGTGGCGTTGATGCTAAGCTCGTGCGACCATGTGGTCATCTCGCCGGCGTTGGTGCGCAGATACTGGTATCCGGTGGAACCGGCTGTAGGCACGTCGAAGATCTGGTTCTTTATGTCCTGGTAAGACGCGGTGTATTCCAGTCGCAGGCGGTTGTTGAAGAAGTTGAGGTCGGCACCTATTTCCCAGTTTATGGTGTTCTGCGGTTTGAGGTCCGGGTCGTACTTTACGTAGTAGGGAGTGTATGACATCACGCCCGACGAGTAGCTGAACGGTGTGAACGTGTACATGCCCGATCCGTATGTAGGCACCGAGTAGTAGTTCTCGTAGTAGTGGCCAGCCTGACCAACCTGTGCGAAGGATGCGCGCAGTTTACCGTAGGAGAGCGTCTTGTTGCCCTTCAGTCCCGGCAGCTCGGTGAAGATCCATCCCAGCGATACAGAGGGATAGAAGAAGGAGCGGTTGCCTCGCGGCATGGTGGACACGTAGTCGTTACGTCCCGTTACGGTGAGGTAGACCTGGTCTTTCCAGCTCAGTGAAGCCTGTCCGAAGAAGCCCACGGTGCGTTCCTGCGCCTTGTATTCCGATGTGTACGACTTGATTGTGGTGTTGTCGATTGTAGGCTGTCCGTAGAAGAGGAAGCTGTCGCCGACGTAGTCCCAGTAGCGTGCGTATTCGTGGTTGAACTCAGAACCCAGCATGAGTCCGAAGTCCCACTCCTTCTCTGCGCCCCACTTTGCTGTGAAGTTTGCGGTGAAGAGGTTGTTGAACACGGAGCGCTGCACGCCGTAGTTCTCCACCTCGCCCGTGGTGTAGCTGGCAGAGCCAACCTCCTGCACGTTGCTGTTGTCGGTGGTGTATGTGTCGATACCGGCCTGCTCGCGGAACCAGAGGCTGTAGCGCGAGGTGTCCCACTTCAGCGTAGGACGGTATTCTGCGTATGCGTTGCCGAACACTCGGCTTGTGTGCTGGCGGTATTCGTTGTTGTCGGCCCACCAGTAAGGGTTGTTGAAGTTTGTGGATCGGAAGAGGATCTGCGACGTCGGGTCGTTGGGATCGGCGTAAGGCGTGCCCTTCAGGTTGTATTCAGCCGGGCAGGAGTAAACCACGTTGATGATACCCGAGTTGGCGCCCGGAGCAGAGTTTATGCGCGAAGAGCTGTAGTTGGCCGAGAATCCCGTTTTCCATTCCTTGCTCACGTCGAGGTCAACCGATCCGCGAGCCGTGGTGCGCATCATGCCCGTCGAGGGGACGATACCCTCCTGGTAGGTGTCGCCGATGCCGAAGGAGTATGCCATGTTGCCCTTCTTCTGCGAAATGCCGAAGTTGGAGTTCTGCGTGAATCCCGTGTTGAAGAAGTCGCTCACGTTGTCGTAAGTCTGCGGCGTGGTCCATCCGTCGAGTCCGGCAGCGGCGTATTTCGGGTTGTAGTACTGTCCCTCGTGCTTGCCGTAGGCCTGTGTGTATTTGTTGTCGGTGTTTCCGCCGTAAGTCGGGTCGTTAGCCAGTTCGCTGATTTTCGGTCCCCAGCACATCGACGATCCCGGATTGTACGATCCGTAGCCCTGTGCGTATACGTTCTGGTGTTCGAACTTCTTGCTCACCGTCTGTGCGCTGAGGTCGGTGGAGAAGGTGATGACCGGTTTTCCGCCGTTGTTCTTTCCGTGTTTCGTTGTTATGACGATAACGCCGTTTGACGCGCGTATACCGTAGAGCGCCGAAGCCGCCTGGCCCTTGAGCACGTCGATGGTCTCGATGTCGTCGGGGTTGATGTCGATGGAGCGGTTTGAGATGTCGGCACCCGTCACCGACTGTCCAGTGGAGTAGTCGGAGCTTGAATAGATAGGCATGCCGTCAACGACGTATAGCGGGGTGTTGTCGCCCGAGAAGGAGCGTGCGCCGCGGATGACGATCTGCGAGGATGCGCCCGGCGTACCCGACGACTGTCGGATGTCGACACCCGTCAGTTTTCCCTGCATGGCGCTTGCCAGGTCGCTCGTACCTGCGATGTTCATGTTCTCGGCCGTGATCTGCTGCGAGGCGTAGCCCAGTGCTTTCTTCTCGCGCGAGATACCCATCGCCGTGACCACCACCTCGTCGAGGTCGTGCGGGTCGGGCGAGAGCACCACCTTCATGTTGCCCGAAGCCTTTACGCTCTGCGGCAGCATGCCGATGTATGAAACCTCGAGTTTCGCGTTTTTCGGAACGTTGAGGGTGAAGTTTCCGTTGATGTCGGTAACGGCTCCCGTGTTGGTGCCCGCAATCTTCACGGAGGCGCCCACAACGGGCTGCCCGTCTTCAGAGCTGGTCACCTGGCCGGAAACCTGACCTTGTGCCATGGCCATTCCCATGCCGAGAAGGGCGAAGGCAGTTGCTGTCATGAATCTTTTTACCATAAAATCTCTCTCGTTAAATTAGTATAATAATTGCTTTCTCGTAATTTCTTTCCCATGGCCAGTGGTGTTCTGGCAAAGCCTATCGTTATGCGAGAGTCGGTGTGTGATGTGAGTGGGGCAGCGCGTTGCCGCCTTTTCCTGAAATGCTGTGTATGCCGTGTTTGTGAATCTCTGCCCCCCCCCCTTGAGGGGGAAAGCTTTTCCCTGTTAGCTTGTTGCCGCCTCATGTCGTGCGGCTTGCGTTCCTTTTGGTGTTGTGTTTGTGCGCGGCCTTTCTAAGCGGCCTGATTCGTTGTGTTTGTGTTGCTGTTCCCCGTATTGGAGAAAGCGTCTGTTGTGAATTTTTTTTAATGTCTTTGGCGCATCGCGTGCGCCCTGTTGCATATGTGTTTGTGAATGTTTCTTAATTCTGCTGCAAAAGTATGTGTTTTCTTTTAAAATAGCAAGAAATTGTTATAAAAAGTTATGATTTCGTTTCGGAATGTTTTGACATGCAAGTAATATGCGCGTTTTTGCGGGACTATACATATATATAATATAGTGTGGGTGCGTTTATTCCGCTTTCTTGCGTATGTATTCCCGTGCTGCAAAGAGCGGCACGTTTTCCATCCACTGCTGATCTTTGAATCCGAGCATGGAGAAGCGCACGCCTTTTAGATGGCGTGAAGCGAAGTCGTGGTTCACGAAGTTGTAGAGCGATTTCGACTTCACGTTCTCCTCCGCCTTCACCTCGACGGGCAGTATTTCGCTTCCCGCCTGCACCATGAAGTCGATCTCCTGCGAGGAGTTGTCCTTGCTGTAGTAGTATACGGGCAGCGCGGGCAGCGTGTGCAGTTCCTGAAGCACGAAGTTCTCGGTGAACGCCCCCTTGTATTCGCTGAACACGTTGTTTCCGATGAGAATCTGGTCGGGCGGGGTCATGGTGAGGGCGCCCAGCAGTCCCACGTCGAGCAGGTAGAGCTTGAAGGCATTCATGTCGGCATAGAATTTCAGCGGCAGCTTGGCGTCCCTTGTCCTCTCCACCTTGTGCACCAGTCCGGCGTCGGTGAGCCACTGTATTGCAATCTCGAAATCCTTTGCCCTTGCCCCCTTTTTCATGGTGCCGTAGATGAACTTCTTGTTCTCGCGAGCCAGCTGCGCCGGTATCGACTGCCACACCATCCTTATGCGTTGCGTCAGTTCGGCGGTATGCTTGCTGATGTCGGCCTCGTAGGCCGTCAGTATGTTCTGCTGTATGCTTCTTGCCGCCATTGGGTCGTGGTGGCGCGTGAAGTGGAGCACGGCTTCGGGCATTCCGCCCACGAAGTAATACTGGCGCAGGTATTCGGTGAACTTGGGCGCGAGGCAGTTTGTTACCTCCGTGTCGCCCTGTTCCAGCACCTCCGCCAGCTGTGTCTCGTTGTTGGCGAGCAGGAACTCGCCGTAGGTCATGGGGTAGAGGTGCATGATGTCCACCTTGCCCACGGGGAACGACTCCCCCTTCAGGTTCATCACGCCAAGCAGCGAGCCCGCCACCGCCACGTGCAGCTGGGGCATGTTCTCGCAGAAGTATTTCAGTGAGGAGAGCACGGGCGGAATCTCCTGTATCTCGTCGAGGAAGACGAGCGTCTTTCCCGGAGTGATGGTCTGTTTGGCGAAAGCCGCCAGTCCGATAAGAATCCTGTTGATGTCGACATCATCCTTGAAAAGCCGGGCAACGGTAGCGTTCTTGTAGCAGTTGACGTATACCATGTTCTCGAATTCGCGTTTTCCGAACTCCTTGATGATGTAAGTCTTGCCCACCTGTCTTGCCCCGTACATAATCAAAGGTTTCCTGTCGGGGGACAACTTCCAGTCTTTCAGCTTGTTATAGATGATTCTTTTCATACTCGTTACACTTTTATGAGGGAATAATTGCCGTAAGCCTACACTTTTATGAGGGAATAATCCCTGTGCGGCAACACTTTTATGAGGGAATATCGCATGTAAAGGTACATTTTTATGAGGGAACGGACAAGAAAAGCGGCGTTTTTGTGAGAAGGCCGGCAGGAAAAGCAACGGTTTTGTGAGGGAGAAAACAGAAAAGAGCTGCATTTTTTATTACAGAACAGGCATGCGGAAGCGCTTTTTCGCTATATTTGCAAGGCGGAAAAACGCACATGGGCACACCTTAATACAAAAATATTATGAAAAGACGCGTGTTTTAATCAATATTAACACGGAAAATTTGCTTTCGGTGGATATTTTTACTACTTTTGTAGTGTAAATAAATACTTTCACGACAGTGAAAGACGAAAGAAAAGCTATTTAACTGAAGAAAACGATGGAAAAAGACGTGCGCTATACGGAAAAACTGCACACCAGGATACTCGTTAAAGAGATGCCGTGCGACCCGACTGCGGAACAGGCGGAGAAGATTCTCACCCTGTTGCCCGCATGGAGACGCCGTCAGGCGAAACGGTACCGCATGGCGGCCGACAGGATGCAGAATGCCGCGGCGTATCTGCTGCTGGAGGAACTGGCGGCGGGTTGTGCCGAAGGGCGGCGGGCTGACGGTGTGTCGGCAGAAAATACTGAAAGGGTGCCGTCGGCAGCGACGGTGAGGCCTGCACTGCCTGAGTTCTCATACGGCGAGGACGGGAAGCCCTGCGTGGCGCAGATGCCCGGACTGCACTTCAACATGAGCCACTGCCGCAGGGCGGTGATGAGTGTGGTGGCGGACGGGAGCGGGGAGCTCGAAGGCGAAGTAGGGTGCGACATCGAGGAGATACCCGGCAGCATCGACGCAGATCTGATGGCGCTCTGCTTCTCCGAAGACGAGCAGCGGGCGATAAACGGGGCGGAATGTCCCGAAGCCGAGTTCGCCGCCATGTGGACACGAAAGGAGGCGTTCGTGAAGATGCTCGGCACGGGACTCGCGGACGACCTGCCCGGACTGATGCGCACGCCGGAGGCCGAAGGAGCCGTTTTCCATACGGAAGTCTGTCGCGGGCGCGGATACGCATACACCGTGTGCCGCCGGGCGAGGACCGCAGAAAGCAATGCATAAGCAAGTTGTTAACCCTAAACGGAGATTTTGAAGATTATGAAAAAGAACAATATGCCGTTCCAGACGAAGCTGTACCTCTACATGCTGCTGCTCACGGTGTTCATCTTCGGCAGCGTAGCCCTGGTGTTCGACCGCTACAGCCGCAACCGCGAGGAGAAGCAGGGTGCGCTCTACACCTTCGCCCTTCAGAACGCCACGCTGCAGAACGTGGAGGACGAGCTGGAGTGGCTGGAGTCTACCGTGGAGCTCACCGTGAGGCACGTGATGGACAAGCGCAACATGGACCACGACGACGCCCTGAAGCTGATCGGCCAGCTGGTGAAGAACAACGCCCTCCTGCTGGGCGTGGGCTACATATCCTACGACAATGCCGACCCGACGAAAGCCCCCGTGGACTACGTCTACGAACTGCCCGACGGAACGGTGGAATACAACAGCATGCCGCGCCAGCAGTACAACTACACCAAGACCGAATGGTTCCGCACCGCCGTGAAAGAGGGCAGGGGACAGTGGACCGAACCCTACGTCGACAAGACAGGCACCCACCGCATGGTGGCGTCGTATGCCCAGCCCATAAAGGACGAGGGCGGCCGTCTGCGCGGCATAGTGGTGGCCGACGTGGCGCTGGCCGACCTCAGCGACGAGCTGAACACGGTGCAGCCCTTCAAGAACAGCTACTCGTTCATGCTCAGCCGCAAGGGCACGGTGATAGCCCATCCCGACACGGCGCTCATCATGAAGGAAGACATCAACACGCTGGCGCGCAGGCTCGACGACGACGACTACGACGCGCTGGGCAGCATGATGCTGGCAGGCAAGAAGGGGTCGCTGCACTGCGAGCTGGACGGCACCGACGTGCTGGTGTGCTACGCCCCGCTGCCCCACGTGGGATGGTCGGTGGCAAGCGTCTGCCCCTATTCCACGATAATGACCGAGCTGGGGTCCGTCACGTTCACCGTGCTGGCCATCATCTTCGTGGGCATACTCATGCTCGCCGTGTGCATACACGTGCTCCTTTCCCACATGGTGCGCCCCATACGCCAGATGACCGGCGCCGCATACCGCATAGCGCAGGGCGACTTCGACGCACGGCTGCCCGAGGTGACAACCAACGACGACTTCGGGAAGCTGCACGACGCGTTCTCCCACATGCAGCACTCGCTGAAGACTTACGTCAGCGACCTGGAGAAGGCCACGAAGGCACGCGAGCGCATAAACGGAGAGCTGGAGGTGGCCAACCGCATACAGATGGAGATACTGCCCACAGACTTCGTCCTGCCGCAGGGATACGAGCAGATAGACATGGACGCATACCTGAAGCCGGCACGCAGCGTGGGAGGCGACTTCTACGACTTCCGGCTGGAAGACGGCAAGATGTGCTTCTGCGTGGGCGACGTGTCGGGAAAGGGAGTGGCCGCAGCAATAGTGATGTCGATGGCATGCACGCTGTTCCGCAGTCTGGTGGGGCGCGGCGAAACGCCCGCCGAGACGATGAGGCAGATGAACAGCATGCTGGTGCACAACAACCAGACAGACATCTTCGTCACCATGTTCGTGGCAACGCTCGACCCCGCAACGGGACGCATGACATACTGCAACGCAGGGCACAACGCACCGTACCTCTTCTCGCCCGACGGAGAGTGCACCAAGCTGCCCGTGAAGCCAAAGCTGCCCCTGGGACTCTTTGCCGACGTTGACTACACCGAGCAGGAATGCACCCTCGGCGAGAAGCAGAGGCTGCTGCTCTACACCGACGGACTGACCGAGGCGGAGAACGCCGGCAAGGAGCAGATGGGCGAGAGGCGCGTGGAGCAGGCGCTGAGGCAGCTGGCAGGCAGGACGTCGCACCAGATAGTGGAAGGCATACGCCGAAGCATGGGCGACTTCGTGGGCGAGGCCGAGCAGAGCGACGACCTGACGCTCCTTGTGGTGGGCTACAGAAGCTGCCGCACGCTGATAATGGACAACCGGCTGGCGGAACTACAGAAGCTGCCACCCTTCATCGACGCGCTGGGACAGGAAGCCGGACTGGAGCGGAAGCAGCTGATGCAGATGAGGCTCGCGCTGGAAGAGGCGATGGTGAACGTGGTGAACTACGCCTACCCAAGGCAGGAGACCGGAAAGATAAACCTGAAGGCACTCTATGAGCCAGGCGAGAAGGCCATACGCCTGGAGCTGACCGACAGCGGCAAGCCCTTCGACCCCACGCAGGCGCCCGAAGCCGACACCACGCTGGGCGTGGACGAGAGACCCGTGGGAGGGCTAGGCATCTTCCTCATAAGGAAATGCATGGACAGGGTGGACTACCGCAGGGAGAACGGCATGAACAAGCTGATGATGACAAAACGAACCGGCGGCTCTACCGACACGACGATACAGAACGAAAACCACTACGATAACATATAACAATTGAAAAAACAACTATCAAGAATTTACCATTATGGAAATAACAAGCAAAAAGACAGCAGGGAAGACCGCCATCGAGGTGAGCGGATATATGGACACGATAAGCGCAGGGCAGTTTCTGGAGTTCGTCAACGCCATGCCCGAGGAAGACACCAAGCAGGTGGAGGTGGACTGCAAGGGACTGGAATACATCAGCAGTTCGGGGCTGAGAGTGTTCATCACACTGCTGAAGAAAGCGCAGAAGAACGGGGGAAAGGTTGAGGTGAAGAACCTGAACAGCACCGTGAGGGAGATTTTCGACATGACGGACTTCTCGTCGCTCTTCGGACTTAACTGACACATTAAAGCCGGCACAACGGCATCAACAACTAAAACAAAAGCATTATGACACTGAAAAGCTATCCTTTATGTCAATCACAGTTCGGCGTATTCGTATACTGCCAGAACGAGCCGCAGTCGACACAGTACAACCTGGCGGCACTCTACACCCTGCCCGCAGAGACAGACATGCAGCGCATGCAGGGCGCAATACAGAACATCATCGAGGCACGCCCCGTGCTACGCACGCGCATCATCACCGACGAAAGCGGCACGCCCCGCCAGTATGCCGACACGGCAATGGCCATATCCGTGGGCATGCACGCCATGGACGACGACGAGGCAGACCGCTTCGCGGCCGACTACGTAAGGCCATTCGCCCTGCTGGGCGGAGAACCCCTGTGCCGCTTCGACCTGATAACGACACCCACCAGGAAGCTCATGCTCCACGACTTCCACCACCTCATAATGGACGGCACCGCGCTGCTCAACTTCAGGCGCGACCTGGCCGACGCATACGACGGCAAGCCGCTGGCTGAGGGCGACGAACGCATGTACAGCTTCGCTCAGGAAGAGGAGACCCGACGCGCAGGCAAGGAATACACGGCGGCGGCAGACTACTACGCAGAGAAGTTCTGCGGCATGGAGTTCACCGACCTGGCAGGCAGCAGGCAGACCACTCTGGGCAACACCATCGTGGTGAACGCACCGCTGCCGAAAGACGAGATAACGGCATTCTGCAAGGAGCACAATACGGAGGCGCACATCATGGTGCAGGCAGCCTTCGCACTGGTGCTCTCAAGGCTCAGCCGCCAGCAGCAGGTGGCATACGCATCAGTGCGCCACGGACGCACGGGGAAGGACATGGCCGCGGCATACGGCATGTTCGAGAAGACAGTGCCCGTGAAAGCCGACGCGGGAAAGGACACCACGACAGCCGACTTCGTGAACGCCGTGGCAGAAGAGTGGGCGTCAACCGCAAGGATGGCCGACTATTCGTTTGCCGACTTCTGCACCGCACGCGCGCTCACACCCCACACATGCTTCGCATACCAGGGCAAGGAGATGATGAACCCGCTATGTCTCGACGGCAGGACGGCACGCATGCAGCAGTTGCCCACCAAGCTGACAAGCATCGACCTGACGCTGCTGCTCTACTCCGTGGGCGACACCCTGGAGATAAGGGCAGAGGCAAGCGACGCACTCTACGGCGAGGACTGCGTGAAGCGCTTCGTAGAGGCCGTGAAGACAACCGTTGAACAGATAGCCCAACACTGGAACGAGCCGACAGGCAACATATCCATCGTGTCTGGCGAGGAGCGCAGCCGCCTCGTGGCGCTAGGCACGGGCGAGCCGCTGGCATACGACCACGCCGACACGCTGGTTGACCTGCTGGAACGCCAGGCACGCCAGACACCCGACGCAGAGGCGGTGGTATACTTGGACCGCCGCTACACCTACCGTCAGATTGACGAGCTGACCACACGCCTTGCCATACTGCTGAGGCGCGACTACGGAGTGGGGCGCAACACCATGGTGGGCGTGATGATAGACCGCAGCGAGTGGATGGCAATATACCCCATTGCCGTGATGAAGGCAGGCGGGGCATACATGCCGCTGGACTTCCATTTCCCCGAAGACAGACTGAGCTACATGACGGCCGACGCCAAGGTGGGGCTGATTCTCTCGGAAGGCAACCTCGTGGAGGAGGCAATGCCAGGCTTCCGGGGCCACGTGATAAAGAGGGAAGACGCGGAGCGGATGCTCGGCGCAATAAAATACCGCCAGGAAGACGGCCCAGTGGCACTGTTGCAGCAAGACAAGGCGCAGCCCACCGACGCATACGTCGTGCTCTATACCTCAGGCTCCACGGGAAGGCCGAAGGGATGCGTGCTGGAACACCACAACATAGTGAACTTCTGCCACTGGTACATACGCGACTTCAAGGTTACGGCATCCGACCGCGGGGCGGCATACGCCAACTTCGGATTCGACGCGCACATGATCGACCTCTATCCGCTGCTCTCGGTGGGAGGCACGGCGCATATCCTCTCGACCGACATACGCATGGACCTCGACGCCATGCACGAATACATCGAGGAGCAGGGCATAACCGTCGCCTTCTTCACCACGCAGATCGGAGTGCAGCTGGCATCGCTCTACAAATACACCACACTGAGACTCATGTCAACCGGTGGCGAGAAGCTCATACCGCTGGCAAAGCCCGACTTCGACATGTACAACGTATACGGACCCACGGAGTGCACGCTCTTCTCAACGTTCTACCAGCTGCGCCGCGACTTCGAGGACGCCCCGATAGGCCGTCCGCTGGCAAACTACCGCCTGTATGTCATGGACGACACCATGCACCCCGTGCCGCAGGGCATGGCAGGCGAGCTGTGCGTGGCAGGCGAGGGCGTGAGCCGCGGATACCTGAACAACCCCGAGATGACGGCAGCCAAGTTTGTCGAGGCCGACGGCGAGAGGATGTACCGCACGGGCGACCTGGTGAAGTGGAACGCAGATGGCGACATAGTGTTCATGGGCCGTATGGACGGACAGGTGAAGCTGCGCGGACTGCGCATAGAGATTGGCGAGATAGAGTCGCGCCTGTCGCAATACGCCGGCATCGCCACGTCGGCAGTGGCAGTGAAAGAGGTGAACGGCGTGCAGATGCTCTGCGCGTATTACACCGCCGGAGAGGACATTGACCACGATGAGCTGGGCAAGTATCTGGGCGAGGCGCTCGCCGACTTCATGGTGCCCGAAATCTACGTCAGGATGGACAAGCTGCCGCTCACGCCAAACGGCAAGGTGAACCGCAAGGAACTGCCCGTGCCGCAGATGGAGATGGAAGAGATTGTGGCACCGCAGACGGAGACGGAGCAGAAGATATTCGACATTGTGGCAGAGCTGCTGGGCAACGACCAGTTCGGCGTGGCAACAAACCTGCGACACATGGGCGTGACGTCGATCGTTGCCATGCGCTTGGGCGGAAACCTCTCGCGCAGACTGGGCGTGCAGATAGCCATAAAGGACCTGCTGGCCGACCCGACAGTGCGCGGCATCGCGGCACGCGTGGACCAGGCCTCAGGCGAGGACGCACCGCAGATGAAATACGACAGGAGGGAATACTATCCGCTGACGGAGAACGTTCACGGACTGTATGTGGACTGGGAGCTGAACAGCGGCACCACACAGTACAACATCCCCGTGCTCTACAGGTTTGCCGACAAGGACGCCGAAAGGCTGGCACGCGCGGCAGAGGCTGCCGTTGAGGCTCACCCCATGCTGAAGGCACGCTTTGCCGTGAAGGACGGCGAGGTGATGATGCAGCGCAGGGACGAGGCGAAGGTCAGCGTGACGGTGACAACGGTGGCGGCAGAGCCCGGCAAGGAATATTTCCAGGCAAAGGTGCATCCGTTCAACCTGCTTGCCGACGACCTGCTGCGCATGGAGGTGGTGAAGAGCCCCGAGGCGGTTTATCTCTTCATGGACGCACACCACACCGTGTTCGACGGCATGTCGATAGACGTGCTCTTCGACGACATCTTCGCCGCCTACGACGGCAAGCAGCCCGAGGGCGAGAGCGTAACAGGTTTCGACTATGCGCTCTATGAGCAAGAGCTGCTGAAGGGTAAGGCTTACGCTGAGGCGGAGGAATATTACGGCAAGCTGCTAAGTGGAGCCGAGGCGACGGTGATACCCGATTCCACCACGCCCGATGGCGTTACAATGGGCACAGTGTCGATGGCATTCCCCGCAAAGGACATAGATGAAGCATGCCGCAAGGCCGACGTGACGGTGAGCAACTACATGCAAGCGGCGTTTGCCCTGACGCTGAGCCGTATGACGCGCCAGGAGAATCCGCTCTACCTGACCATATCGGGCGGCCGCAACGCCTGTCCGGCATTGATGCAGAGCGTGGGCATGTTCGTCAAGACTCTGCCCGTGACAATAGGCGTCGATGGAAAAGCCACGACGGCGGCATACCTGAAGGCCATGCAGAAGGTGCTGACGGAGAATTACGCCCGCGACTTCTTCCCGTACACTCACCTTGTGGAACGCCACAACCTGCGTGCCGGCATCATGTGCGTGTTTCAAGGCGGAGTGATGGACGAGAGCGGCGACAGCGGCACGACGCGCATGTTGCTCGACCTCGACACGGCACGACTGCCCATCGCAATGACAATATTCCCCGAAGGCACTGACTACCGCATGAACATAGAATACGACGGCATGCGCTACGGCAGCGACGACATGCAGACGCTCCTGCAGTCGGCTGCATGCGTGGCACAGCACCTGTGGCAGTGTGAGACGCTGCACGACGTGGCGCTTGTTGACGACAGTCATGCCGAGCAGATAATGGAACTGTCGGCAGGAACGGCGTTCGACGTCGATCCCAACGACACCTTCCCCTCGCTCTTCATGCGCCAGGCAGAGAAGACGCCAGGCAACACGGCAGTGGTCGACGAGCAGGGACAGTATACCTACAGCCAGCTCGACAACCTGTCGGGAGCGCTCGCGCAGCATCTCGCACAGTCGGGAGCAGGAAAGGGAGAATCGCCCTTCGTCAGCATCATGATGGGATACCAGAAGGAATTCCTCGTTGCAGCCATCGGAATAGAGAAGGCGGGATGCGCATACGTGCCGCTGGACTACGACTATCCCAACGACCGGCTCTTGTATATGCTGGAAGACTCGGAGAGCCAGGTGCTCATCACCTCGCATGCCGTCTACGACGAGAAGAACGCCGGCGGTGACTTCGACGGATACCAGGGCACGGTGATATTCCTCGACGACTTCCTCGCCACGTGCGACGATGAAAAGGCCAACCCGTTCAACGAGGCAACGCCCGACTGTCTGGCATACATGATATACACCTCCGGCTCAACGGGCAAGCCGAAAGGCGTGATGATACCGCAGAGCGCAAAGGCGCACTACATGCGCTTCGTGACAAACGAGTGGCATCTCACCGAAGAGAGCCGCGTGTGCTGCCACGCTAGCTTCTCGTTCGACGCATCGGTGGAATCGCTCTATCCCGTGCTCACCGTGGGCGGAACGCTCTATCCCATACCGCAGTGCGCACGCAAGGACTTCGCCCTGATGCGCGACTTCATAGCCCAGAACGGCATAACGGGCGCCACGTTCACCACGCAGCTCGGACTGATGCTCCTTCAGGCGTATCCCGACCTGCCGCTGAAGCACATGATGGTGGGCGGCGAGAAGATGACCGTCGCACCGCCATGCCAGTGCCGCCTAATCAACGGCTACGGGCCGACGGAGTTCACCGTGCAGACAACCTTCTTCGACGTGGAGCCGGGACGCGACTACGACAACATTCCCATCGGCCGTCCCGTTTACAACCACCTCGGACTGGTGGTCGACACTGAGGGGCATCTGCTCCCAATGGGCGTGGCAGGAGAGCTGTGCCTGAGCGGACCGCAGATTGCACGCGGCTACTGGCACCGCGAAGAGCTCACGGCAAAGATGTTCTGCAACATCAACGTGGCGGGGAAACCGGTCAAGATTTACCACACCGGCGACCTCGTGCGCTACAACGCAGACGGACTGCTGGAATATCTCGGGCGCATCGACAGTCAGGTGAAGCTGCGCGGATTCCGCATCGAGCTGGGCGAGATAGAGACACTAATCGGACAGTTCGAGGGCGTGAGAATGAAGAGCGTGGTGGTGAAGGAAGTGGGTGGCGTGCAGCACCTGTGCGCCTACTACACTGCCGACAGGAAGATTGACGTAGACGCACTGAAGGAGTACCTGTCGGAACGCCTTGCCGAATACATGGTGCCCACGGCATTCATGCAGCTCGACGAGATGCCGCTCACGCCAAACGGAAAGGCCAACACGCGGGCTCTGCCCGAACCGCAGCTGACGGAGGCAAAGCAGGACAGCTTCGTGGCGCCAGAGGGCGACATAGAGGTGGCAATAGCCGAGGCATATGCCAACGTGCTGAAGAGAGAGAGGGTGGGGGCCAACGACGACTTCTTCAAGTTCGGCGGCACGTCGCTCAGTGCCATCAAGGTGGTGGCGGCACTAATGTCAAAAGGATACACCGTAACGTTCAAGGACCTGTTCAAATACAAGACGCCGCGCAGCCTTGCCATCTTCATCGACATCATGCAGAACACGGCGAAGACGGCCGAGACGACAAGGACGATAACCATACGGAAAGACGACGAGCTGCCCAAGTCGGCATTCGCCAACGTGCTTGAGGCCAACACGCTCGACGCTCTGCGCAAGGGCGAGAGCCAGGGCATAGGCAACGTGGTGCTGACAGGCGCAACGGGATATATGGGCATACACATGCTCCACGAACTGCTGAAGAACGAGAGCGGCACAGTATACTGCGTGATGCGCGGAAAGCAGAAGCTGTCGGCAGAGAGCCGTCTGCGCACGCTCTTCTTCTATTATTTCGACAACATCGACGAGGAACTCTTCAACAGCCGCATACGCGTGATAGAAGGCGACCTGACCGACCCGGACTGCATGCAGAAGCTGCCGGCGGACGCCGACACGGTGTTCAACTGCGCAGCCAACGTGAAGCACTTCTCTGCCGGCAACGACATAGAGAAGGTCAACGTGGAGAGCGTGCGCCTGCTCGTTGACTGGTGTCTGGCCAACGGTGCGCGACTGGTGCACATATCCACGGCAAGCATTGCAGGACAGAGCGTTGACGGAGTGCCGGCAGTGAGCACGCTGCTCAACGAACACATGTTCGACTACGGGCAGGGACTTGACAACCAGTATGTGCGGTCGAAATACGAGGCAGAGAAGATCGTGCTCACGGCCATCCGCGACAAGGGGCTAAGCGCAAAGATAATGCGCGTGGGCAACCTGGCACCGCGCAACAGCGACGGCGAGTTCCAGATAAACTTCAAGAGCAACGCCTTCATGGGACGCATCGCAGCCCTGGCCACTCTGCAGTGTGTCACCTATGCTTCGCTCGACGAGCCGTGCGAGTTCTCGCCAATCGACTCCGTGTGCCAGGCCATACGCCTGCTCGCACAGACACCGAAGGACATGGCAGTGTTCCATCCCTACAACAACCACAACATCCCGCTGGGCGACGTGCTCGACATCCTGCACACCGTGGGCGTGGACATCAAGCCGATGGAGGAAGACGCGTTCAACGCGATGATTCAGGAAAAACTGAAGGACGAGAAGGTGGTGGCAAAGCTGCAGCCGCTCTTTGCCTACGACGAGGACGACACGCAGCACGTGGTGCGCTGGCTCGGCTTCGACAACGCTTACACCACACAGGTTCTGCGTCGACTGGGATTCAGCTGGCCATACACTTCGTGGGACTATGCAGAGCGCTTTATACAGGCAATCCACGGCTTCAACTACATCTAACAGATAGCGTGCAGACGCATTGAGCACCAATGAATTAAAGCCGGCGGTTGGACAAAAGCAGCAATGCTCCTCCAACGGCCGGCTTCTTCCTGCTGCATGAAAATGACGATGCGCCGCAAGTTCTTTCATATGCGCATTGTATAGTCGCCGGCACAACAAATTCTGCTAAATGTAGCGCGGATTTCCGGATTTTATGCTTACCTTTGCTTAATGTGGGAGAGTTGCTTCGCGACAGACAAATTTCTCGCCACAGACAATAACATACAGAAAAACACCCATGAGACACTACACACAACTCTTTGCAGCCATCTCACTGTTTGCTGCAACGGCTGCTTCGGCACAAGACGCCGTGTTCCGCAGCTTCTCTTACCAAGGCAACGACCAGCGGTTTGAGAAGACCATCGACCACAACCGTCAGTATTTCAACCCCGTAATGGCTGGCTTCCAGCCCGACCCGTCGGTATGCCGTGCGGGCGACAAGTTCTATCTGGTTAACTCGTCGTTCTCGTTCTTTCCCGGCGTGCCGCTCTACGAGAGCCAGGATCTCGTAAACTGGCAGCCTCTAGGCCACGTGCTCGACCGCGAGAGCCAGTTGCCGCTGAAGGGACAGAACACGTCGGGCGGAATATTCGCCCCCGCCATATCATACAACGAGAAGAACAAGACGTTCTACATGATAACGACAAACATCGGCATAGGCAACTTCTTCGTAAAGTCCAAGGATCCCGCCAAGGGATGGAGCGACCCAATATATCTGAAGAAGATTGAAGGCATAGATCCGTCTTTCTTCTTCGACAAAGACGGCAAGGCTTACATCGTGCACAACGCACCAGTGAACGGCGGAGACGACTATGAGGGGCAGCGCGCCATAAGGCTCTTCGAGTTCGACGTGGCGGGCGACTCCATCAAGGGCGATCCCATTCAGATTGTGCGAGGCGGCACACACGTCTCCGAAAAGCCCATATGGATTGAGGGTCCGCACATCTTCCGCAACGGAAAGTACGTTTATCTCATCTGCGCGGAGGGCGGCACGGGCGAGTGGCACAGCGAGGTGGTGTTCAGGGCAAAGAACCCTAAAGGACCGTGGGAGGAATACTCCGGCAACCCCATTCTGACGCAGCGCGAGGGGCTCCCGGCCGACCGCGACGACTATGTGTCGAGCGCTGGGCACGCCGACATGGTGAAGGACAAGAACGGACAATGGTGGGCGGTGTTCCTTGGATGCAGGCCATACGACAAGAACGTACTCTACAACACCGGTCGCGACACTTATCTTCTGCCCGTGACGTGGAAAGACGGGTGGCCCGTAATACTGGATAAGGGCAAGGCAATCCCTACTGTGGGCGACAAAACAGGACTGAAACACATTGAGGGACTGAACAACACGGGCAACTTTGCATACACTGACAGGTTCGACGGCGCTAAGCTGTCGGCCAAGTGGATGTTCCTGCGCAACCATACGGCGTTCTACACGTTGTCAGCACAGGGCATAACGATAAAACCCAAGAAGGCAAACATATACCAGCGCGAAAGCCCGTCGGCAATATTCTGCCGGCAGCAGCACGAGAACTTCTCCTGCGAGACGCAGCTCGACTTCACGCCTACTGACGACAAACAGTTGGCAGGCTTCGCACTCCTGCAGACCGAGACGAACAACATAACCTGCGGCAAGACCATGCGCAGTGGCAAGCCGGTTGTGGAACTGAAACTAACCTGCAAGGGCAACAGTGTGGTAATTGCCTCCGCACCGCTCACTGAGGGCACGCTGCGACTGAAGATTGCGGGCAATGGACAATACTACGACTTCTTCTATGCCGTGGGCGACGAGCCTTACCAGCCACTGGCAGTTGGCGTTGACGCAGCCCTCCTGAGCACGCATGACAGCGGAGGCTTCATCGGCGCATGCATCGGTCTGTATGCCACCTCCGGCAAGTCATAGAGCGCCCCAAGCCCCGTGAGTGTGTCGGCAGAAAAAACGGTTTCTTCAACATTTCCACTATTTTGCACGATAGCTTTGCGTTGTCCGCAAACAGGTGTCCCCTGTATACGGGAGCCGTCTGCCACAGGGCATTTTTTTTCGCAATCAACCAAAAAGGGCAACTGTCCGGCAATAAGGAGTGACTGAACCTGATGATAGACGCATTGAAGAAAATGAGGCCTTTAGGCAAAAAAAAGAACTATCTTTGCTTTTCTTACCGATTAGCAAAGATAGTTACCGAGCGTTATAATTTTTTGTTTCTGCCTATTTTGTCACCTTCACCGTTTGGGACGTTCCGTCAGAATAGACTGTCTTGACGATGGTGATGCCTCGCTGTGGTCGTGCGATGCGCTGACCGTTTACCGTGTAGTATTCAGTGCGGAGAATCTCACCGCTATCCTTGGTCACACTTTCCACACCATCGGTGAGGTTGAGCGAGAGGTTGGAGATGTCTAGGCGGTCATCATATTTCGGTGTGCTATCCTTCTTCAGATAGAAGAAACGTACCGTATGACGGCCAGGGCCAAGCACGAGGTCTTCGGGTTGATAGTTGGATGAACTAGCATCCACGTCCTCGCCGGCAAACTCCATTTTCTTTTCACCATCAATGGTGATGCGTGTACCCGTGACGAGTGCGGTGTCGCCCATGAAGTATAGAAAATCTGCCGAGCTATTGTGTGCGGTCCATCCGAGCACGCCTACCTGGTTCTCGGGTACTTCAAAGGAAGCCTCAAGGAAAGAGTCGAAGTCGGTGTTGCCGTCCACTTTATGCTTTGCGGTAGAGTTGAATGCCGTATTGTTCTCAACGCTGAAAGGATGGTTGGCCGATGTATTGAATGAGAAGTCGCCACTGGTAACGATTGGATGGTAGTCTACAGGAATTGCCACATTAGACGCTTTGCACGCAACATAGTAGAAACCGCCATTGGTATTGATCATGACCGAACCGTTATGCTCTCCAAGTTCGCCCGACTCATAGGCAATCTGTACGGGCAACTCCTGTCCGAAGGATGCCGTCTCATCGTCCATCACACCACCAAAAGCTCCTTGACCATCAATGCTCGTAAGGCATAATGATGCTGTGCCGACATTGATCAGTGTGGCGGTCAAGGTGTCGCGCACACTCAGACGATCAAAAAAGTGCTCGCCGAAATCCAATACATCGCTTTTCAGCACAGCCAAGTGTTCCTGCTCTTCGTAGAGGCGAAGAGCCAAGTCGTAGACGTAAGCGCGCAAGCGCACGTTGCCCGTACCGTCCCAGTCCATGTTCGTTACGTTAGAGAACTGAAGCACATAGGTGCCGGGCTTCAAAACGAGCATATTACTAATATCGTCTGTAAAACTGCTTACGTCCATGCCATGACTGTAACTATCATTGAAGACCACGCTGTCGTTGAGCTGGATGTTCATTCCGTTGCTGTATCCTCCTTGCTTGATGCCCTTCCAGCTGACGACACCAACCTTTCCCTCGGGAACAGCGAAGTTGGCATAGAGTGAAGAAGAGGAGTTGCTGCCTCCGTTGGTGCTCACGGCTACGGGGCTACCCGTGATGGTGTCGGTGATGACGAATGGGTAATCGTTTCCGATGTTGAAGGCGATGTCGCCTTCCTTTACGATCTGGCTGAAGTCGGGGGCGTCACCCACTGTGGCTGTCACGTTGAGCGTAGCCTGTGTGGTCTTGTAGGGAGAGTAAACGGAAACCGTTCCTGCAAATTCACCCGCCTTTTTGGGTATCAACTGGACGTAGACGTTTTGTACGCCACCAGCCTCTATCGAACGATAGGCGGCGAGTTGCAGACCGTCGCCATTGACGCTACCCGTATAGTCGGTATCAGTCAAACCCTTGTTTACGATTTTGACTGTTTGCTTCAAGGTTGCGCCTGCGGTGACATTGGCTCCTTCAAAATGGACATCAGAGGGCAGGAAAGCAAGATTAGCTTCCTCTGTCATCCGCTCAATGCTGACCAATCCTTTCTGATAGAAATTGATGCAGCCGTAAGGGGTGCAGTCCTTTTTGGTAAGAACCCACAAGCCAAAGCCTGTACGCGGGGTGAGCGTGGTAAGGTCGTCGCTCACATCGAATACCAGCTGGTCTGTGGTCTCCAGTCCATACTGTCCGCTGGCATCCGGCTGACTGGAGAAATCTCCCGCTAAGAGCACCACGGAACAGTCTTGCCCATAGTAGCTCACGTCGCCATATTTGGCGTAGTCGTCGATGGTTCGCTCCTCGGAGTAGCCAGGAGTGCTGATGGTGATGGTCTTGGCAGTGGCATCATAGACGCCTTCTATGTCTGCGACAGAACCTATCTGGAAGTAGCCTGTGTCCACAAACCCTTTCAGATAGACCTTGTTTCCGTCGAAAGTCAGGTCTGTGCGGTAAGCGCAGTACTGTCCTTGCTCCGCATTGTAAATGCCGTCTTCCGTGTAATAGCTTTTCGCATTCACCCAATAAGGGGTAGCGGTAGCGTCTGCTTGGCGTGGCGCAGTCTTCCGCTTATTCTTCTGAGATACGGAAGCGTCTTGTTTGAGCAGACTGCCTGATGAGAGTTTCTGTGCCATCGCAGCGTGTCCAAGCGTGAACAATGCGATGAGAAAGAATAGAGTTTTCTTCATAAGCCTGTACGATTTATTACGTTCAACATTTAATTCATTGACAAAAGTACCAAATAACCTATTAGCCTACAAAGTTTTGCGGCTTTCGTCTGTATGAAAACAGGTTTTTAAACGTACAAGTACCTGTTTGGGTATGTTGTTGTGTCGTGCTCCGGAGTTGCCGAAAACCTCTGGCAATCAGCTTTCTTTTCTTGCCATCTGGAGAAATTGAGAGGGTGTAAGCCCTGTAAATTTCTTAAAAGCATTGACAAACGAGGCACGCGACTTGAAGCCCACGCCTTGCGATATGGCCTCGAGGGTGAGATGCCCATAATGGTCGTGGTCGGACATTAGGCGGCAAGCTTCCTTAATCCGATACTCGTTGAGAAAGGAAGAGAAGTTCACTTTGTAGGTCTCGTTAATGACTTGCGAGACCAGCTTATATCGTGATCCCGCCAATTCGGCAAGCCTTTCCGCACTGAACTCGGGAGAATAAATCTCCCCGCTCGTTTCCATCACGTGCAGTATGCTGCTTGTCAGCGTGTGTTTGTCTTCCTCGCTGAGATTGTTATACGTATATTTCTCTTTCTTTTGCGGCATGGATTCTTTCATCTGCGTCAGTTCCCGCTCCAAACTCTCACGCCGTTTGCGCTCCTGCTCCTCGTTGCGGAGCGTGGCGACAGTTTTCTCGTAGAGACTTTCGTTCTGCGCACTCAGCAGCTTGTTCTTGCGCCATAGCACCAACAAGAAGCCAAGAATGAGCAATGCCGCGCCTACTGCCACGCCAAGAGCGAGCGACTGACGCTGGCGCCGCAACTCCATTTGCGCCTCCTGTTCGTCCACCAGCTTCATGCTGTTGACAAACCGCATCTCGTTCACACTCATCAGCTGGCGGTAGTTGAGCAACGTGTCTTTCAAAGAAAGGTAATGGGTGCGGTATTGATTCTCAGCCGCCACGTCTCCATGTGAGGCATAGAGTTCCGCCAAATGGTCGTACAATTCCAGTTCCGCATCCTTCATATTGTTCTGCACCGCAGCGGCAAGGGCTTCACGGTATATCCGCTCTGCCGCATCGTTATCGCCCCTCAAACGGCACGCCTTGGCACGATTGATCTTCGCAACGACCCAATAGCGCAAGTGGGGCCTGTCTCCAGCCATGATGCGTTCTTGCTGAAGGAAACATTCTTCGGCTTTGGCGTATTGCTGCCGGGACAAGAAGCGGTTGCCAGCGTAAAGCAAGAGACCATACCGTTGCACCACATTGGGGTGTGATGCGGTCATCTTCTCATACTCGTTGCGTACCTTTGCCACCCGGGACAGCTCGCCCAAGTCGTAGCTCACGGAGACGATATTGGCGAAAGCCATGTCCACATCCTCGCCATGGGCCTTTTCGCGCAGAGCAAAACATTTCTCGTAATATGCGAGAGCTTTGCGGAGCGTCTTTTTGTCTTTACCTTGCTCCGCCATCGTCTGGTACATCGCACCAAAGTTGAGGTAGATGCGCGACGTCACATCGGGAAAATCCTCCGAGAGTTCCTCGGCTTTGGAGAGACACTCATAGGACTTGGCATAGTCGAAGAAACAAAAGAAATAGACATACCACTTACCGATGTAAGCGCGTGCGCAGTCGCGCCGATCCTTGTCGTTCATGTCTTTGCGGTAGCGGTTGGCGACGATGGTATAGCAGACCAGCGCACTGTCGGGGGCCATGTTATTATCCGAATAGCGGTTTCCCATCGTCAGCAGCCGCTCCGTAGGAAGCGACGTCCACCGATAGTAATATTCGGGCTGGAGCGCCGCCTTGCAGCGGGGGCACACCCCAAACAACAGTAAAAGGAAAAATGCAATCCCTATGTATCTTCTGTTTACCTTCATGTCTCACGTTGCTTTAAAATGCAAAATTACAAATTTTCGCTTTAAAAGTAATGTTTATAAAACAACTTGCGCAATTTTAGGCATGCATTCTCTTGCGAGTTTTGCTGTAAATTTCGTGGCCGAAGACAAACTCCACGGCCTTTGCAGGGTTGTTCGACAGATAGACAGTCCCGTTTTCGTATCCCTCTCCGCGGTCCCGTCCCGAATACCATCCGTTGGGCATATCCCCCTCCGCGTCAACGCGTCTGCTAGATTCAACTTTTAGCGGACACAAATAGAAAAAAAACGGTTTCTTCAGCATTTCCACAATTTTGCACGGTAACTTTGCGTTATATACAAAACATCATAAAACATTTATTGTATGTGGAAGTATTACGCACTGCTTTCTGCGTTCTTTGCCGCACTGACGGCGATATTTGCAAAAGTGGGAGTGAAAGACATCAATTCAGACCTTGCCACGGCCATCCGCACCACCGTGGTGCTCGGCATTACATGGGGCATCGCCCTGGCAGGCAACCATCTGGGCGAGGCTAAAAGCATACCGGCGCACACGTGGCTCTTCCTTCTACTCTCGGGGGCTGCCACTGGGCTCTCGTGGCTGTTCTATTTCAAGGCGCTGCAGATGGGCGACGTGTCGCGTGTGGCGCCGATCGACAAGCTCAGCGTTGTGATAACCATCTGTCTCTCGTTCCTGTTTCTAAAGGAGCCCGCCAGTCCGAAGGTCATAGCCGGGGCACTGCTCATAACGGCAGGCAGCATTGTGATGCTTTGCAAATAGACTCTCACGAAACTGCTCTACGCCAATGAAGATACTGATAATAGAAGACGAGCACAAACTCTCCGACAGCATTGTGGACTATCTGAAAACGGAGAAGTATGTGTGCGAGCAGGCTTTCGACTATGCCGATGCCTTGAACAGGGTGCGCTTCTACGACTACGACTGCGTGCTGCTCGACCTTATGCTGCCCGGCGGCAACGGACTAGACATACTGCGCGACATAAAGCGCAGAAACAATCCGGCAGGCGTCATAATTGTGTCGGCAAAGGATTCGCTCGACGACAAGATAAAGGGCCTGCAGATAGGAGCCGACGATTACCTGTCCAAGCCGTTCCATCTGGCGGAACTGGGCATGCGCATTTATGCCGTGATACGGCGCAAGGAGTTTGCTGCCAGCAATGTGCTTGAGAACAACGGGATAAGGATTGATTTGCTTGCGAAAAGCGTCGCCGTGGGCGGCAAGCCCGTCGTGCTGACAAAGTCGGAATACGACCTGATGCTCTTCTTCATAGGCAACCGCAACCGTGTGCTATCGAAGAGCGCCATTGCCGAACACCTGAGCGGCGACTTTGCCGACATGATGGACAATTTCGACTTTGTCTACACGCACATAAAGAACCTTAAGGCCAAGCTCGCCGAGGCAGGGGCTGAGAACTGCATACAGAACGTTTACGGCATGGGATACAAATGGACAGGAGAATGAAAAGTCTGCTCAGCAAGTCGATGACCCGCTTCATCGCATGCATTGTGATGCTCTTTGCCCTTGCGGCACCGGCATTCTATTATCTTACGAAGAACTACTATGCCGAAGACATGCAGGACCTCATCGAGGCAGTGCAGAGTGGGCGAGGGGTGCCGCCGCTGGACCTTGAGCAGGACATAATGAAAGGCATCATGCTGCAATACGTGCTCATCACGGTGTTGCTTGCCGTGGGCGTTACGCTGACGATGCGCCTCGTGTCGAAAAAACTGTGGAGGCCGTTCAGTCAGACGCTCGACAAGATTGAGGCTTTCCGGCTGGAGAAAGAAGAAGTGCCCGCTCTGCCGCAAAGCGACGTGAAGGAGTTCAACATGCTCAACAGTTCGCTCCACCGGCTGATGGCAAAGAGCGTGGACAGCTATAGGGCGCAGAAAGAGTTCACGGAGAATGCCTCGCACGAGCTACAGACGCCGCTTGCCATATTCCAGGCAAAGCTGGAGATACTATTGCAGCAGCCCGAGCTAACCGAAAGGCAGGCTGAGATAATACACGACCTCTTTCAGATGACGTCGCGCCTCTCGCGGCTTAACCGCAACCTGCTGTTGCTTGCCAAGATAGACAACTCCCAGTATGACTTGAACGAGAATATAAACCTCGACGCATTCGTCGACCAGCTCATGCCTTCGCTCGAAACCGTGTCGGGACAACTGCACATAATAAGGCAGCACCCCCAGCAGCCGGTGTATGTCCGTGCCAACAGTGCATTGCTGGAGAGTTTGGTAAACAACCTGTTCGTCAATGCCGTGAGGCACAATATCCCTGGCGGAACTATAAAAGTAAGCGTCGATGCGGAAACGTTCAGCGTGGAGAACACTTCCGACGAACCGTCATTGTCGCCATCCCACATCTTCAACCGCTTCTACCGTCCCGTGCAGAACAAGGGTGGCAACGGTTTGGGGCTTGCCATCGCGAAGGCCATATGCGACTGTCACGGCTGGAAAATCCGGTACACCTACAGTGACGGCCTCCACTGCTTCGCCGTGGATTTTTCCCAAAACTTTGGCTATCACATCGGCACCTGTTAATTCAACAAAACATGGCTTGTGGGACGAGTTCGTCCTTTTCCGAAATAGTATGGGTATACAGGCAACAGTTGTTCAACTTTAAGTTGCTCGTCTTTTCTTTGATCAAAGACTTTTTGGATAAACTCCATTTGGTTTATTACCTCCTCGAAAGAATAGAATCCAAAGAAATTTGGGTCACTTGCAAAAACGTGTGGATTAGGCAAAAATCTTGGACAGTCTAAAAAGA
>CAVAPC010000026.1:0-37799 GCA_963590505.1 uncultured Alistipes sp. | reverse complement strand
AATACCCCGAAGACAAGAACGCCCAAGAGATAGCTGAAAGCGGCTATCATGTGGACGAGGCCATCAAGGAGTTGAAACGCATTGCAGAGGAATACAAGGAAGATATACCCGACGGCAACATGGATGCTTTCGAGAAGGTCAACAAACTCACCTCTGCCTTGGAAGACAAGTCTGACATGGAACTTTACCAGTCTCTTGCCGGCGAGGTAGAAGCTCGCAACGTTGAGAAGCGCATGGGCATGAGTTCCGATGAGCGCAGGCGTTCGCTTGCGTCGGAGACGGAGGACGTGGCGAGGGAAGACCAGATATTCCTGTATGGTGACGGTGGCGAGAGCCACATGGGTACACGCACCAACAAGCACATGGCGAAGATTGGCAAGCACTTCGATGGAAAGGAATTGTCTGACGAGGAACGTGTTGTTGTGGACACTTATAGTGGCAAGTATGATAGGCAGACTGTTGCATTAACCAACCATGAGGGTATTCCCATAAATTTGGAAATGCAACAAGGCAATGAGCCAAATGCAGGAACAAAGCATAGCATATTCCGTCATGTAGGCAAAGACAATGGCTCTATATCCTATGATGAAGTCACTCTCATACCAGATATTATAAAGAATGGAACGAGAATTGACAAAGGGACCAATGTGGTTTATCAGAAAAATATAGATGGTGTAAGGTATACTGTCTATATGGATAAGAAAGCGAACAAGGAAATATTCCACGATTTCTATTCAAATAGAAAAACGGCAATACCAGAGTCGTTGAGTGGAGTTTCCACAAACACGCAATCAAGCGCACGAACCAGTGGCAATGCCGTTTCCGTTGCAAAGGAAAGCAATATTTCTGAGACCGCCAAGGATAATTCCGGAAATATCAACGGCGAGAGGCAAAAATTCTCTTTGAGGGAAAAGACGGACGGAGTGGACATTGCCGAAAGATACGGCGTTGACCCAAAGGATGTGGCAGACTATGAAGAGGCAATGCAAATAGGTAATGTGCAGAGTGCCCACGCGGCGATGGGGAACATCCGCAGGACGTGCCGCATAGCCCACACGGGCATGAAACTGCTGGAGTTCAAACGGTGGTTCAACGACGTTAAGAAAGAGTTGTACTCCCGTTACGGCAACCTTGAAGAGCTGCAAAGACAGTATGAAGAGGAGGTCATGAAAGAGCGCAGCGTGATGGAGGCCGCACGCAAGAAAGCGGAGGAGGAGCAGGCCAAGCGACAGAAACGTTTGGACGAACTGTCGTTGCTTTCTGACGAGGACATAGACAAGCAGTATATGGAAGCCCTTGACAAGGGTAACGAGGCTACCGCAAGGGAAATGCTCGACGAGGCGGCAAGACGCAAGGGCTATGGCGATGTTTCAAGCGAGTACCAAGGTGTGGGTGCATGGGCTGCCCCGTCAAATCCGGGGTACGAGAGCGAAGAGGCGAGACGTGCGGACGTGGAGGACAACGCCCCTGACGTTAATGTGGAGGACATGGCGCTGGGATACAGTTCGCATCCCGACGACTATTTCACGCATCCCGAACGCTATCTGCAGGACACGCCCCACGGCAGGGAATCGTCGAAAGCCATACAAGATGCCATTGATACCATACGCCGCGGAGAGCAAGGCGTGAAGGTGAGGGTGTACCGTGCCGTACCCACTTCGGTCAAGGAGGGCAAGTTGCGTAATGGCGACTGGGTCACTCCTTCAAGAAAGTATGCTGAGATGCACGGAGACCACCGTCTTGAAGGCAAGTACCGCATCATTGAGGATGAAGTGCCTGTCGATGAGCTTTGGTGGGACGGCAATGATGCCAACGAGTTTGGCTTTGACGATGGTAAGGAATATAAGTATAAGAACGCCAAGAACAACCGAAAACTTAACGACCTTGTAACGCGTGACGACAAGGGCAACGTCATTCTGCCCTCACAGCGTTTCAACTCCCGAAAGGCAGATGTGCGCTTCTCGCTGAGACAAGCCAACGAGAGGTTCAATAATGAGCTGGAAAGATATGCGAATGGAGAGATGAAGACGAGCGAGATGCTGCATCTTGGCAAGCCATACGGTGTGATGCGTATGTTTCTCCCCGATCTTCCCATTGTAATGCGTCAGCGCATACTCGCAAAGGGAAGCGTGAAAAAGCACAATGTGGGCATAGAGGCGTTCGCAGATATGCCGAGCCACTTGGCACAACCCATCTTCGTGTTCCAGCGTAGCGACAACGCACTGGGTGTGCTTACTGAAATGCGAGACCGTGACGGCAAGAACGTATGTGTAGCCATTGAGTTGAACAAGCAGATACAGGATGGTGGGGACATACTCGAAGTGAACGACATTCGCTCAGTCCATGGAAGGAATGTGGCGGATATAGTATATCCCATCGTTCAGAACGGAACGTTGAAATGGGTGGACAAAGAGAAAGGTCTTGCTTGGCTCTCCTCAGCGTCCCAGTACGTTCAGCAGGAAATAGGCAAGCAAGACCTTGATTCTGCTGCAAAGATAATAAAAGATTTCGAGAATCCAGGCGTTTCGGAGGAAAATTTGCACGATGAGCCTAAATTTTCCCTCAGGAGCTACAGCAAGTTCCAAAAGGAGATGGAGCAGTGGCTGAGGAGAAACCGCTTGCCGGAGCATGCGCAGAGGCCTACGCCGCCTCAAAGGATGCCGAACGAGACGACGGCACAGTTTGCCGCGAGGGTGAACAAGTTCCTTGCGGAGGATGCCCTGTGGCAGACGGCTCCTGTTTACAGGGGACACCTGTTTGCCGACGGTACGGCAATGGGCGAATACAACAGGGAGCTGCAGCGCCGTTCGGTGCTTGCGCGCATAACGCTCCAGGACTCGATGCTTCCCGTGCGCAAGGCACAGGAGGCCATTGCCAAGGAGCACGGCCTTCACAGGCTGGGAATCTTTGAGGACGCGTATCTTGCCGAGACGCGTTCGCACGGCATGGCGAAGAACCAGATGGAGCAGTTCAACACGTTCTTCCTTGAGCCGTTGCGCAAGGCTTACCATGAGCTGAGCAGGAAACTTGGAGGCTACGACAAGGTGAAGGTCTACATGATGGCGAAGCACGGACTGGAACGCAACAGGGATTATCGCTTTCCGCGATGCACAGTACAATGCCTGGTATGAGAGACCAAAACAATTACGGTTCTGATAAACAAGTAGTTTGATGCGGTGCAGGGCGACAAGGCAACGAACCGTCAGCTTCAACTTGGCGAGACACCGCGCGAACCGATAAGCAAGGACGTCCTTATTCAAGGAAAGGTGCGAAAGATTCAAATGGAAATACAAGAACGGAAGAGTTAAATGGTGTTGATATCCAGGACTTGGAAGCAGAGACGAAGATGTACACTATCCCATTAACCTTTTTCTTCATCATATTTCTATTCATTTTCAACAAGAGTTTTCGCCTCTCTACAAAGAAATGGCAATATTGCATCGTAAGGAATTGTGAAAGAGACAACGCCCACAGCGTAACTGGCGATTTCGTATTGCTGATAAAAAAATTTTACTCCTTCATTTGTCAGGCTAGCAAGGTGAACAGGCAAGGGAAAATGACCATCGTCAGGAAGAAACAAATAGTTTTTGTAATCACTCTCAACATTTTCGATGCCATTACTCTTTAAATAACCTAAAATGCCCTTACGCAGAAGAGGCTGAATTTGTAAAACCTTTGTAGTATCAACAGTCTGCGTCAGCGGACACGCTGTATTCTTATTTATGCTAGACTCAGAATAATAATATGAGCCATGCGCACCGCCAAGAGTTACATTATAAGCAACACTATAAGTAATGTATGTAGAAGTTTCCATACGCTTTTTTATCTTTACATCAATTTGAAAACGAGGAATCCAATCTTTTTCAAGTCTTTCTTTCATCATTTCCTTTTGTTGTGAGATTAAATAACATTTTGTACCCTCAGCATAGAAATTAACCAAATCATTACATTTCTGAATGTTACCATTGTACAAAGGGTAGTCTTTTAACGAAGATTCTTCACTGTTATAAGGCAAATAAATATCGGAGAGTTTTTGGGCAATAAATTTCTTTATGCCAAAGGAAAGACTGTCAGATTGTTTCGGATAGTCCACCTCATAAGAACATTCAATTGTTGAATCCTGTTTTGTGGAATAAACGTATGTCGGTGCGGTAACAAGCGTGTCTGCATCCATCCCGCCATGAGACTTTTCCATTGAAAGTCCTTTGCAACCCAAGGTCATAAAAGAAGCGGCAATAAATAATATATAAAAAGTAATGTAATATATTTTCTTCATTTTTTAATCTTCATTTATATAGTAAGCATCGATTGTTTATTCGTATTCCAATGCAGCAAGTCGTTCTCTAAGTTCATCTGCAAGTGTTTTTCTTATACGCAATGTTATTTTACACGTATTGTCAAATTCTTGAGATACAATACGCGGTTCCATTGATTTTACAACTCGCATTACCCCATTCATCATTATATATGGGAAAGAAAATTCAACATCCTCTTCAACAAACTTTTCAACTCGCACAGAGGCCGTTATGGCATCAGCTGCTGCTGTTCTATACGCAACAATTAGTCCACCAGTTCCTAGATTTACCCCACCATAATAACGTACAACAACAACCAGTATGTCTGTAATTCCTGCCGATATAATCTGGCCTAGTATTGGTTTACCAGCAGTACTTGATGGTTCTCCATCATCGTTTGCCTTAGTCGTGCTACAATCAGCTCCAATAACATATGCAAAGCAAACATGACGCGCATCATAATACTTTGTTTTATAGCCGGACAACAATTTTTTAACTTGTTCAACACTTTCTACATGATGTGCAAAAGCGAGGAATTTACTGCGTTTCTCGCTATAAAATCCCTCGCCAATGCGATCTGTTATTGTTGTATACTTATCTTCCAAGACAATCTTAGTTAATATTTTATCTAATCAAGTTCATGAATAACTAAGCCGGAGCGCAACTTAGGCTCAAACCATGTTGCTTTTGGTGGCATGATCTTTCCACTGTCCGCTATATCCATGATCTGTTTCATCGTTACAGGATATAAAGCCAAAGCCATTTTCATTTCTCCTGAATCGACACGTCGCTTTAATTCTCCAAGACCTCGAAGTCCGCCAACGAAATCAATACGCATGTCAGATCTGAAATCTTTTATATCCAAAAGTTCATCGAATATCAGGCGACTTGAAATGTCAACATCCAATACACCTATTGGGTCATTTGTATTGTAAGTACCATCTTTAGCTGTTAAACTATACCATCGGCCTTCCAAATAAAGCGAAAAATTGTGCAATGCATTGGGGTGATATATAGATTCTCCCTTTTCATCTACAATAAAATTCTTGCTTAAAGATGATAGAAATTGTTGTGGCGTCAAACCGTTGAGATCTTTAACAACACGATTATAATCAAGTATCGTAAGCTGTGATGCCTGAAAACAAACAGCCATAAAATAGTTGTATTCTTCTAGGCCTGTATGATTTGGATTTGCTTTGGCTTTTTCCAAACCCACCAAAGCAGCAGCAGCAGAACGATGATGGCCGTCTGCAATGTATAGTGATGGCATTTTGCGGAATTCCTCAGTAATGATAGCTATATCGTCTCCAGAAGAAACCACCCAAAATTGATGGCGAAAACCGTCAATTGGTGCAATAAAATCATATTCAGGCGTTGATGCTGCATAACGCTTCAGCAAAGAATCAAGCACACTATTGTCAGGATAAGCAAAAAAAACAGGTTCCATATTAGCATTGTTAACCCTAACATGTTTCATTCTGTCTTCCTCTTTATCCCGGCGTGTAAGTTCGTGTTTCTTTATTACTCCATTAACGTAGTCATCAACCAGAGCACCAACAACAATACCATATTGCGTCTTTTCATCCATTGTTTGGGCATAGATATAGTAATTTGCGGTTTTGTCCTGAACCAACCAGCCTTTATCCTTGAATTTTTGAAAATTTTCTGCGGCCTTTTTGTAAACACGCGGATCGTATTCACTCGTCCCTTCAGGGAAATCAATTTCAGGCTTTATGATATGATACAGGCTTTTCTCATTGTCTCCAGCTTCTGCGCGAGCCTCATCACTGTCCAATACATCGTAAGGACGGGACTCCACCTGTTCAACCAAGTTTTTAGGTGGACGAAAGCCTTTGAATGGTTTAATTGTTGCCATATATTTTTCGTTTAACTATTCTTTGTTATTTACTAATATCAAGCACTTTAATTATATTGTCTTAAGCAATGCTTACTTAAAACTATAACATTATTTATTCACCTGAAATTTTGTACAACCCTCGCTAAAATAATCATTTATTTGACGAGCAGCTGCTATTCCTGCATTGATGTTTGCTTCAGCAGTTTGTGCCCCCATCTTCTTTGGAGTACTGAAATATCGTCCAGCAAGCTTATCGGAGAAATCTGTATCAGCGTCCGGCTTTATATCGGTTACATACTTGAGATCCGTACGTTCAGACATTATCTCAAGTAATTCAGCCTCATTTATGACTTCCTTACGTGCAGTGTTAACAAGTACAGCACCTTTTTTCATTTTACCTACCAATTCTGCATCAATACTTTCTTTCGTTGTCGGAGTTGCTGGAATATGAAGTGAAACAACATCACATTCTTCAAACAGTTTTTCCCGAGAATCAACAACATGAACTCCCGCAGCTTCAATTGCCTCTTTTGGACAGAAAGCGTCATAAGCAAACACTTCCATGTTAAATCCCTTAGCTATTCGTGCAACATTTCGTCCCACATTACCAAAAGCTAATATGCCAAGCTTTTTTCCTTTAAGTTCTGTTCCAGCCTTGCCGTTATAGAAATTACGCACAGCATAGACCAAAAGTCCAAACACAAGTTCTGCCACAGCATTGGAATTTTGACCTGGAGTATTTTCAACAACAACTCCTTTTTCCTTAGCATACGCAGTGTCGATATTATCGTAACCAGCTCCTGCACGAACCACAATCTTAAGTTCTTTAGCAGCATCCAATACTTCTGTGGTAATCTTATCTGAACGGACAATAAGTGCATCAACATTTGCAACAGCATCTAAAAGTTGCTGCTTTTCTGTATACTTTTCAAGTATTATCAATTCGTGTCCTGCTGCTTCGATTTCTTTTCTTATTCCGTCGACTGCTACTGGAGCAAAGGGTTTTTCTGTCGCAATGAGTATTTTCATAGTTGTAAGGTTTTTATAGTGAGAATTATCTTGTTATAATTGCTTGTCACACAATTATAGCTATTATAAAAATGTCAGCAGCCCATATTATGACATTCAGGCTGAAGGGCCACTGACAAATTATATAACTCTAATAAATTATCTTAATGAAGAGATTCAAAGTCCTGCATACACTTAACGAGTGCCTTTACTCCTTCAACAGGCATAGCATTATAGCAACTTGCTCGGAAGCCTCCAACAGAACGGTGCCCCTTAATTCCGACCATGCCTTGTGCAGTAGCATATTCCAAGAAAGGTTTTTCGAGCTCCTTGTACTCATCGTTCATAACAAAGCAAATGTTCATCAACGAACGGTCTTCTATTGCAACAGTTCCGCGGAAAAGCTTGTTACGGTCGATCTCAGCATAAAGCAAATCAGCACGTTCATGAGCTCTGCGGTCCATTTCCTTTACGCCACCGTTCTTTTTAATCCATCTCAATGTTTCAAGAGCCGTATAGATAGGGATTACAGGAGGTGTATTAAACATACTCCCCTTATCTACATGTGTCTGATAGTTCAGCATGGTTGGTATTTGCCTGTCAACCTTACCCAAGCAATCGTTCTTAACGACAACAAGTGTAACTCCTGCCATTGAAAGATTCTTCTGCGCTCCAGCATAAATGCAATCATACTTAGCCACGTCAACAGGACGACTGAATATATCAGAAGACATATCACCAACCAACGGGATACTTACTTCTGGGTCATAACGCATTTCCGTGCCATAAATCGTATTGTTTGTCGTAATGTGCAGATAATCACAATCATTTGGACAAGTCCATCCTTTTGGAATAAAGGTATAGTTGCTGTCTGCTGAAGAGGCAACTTCAACAACTTCTCCAAAGAGCTTTGCTTCCTTAATTGCCTTCTTAGACCATGTACCTGTATTCAGATAAGCAGCCTTTTTCTTCAGAAGGTTGAACGGAACCATACAGAATTCAAGAGAAGCGCCACCTCCAAGGAACAAAACAGAATATTCTTCAGGAACGTTAAGCAATTCCTTAATGAGATCTACAGCCTCATCAACGACAGGCTGAAAATCCTTTGCCCTATGACTGATTTCAGCAAGAGATAAACCGCTCCCATTAAAGTCAAGAATCTGTTTCGCGGTGTTTTCAATTACCTCACGAGGCAAAATTGAAGGTCCGGCATTAAAATTGTACTTCTTCATACGGAAATAGTTTTAGGTTAATGTTAATGATGCGAAGTTACGTCTTTTATCTGAACATGCAAAATATTTCACTATTATTTTTCCTACGACTATATCAATGATATTTCACCGCTTCCGATACATCGATGATGATGTTCATCATATACCACACAGAATTGTCCTGGGGCAACACCATGTATTTCATTATCAGAATGTATTAGGAATGTTCCTTCATTCACCTTTTCAATCATAGCAGGATGATATTCGGGGGTATGACGAATTTTAAAGGTTATACGGTTCATCGGTACTTCGCGTGTCAGGAAATGGAAATCAATCACTGAAAAATCCTTTTTATATGCCGAAGCTGGATTATAACCATGACTGACATAAAGGACATTCTCCTCAACATCCTTCTTTACAACGAACCAGGGGCCGCCTCCAAAGCCCAATCCCTTTCTCTGACCAATAGTATGATACCATAAAGCCCGGTGCTTGCCTATTTTCTTGCCTGTTTCCAATTCGACTACATCACCAGGATTGTCTCCCAAATAACGTCTGATATATTCATTATAGTTTATCTGCCCTAGAAAACAAATCCCCTGACTGTCTTTACGACGTGCATTAACAAGATGTTCACGCTCTGCTATTTGTCTAACCTCGTCTTTCTGATAATGTCCTATAGGGAATATCGCCTTACGAAGTTGCCATGAATGAATCTGTGCGAGAAAATCAGTTTGGTCTTTCACTGGGTCAGGGCTTGTAGTAAGCCATTTGTCTCCATTTTCGTCAATTTCAGTCTGTGCGTAATGTCCCGTTGCTATGAAATCATAAAGATAGCCTTTTTTCTCATGAAACGCACCAAACTTTATCAACCTGTTGCACATAACATCAGGATTAGGAGTATAGCCGTTACGCACTTTATCCATAGTGTAACGTGTAACTTCATTCCAGTATTCGCGATGACAGTCTACAACCTCGAGATTGCACCCATATTTTTTTGCAACAGCAGTTGCCATTTCCAAATCTTCCTCAGAAGAGCAATCCCATTCTTCCTTTTCTTCAGGTCCGATTTTAATGTAGAAACAATCAGGAGTAAGCCCTTGTGCGGCAAGTTCGTGAACCACGACCGAACTATCTACTCCACCAGACAATAGGACTGCTATTTTTTTACCTTTTAAATTCATGTACTTTATTGCGTTTATGCGTTTTGTGCTTTATTTTTCTGTTGAAATAACGGCATGGCACAAATGTTCTTATTATATTATCCGCCAATTACGGAATTTACCGTTTTCCTCAAGTGCTTGGTATATACGCTGCACCGGTAATCCCATAACGTTGTAATAACTACCGTTCATTGCCGTCACTCCAATGTATCCAATCCATTCTTGTATACCATACGCACCAGCTTTATCAAGAGGTTTGTATTTCTTGATATAGTAATCAATCTCAGCATCCGTAAGATCCTTGAATGTAACTCCGGTTGTAACATGGAAAGAGTATTTTTCGTCTTTTGTCTGCATACACACACCTGTAGTAACGCAATGTGTTTTTCCCGAAAGTTTTTTCAACATATCATAAGCGTCACTCTCGTTACTTGGTTTTCCCAAAATTTTATCATCACATATCACCACGGTATCTGCCGTTATGACAAGACTATGGCCATCTATGAGCAAGTCTTCGTAAGCCATGGCTTTTTCTCGCGCTATATACTCCGCTACTTCACAAGACGGAATATCGGGGGGATAACACTCGCTTACGTTTTCTCGTACTATGACATTGAAAGACAAGCCTAAGCCTTGCAGCAAATCTTTCCGTCTAGGACTACCACTTCCTAAAATGATATTATAATTTTCCAACATTTCAACAAATCAAAATATAAAGGACAAAAGAGTTATCCTTGCCATTCTCGTATCAAGGATAACTCTCGAAGTTATAAATTCCATCATTTATGGTTATCTAGAAATGATAGCCTAACGTTAGGAGAATTTGATGACGTTTGTTAGAAACGTCAACTGCGTCACAAAGATTACTGCTCTTGCTGTCTCCGAAATAATCGTTGAAAGCATGGAAACGACCGTTTTGTGCAGAATACTGATAAGCCAAGTCCAACGAGAATTTGTCGACGGTATAGCCAAGCCCGCATGTTATTCGGTTTGTTGACTTCCAATTGGTATAATCAGTTGTTGACGAATAGTAAGAGCCTGGTGAATTCAATGTTCCATCTTTATAGGCTGAAGTATCATACATCGGTGAAACAAAATTATATCCGAAACGTACGGCAAGATTGCTTTCAACCTTGTATTCCAGTCCCAACTTAAATGTACTTACGCCTTTCAACGCATTTTTAGTATATCTGTTCATTTCGTCGTCAGAAGAACTGGATGTGTAGTAGGTATCGTAATACCAGTCATAGCTTTCTCCGTCATTTATACGAGTATCTATTGTACTATAGTCTGAATATTCATACGTTGCTCCCACTGCCAGGAAATTACCAACAGTTGTTCCTGCACTCAAACCGAACTTCCATGGAGTGAATATTTTGAAGTCATAGCTTTCAGAACTTTTGAATGTATCTGCATAGCGATAATTCTTGTCTAAAGAACGGTTGTCAAGCGTTGTGTTGTTGGATGTTGTAAGGTCATACCATGTAGGAGTTGATGCATAAAGTCCTATACGGAAAGGATTCTCTTCAACAGGACGGAATATGATACCAGCCTTTATGTCGAAGCCGGTTCCTGTTATACGTCTATCATCAGAAAGTATAGTATTTCCTATAGATATACCACCCCCGTTAAGAAGGTTTTCTGTATATTCGCTATAGCCATTATAGTGTACGTCATGAATTCCTACAGTAAGGCCAAGATAAACGCGGTCATTTATGTTACCGCTAATATTGAAGTCATATTCACCTATATAGCCCGTATGCGCCCTATCGAAAACATAGCCGCTTGCACCATAAAAATCAGTCAGATAGGTCGCCGTTCCTTCTTTTTCTGTTGCGGGAGGAAGCGTAGCGTTGGCATACAAATAGTCAGTTTGCGAAAACGAATTGCTGTTGCCACTGAACACTCCGCCTCTGTTGGTTATATCAAACAAGCCGTCTTGACTTTTCAAATAAGTCTGTTTATTCTGCGACGAATTTCCGTCGAGTGTACCAATTGCAGACATTATGTAGCCAAAGTTCTTGCTCTTATGATAATTGAAAGCGAAATTCAAAAATGAACGCGCACCAGTGCGAAGTGAAGCGACAACACCAACTTGATCAAAACTCATGTTCGTTTTGTTAGCGTCGGCAAAAGCCTTGGCATCTTGCTGCGAAACGAAACCAAAAGAAAGGTTTGCAGCAGAATGGCGGAATAATCCTATACCGGCAGGGTTTGAAGATATTGTGGATATGTCTGCTCCTAAAGCTTCCATAGCGCCACCCATACCAACATAGCGTGCCGTCCCGTTAAGGTCTTCGTTTGCAAGCTTTGCATTTTCATATGTTTCCTGTGCATTGGCCTGTGAAAACATTATCAGAGCCAGTGCGGAAAAAAGGACTGTCTTTTTCATAAAATTTGTTTTAAAAATCAAACTGTTAAGAATACGTTTAATTTTGTAGTGTGTTTAACGTCTGCCACCAAAATGGCCACCGCCACCAGAACGTGTTGAACCGCCATTGCTAAAACCGCCACCATGATTTCCTCCACTGAAACCACCACCGCTATTATAACTGCCACGGTTGAAGGAACCACCATTGTCAAAGGTGTTGTTTCTAAAGGTAGACGTGTTCATATCACGGTTACTGCGCGAATAAGCGTCCATATGGACTCTCTGGTTATCCGAGTTTCGATAGCGGCTATAATCAATAGTATTCGATGAGTTTCTTCTATTGTAAGCATCGGTATTGTGCGAGCCTGTAGAGTTGCTTCCTCGATAAGCATTCCTTACGCCACCACCATTGTTTCCTCTTCCTACCCATCCATGATTGGACGTGCCCGTCACACCACTTCGATTTGCGGGATTATGAGCAATGAAACTATCTCCGTAATATGGACGATGCCAATAACCGTAATCATAATACCAAGGATCGTACCAACCATAATAGCCATAATACCAAGGATCATACCATCCGGAATAATAGCCATAACGCCATGGACGCCATCCGTAGCCGTACCATGCATAAGACGGACCGTAAAAAGATGTATATCCCCAATACCAAGGATCATTATACCACCAAAAATCATCGAAATAGCGCATCCTACGACTGTAGACATAGTCATCGTCGTCATCGTAAGCATCATAGAAACGATGCATCTTACATTTGTCGTTTTGACTATAAAGAGAGTCAAGCATAGTACCGTTAAAATCAATAACATCATCGGTACTGTCATTGCCAAGAGTCTGATAATAGCTCTTTATTTCTCTACGATTGTATTCGTCAACATCTCTGTGGCAGGAATAATCGTGCGGTGCTTCAAATGCAGGTGTCTTCTTTACAAAAGTTTCAGATTTAGTTTCCTTCGGCGAAAAATACATATCATCCTGTGCATTGCCCGCCATTGGCATAATAGCCGCCACAATAAACACGATAACAAACTTTTTCATTCTTTATGTCTCCTATTCTTTTTGCATGTCCCGACATTCTCTCCTATAAACCTGCCTATTGAAAAACAGGATGGCAACATGCCGTTTCACACTCATTATTGCCATAAGCAATAATCCGTTAAACTGTTTTTTCTTTATCTACACTGCAAAATTACTTTGCTTCAACATGCAAAAATAAGGAAAAACCCTATCACAAGATAGGTTTTCCCCTATTTTTTATAATTTTGCAACTAAATAAATCCTAATATGAAGTATTTAAAGACCATTTTTACGTTAGTTCCCCATACGGAAATCAACAAGGAAACGCTTTCAACGGCTCGGGACATATGTGCGGCACTTGCAGGATATGCCGGTTATGAATCATTCGAGGAAACAGAGAATGGGATTAACGGTTATGTGCAAAAAAATCTTTTCCAAGAAAAAACACTTGACACTTTATTGAAGGATTTCCCTCTTGAAAACGTGAACGTGACATTCCACACAGAGGAAGCGGAAGATAGAAATTGGAACGAGGAATGGGAAAACAAAGGTTTCGAACCCATTTCAATTGGCGGACGCTGTGTTATCCACGACTCCCATCATGTACCCGAACCGTGTCCAATAGACATTGAAATTGACGCCAAGTTGGCTTTCGGAACAGGTATACACAACACGACACACATGATTGTTGAACAATTGCTTGAACTTGACTTAAAGGGGAAAAGCGTACTGGACTGCGGATGCGGAACAGGCATACTTTCTATCACCGCTTCAAAATGCGGTGCAGAGGAGATAGTTGGATACGATATAGACGAATGGAGCGTTGAAAACACTATTCACAATGCCCAGATAAACAAGGTAGGCAACATAAAAACAATTCTTGGCAATGCTGATGCATTAAAAGACCTTAAAGGTAAATTCAATGTAGTGCTGGCCAACATCAACCGCAACATCCTTATTGAGGACATGCCTGTTTGGGCCAGGTTCATGGTTTCCGGATGTGATTTTATTGTTAGCGGCTTCTATCACGAAGATGTCATTCCGATAAAAGAAAAGGCTGCTTCCCTCGGACTGGAATTCGTCCGCGAAAAGCAGTCGGAAGAATGGAGTATGCTACACTTCAAGAAAACGTATGAATCAGTTTCTTGACGGGCTTTTCAACTCTATTTCGGTGCGAACGCCCTTTATCTTTTCTCCGGAAGAAAGGTGAAGCACTTGTTTAATTTTGTCACTTTGCACTGCCACATAACAATAACGCTCCGTAACATTTATTTTGCCGATTTCAGTTCCTTGCAATCGGCATACCTTGCAAAGGAAACCAAGAACATCCTTTTTGGATATCTTGTCTTTTTTGCCTTTGCCTATATAAAGCGTAGACATACGCGGCTTTGCTATAGGAGGTAAATCTGAAGGAATTACGTATTCGGGAATTTCCCTATCGATGTATTCAGGCACTTTTTCTTCTTTATTCAACAACAGGAAAGTGCGTCCTTCAGCTTGCCAACGGGCTGTACGCCCCACCCTATGCACATATTCTGGCTCTGCCTGCGGAAGATGATAGTGAACAATATTGTCAACGTCGGGAATGTCTAGCCCGCGTGAAGCAATGTCCGTACAAACAAGAACGGTTGTTGAACCATTGATGAAAGCATTGAGGTTATCTTCGCGCTCACGCTGTTCAAGCCCCCCATGATATATACTTGCAATGAATCCGCAATCTGTAAGATAACGCCAAGTGCGCTCCACACTGTCACGGTAGTTAAGAAAAACAATGGTACTAGATTGTCCGAAACTCCGCAGAAGATGTGATAGTGTTTCAAGTTTGTCTTTCGACGGACTAAGAACAACGTATTCCGCGACACGATCGGAAACATTCTTGTCGCTGTCTTTTTCAGAATAATCAATAAGAATGTTTCTCTCCATGTTTACAAAAGACGGTATCTCTTCGCAATCTGTTGCCGAAAGGAGTATGCGCCTTTCAACAGACGGCATCGAAAGGAAAACATCTTTCATTTCATCGGCAAAGCCCATGTTCAGGCATTTGTCGAATTCATCAAGCACAAGCACACGAATACCGTGAACATTTATGTTTCCTTTCGCTATATGATCATTAAGACGTCCTGGCGTAGCGAATATAATCTGCGGACAGAGTTTGTCTATTTCTCTATGTTCGTCCATTGCCGTTCTTCCACCGTAAAGAGCCATTCCACGGAGGCCTGTGCCCAACTGTTTAAACACTTCAAGAGATTGTTTGGCAAGTTCTCTGCTGGGGACGATTACTGCAACCTGTGCACAATTCAGCTCTGGTTTTATCCGAAACACAACAGGAAGCATATAGGCCAGCGTCTTTCCGCTTCCTGTCGGCGAAAGGATTGTTATGTCATCCGTAGTTCTGTACATCGCCCTGGCAACGTCAGTCTGCATCTCGTTAAGCTGGTTTATTCCAAGCCTTGATAATATTTTGTCAATATCCATATCCTTTTTGTATTATCATCTAACAGTTCATATTCAAATCAAAAAAACTTTCATTTACGCTTCTTTCAGAAAATAATAATGCAAACAATTTTGCATGCAAATGCAAGTTTACTGTTCCCTACACATTTTATTGCTTTGGTGTACACATCAAAACAAACTTCTTTGCAGATAGTAAATAACGTCGGAAAGATTATAACGAAACATCGTTTTAAATCCATTTAAGTTATCTTTTCAATCTAGCCGAATCAGTAAGGCGCCTCTGATGGTCTTTGGGTAGCTTCAAATATTTCAGCAGCACCATCATTATTCGAGCTCAAACGGCTTCCCATTATTTCTCCTCCACCATTATCTTCAAACGGAACATTTGCCTCTTCCCTATTTTGGAATCTTGTGTACGCCCCCTTGAAATGAAGCAAGACATCACCCGTTGCACCCTTTCTGTGTTTAGCAATAATTATCTGTGCCATTCCCCTAAGGTCATTACCATGTTCGTCTTGTTTAATATTATAGTATTCCGGACGATGGACGAAAAGCACCATGTCGGCATCCTGCTCTATGGCTCCGGATTCTCGAAGGTCGCTCAATTGAGGACGCTTAGCATCAAGTCCGTCACCTTCACGACTTTCAACAGAACGGTTCAACTGTGAAAGTGCCAAAACGGGGATATTCAGTTCTTTTGCCAATCCCTTCAACGAACGGCTTATGGTTGAAACCTCTTCCTGGCGGCTTCCGAAGCGTGCTCCACTGGCATTCATCAGCTGCAAATAGTCTATCATTATAATTTTTACGCCTTTCTCGCGGACAAGTCGCCGGGCCTTAGTTCTTAGTTCAAATATCGACATACCAGCTGTGTCGTCAACATAGATGGGTGAATTTCGAAGTTTGTCAACATTGGCATCAAGACGTTTCCATTCTTCATCGTCCAATTGACCGTTAAGAATCTTGCGTCCTTCAATTTCGCAGACGTTTGATATAAGGCGGTTGCCCAATTGAACGTCGCTCATTTCAAGCGAGAAAAAAGCGATAGGAATATTATAATCAACGGCAATATTCTTGGCCAACGAAAGGGCAAAAGCAGTCTTACCCATGGCTGGGCGGCCTGCTATGATTACAAGGTCGCTTGCTTGCCATCCTGCCGTCATTTTGTCCAAATCTGTATATCCTGTTGGAATGCCTGTAAGTTCTCCCTTGTTTGCGGCAGCTTGCTGCAATACAGTTATGGCCTGGCTGACAACAGGAGAAATGTGGGAGTAATCTTTCTTTAAATTGTTTTGCGAAAGTTCAAAAAGGTTCTTCTCCGTTTCCTGCATTAGGTCGTCAACGTCTATAGATTCGTCGAATGCCTTTGTTTCAACGACACTTGCAAAAGATATGAGTTGGCGGGCCATATACTTTTGGGCAAGAATATGAGCGTGGTATTCAATGTGCGCAGACGAAGCCACGTGTGAACTCAAGTCAACAATGTAGGCTTGCCCTCCTACTTCTTCCAAAGTGCCCATTTTTTTTAGCTCTTCGATAACGGTAAGTATATCAACGGGACGCTCGTCAAAGTTAAGCTGCCTGATAGCCTCATATATCTTTTGGTGACGAGCCTCATAGAATGTATCGGGATGAAGTATTTCGCCGACTACAGTGAAAGCGTCTTTGTCTATCATCAGAGCACCTAACACAGTTCTTTCTATTTCGGTTGCTTGCGGTTGCAGGTGCCCATAAGTAGTATCAATGTTTTTGGAAGGAGTTCGTTTTTGCTGTGCCATAAGTTTAAACTGATTTTGTATGCAAAATTACTATGAAATGAAATATCTTTCAAATCAAATCTAAAAAATTCTTTTTCACTATGCTATCAATAATAAGAGGTGGAAACAATCGTCATAGAAGAAAAGAATAAAATATAAGAAAATAAATCCGTTTTTATTTGTATGAATAAGAAATTTATCATACCTTTGGCGAAGAAACAAATAAAGCATTTAACTATTAACAAATCGCTAAAGAAAGGGTAAGATTATGAAAAAGACTATTTTCAGCACAAGGAGCATTGTATTGGTTACTCTGTTTATTGTAGGCACCTTTGCGGGTTTTGCGCAATCAGAAAGAAACAGCAAGGTTGTTATCGCAATGAATGACGTGAAATATACAGTGAAAGAACAGAAAACCAACGTAGGAAACGTACTAGGCAAAGTTGCAGATTTTGTTTTCAACAGTCAAATCACACAGCAACGCCCAGAATTCCAGAACAACGTAAGAGCAAGTCTAGTAAAAGGAATGGCCAATGGACGAAGAGTTACTGCTATTGACGGAGAGATTCCTGCAGATGCAGACTATATTGTTGACGCCAGCATCTCCAACATCTCTACGACATCTAAGATTGAAACGTACCGTGTTAAAGACAAAGAAAAGACACGCACCATATACAAAGGCTTGATTGGAGTTACACTGCAAGTTAAAAACGCAAAGACAGGTGAAGTTGCCGTAAGTCCGTCGTTTACTGTATCAGACTACGACGCCGCTTGGATTGAAACAGCAGAGGGCGCACTTATGAACTCTATGGATAGACTTTCCAGCTACGTAACGAACTATTTCAACCGTTGCTTCCCCTATAAGGCAAGCATCATTGAAGGAGCCCGTGAAAAGAAAGACAAACAAAAGGAGGTTTACATCGACTTGGGTTCACAAGTGGGAGCATATTCAGGAATACACTTCAATGTTTATACTCTGAAGACTGTTGCAGGGAAAGAAGCCCGACAAAAAATTGGGAGAATTAAAATTACGGATGTGCAAGGACAAGATGTAAGTCTATGCAAAGTGCAGAACGGCGGAAAAGACATAAAGAAAGCTATCGACAATGGTTCTTCATTACTGATAGAATCATACGATTAAGCACAAAAAATCCCACAGAATGTTATTATTCACAATATTATGGAAATAACTAAAAAATAAACACGTTTGCCTCACACATACATTTAATTGTGGGGCAAACGTGTTTAGACAATAAAGCAAAACACATCATCGAATTCGAATAGGAAGAAGCAACAAAGGCCAGGTCAATTTTGCCTCTTTGTTAATTAAGATTAACTTTATAAGTTTAAAAGAATTTTGGTTGCATAAAAAGTAAAAATGATTTAACTTTGCAGCCGATTTTATCCGTGTAGGCTTAAAGAAGACGTAGCACGAAGCAACGCGCCTTGCGGAACAAACCCGTTTCAAGTAACAAAAAATGTACGCAATCGTAGAGATTAACGGTCAGCAGTTCAAGGTTGAAGAGGGCAAAAAACTCTTTGTTAACCACATTCAGAATGCTGAAGAAGGTCAGACCGTAGAGTTTGACAAGGTTCTTCTGGTTGACAACGGTGGAACCGTATCTGTAGGCACACCAACAGTAGAGGGTGCAAAAGTAGTTTGTGAAGTAGTAAACCCACTCGTAAAGGGTGAGAAGGTTATCGTTTTCAAGATGAAGCGCAGAAAAGACGAGCGCAAGCGTAACGGTCACCGTACACATTTCACACAGATTTCAGTTAAACAAGTAATCGCTTAAAAAAGAAGGAGGACTAAAGAATGGCACATAAAAAAGGTGTAGGTAGTTCAAAGAACGGCCGCGAGTCTGCTTCACAGAGATTAGGCGTGAAGATTTGGGGAGGACAGAAAGTAATCGCTGGTAATATAATAGTTCGTCAGCGTGGTACTAAGCATAACCCCGGTCTTAATGTAGGTATCGGCAAAGATGATACTTTGTATGCTCTTACAGACGGAATCGTAAACTTCCGCAAAGGACGCAAGGATAGAAGTATCGTTTCGGTACTGCCTGAAGCAGAAGCATAACACAACAAAAACAACTTATTCCAAACAAACGCATAGAGCCCCTTTCGGGGCTCTATTTTATTTTGCTCAAACGTAGCTGCTTTCTTCGGTTTATTCCATCGCAACCGCTGAACGTACTCGAGAAAGTGTTTCAGGAGTCATCTGCAAATAGCTGGCTATGTAAACAAGCGGAGCCTTTAAAATTACCTTTGGATTCAGTTTGCACAATTTCAAATAACGGTCTTTCGCACTTTCAAAGCGTAAAAGATCTGCTCGCCTCTGAGATATTATCAGACTTTCCTCCAGTATCTTGCGATACAATATTTGAATGTTTACATTATGAAGTGCAACTTCCTCTAGCCGCTGTTTAGGCAAAGCATAGACAATTGAGGTTTCCAATGTTTCTATAACTATTTTGGAAGGTTCCTCACGAAACAGACTTTCTATACTCATAAAGATGGTCCCGTCGGCTGCAAGATATTCAGTAACACTCTTGTTATTCTTAAAATAATATTCACGCACAAGACCACGCTCAACATAGTATATAGAATCGCTAACTTGCCCTTCATCTACAATTTTTTCGCCACGAGAAAATTTCATCGGTACCAGAATACTTTCAAGAATATCAAGTTCGTCATGTGCCATAGTGCTGTATCTACGGGCAAGCTCGCGTGCAATGTCACGCTTTGTCATCATAGGTTCCTTCATATGTGTATTCGTTTTGTAGATAATCAAGATTAAATTGTTGCGGCTGTGACAGTTTTGCGGCTTAGGAAGTAAAAACTAGTCGAGTTTCAATACTGCCAAAAATGCTTTTTGCGGAACTTCCACATTTCCAATCTGTTTCATGCGCTTCTTACCCTTCTTCTGTTTCTCGAGTAATTTTCTCTTACGGCTAACGTCACCGCCATAACATTTTGCCGTTACGTCCTTACGCACACATTTGATTGTTTCGCGAGCCACTATTTTTGCACCGATTGCTGCCTGTATGGCAATATCAAACTGCTGTCGGGGAATAAGTTCCTTAAGCTTTTCACATATTCTCCGGCCAAACGCCACGGCATTATCCTGATGGGTCAGCGTAGACAATGCATCCACAGGCTCTCCGTTTAACAAAATATCGAGCTTTGCCAAACGGGAAAGGCGGAAACAATCCACATGGTAATCGAAAGAAGCATATCCCTTTGAGATGCTTTTCAACTTATCATAGAAATCAATGACAATTTCACCTAACGGAAGCATAAAATGCAGTTCTACACGATTTCCGCTGATATATTCCTGCTTTAACAGTTCGCCCCGCTTGTCCAAACAGAGTTTCATAATAGGACCGATATAACTTGTGTCTGTTATTATTGAAGCCTTTATATATGGCTCCTCAATATGATCAATCATTGTCTGATCTGGAAGGCCCGAAGGATTATGAACCTCCTTTGCATCCCCATGCTTGTCATATACCATATACGAAACATTGGGAACAGTAGTAATTACATCCATATTGAATTCACGGTCAAGTCTTTCTTGCACAATTTCCATATGCAACAGGCCCAAAAATCCGCACCGGAAACCAAAGCCTAATGCTACTGAAGATTCCGGTTGAAACGTTAGTGATGCATCGTTAAGTTGAAGCTTTTCCAACGACGCACGCAAATTTTCATATTCCGAAGGATCAATTGGATAAACGCCGGCAAACACCATTGGCTTTACTTCCTGGAAGCCAGAAATGGCCTTGTCACATGGACTCTGAACATGGGTTATTGTATCACCAACCTTTACTTCTGTTGGGTTCTTGATACCACTGATTATATAACCGACCTCGCCAGTCGACAACACATCACGTGGTATCATGTTCATTTTCAGAACGCCAACTTCATCGGCAGTGTATTCCATACCGGTATTGAAAAACTTTACTTTATCACCCTTCTTGATTTTTCCATTTTCGATTTTAAAATAAGCGATGATACCACGAAAAGGATTGAATACGGAATCAAAAATAAGAGCCTGAAGAGGTTTCTGCGAGTCACCTTCCGGATGAGGTATTTTTTCAATTACAGCACGCAGAATGTCCTCGACACCTTCTCCTGTCTTGCCAGAGGCACGCAAGATGTCAGTTCGGTTACACCCTATCAATTCCATTATTTCGTCTTCAACCTCGTCGGGCATAGCTGACGGCATATCTATTTTATTTATAACAGGAATAATTTCAAGGTTGTGATCGATTGCCATATACAGGTTACTGATTGTCTGTGCCTGTACACCCTGTGTTGCGTCAACCACGAGAAGAGCGCCTTCACAGGCTGCTATTGAGCGCGAAACCTCATATGAAAAATCCACATGTCCCGGAGTATCAATAAGATTAAGCACATAATCTTCACCATTGAAGCGATAGTTCATTTGGATAGCATGGCTTTTTATCGTTATACCACGTTCTTTTTCCAAATCCATGTCATCCAACATCTGCCCTTCAACTATTTTTATAGTATCGGTGTATTCCAACAAACGGTCCGCCAACGTAGACTTTCCATGGTCGATATGTGCAATGATACAGAAATTCCTTATATTTTTCATCATCTTTCTATAATAATCATAAAATCCGTCCTTTCATCCCGCCAAGACTCTATGCATCATTTTCAAGCGAACATTACCCTGCGAGAAACATACGGCAATAACAAATGCAAATTTACGATTTTTTTCCCATTACACAACCACGCAAATCACATTTTAAGCATATTTCATATTGGAGAATGATAAATTAAATAAGGAGCGAGCGCACATTAAATAATATATAATAAGGTGAAATTAAATTTTCACACACAACTTAACTTACTTTTCCCAAAAATATGAAAAAGGAGGTCGAAATATTTTGTGGTAACAAAGAAACAAGCTACCTTTGCACTCGCAAAACAGGAAACGCTCCTGCAAAGCAATTTTAAATGCGCCTGTAGCTCAGTTGGTAGAGCATCTGACTCTTAATCAGAGGGTCCAGGGTTCGAACCCCTGCAGACGTACAAAACAGATAAAAAATATAAGATGCGCCTGTAGCTCAGTTGGTAGAGCATCTGACTCTTAATCAGAGGGTCCAGGGTTCGAACCCCTGCAGACGTACAAAACAGATAAAAAATATAAGATGCGCCTGTAGCTCAGTTGGTAGAGCATCTGACTCTTAATCAGAGGGTCCAGGGTTCGAACCCCTGCAGACGTACAAAAAGGAGATTAAATCTCCTTTTTTTTGTTTTCATAAATTTTCAAGTTTATCAAATCACCTCAAAATGGACACAAGCCAAAAACAAGACAAGCTTGATAATGATTGGAATTTAGCATGGCAAATAATCAATGAAACGGACACAAGCCTGTTCCTTACAGGCAAAGCAGGAACTGGCAAAACCACATTTCTGCATTACATCAAACGTCACACAAAAAAACGTCTGGTAGTTCTTGCACCAACAGGCATAGCAGCAATAAACGCCCAAGGAGTAACGATACACTCTTTCTTTCAATTACCATTCTCACCGTTTACGCCCGATTCACACCAATCGATGTCACGCTATAGATTCAGTCGTGAAAAGCTTTCCATCATAAATGGCTGCGATTTAATTGTAATAGACGAAATCAGTATGGTAAGGGCAGACTTACTTGATGCAGTGGACGAAGCACTGCGCAGACACAGGCATTGCAACAAACCTTTTGGCGATGTCCAGCTTCTAATGATTGGCGACTTGCAACAACTTTCACCAGTAGCAAAAGAAGAAGAATGGAACATCTTGCGAAAGTTCTACCCCACTATGTTCTTTTTCGACAGTATAGCGCTAAAGAAACTACCATATGCAATAGTTGAGCTTAAACACGTTTACAGACAGACTAACGACAAGTTTATCAGCATACTCAACAAAATCCGTAACAATATCATTGACCAAGAGACACTGAACGAACTAAACAAAAGGTACGTCCCTAATTTCACTCCTTCCAAAGAAAGCGGTTACATTATCTTGACCACACACAACCAACAAGCTGCACAAATAAACAAAGACCGAATGCTGAATCTAAAAACAAAAAGCATCACGTTCACAGCAAAAATTACCGGAGTTTTTCCTAGCACTTCATACCCTACAGATCGCATCTTGACACTAAAAGAAGGAGCACAGGTAATGTTCGTAAAGAACGACACATCAAAGGAAAAACTTTATTACAACGGCATGATCGGACGCATTGTGGAAATCACCGGCCAGCATGTCATAGTCATGGAAGAAAAAGACAAGCGAACAATAAAAGTCGGCAATGAGGAATGGAAAAACATTAAATATAAAATTGACAACAAGACGCACGAAATAAAAGAAGAAATTGAAGGCTCGTTCAGCCAGTTACCGCTAAAAGCAGCATGGGCAATAACCATCCACAAAAGCCAAGGACTTACATTCAGCAAAGCCGTAATCAACTTGGATTCAGCATTCGCCCACGGACAAGCCTATGTTGCCCTTAGCCGCTGCAGAACACTCGAAGGAATTGTTTTAAGTTCACCTATAAGCAAGCATTCAATAATAACAGATTTTGCAATTGACAAATTCCTTACCAATGCGAACGGACGCACGCCAAACAATTCGCAACTTTCAACAATGAGAAAAGTATACACACGGCACCTTATTGAAGATTTGTTTGACTTCAAACCTTTATTCCTTTGTCTCAAACAGTTCATCCGGATAGCTGATGAGCATTTATACAGACAAATTCCCAAAACACTTGAAAGATACAAGTCTTCTTGCATTATGATTGAAATGGAAGTGCACAATGTTGCAATGAGGTTCCATAATCAATATACATCATTGCTTGATAATACCTCTGACTTAATACCTGAAGAACTCTGCGACAGAGTTTCCAGTGGAGCATCCTATTTTCTCGAAAAGCTAGAACAATTCAACAAATTCTACCGTTCATCAACGCTTTCAAGCAACAACAAACAAATCGAGAAACAACTGGCGAACGTCCGTGAAACACTAGAAGACATCCTGCAAACGAAGATGTACCTACTGACGTATGCAAGCAAAAAACATTTTTCTATTGGGGGATATCTTGAAGCAAAAGCTTGTATTATACTATCCAATCACACAGACAAAGGAATCAATCAGAAAAAAGGAAAGGATATAAATACGACAGAAATTAAAGACCCCAAACTTTTCAACGCACTCGTAGAATGGCGCTTGTCAAAAATGAAAGACGAGTCTCTGCCTGCCTACTGCATTCTGAATCAGAAAGCCATAATTGGAATATCAAACACTCACCCACAAACAGAAGAAGAGCTTATGCTAATTCCCAATATCGGAAAATCAAAAGTTGCAAGATACGGAAAAGATATTCTCAGTATTGTCAGACACAACAAAAATTAAGGTGTTCCGAAAAAAACAGGACAAAAACATTTTTGATTGGCAACAGACATGCGAACAAAAAGCGACGTTAACAACAACAGGAAGAATAGTCATTCTTGTTATATCTGACATATATGACATACCTGACTATATTTTGAAAGGGCAAAAACATATAGGACGATACCCATTTTTACAAGAAGCATCAATTTAAAAAGTTCAAAAACAATTTATAAAAACCGCAAAATCTTTGCAAAACAGGATTTTTCTAATTACCTTTGAACATGATCGTTGTTAAACGGCAAGCATAAAGAGATTTGCTTGCCAAAGCATCTGGTAGCCATTAAATTAGAAATTCATGTTGAAAAATAGATTATACATTTTATTATTAACTTTTTTGTCTCTCTCAGCATACTGTCAAAAAATATCACTAGGTTCATGCGAGACAAAAGACGGAGGACAATATAAAGGCGAGATTGTTGCCGGCAAGCCACATGGCAAAGGAAGCACCATATACAAGAATGGTGATACTTATGAAGGAGAATATGTAAAAGGACGCCGTCAAGGCTATGGCATATATTCTTTTTCCGACGGAGAGAAGTATGAAGGCCAATGGTATCAAGACCAACAGCATGGTAAAGGTGTCTATCACTTCATGAATAACAATAAATATGACGGACTTTGGTTCCGTGACTACCAGGAAGGGCACGGTGTAATGTACTATTACAACGGAGACAAATACGACGGGAACTGGTATCATGACAAAAGATCTGGCAAAGGGAAATACACCTATGCCAGCGGAGCCTATTACGACGGGGAATGGAAAAACGACAAGAAAAGCGGCAAAGGTTTCTTTGACTGGCATGACGGGACAACTTACGACGGAATGTGGCAAGACAATGTGCGTTCAGGCAAAGGAACAAATAAATATTCCGACGGAGACATCTATTCTGGCGAATGGATTAACGACATGCAAAACGGCAAAGGAATATACAAGTTTCGCAACGGCGATGTGTACGAGGGCGATTATATAAACGGCAAGCGTACAGGAGAAGGAATATTCAAATTCAGCAATGGCGACAAATATACCGGACACTTCAACAATGGATACATGGACGGAATTGGTACTTTCACGTGGAAGAACGGAGACGTGTACATTGGATCATGGAGAAATGATCTTCAACACGGACACGGCAAACTTACCAAAAAGAACGGCGATGTTTTTGAAGGTGACTTCAAGGATGGACGCCAAGACGGTCTTGTCATCATACATTTTGCAGACGGTAGCAAATACAAAGGAACTTTTAAAAACGGGAAACGTGAAGGAAGTGCAATAGAAGTTGACAAAAGTGGAAAACGCACAGAAGGCTCTTACAGCAACGGCCAACGTGACGGGAAGTTCATTATAAAGGACAGCAATGGGAACATCATATCTCAGGAGATGTACCGCATGGGACAAAAGATATAGAATATATACATAATTTTAAAAAATAATCATTATGGTAATTGACACAATCGAAAATTTGGAAAAGTATGTAACGCTCAATCCTCTTTTCAAGGAGGTTGTTGAATTTATCAAGAAAAATGACCTTTGTTCACTTGAAGAAGGCAAGCATTACATAAAGGACAAAGACCTTTTCGTTAATATTCAGACGGCAAAAGGAAAAACAAAGGAAGAAGCGAAGGCAGAAACCCACAAACGTATGATTGACATACAAATTCCTCTTTCTGCCAACGAGACATTCGGATATACCCCAATAGAAAATCTACCGGCAGAGGAATATAACGAAGAGAAGGACATAACAAAATACTCGGTGCAGGCTCAGACTTATTTCACACTTGCACCTGGACAATTCGCAATTTTCTTCCCCCAAGACGGGCACACTCCATGCATTTCCAACGAAGCACAGTTTAAGAAAGCTATATTCAAAGTACTTGTATAAGGCTGCCCGCATGTAAAAAAATAAAACATGCGATTGACGGTGTGTTATATGCAAATAATGCATAGCCAAATCAGACCATTACATATCACGAGAAAAGACATTATTAACTAAGGATAATCTTATGGCAACCAATACAGCAAAAAAAGTATCTAAGGCAAAAGATGCTAAAAAAACAGCAGAGAAACAGATTGGGTTGGTACTGAAAGACCCATATCTTGAGCCGTTTACAGAAGCCATACGTGGAAGACACGATCATGCACTATGGAAGAAGAACCAGCTGACGAACAATGGCAAGCGTAGTTTGGAAACGTTCGCAAGCGGATACGACTATTACGGGCTGCATAAGCAGAGCCGCGGATGGGTATTCCGCGAATGGGCTCCCAATGCAACGGATCTTTATTTAGTTGGTGATTTCAATGACTGGAAAGAAGAAGAGCGGTACAGGGCAAAAAGAATTCCAGGGACAGACAATTGGGAACTGAAGCTCTCCGAAAAAGCTCTAAAACATGGTCAACTTTACAAGATGCATGTCTATTGGCAAGGCGGGCATGGAGAAAGGATTCCCGCATGGGCACAACGGGTTGTACAAGACGATATGACAAAGATCTTTTCTGCTCAAGTCTGGAATCCAGAACCTTATGAATGGAAGAAGAAGAAATTCTCTCCGGACAAATCGCCACTGCTAATCTATGAATGCCACATTGGAATGGCACAAGATGCAGAAAAGGTTGGTACGTATACAGAGTTCCGAGACAAAGTATTGCCCCGCATTAAGGCTGACGGTTACAATTGCATCCAAGTAATGGCAATACAAGAACACCCTTACTACGGTTCGTTCGGATATCATGTAAGCAGCTTCTTTGCCCCATCAAGCAGATTTGGCACACCGGAGGAACTAAAATCGCTCATTGACACAGCACACGAAATGGGCATTGCCGTCATTATGGACATTGTCCACAGTCATGCGGTAAAAAATGAAGTGGAAGGGCTCGGAAACCTAGCTGGTGATCCTTGCCAGTATTTCTATCCTGGAGACAGACGAGAACATCCGGCATGGGACAGTCTGTGCTTTGATTATGGCAAGGACAACGTTGTTCATTTTCTTTTGAGCAATTGCAAGTATTGGCTTAATGAGTTCCACTTCGACGGATTCCGCTTTGACGGAGTAACTTCGATGCTTTACTACAGTCACGGTCTAGGCGAAGCATTCTGTAACTACGGAGATTACTACAACGGACATCAGGACGACAACGCAATCTGCTATCTGACACTAGCCAACGAACTTATTCACGAAATAAATCCCAAAGCTATAACGATTGCTGAAGAAGTGAGCGGAATGCCAGGTTTGGCAGCTAAATTCAAAGACGGAGGTATGGGATTCGACTATCGTATGGCCATGAACATTCCTGATTATTGGATAAAGACAATTAAGGAACGCAAGGACGAAGACTGGAAGCCAAGCAGTATTTTTTGGGAAGTCAAAAACAGACGGCCAGACGAAAAGACAATAAGTTATTGTGAGAGCCATGACCAAGCGCTGGTGGGCGACAAAACGATCATATTCAGGCTAGTTGACTCAGATATGTACTGGCATTTCAAGAAAGGTGATGAAAACGGTGTGGTAGAACGCGGCATCGCATTACATAAAATGATACGTCTTGTAACTGCATCAACTATAAATGGCGGATACCTTAATTTCATGGGTAACGAATTCGGCCATCCCGAATGGATAGATTTTCCACGAGAAGGAAACGGATGGAGTCATAAATATGCCCGCAGGCAATGGAATTTAGTTGACAACAAAGAGCTTGACTATCATTATCTTGGTGACTTTGACAAGAAAATGATCGAAGTCATAAAATCAGTAAGGAATTTCCAAAATACGAAATTGCAAGAAATATGGCACAACGATGATGACCAGATACTAGCATATATGAGAGGCGATCTTGTTTTTGTGTTTAATTTCAATCCTACACGTTCTTTTACAGACTACGGATTTCTTGTCCCGACAGGTTCATATGATGTCGTTTTAAATACAGATGCCAAAGAGTTTGGAGGATTTGGTTTTACTGACGATACCATCACTCACCTGACCAACTATGATCAGCTTTATGTTGATCAACACAAGGAATGGCTGAAGTTATACATTCCAGCACGATCGGCTGTTGTCCTAAGAAAAAATTGAAATCACAAAGAACACTCTCACAAATATAAAAGAGTGAAAAGTGGAAAGACAAAAGATGATTATTAAGATATCCAAGGCCTTAGACAATGTCACAGCTTTCACAGAAAGAGTCTGCGACATTGTCTTTTTCTTTTTTACATTCGTTTTCCTTTTTTCCTATCAAGACAAGCTTTTGATGATGGCTTATCACGAACTTTCTTCCGGGACTTCAAACTATAATAGAACTCTTGGGGCAATCACGATTACAGTTTTTTTGTATTTCGTTAAGAAACTATTCAAAAAGATTATGGGAAACATTCATTTTCCTTATAAGGAGAATAATTTGATTTGCCCTCAACAGAACCATAGAGAAACTTGTTTAAACATAAGACTTCTTTTTTCTACTTATCCGGCACTTTCACTATTTCCGTCGGCCCTATTCCTTTCGTTTATTACAGACATACAACCGGAAATGAAATATTTTTACGACTTCGGCAAATGGCTCTGTTTGGATATAATATCATTTCTGGTATTCTGTACATTCATCTATTTAAGATGCCGTAAAACCGGGTATTCAATTGAAAAAGTGCAAAAATCTTTTATTCGAATCCTATGGCAAAATGCGTTTATATTACTTATCGCTATGCTTTTCATAGTTTTTACGACAAATACAGACAAGATTATTCATGACAGGCTAAAGGCAGAAACGAGTATTATGCAGAGGAAATATGATGAAGCGGTAAGAGTTTGCAACAACAACTGCGCCATAGACAAATCGTTGAGTATGCTCCGCGCCTATGCCTTGGCAAAAAGTAACCGACTTGGAGGAGAATTGTTCGTCAACCCTTCTACTGGAGGTTCAGAGATACTCCTGTCCAACAGGAAAGACATAAAATTTCTGCTTTTAAAAGAATCTGATATTTTTCCATGCATAACCAACAGAGAACTGAAGAATAATTCGCCAACTATAAAAAAAATCAAGTTACTGCAAGAAAGAGGATGCACAAAACTTCCTGTCCGAGACTATGAACTTTGCTATTACTTGTTGGATAAAGACATAGATAATTTTGCTTCTACCCTACTCTCTTATAAACTTTATGCCATTGACAAATTGCCTAGACATTATCAGGAGGCAATGATTTTGTATACTCATATGCGCTCAACCCCACTTATCAGATATAATAATGAAGTCATGGAAGCAGACTATTTGGATTTCATGAATATAATAAAACAAAATGGGAATTTGGCAGAACGCAAGGCTATGGCTAAAACTTTTTATGGGGCAACATATTGGTATTACTATTTCTTTGGAAGCAAAACATAAATCAATGCGCAACATTTTTTAGCGAGAGTTTTTTACAGACTTTTTAATTTGTCTCTGCATTTTTTTGCTAAATTTGCATTTAATAAATGAGCATGCACATTAAATCAGCAATAAAATTCATAATGCATACAGTACACTATCTTGAAATAAAGGAATGAAAAGATGAAAACCGAAGACGATATAAAGAAAGCTGTAGAAACGATGAGGAACGGTGGCATAATATTATATCCCACCGACACAGTTTGGGGAATTGGTTGCGACGCAACTAATCCATTAGCTGTAGCGAAAATATACAAACTAAAGAAAAGGGATGATTCAAAAGCAATGATATGTCTAGTGGATAGTACCGACAGACTACAACGATACGTTAAGAACGTACCCGAAGTTGCATGGGACTTGATGGAATTGGCGGAAAAGCCAACAACAGTAATATTAGACAATGCCGTTAATCTTGCATCAAATCTGATAGCAAACGACGGAAGCATTGCATTGAGAATAACACGAGAAAAATTTTCCAACCAACTTTGTTACAGATTCCAGAAACCTATCGTTTCCACTAGTGCTAACATAAGTGGTGAACCTGCTGCCCAAAACTTCTGTGACATATCGGAAGATATCAAGAATGGAGTTGACTATATCTGTTGGTCACGAAGACAAGAGCACAAGCCACACAAGGCTTCAACCATCATAAAACTTTCGGAAAACGGTGAAGTAAAGATAATAAGGTAAAAATTACAAATGCAATTAAACAAAACAGAAGATATACTCAAAAATTTCATTTCTTGGCGCGAAAACCACGTAACGAACAAGCAATTCACCCTAATATTAAGTTTTGCTGTAGGCTTTCTTGCAGCAGTAGCAGCAAGCATACTGCACTGGCTTATTAAGGAAATACAAGCGTTGGTGGCGATAGGACTAAATGTAGATCGCTTCAACTGGCTTTACTTGCTGTGCCCTGTAATAGGAATCTTCATTACATCCCTTTTTGTTAAATACGTCGTTAGAGACAATATCAGCCATGGCATTACACGTATTCTCTATGCAATAAGCAGTAAAAACAGCAGATTACGCGCTCATAATTGCTGGAGTTCCGTTATTGCTTCAGCCATTACGATCGGTTGCGGAGGAAGTGTCGGAGCCGAGGCACCAATTGTTCTCACAGGCTCCGCAATAGGCAGCAACCTCGGAAAAGCGTTCAATATGGACAGACGTACCATAATGTTACTTGTTGGATGCGGTGCAGCCGCTGCAATTGCAGGAATATTCAAAGCCCCAATAGCAGGTCTTGTATTCACTCTTGAAGTGTTGATGATAGACTTGACGATGGCTTCTCTGCTACCCATCCTTATATCCAGTGTAACGGCAGCCTGCTTCACATATTTATTTTCTTCAGGAGGCTCGCTTTTCAACTTTAATGTTGAAGGAACATGGACTATATCAAGAGTTCCGGCATATATACTTCTTGGAGTTACAGGCGGTATAATCAGTCTATATTTCATGCGTGCAATGACTGCGTGTGAAGGAGTATTCAGCAAACTGAAAAAACACTATTACGCCAAACTCCTGTTGGGCGGCCTCATGTTAAGCACACTTATTGCCGTATTCCCGGTACTCTATGGAGAAGGATACAACAGCATTAACATTTTGCTGAATGGCACCACACAAGCAGACTGGAACGAAATACTTAACAATTCGTTGTTCTACGGTCACAGTAAGCTACTTATAGTTTACGTTGGTCTTGTCATTCTTACAAAAGTCTTTGCTACATCAGCAACAAACGGAGGTGGTGGTTGCGGTGGAACCTTCGCCCCTTCTCTGTTTATAGGAGCATATGGTGGCTTCTTCTTTGCACGTCTATGGAATATATATAATGTGGGTGTTTACGTACCGGAAAAGAATTTCGTCCTCTTGGGAATGGCAGGTGTTATGGCAGGCGTCATGCATGCACCGCTAACCGGTATCTTTCTTATCGCAGAAATTACAGGCGGCTACCAAATGCTCATTCCTCTCATGATTGTAAGTATTTGTTCCTATCTGACAATAATAATATTCGAACCTCATAGCATATACGGCATGCGCCTTGCAAGGGAAGGAAAGCTCATTACACACCACACAGACAAAGCAGTACTTACGTTGATGAATATAGACAGCGTTATTGACAAAAACGTTGCCCATGTTCCAGCCGACATGGAATTAGGAACACTTGTTCATGCTATAAGCCGAGCACATACCAACATACTGCCAGTTCTTGATGACGGAGGTCACTTCCTTGGCGAGATAGACATGGCAAAACTAAGGCATATACTTTTCCGTACAGAGTTGTACCATCATTTCAAAGTTCGACAGTTAATGTCTCAGCCTGCAGCAATACTCGGTGTCAACGATCCTATGGAAGAAGTAATAAAACACTTTGACAGTACTGACGCCGTTATGCTTCCCGTAGTAGAAAATGATGGCACGCTAAGAGGATATGTAAGCCGGTCACATCTTTATACCACTTATAGAAAAATGGTAGCGGATATGTCCGCAGAGTAACGCTCAAACAAGAGGTCTCAAGCCAACAAAAAATGTATGCTACAAATCGTTTCAAAAAAAACAACACATTTTGCAATGTAGAGTTTGAAAATACGAAATAAAGCATTAACTTTGCACAAAATCAAAGTACACTTAATTTCTAGGTGTGCCCATGTTAACGAACCTGTAATGTGAAAACATTTTCGGGAAAAAACAAAATGAATGGAAGCTTTCTTCAGAACACACAACTACCTTGTTGAACATACTGATGCGCCAGTAAGACGCCGTCTAATGGACGAGATAGACTGGAGCGACCGTATGATAGGAATAAAGGGGTCGCGAGGAGTTGGAAAGACCACATTTTTGCTTCAGTATGCCAAGGAACTTAAAGAGCAAGGCAACCGCAAATGTTTGTATGTTAACATGAACAATTTTTATTTTCAATGTAGAGGTATAGCGGATTTTGCAGGAGAGTTTTATAGGGCAGGCGGTAGAGTATTACTTATAGACCAGGTTTTCAAAGAACCTAATTGGGCAAGTGAACTTCGCAAATGTTATGACTTATATCACAACTTGCACATTGTATTCACAGGAAGCAGTGTAATGCGTTTGAAAGCAGAAAATTATGAACTCAGCGGAATAGTAAAAAGTTATAATCTAAGAGGTTTCTCATTCCGAGAATTTCTGAATCTCCAAACAGGCAACAATTTTCCTGTTTATTCTCTGTCTGACATAATAGAGAACCACGAACAGATTGTAAGGAAGATATTGCCATACTCATCGCCTTTAAAATATTTTCAGGATTATGTCCACCATGGTTTCTACCCATTCTTCCGCGAGCACCGCAACTATTCGGAAAACTTGCTCAAGACGATGAACATGATGACTGAAGTGGACATTCTATTTGTCAAACAGATAGAACTGAAATACCTTTCAAAAATCAAGAAACTCTTTTACTTGCTTGCCGTCAACGGCAAAAAAGCACCAAATATTTCACAACTCGCAAATGACATTGAAACGAGCCGTGCAACTGTAATGAACTATATAAAATATCTTGCAGATGCACGTCTCATCAACATAATATATCCTGTTGGGCAATCGTTTCCTAAAAAGCCGCCTATGGTGGTTATGCATAATCCTAATCTAATGTATGCAATCTACCCGATAAATGTGGAGAAGCATGACGTGATGGAAAATTTCTTCATCAATTCCCTATGGAAAGACCACCAAGTGAACAAAGGATCTAGATCCGGAAATTTCATTATCGACAGGAAATGGTTATTTAATGTAGTTGATGCAACAAGCCCTGTTAAACAAAGAACTGGTGCAGAAATCTATCAAGCACGATACAACACCGAAATTGGAAAAGACAGGCAAATACCACTTTGGTTATTTGGATTTCTTTATTAAAAATATCCATCCCCTGCCATAACGTTTATTATTCAATGAATTGATAAAACAAGAACCTAAATGGTTTAAGACATATAAAAACAATTGATACATTAACATTAATATTTTATTAAAATGGCAAAAGAAAAGAAGTTTATCACTTGTGATGGTAACGAGGCTGCCGCTCACGTGAGCTATATGTTCTCTGAGGTAGCTGCCATTTATCCTATCACACCGTCTTCTCCGATGGCGGAGCATGTTGATGAATGGGCTGCAAGAGGCCGCAAAAACATTTGGGGTCAGACTGTCAGCGTGCAGGAAATGCAATCTGAAGGCGGTGCAGCAGGTGCGGTCCACGGTTCACTTCAGGCCGGTGCACTTACAACAACATTCACAGCTTCACAGGGCTTGCTCCTGATGATACCTAACATGTACAAGATTGCCGGTGAAATGTTGCCTTGCGTATTCAACGTATCTGCACGTTCACTTGCGACGCAGTCACTCTGTATCTTTGGTGACCACATGGATGTTATGGCATGCCGCCAAACAGGATTCGCGATGTTCTGCTCTGGCTCTGTTCAGGAAGTTATGGATCTTTCTGCAGTGCCACATCTGGCTACTCTCAAGTCTGAAATTCCTTTCATCAACTTCTTCGACGGTTTCCGTACATCTCACGAATACCACAAGATTGAGTTGCTCGATCAGGAAGAGGTTGCCAAACTTGTTGACCCGGCTGACATCAAACGCTTCCGCGACCGTGCACTCACTCCTGAGCGTCCTGTAACGCGCGGTACTGCGGAAAACCCCGAGACATTCTTCACTCATGCAGAATCACGTAACGCTTCTTATGACAACCTTCCTGAAATCGTAGAGCACTACATGCAGGAACTTGGCAAGATTACTGGTCGTGAGCATCACCTGTTCGACTATTACGGAGCTGCAGATGCAGAACGTTTGATCATCCTTATGGGTTCAGCAACAGAAGCTGCACGCGAAGCAATTGACTACCTCTCTGCTAATGGTGAGAAAGTCGGTATGATCAGCGTTCACTTGTTCCGTCCATTCAGCGTTAAGCACCTACTTGCAGCTGTTCCTAAGACGGTTAAGAAAATTGCTGTCCTCGATCGCACAAAGGAACCTGGAGCAGACGCAGAACCCTTATACCTTGACGTGAAGAGTGCATTCTACAATGTTGAAAACAAGCCTGTTATTGTTGGTGGACGCTACGGTCTCGGTTCTAACGACACTACACCAGCCAAGATTATATCTGTATTCAACAACCTCGCACTCAATGAACCTAAAGATCACTTCACTGTCGGCATAATTGATGACGTTACGTTCACATCTCTTCCACAGGTAGAAGAAATACCTATGGGAGGAGAAGGATTGTTTGAAGCTAAGTTCTACGGACTTGGTGCAGACGGTACCGTTGGTGCTAATAAGAACTCTGTAAAAATCATCGGTGACAATACAGACAAATACTGCCAAGCTTACTTCTCTTATGACTCAAAGAAATCAGGCGGTTTCACATGCTCCCACCTTCGTTTCGGCGATGAGGAAATCCACTCTACATATCTTGTAAATACTCCTAACTTCGTGGCTTGCCACGTTCAGGCTTATTTACACATGTATGATGTAACACGTGGTCTTCGCAAGAACGGAACATTCCTACTCAATACTATATTCGAGGGTCAGGAACTCGTTGACTTTATGCCTAACAAGGTTAAGCGTTATTTCGCTCAGAACAATATCACCGTTTACACTATCAATGCAACAAAGATTGCACAGGAAATTGGACTTGGCAACCGCACCAATACAATCCTTCAGAGTGCATTCTTCCGCATCACAGGCGTAATCCCTGTTGATCTTGCAGTTGAGCAGATGAAGAAGTTCATCGTTAAGTCTTATGGCAAGAAGGGTGAGGATGTTGTAAATCTGAACTACAAGGCTGTAGACCGTGGAGATGAATACAAACAGCTTACAGTTGATCCTGAGTGGGCAAACCTTCCTGACGATGTTGCTAAGGAAGATGATGCTCCAGCATTCGTAAAGGAACTTGTACGTCCTATCAACGCTCAGGCTGGTGACTTGCTGAAAGTATCTGACTTTGTTAAGTTCGGCACACAGGACGGAACTTGGCAGAACGGTACTGCTGCTTATGAAAAGCGCGGTGTTGAAGCTTTTGTTCCTGTTTGGAATTCTGAAAATTGTATTCAGTGTAACAAGTGTGCATTCGTTTGTCCGCACGCAGCAATTCGTCCATTCGTTCTGACTGACGAAGAACTTGCAGGCTTCAACGGCAACACCGTTGAGATCAAGGCACCTGCTGCAATGAAAGGTATGCACTTCGTTATAGAACCTTCTCCACTCGACTGTCTCGGATGCGGTAACTGTGCTGACGTTTGTCCAGGCAAGAAGAACCGTGAAACAGGTGAACTTGAAAAGGCTCTCAAGATGGTTCCTTACAACCCAGACAACAAGGAGATGCAAGAACTTGCTGCTGGATGGGAATATCTCGTTAAGCATGTTAAGACAAAGCAGAACCTCATTGACATCAAGTCTAATCCAAAGAACTCTCAGTTTGCTACACCTCTCTTCGAGTTCTCTGGAGCTTGCTCTGGATGTGGCGAAACTCCTTACGTAAAGCTTGTTGCACAGCTCTTTGGTGACCGTCAGATGATTGCAAACGCAACAGGATGTTCTTCAATCTACTCTGCTTCAATACCTTCAACACCTTATACTACCAATGAAAAGGGTCAGGGTCCTGCATTTGACAACTCATTGTTCGAGGATTTCTGCGAATTTGGTATGGGTATGGTATTGGGTAACAAGAAAATGAAAGAACGCGTAGAGGTTCTTCTCAACGAAGTTATCGCTTCAGACAAAATTTCCGAAGACTACAAAGCTGCTGCAAAAGAATGGATGGCAGCAAAAGACGATGCAGATGCATCAAAGGTAGCAGCTGAAAACCTGAAGCCATTTATTGCAGAAGGTGCCGAGGCAGGTTGCGAAATTTGCAAAGAACTGAAGACTCTCGACCACTATCTTGTAAAGCGCAGTCAGTGGATTATCGGTGGTGACGGTGCATCTTATGACATCGGCTACGGTGGTCTTGACCACGTAATCGCTTCTGGCGAAGACGTTAACCTGCTTGTTCTCGATACTGAGGTATATTCTAACACTGGTGGCCAGTCTTCAAAGGCTACTCCTCTCGGCGCAATCGCACAGTTTGCAGCTCGCGGCAAGCGCGTTCGCAAGAAAGATCTTGGTATGATTGCAACAACTTATGGCTATGTATACGTTGCTCAGGTTGCTATGGGTGCAGACAATGCACAGTGCTTGAAAGCAATCCGTGAGGCTGAAGCTTATCCTGGCCCATCACTTGTTATTGCTTATGCTCCATGTATCAACCACGGACTTAAGATCAAGGGTGGTATGGGACGTAGTCAAGCAGAAGAGGCTCGTGCCGTTGCATGCGGTTACTGGCATCTGTGGCGTTTCAATCCAGAACTGGCTAAGGAAGGAAAGAACCCATTCTCTCTCGACTCAAAAGCACCAGACTGGAGTCTTTTCCAGGATTACCTCATGCACGAGGTCCGCTTCATGTCTGTTAAGAAGGCTTATCCTAACGAAGCTGACGAACTGTTCGCAGCAACAGAACGTATGGCTAAGTTGCGTTACGAAAGCTATATCCGCAAGACAAAGGAAGATTGGTCTGATGCAACTGAAGCATAACAATTAAAATCGGCATTCACAACCGGTTGATACTTATAAGGAGGTAAATACTATCATCACATGTATTTACCTCCTTTTATTACAATATATTCGAAGCTATAGACAAATTATTTTGCATCATAGACAAGAAGTTCTTTCTTTTTAGACTGTCCAAGATTTTTGCCTAAT
>CAVAPC010000025.1:10277-40839 GCA_963590505.1 uncultured Alistipes sp. | reverse complement strand
GTGTACGGCGATACGTCAATAAGCCACTTAGCAATGAGGCAATAGACACCCTGAAAAATTACATAAACGATTTCAATATCCATGCCAATTTACACATACGATTGATTTTAAACGAGCCCAAAGCTTTTAAAGGAATTTCTTCTTATGGAAAATTCAAAGGTGTTGAAAACTATATCATAATGGCAGCTGATAAATGCAGAAAATCAGATGAATTTATTGGATATTACGGCGAACGGCTTGTTTTGCTGGCTCAACAATTAGGTCTGAATACATGTTGGGTTGGAATGACATATAAAAAAATACCCGGAATTTTTTCATTTAGAAAAGACGAGAAGATTCATTGCGTTATTGCCATAGGTTATGGCGCTACACAAGGCGTTAATAGGAAAAGTAAAACAATAGATAAAGTAAGTAATGCAAACGGCCAATCACCGAAATGGTTTATTGATGGCGTTAAAGCTGTATTAAAAGGACCAAGTGCAATAAACCAACAAAAGTATTATTTTCGCCTTACCGGTCGTAAAACAACAGACGGCAAGCCTATTGTAGAAGCAATGCGAAAATTCTCTCTTGTTGGCTTCACTGAAATAGATTTGGGAATAGCCAAACTACACTTCGAAATTGCAGCAGGAAAAGACAATTTCGAGTGGCAATAAAGAAAAATGCCAGCCACTCACCATAACTTTACATTTTTGTATGCGATTCGGAATCTTCGCCAAGTATATACGCAATGCACTGTACCATCGTGACCTTCAACAATAGCGGGATATGAATAATCGCCAATAGGACTTTCTTCAAGCGTTAATGCCTTTTTCCAATTCATCCCGTCTTCAGACACTGCAATAGACAATGGATTGCGGGGGCCCTTAGGTGTACCTGGAATTGTCCCGAAATCGTTGTATATAAGCACATGTTTTCCACGACGCAATGTAAGTGCATCTGTTCCTGATTGGTTGTTTGGAACATCTATTAGCGTTACTTTGGTCCACGTGTCGCCATCATCGGAGCTCCATGTTGAGGCAAGTTTGCCATTTCGTGTTCTCCCTATTGCCTGAAGTCTTCCATCAGAAAGTTTTAGTATCGAAGGTTGAATACAAGCAATTGGGTTTAGTTTATTATTCTCACCTTTTAACAATGTCCCATCTGCAGCCATGTCAATTGAAAGAGGGTGCATCTCTCTCTCAATCTGACCGACATACTTCCATTTACCAGTTTGCAAATCAAGTATCTCGAAATGAAACTTCCATCCACCTTCATTTTCTGTACTTGACGGACATATTAGACGGTTTCCAACTATGACAGGCTTATTCTTCACAGGGCCAAGGAATCCTCTTTCAAGCGGTTGCTTGTCGGACCAAGTCAAACCTCCGTCCCGACTTTTCACGACCCATCCTGTCCAATCGTTCATTACATGGCCTATCTTAAAGAAAAGCCATAATTCTCCGTTCGGCATTTCAAAAAGAACGGGATTCCAACATGCTTTGCGATAATATCCGTTACGTTGAATATTGAATTTAGAATCTTTCCACGTCTTATTGATTCCGACAATCGGTCCGCATTCTGCACCAGTGCATGTATTGTCAATCCCGGCAATCTCTGCATTTTGCGTTCCAAGTTTAAATACACCATCTGCTACTAACATCGGAGCGGTCCATGTGTCGGAACCTTTAGGCTTTCTGTTCACCCAAATACACACATCTGGGTTTCTCTCCTTTGTACCGCCAAAATATGTTGCAACAAGGTCTCCGTTCTTAAGTTCTACGATTGATGAAGCATGGCATTGCGGAAAATCTGTTTGTGCATATACAAACTCGTCATGTATAACATTCTTCTTAAGTGTACGGTTTTCATATTGTGTTATATGTATACCTGCTTCATAATTCAGCTTTTCTCCTGTAGGCAAATATGCATCAGCAGTCATACCCTCTGGTATTTCAACTCTCCAATAAAGATTTTCCAAGGTCTTGTACCAATACGAGCGAATAACTCCGAAAGGAGTATTAACAGTAGCGTCTACATTGTCAAGGTCTTGCAGTTCAAAACAGGGCTTTAATTCAAAATGTGGATTCTTGTATACATTTCCAACGTTTCTTATTCCACCGATATATTGTATACACCACTCCACCAAATCTTGCTTGTTCAATGACGATGAATATTCACTTTTTGCCAGCAAATAGGCAACGTCACTAAATCCATTGTCAGAAAGCACTTTGAGAAGATGAGGAACATTTGAGAACTGCTTTGAGTTGAGTGCGGGATAAGCGGAAAGTATTGTTTTTACAATGTTTCGTGCTACGTCTTTTTTGTTCTCCTGTGGTACAAAGTTCAAAGCAAGGGGGATTGTGTTTGACAATACAGAATTGTCAGAATAGAAGACACTGTCAGGATATAGAACATGACTGGGGCGTAATGATGTACCATGCTTTACAAACAAGAATGTATTGTTGAATTGTCTTATAAATGTGTCTGACAGTTTTGCGTTATCTTTGGTGTTTTTAGCAAATGTTGCATATTCTGGAACAGAAGACATCAACGTAAAGTAAGCGTTACTGCCAGTGGACGTTTCAGTAAGTTCCGTCGAAGACAATGCATTTTCATAATTTTTGTTTAAGGCACTGTCACTCGATAAGAAATGACCTTTTAGCGGTTTCTTTGCATAACCTGTTCCTATGAAGAAGTAAACGTTAACAACGCATGCCAAAACAATATTTATATATCGCTCGTTTTTCACTTTGAATTTCTTTATAGATATGTAATTTGGGGATAAAAATGGTGTGCGAAACCATATCCGCACACCCTATTTTTAATGTTAACGATAAATTGCCAACTTTATTGTCTTTTATGTCCCACAAAAACTACGTTATATGTATTTTTAGAATTGCCATTGTCGATAATTAGCTTCATATGGGATTCAACGTTCTGCAAATCATCAATTCTTCCAAGGAATGCATTTCCAAAACCATTAGTCTTCAGATTGTTTGAAAAAGCGAATCCATCATTGCTATGGCAGATGTTCGCAATACTTCCATGGTTTATACCAATTGTAGAACACGAGAAGTCGAACATTGCCACATAGTCACTTTGGGCTGTGACTGTCAATGTGCCAGACCCTGACATGTTTGATCCTGTGTCGGAGGTATAACTGAATGTTCCTTCATATATTCCTGATGCTGCTTGAGCGGCACTCTGTTCAAAACTTTTTTCTGGATCTTTGTCATCACTGCAAGCCGCAAAACTTATAATTCCTAACAGTGCAAAGAACAACAAATATAATGTCTTTTTCATCTTACGTAATTTTTTAATATCCAGGATTTTGGTCAGCTTCAGATATTCCAGTATTTGTTGAAATCTCTGAAGAAGGAATGGGGCGAAGCCATTTTATCTCACCTTGTGCATTTGACATGTCACCTACAGTTGAAACTCCCTCGTCGAAAGCAATGGCATAACGCACAAGTTGTTTAGTGCGGCGTAAGTCCATCCAGCGTGTCGTTTCTGCATAAAGTTCGCGGGCGCGCTCATCAAGTATAAAATCAAGAAGACTTAAACTGCCAAAAGATGTAGGTATTTCATAATTGGGATGATATTCAGTTATGTTGTGTATTGGTGAAACTTTTGCACGTGAACGAACTGCATTTACATATTCCAAAGCTTTCGTTTCATCACCGCTCATCAAATAAGCCTCTGCTGCTACAAGGTAAATGTCGCTAAGGTGAAGCACCGGAATATCACGATAGCAACAACCTCCAGCATTTACCTGCTGTGTGTTTGGATCATCAAACTTCTTTACAGGTGGAACTGCGCCTTGATTGGTTTTCTTGAAGTCGTCATAGTCACGGATGTCAACTTTGTCTATATCTCCATTTTCTTTAAACCACCAGTAAGCCGCGTTCTCTTTTTTCACCCACGCCACGTGGCATAGTGCGTCGCTTTCTCCTCTTATGAATCTCTCCTTATTGTCTGCAACATATTTGTCTATTGTTTCGCGGTCGTCCCAATAGGAGAAATATTTGCAGGCTATGTTCAATTTTGACTTTGCTTCCTCTGACGCATTATAATAAGCAAAATATCCCGTCACTCCCCATGCTCCGGGGGTGTAGTTATAGATTGTTGTCATAAATGTTGCTTCATAGCGTTCGTCTTCTTTATCAAAGAGATATAAGGCTTTCACAGAATGTGCTAGTTCCGCGTTGCATTTTTTTAGTCCGCTCACTGTGGGGTCTCCATATTCACTGCCGTAGGTATTTTGTCTACTGTTTCCGCCTGTCAACAAATCGCCGGGGTAATTGGCACGATCATACTGAACGGAGAATATCTCTTCGGCATTTCCTTCATTTTTTGGTGACCATTTTTCCTCAAAAGACATTGTAAGTTGCTGGCCTGCTATAGTTGACGTAGCATACTCTGCAGCCTTTTTAAAATAAGATATGTCTTCAACAGTATATGTCCCTTTCTCTGCATTTGACAGTTTAGTGCCCAAATCCCATCCTGCGGCAAGGCATACTTTCGCGAGTAGTGCCTTTACTGCGCGTTTGCTCACATTGCCGTTATGGTTTTCGTCAGGAAGGTTTGAACTGTCCTTTATCGTTTCAAGTTCTGCAATTACATTATCGTAAACTTCTTTCAAAGGAGTGCGCGGATAATTCTTGTTAAGATTGTCGATATATTCAGTTATGTATGGAACAGAGCCGAACTGCTGTGTAAGCAGATAATAACCATAACAACGCAGAAATTTTGCTTCATCAATGTACTGGGGCTTTGAAGTTGCATATTTCAACACTGCGTTTGCCTGATTTATCAAGATATATGCATTCTTGTAGTAGTCTGAAATAGTGCTTGTTTCAGGAGTAAACTTGTAAGCCTGATAGTCATTCACATTGGTAGAACGTGCACTTGTATACATATCTGTACCCCATTCCGTCAAATCTGTTTCATTAACGAGAGGTTTTATCGTGCTGTACATATATGTTCGCAGAGATTCAATACCTTCGTCGGTTGAAAGACGTTTGTCTGCCTCAACATTAGATTTGTTGTCCACGTCAAGACTGCATCCTGTGAACATCATTGCGCAGCTCATTGCTGCCAGCAAACCGATGTTTATATATTTTTTCATACTTTTTACTTATGTGTTAGAACTTTATATTTGCGCCAAACTGCCATGTAATGGTACTTGGTCCGTCATTTGCCAAAGAAGCGTTTGCCCATTCTGGGTCATATCCTTTATAACTAGTGAAGACAAAAGGATTTGTAACAGTACAGTAAATACGCAACTTCTGGCATCCAATCTTTGACAACCATTTCTTTGGGAAAGAATAACCTAATGTTATATATTTGACCTTTACAAAAGATGCATTGGCTATTGAGTTTGTTGATCCCAGCCAGTATTGAGTGCCAAGTCCCCCACTGCTACATCCATTGTTAGGGAATGGATAGCTGCCATAGTGGGTTGTTTGCTGATATACCGGATTGATGTAAGAGCCGTCAGCATTCTGACCTTCACAACTGAGCAGCGTTCCTGCAGGTATATACCAGTCCATATTCAATTTTGTTCGTCCTCTATCATTTATGGCAAGATATTCTTTATAAAAATTCGAGAATATGGTATAACCTTGTTTTGCATAGATAGAGAATGAGAAGTCAATATCTTTCCAAGTAAGATTACTGGTAAAGCTACCTGTCCAGTCAGGGTCGCTCTTGTATATCTTCTTGTCGGCGTCAGTGTATTTGCCGTCACCGTTTTTGTCGAGAATTATAGGATTTCCTTCTACTAGCCCGTAACATTTATAATAATACTCGTATTCTTTTACTGTTTTTCCTGGTTCAAATCCTTTCAGTCGTGCTATTTCATTGTCTGGTACGGTCATGTCACGATCAGAAACAATGCCAACCCATTCATAGTCGTAAACGTTACCGTATGATTTGCCTATAAACAAGTTGTTAAGACTTGAACCTGAATACAAGTCACCTGTTCCGTTAATTTCAAGAACCCGGTTTTGATTATGTGCAAAGGTGAAAGTTGTCTCCCAAAGCCAGTCCTTGGTAGATATGTTGGTCGTTGTCAGTGCTACTTCAACACCTCTGTTCCTAACAGAACCAACATTAGTATAGACAGTCTGACCTCCTGAAACGAGCGGAAGTTTCGTTCCATACAACAGGTCTTTAGATTTCTTGTTGTATATGTCTATAGAACCTCTAATGCGTTCGTTGAGAAAACCGAAATCAATACCGAAATTCACTTCATGAGACATTTCCCACTTGAGGTTTTTGTCCACAATTCCGGCAATCGACATTCCTTGTGAATAAGATTCACCAAATGGATAATATACCGGGCTTCCCATTACTTGCATTGTAGCGTAGTCACCGACATTGTTGTTACCCGTAATACCATACGACAGACGCAATTTCAGATTGGAAAGCCAGTTCTTTGTCTTTGCCATGAAAGGCTCTTCTGTTACGCGCCATGCTATTGCAGCTGATGGGAAAGCATCCCAACGGTTGCCACTGCTGAAACGAGAACTTCCATCCCAGCGAACTGTTCCTGTAAACAAGTATCTTCCCTTGTATGAATAGTTTGCACGCACTGCATATGACATGAGTTTGCTTTCTGAATAGGAACTGTTGGAATTGTTGTAGTCATAGCCCTGATCGGTTGTGCCTATGTTCCACCAGTATGTACCTTCAAGAAGCTTGTTGTAGACTAGGTTTTCGCTTTCTGAATTTGCATATGTATATGAAACCAATCCCATAAGATTCAGGTGATGATCAGTTCCGAACACGTGATCATAGCTAACTTGGTTGTCCCATGTGTATGCAAAATCTTGTGCAGAAGAACGTTTTGCCGTGTTCTGCACTTCACCTGCTTCTGTTCCTTGGTAATAACCGTATCTACTGTGAGTGAATGTCGGCGAAAGTGTTGTTTTAAGCGACAACCCTTTTATTGGATGCGCTTCAAGATATATGTTGCCTAATGCTGTCCACGTAAGACGGTTTGAACTTTGGTCCTGCATATAGATAAGCGGACTTATTTGCCCAGTGAACTGATACATGTCTGTTCCTAAGGCTTCCTTTGAACCCGGTTTGTAGTTTATGTTGCCGTCTTTGTCATATGGTTGCATAAAAGGATTTACTCGGAAAGCATATTGCACAGCATTGTCGCTTGCATAATCTTTTTCTGTACGTGCCAGGTTCACACTGGCACCTGCTGTAAGCCATTTTGTCACCTGTGTATCAAGACTTGTTTTCATGGAGAACTTTTCCTGTTCATCATTTTTGTATATGCCTTCTTCCTGAGTGTAACCGAAGCCCACATGGTAGCTTGTCTTGTCGCTGGAACCGCTTATGGCAAGATAATGGTTTTGTTGCTGTCCGTCTTGTAAAACAAAATCTTTCCAATCGTATGTATCACCAGATTCAAGCAACTCTGTCATTCTATACTTTCCGCTTACACCATCTTTAAGTAAACAACGGTCAAGGTCGTCGTTAATCCATACAGGCTGTCCGCCGTTTGAATCTCCACCAGCTTTGCTGAGGAACTTCATGAAGCGGAATTTATAGAAGCCGTCGGCACTAAGGAATTCTGGCATGTTATTTACTTTGCTAATGCCATAATAGCCGTCATAAGTAATCGATGGCTTGCGTGAATTTTTAGCGACACTGCTTCCGCTTTTTGTCGTTACAATGACGACGCCGGCCGTTGCACGCGATCCGTATATTGCGGTACTTGAAGCGTCTTTCAAGATATCAACACGTTCTATATCCTGAGGATTAAGAAAATCTATGTCTGAACAAATTACTCCATCAACCACATATAGAGGCGTTTGGTTGCCATCAACACTGTTCTTTCCGCGTATCTCTATATTGAATGTTCCGCCAGTTCGTCCTGTACTCTGAGTAATGTTTACTCCAGGCACTGCTCCTTGAAGATTGGCCACAACAGATGTTGCACCTTTCTCGTTAAGTTTCTGCGTTCCAACGCTGCTTACAGAACCTGTGAGATCGCTTTTCTTCATCGTTCCGTAACCAACAACCATTACTTCATCAAGTAATTTGTCTGTGCCTTTCATCACAATACTCAACGTACTCTTGTTGCCAACAGGCATTACGATGTCGTCGTAACCAAGATATGAGAATTTTACTTGCTGATTAGCCTTTGCTGTAGGCAGCGTGAAGTTTCCGTCGATGTCAGTAACGGCTGAAGGTTTTCCGTCAACGTAGACAGATACTCCGATGAGAGGCTCTCCATTTGGATCGGTAACTGTGCCTTTCACCGTTTGTTGTGCTGCTGCTGAAAGCGCCAATGCAGAAAGAAAGCCCAAAGCTGCTTCCCGCTTACTCTTTGCTAACATGTGCTTTTAAAATTTAAGGTTAATAAGATTGACGTAATAACAAGATTACAATATTTATAACGCAAATATTCTTGAATTGTAATCATATTTCGTCGAAGAACATGCTTCAATCTAATCTTAAGACAGGTAAGACTTGACTTTATCGTAGGTTCGTTCTACAACTTTTTACGTTAGTTTTGATAACACACAAAAGGGCGCATCCAAACATAATTGATTTTGCAATTAGATTGAATGCGCCCTATTCGTGGTTTATCTTATAACTATATACTCAGTTCATCCAAAACTGTTATTAGTTTTTTATCAAATGGTTTGTCTGAACGAATGGCATCAGTAAATGGAACATATACAATTTCATTGTTTCTAATTCCTACCATAAGATTTCTCTGCCCTTGCATTATTGCTTCTATGGCTCCGACTCCAGTTCTACTTGCAAGTATTCTGTCATGTGCAGAAGGGCTTCCGCCGCGTTGCAAGTGTCCTAAGATAGAAACCCTTACATTATAATCCGGAAATTCCTTGCGTACTCGGTCTGCATAATAAAGAGCGCCACATTTTGGACTTTCACTAACAATAACGATACAACTTCGTTTACTTTTTCTTATGCCGCGTTGCATAAAACGTGTCAACTGGTCTACATCCGTTGAATCTTCAGGTATGATGGCTGCTTCTGCACCACTTGCAATAGCACTGTTCTGGGCAAGAAAACCTGCATCACGACCCATAACTTCTATAAAGAATATACGTTCATGGCTAACTGCCGTATCACGAATACGGTCTACACACTCAACTATTGTATTGAGCGTCGTATCGTAGCCTATTGTTGAATCAGTGCCGTATAAATCGTTGTCTATTGTTCCTGGCAGTCCAATACAGCATACATCATGCTCTTCGGCAAAAATTTTCGCACCTGTAAGTGATCCGTTTCCACCTATAACAACAAGAGCGTCTATTTTGTTCTTGACCATATTGTCATAAGCTTTCTTTCGACCCTCTGGAGTTTGAAAGTCCTTACTTCTTGCCGTACGAAGTATTGTTCCGCCCCGGTTGATTATTCCACTAACATTTTCCGTAGTGAAATCCTTGATTTCGTTGTTTATCAATCCATCATAACCACGGAATATGCCTTTGATTTTAAATCCGTTGCTAATGCCAGCACGGGTTACGGCACGAATTGCAGCATTCATTCCAGGAGCATCACCACCTGATGTAAGAATTCCAATTGTTTTAATCTTCATAACTATATCCTATACCTATTAAATATTATTTTTGTTTGTATTCACACCCATATCCTGATTATTAAAAGATAACTTAAGTACACTGTTCTTGTCATGAGAGGCTTAAAAGAATTGCACCATTTGCCATCATTCTAATATAATAACCTTATTAACCAAATAAAAGACATTCCTATTGCCCATGCAATAATACAAGTCCAACCAACATTTTTAAAGAACCAGCCAACATGTATACGTTCCATTTTCATCAACGCCAAACCGCTAATAGAACTAAAAAGAAGAAAATTACCACCCATAGCTGAACTGTATGCTATAATTTTCCAATAGATACCGTTTCGGGCAAATGCTTCAAGATAGTCAGGATCGATCGATATACTAATGGAATGTAAGCTTTCGACATCATAAAGCGAAATGAAACTTAATGATGTTGCAAACGTATCAAGTACGGAACTTAGCATTGCTGCTATAGCACCTATAATCCATACATTATGAATTGTATCATCAACAAATTGGGACAACAATGACAAAGCCCCCGTTTCTTCAACAACCGCCAATGCAAACATCACCCCTAGCACGAAAAGTATCATTTGTATCATACCATATTGAAGAGCTCTCGGAATACGTTTTTGGATCATCTTGTCTACATTGGACAATTTACGGTTAAATATCTCATTCACTATCCATAGCAGAGACAATACACACAATGCTCCAAGGAAGGGACTTAACTTTGTTATGCTATGAAACGTTGGTATAAACCAAAGTCCACCTATCCCGAGAAGCAACATAACCATACGTTGCCAACGGTTCAAATTTGTATCATCCCCACGATACGGCATGACAAAGTTCTGTATCTCGACTGTTTCCGGCAATTTTCTTGCAAGCCAGCAAACTGGCAACAAACAGGATATGAGGCAAGGTAAGGCAAGACTTGCAGACAAATCTGATGCATCGACGGCCCCGATATTCCACAAAAGTAGTCCTGTAGGCTCGCCTATTACGGTCAATGCCCCGCCACAATTTGCGGCTACTACTATTGCACAACCATATATCATACGCTGATGACGATTTGCAATAATTTTGCGCATGACTACAAGCATCATTGTAGTCGTGGTTAGATTGTCTAGATTGGCAGACAAAACAAAAGTAATGAGAACGATTGTCCATAACATCTTCTTGCTGTTACGTGTCTGCAGTAACTCTGTAAGAAAATCAAAGCATCCGTTGTTGTTTAATATTTCTACAATAGACATCGTAGAAAGTAAAAAAAGCACTATCTCTGCTCCTCGCCCAACATATGTTAGAAAAATATTCTGGGAAATAAATAGCTTTACACTTTCTGCATTAGGTGCTATACCTGAAAGAAAGTCACTATACTCTCTAGGATGCTGTGCAAACACGAAATCGCTTCCATAACAAATGTACAGAACCCATCCTACCGCCGCCATGAATATTGCCACAGCGGCACGGTTCACATTAGTAATGTGTCCTGTTGCAATAAGGATGAATCCCAATATCAATATTGCGACTATAACAACTGTCATAACGTATACGGAGTTTTGTTTGGCAAAATTACTAAATTATATCAATACCATAATAAAACGCCTTTGTTTTTTCATGTTCTTTAAACTGATTTTAACGAGTTCTTGCTTTAATAAATGTTATATAGACTGACAAGCAAATCAATGGCACAACCGTATAATCCTTATTCCTGGCATTGTTGGGTGCTTCTGTAAATATCGGTTAAGCAACATCGGTTCTTCAACAACTTTCTTGTGAATGCTTGAAGCATTAAGTAAATGCAATCCGTCTTTATGCCATACGGCTATGCCAATATGTTGAGTATCCAAGCCTTTCTTGTTTGTTATGATGGCAACAATATCACCGTCTTTAACAGTATCACGCAGAGTCTTTGTATTTCTGATTTGTTTGCGCGGAATATACCTGTATTTCTTCGTAGACAAATTTGTTTCAATTTCGCCAATTTCCTTAATTATTTTTTTATCACCATTGAGCATTGGATACAACTCTTGGTGCGTGGTCATATAATCAACATATATTGCTTGTATTGATGTAAACGGAGGAACTGGTCCTTGTATTTCCTTGCAGATTCCAAGAACTGTATTGTCTTCTATCCAATCTGTAAAATAGTGAAGACGAGACTGATAGCCTGTATTGATACCGTTTCTATATCTTATTGTTGTAAGCCATTTACAGAAATCAGAAAATTTGAATTTGCGTTCACGACAGCACAACGTTAGTGCAACAACGTTCTCAACATAAGTCGTACAGTCCAACTGCCTAAGATTAACGACCAAACGCTCTGTTCTGTTCATTTCCAATGTCTTAGCCACATATGGAACACCCAGCAGCTTTCTGGCGAAGAAAAGCTGAAGATCTTTTGTTGACTGCAAGTTTAAGCTATGAGCCTCGGATATTAAATTAACGACTTTCACACTGTCGCCATATCTATATTGAACACTCTGTGCTTTTACATTATAGAAAAAAAATAAAAGCAAAATCACACAATGAACTGCTTGTCTCTTCATGTAAATTCTGTATTATTAAATAGTTCTTAAACTCATTGTTCCAAAAATCTATATTTCTTTTTCTTGCCGAAATTTAAACCTACATAGAAATTCATCTTGCCAACATAATTGTTTGTTGAAAACCTGTTTTTATGATAATAATAAGAATGTATGATATAATTAGCGCCCACAAACCACTTTGTGTTGTTCCATACAATACCAAAGCGCCCCACTCCATCTATATTGAAGTTTTTAAAATCAAAATTATATTTTCCATTATTATCCGTATTATTGTCGCCGGAAGAATGCTTATAGGCCAATGCCAATGAAAGTGAAGCATTGAAAAGAAAATTGCGGGCAAAAACCCAATTGTATGCATATCCGCCAGAAACGGACACCGACATATATTTGACTTTATCAAACTTGAGGCCAGAATCGACCTTAAATTCTTGTTGCTCTATTCCCGATTTCTGTTTTAAGTAGTCATTAACTGTGTTTTCAAGGCTATTGTAGTCAAGCGATATTGAGTTTGAAGTATAGCCTATGCCTAACAAAGGCGAGCCACAACTTTTCTTTTGGCATGTACTTTGGCTGTATGCTGCCGGATAAGAAAATTTCCTGTGATTGAAAATATAATACACGTCAAAACCTTTCGTTTCAATATTGACCCCATTAAAAGGAAGATTTTTGAAAGTGACTTTATTCTTGTCTACGGATGTTTTTATAGAACGTAATTTAAAATCTTCACCAGCCTTCTTGTAATATAAATCTATTCCAAAGAGCGCTGTATAGAAACTGAAATCGAACTCTGTCTTGTGGGTTCCATTATTTATATGGTTTACATCAAAAGTATAGCCCAGGAAAAGCCATTGCCACCCAATATAAGGTCCAACTTTAACAGAAGGTTTTGGTGCAAAAGTTACAGATTGCCCCGAGTTACTGCTTAAGGTATAACTGTCATAGTTGTTGGTATTTTGCAACATAACAGTATAGTTATAGTGTTGCGGTTCAATATAATTCGTATCAACATCAGTGAATGCTTCTATTATTTTAGTAATGAAACTTACCTTTGTTCCATCATTATTCTTCTTAACAGATGTCGTATCTCCTGCTGCTCGACTGTCCGATCTGAATAATGTAGCAGAATTCAAAATGCTTGTAGGCATGATTGCCAGAAAAAATGTCAACGCGATAGTCTTTAGCATAATACGTACAACTCTAGTTTATCTCATTTCGTGATGCGTCAGAATTTCCCTAATATTCTATCCATAACCCAGTTTACAGGCGTTGCCGACACACTGGTACATGAACACGTTGCCTTTCCCAACAAACATTCCACCACTTGTTTAATTAAAGGTTGTTGTACATATTCTGGATTGGCAATAGATATACTTGTTTTACCATTGCTTGAGACAAGTGAAATCGGCTTATAGTCAAACACTGAGAAACTCAATGTTCCGTTTTGGCCTATTATTTCAATTCTGTCTTCGCGTGCAGATTCATGTCCGACAAAACACCAAGAACCACTTCCTGGCAGACCACTTTCAAATTCAAAGCACGCACTTACACTATCCTCTGCATTATAAAGCCCTCCTCTGTTTGCACAAAATCCATTGGCTTCAACAATAACTCCGAACAGTTCCTGTAACAAATCAAGTTGATGAGGTGCCATATCATAGAAATATCCGCCTCCTGCAATTTCCTTAACGACACGCCAAGGTTGATGATCGCCTTTCTCTGCATCATTCTTGCGGGGAGGAGATGAATAACGTACCTGAACATTCAAGATCTTCCCTAATTCACCGCTTTCAACGATATTTCTTATCTTTTGAAAATACGGAAGATAACGTCTGTAGTAAGCCACAAAGCATGGAATCCCTGTCTGTTCGCTAACTCTGTTTATGCGAGCACAGTCGTCATAACTTGCAGCAAGTGGTTTTTCAACATAAACAGGTTTACCTGCATGCATTGACATAATGGCGAAAGCGGCATGACTAGAAGGCGGCGTGGCGACATAAACTGCATTTACCTCAGGATCGTCTATAAGCTCCTGCGCATCGGTATACCATCGCTTTATTCCATGACTGGATGCGTAGTTCTTTGCCTTTATAGCGGTCCTACTCATAACGGCGACCACTTCTGAACCTTCTTCAGCAGAAAAAGCTGGTCCGGATTTCTTCTCAACAACTTCACCACACCCAATAAATCCCCACTTTATCTTATCCATTTCTATTTTTTTTGTATTGCAAAGTTAGCATTTTTAGCAGACAAAAAATAATTTATATCTTCATAATAATTACCTTTGCATCAAAATAAAAACAAAATGGATATAGAAGTTAAAAAAAACGATTTTAAAATACGTAGCTTTCGCTCATGCATAAGCGACGCATTCAAATCGACACAAAAAAATTCCATTCCTTTGATGAGGAAATATTGGAAGTTCATTCTTGCTGTCTGTATTGTCATTTCCGCTTTGTCCACTGTCCTTTCGAGGTTTTCCGGAGGAATGCTTTATGTTGGCATTCCATTTAGGCCTCTTCCTATTGTCGGCTGCCTTTTGTTACTGTATTTTGCCTTGTTATCTCTAGAAGGTTGCATCTTGGCATACATAGTGAAGGCTAATATTTGCAAGATGGTTTTGAGATTATTAAAGACGATACCTCTCCAACTTATCTTCCTTTGCGTGTATGTCTTTCTTATCATTTTGGCAACTTTACTGTACACGCAAATAACCAAAACTCCCCTTTCACAGACAACACTTTTCACTGTAGTTTGCTTGGCGTTGTTGCTTTTAATACCAATGTTTATCATTAGTGTTCCATTGTTTTATGCATTGCCAAGATACATGTATGAACCCGAAAGTAAACTTTTTGCAGGCTTTTTTCAGACATATATTTCAGGCTTTAAGCGCTGGTGGCTTATTTTCTCAACACTTTTTCTAGCAGGACTTTGCACGTTAATTGTTGAAGTGACTGTTTTACAACCTGTGCACATGCTGGGAATAATCAAAAACATTTCAGAATATAGCACAGTTTCACAAGGCGATGAACCATCACTTCCGTCATCTTTCGTTTGGTTGGTGGCATTTTTCAGCTTTGTTGCGACAGTCATTCGCGTTTTCATTCTTGTATTTGTAAATTATGCAATATGGTTTGTTTATGGAACAATCAAGCTGAAAAATCGTTCTAGACAAGAAACAGCAAACAACCTGCTATAGTCAAAATAAAGTGTAACACAATTAGTAAAAACATAAACACAAAATTTAGTGATAGCAACATGCAAAAATATTTGTTCATTGATCGCGACGGGACACTTGTTTACGAACCTGAAGACGAACAGGTGGACTCCTTTTCAAAGCTGCAATTCAGGAAGGGATTATTCAAGGCTTTAACATTCATACGAGAACACACTGACTATAAGTTCGTAATGGTTACTAACCAAGACGGGCTTGGAACGAAATCTTTTCCTGAAAAAGACTTTTGGCCAATACAAAACTTTATAGTAAAAACACTTGGCGGTGAAGGCATAACATTCAGCGACATTCTGATAGACAATCATTTTCCTGAAGACAACAGCCCTATGCGTAAACCCGCCACAGGTATGTTGACTTCATACATAAACGATCCTGATTGTGACATGAAAGGAAGTTACGTTATTGGTGATCGTGATACAGACCGCCAGCTTGCCTGCAATCTAGGATGCCGTTCACTCATAATTGATGATTCAGAAATGCCATGGAGTAGAATTGCAGAAATAGTATTTGCAGGAGAACGTACGGCGACAGTAGAACGAAATACAAAAGAAACACAAGTAAAGGTAAGTGTAAATCTGGACGGAAGAGGCATATGCTCAATAAATACGGGCCTAGGTTTCTTTGACCACATGCTTGAACAAATAGGTAAACACGGTGGGCTTGACCTGGATGTAAAAGTATCTGGCGATCTATATGTTGACGAACACCATACCATTGAAGATACAGGCCTTGCACTGGGTGAATGTCTGCGCCTTGCACTGGGTGACAAACGTGGTATTGAACGCTATGGATACACTTTGCCAATGGATGATTGCCTGTGTCAAGTTGCTTTGGATTTCGGGGGACGTCCATGGATCGTTTGGGACACATCGTTCAAGAGAGAGAAGATAGGAGAAATGCCCACAGAAATGTTCTTCCATTTTTTCAAGAGTCTCAGTGACACAGCACTAATGAACCTAAACGTCAAGGCTGAGGGACAAAACGAGCACCACAAAATTGAAGGAATATTCAAAGCTTTTGCACGTTCGATAAAAATGGCAGTGAAAAGAGACATATACCGGTTCGATCTTCCTTCAACAAAAGGAAAACTATAAAGGATGATTTCCTTTTTCAGAAGCATTTTAGCTGATAAAGCAAATCAAAGACGGCACAACATGCCGTTGGCTTTGAACGGTTATACTTCAGATCAAAAAGCAACAGTAGAAAGAGGCAAAAGCAAGTGTCTTCTTTAAGAGTTTTCGTTTGCATTGAACTCTAACGTAAGTATAGGCTTTTAATGTGAAATGTCGTTCAGGAAAATATATCTGTCTGCTTTTCTTAATTGTTCTCTAAATTTGCTAACTTTGCATTTTAATATTTAGGAGGCGAAAGGATTTCTTATGGAAAAGGAAGCGTTTTTTAGGAAAGACGAAAAATCACAAGTATTCGATGCAATCAAAAGACTGCGTTCCAAGAATGCTTATGCACTTTCAAAAGAAGATGAGAGAAAGGTGTATGGCATATTGAAAGATGCTATACAAACCGGCAAAATCTCTCGTGACATGTTTGATCTAAATCCAATACTGCTTTCGTTACAAACAGCAGAAATAGCAATCGATGAAATCGGACTAAAACGTGACGGTACAATTGCCATCATTCTACATTCATGCTTAAACACAACAGAAGCAATAGAAAATATTGAAAGCATTTTCGGAGGTTCTGTTGGTACGATTTTGAAAGGTCTGGTACATATACAAGAGCTCTACAAGAAAAATCCCGTTGTGGAAAGTGAAAATTTTCGCAACCTGCTCCTTTCTTTTGCGCAAGATATGCGGGTAATACTTATTATGATTGCGGATAGAGTAAACTTGATGCGTCAGATACGAGATACAGACCATATCGAAGAAAAAAAGAAAGTGAGCGAAGAGGCAAGCTACTTGTATGCGCCACTGGCTCACAAACTTGGTTTATACAAGTTGAAGAGTGAATTGGAAGATATCAGCCTGAAGTATCTTGAACACGATGCTTACTATATGATAAAGGAGAAATTGAACGAAACTAAAAAAAGCCGTGACCGTTATATCGATTCCTTTATCGCTCCCATCAAGGCAAAGCTTGAGGCAGAGGGATTAAAATTCCATATGAAAGGCAGGACAAAAAGCATTCACAGCATTTGGCAGAAAATGAAAAAGCAGAAATGCGGCTTTGAAGGCATATACGATTTGTTTGCCATTAGAATTATCCTTGATTCACCTCTTGAACTTGAGAAAGTACAGTGTTGGCATGTGTTCGCCCTGGTCACGAATATGTATCAACCAAACCCCAAACGTTTGCGCGATTGGCTGAGCGTTCCCAAGTCTAACGGATACGAGAGTCTACACATCACAGTAAAAGGCCCAGAAAACAAATGGGTTGAAGTGCAGATACGCACTGAACGCATGGACGAGGTAGCAGAACGAGGATTGGCCGCCCATTGGCGCTATAAAGGAATAAAGAGCGAGGGAGGCATGGATGAATGGCTGACAAGCATACGTCGTGCTCTTGAAAACAATGATTCGCTTGAAATGATGGACCAGTTCAAGATGGATCTCTATGAAGACGAAATATTCGTTTTCACGCCAAAAGGTGAGCTTATGAAATTTCCTGCCGGGGCGACCGTATTGGATTTTGCCTATCGTATCCATTCGAACATAGGAAATCATTGCACTGGTGCAAAAATCAACGGAAAGGTAGTAACTTTCCGGCATGTTTTAAAAAGCGGAGACCAAATTGAAATAATCACTTCAAATACACAAAAGCCCAAACAGGAATGGCTCAACATTGTGAAAACGAGCCGAGGAAAGGCAAAAGTGCGTCAAGCTCTAAAGGAAATCCAAGTAAAAGATGGCGTCTATGCAAAAGAAATGATAGAACGCCGCCTGAAGAATAGAAAAATAGAGATGGAAGAGGGAATCATGTCCCATCTTATCAAAAAGCTCGGTTTCAAGGAAACAAACGATTTCTACAAGCAGATTGCCGATGAATCCCTTGATATCAACATGGTTATTGAAAAATACCAGGAAATAAAAGGGCACGAGGAAAACCTTTCTGCGCAGCAACAGACACGCAGTGCCGAAGGCTATAGCTACGAAAGTCCTGCGGAAGAACTTGCCAACACGTCAAATGACGTTTTGGTAATCGACAAAAACCTAAAAGGAATTGAATATACTTTGTCGCGTTGTTGCCGCCCTATATACGGTGATGATGTTTTTGGCTTCGTAACAGTTAACGGCGGCATAAAAATACACCGATGCGATTGTCCAAATGCAACAGAACTACGCAAACGTTTTGGATACCGAATCGTAAAGGCAAAATGGAGCGGAAAAGACGGTGCCCAATATTCAACAACATTGAAAATTATAGGAAACGATGATATAGGCATTGTAAACAACATTACAAGCATTATTTCAAAGGAAGAAAAAATCATGATGCGAAGCATAAACATTGACAGTCACGACGGACTGTTCAGTGGCAATCTTGAAATAAACGTGGAAGACAACACACGCCTCAATCAACTTATAAAAAAGTTAAGAACAATAAAGGGCGTGAAACAGATAATAAGACTTTAACAATAAAACCATAAACATTATGCTTACACTAAAACTTATCAGTGAAGAAACTGAACGTGTAATTAAAGGCTTGGAGAAGAAACATTTCCCTGGAGCCAAACAAGCAATTTATGATGCAATTGCATTGGACAAATTGCGCAGAGAAACACAACAGAAACTGGACAAGCTGCTGCAAGAAGGCAAAAAGAAAGCTGCACAAATAGGTGCGTTAATGAAAGAAGGAAACAAGGAAGAAGCCAACAAAATAAAGGAAAGTGTTGCTGAGTTGAAGGAAGAATCAAAGCTTCTGGAGCATGAGCTAACAGATCTTGAGCAGAAATTGATTGACCACTTGCGCACGATTCCCAACATACCAAACGATGATGTACCTGAAGGAAAAGACGCTGCTGACAATGTTGTAGTAAAAGAAGGTGGCGAAATGCCTAATCTTCCAGAAGACGCATTGTGCCACTGGGATCTCTGTAAGAAGTTCAACCTTATCGACTTTGACCTTGGAGTAAAAATTACCGGTGCAGGTTTTCCTATATATATAGGTAAGATGGCACGTTTACAAAGAGCACTTGAAGCGTTTTTCCTTGAAGAAGCAAGAAAAAGCGGTTATCTTGAAGTACAACCACCATATGTAGTAAATGAGGCTTCAGGCTATGGTACCGGCCAATTGCCAGACAAAGAAGGACAAATGTATCATTGCAACATGGACAATCTGTACTTAATCCCGACAGCAGAAGTTCCTGTTACAAATATATTCCGTGATGTTATTCTTGACGAAAAAGACCTTCCAATCAAGCGCTGCGCATATTCCGCATGTTTCCGTCGTGAAGCGGGTTCATACGGCAAAGACGTAAGAGGATTGAACCGTTTGCATCAGTTTGACAAGGTTGAAATTGTCCGTATCGACAAGCCGTCTCATTCATACGAGTCTCTAAACGAAATGCTTGACCATGTTGAAGGCCTTCTGAAAAAGCTTGAACTCCCCTACCATATTTTGCGTCTGTGTGGCGGAGACATGAGTTTCACTTCTTCTATCTGTTATGATTTTGAAGTGTGGAGTGCAGCCCAGAAGAAATGGCTCGAAGTATCGTCTGTCAGCAATTTCGAAAGTTATCAAGCCAATCGCTTGAAATGTCGCTACAGGAACCAAGAAACAAAGAAGACAGAATTATGCCATACCCTAAACGGATCAGCTTTAGCTCTACCTAGAATAGTGGCTGCCATAATAGAAAACAACCAAACGCCAGAAGGTATACGTATACCAAAAGCTCTTGTTCCATATTGTGGATTTGAAATTCTTGATGACAATAATTTCTAGGTCAGCTTTTATATTACCACCCTTAAAACAAAGGCTCTGCAAATGATTTTACATTTTGCGGAACCTTTGTTTTTTTATCGTGAAAAAGCAACGACAAGCAGACAATTCTAAAGAAAAAGAATAAATAAACGTTAACAACGGGATTCTCAACAACAACAATCAATGTTTTTACTCTACTAATACCCTATTTATATCTATTCTTTAATAATTCATATCGTCAAATCAACTATATTTGCAATAATGAAAATTATAGACAAACATTAAGAATATGAACAAAATCATCGCAACAATGATGTTTGCAATGGCGGCGCCAACTTTAGTATGCGCTCAAAGTGTCCAGCAATGGACCCTTCAGCAGTGCTTGGACTATGCTGCCAAAAACAACATCTCGCTGAAGAAAAAGGCACTTGCAACACAAACAGCACACGAAACGGTGATGCAAAACCGTGCAGCTTTCATGCCATCAGTAAACGCATCTACAATACAACAGGCGGGATTCCGTCCTTGGCCCAACGAACATTATGCAACGGTAAGCAACGGAACTGTGCAGCAAAGCGTTGACAAGTTCTCATACAATGGCACATACGGAATTAATGCTAACTGGACTGTGTGGAACGGCAACAAGACAAACAACTCTCTGAAGTTAAGCAAGCTTAGCGAGCAGCAGGCCGAAGCTGACTCTGCAATGACTGCTAAAAGTATTCAGGAGCAGATAACTCAACTTTACATGCAGATCCTCTACACTAACGAAGCGTTGAAGGTAAATAAAGAATCATACGAAACTAGCCTTACCAACGAAAAACGTGGCGAGGAAATGGTTAAAGTGGGAAAAATGTCAAAGGCTGACCTTGCACAATTGACAGCACAAACAGCCAGTGACAAATATTCTATTGTCGAAACACAGAGCAGTGTTGCCAAATATACATCGCAGCTAAAGCAACTTCTAGAAATTACAGGCACAGAAAAATTTGAAGTCTACATTCCGGAAACAACAGACCAAGAAGCAGAAAAGCCAATACCTTCTCCAACGGCCGTTTACGAAAGTGCTCTTGAAACAAGGCCGGAGATTGTATATAGTCAACTGGGAATCAAAAGCTCTGAACTTAACATTGCGATTGCAAAGGCAGGCTACTCGCCAACAATAAGTCTTTCAGGCTCAGCGACGACCAGCACTTCCTCAATGAATGACCAGAACTGGGGTAATCAAATGAAGACGAACTTTAATCTTGCTGTTGGGGCAACACTGTCGGTACCTATTTATGATCAAAGGCAAACCAAGACGGCAGTGAACAAAGCAAAGATAGAACACCAAAATGCTATACTTGAACTCGATGACAAGAAGAAGCAAATATGGAACACTATAGAAGGATATTGGATTGATGCCAACAATAACCAGCAGAAGTTCATTGCTTCGAAGACAAACGTAGAAAGCGCACAGACAAGTTATGAACTTATGAGCGAACAGTTTAAACTTGGTTTGAAAAACATTATAGAACTGATGAATTCCAAGACAAACCTACTCAAAGCACAACAAGAGAAATTACAAAGCAAATATATGACGTTGCTTGCAAAAGAAATGCTCGACTTATATGAAGGAAAGTAAATAGCAGTAAAAGACAACTCAACTCATGTAATAAAAAAACAAGACATATATGAAAAAGATTAGCAAAATTTGGATTGCAGTTGCAGTATTGCTCATTATAGCAATATCAGCCTGGCTCATCTCTGGAGGGAAAAAAGAAGAGCCGGTAACATTCGACACGGCAAAAGTAGCACCCGCCAACATAAAAAACAGCGTGACAGCAACTGGAAGCGTAGAGCCAGTAACGTCGGTAACTGTTGGTACACAGGTTTCTGGTATAATCTCCAAACTCTATGTTGATTACAATACAGTTGTTAAAAAAGGGCAGATTATAGCAGAACTTGACAAAACCAACCTCATCAGTGAGTTGAATACAGCCAAAGCAAACCTGTCAAGTTCAGAAAGTGAGCTGAACTATCAACAGACAAATTTCCAAAGATACCAAACTCTTTTTAAAAAAGGCTTGGTCAGTGCAGATGAATACGACACTGCGAAACTTAGTTATAAAAAGGCAAAGGAACAAGTAGCGCAGGCAAAGGAGATGGTTTCAAAAGCACAGACAAACCTAGGCTACGCCATAATTACATCACCTATTGATGGTGTGGTAATTTCAAAATCAGTTGAAGAAGGCCAGACCGTAGCGGCAAGCTATGCAACGCCTGAACTTTTTACCATCGCCAAAGACTTGAAAGACATGCAGGTAGTTGCTGACGTGGATGAAGCTGACATTGGCGATGTTAAAGAGGGAGAACGTGTGACGTTCACTGTTGATGCCTATCCCAACGACACTTTCGAGGGCGTTGTAAAACAGGTGCGTCAGGAAGCTACCACAACAAACAACGTGGTTACATACGAAGTGGTAATCAGTGCTCCCAACAGCGAATTGAAGCTAAAGCCGGGACTTACAGCCAACGTAACCATATATACGGCTGAACGCCAAAATGTAGTCAGCGTTCCTTCAAAAGCTCTGCGTTTCACTCCGACAAAAGATTTGGTTAAGGGAATCAAGATTGTCGACTGCAACGGCAAGAATAAAGTATGGACAAAAGAAGGAAATACCTTCCGCGCCCACGCCGTACAGATAGGTATGACTGATGGTATAAATACAGAGATACTCAGCGGCATCAAACAAGGACAGGAAGTTGTTACCGACTGCAAGGCACAAACTGCTGAACCGGAAAGTTCAACGGGTGGTGAAGGCGAAAGCAGTCCGTTCCAACCTAAGGGTCCTGGTCAGAAAAAGAAATAACTTTAATGAACATCATTCTCCCGCTGGCTCTTTTCAAACGAAAAATAGTAAGCGGAGAGAATCAATATACAATCAGCAAATGAACAACGAAGACAAGAAAGTAGTCATCGAATTGCAAAACGTAAAGCGGGAGTTTCTTGTTGGCGACGAGATGGTACATGCCCTACGCGGTGTTTCGTTCAAAATATACGAGGGGGAATTTGTCACAATCATGGGAAAGTCTGGTTCAGGAAAGTCCACACTTCTCAATCAGTTGGGGTGTCTTGACACACCGTCTAGTGGCGAATATCTTCTTGATGGAGTCAGTGTAAGGACAATGTCTAAATCGCAACGTGCAGTATTGCGAAACCGCAAGATTGGTTTCATATTTCAAAATTACAACCTACTGCCAAAGACAACGAGTATTGAAAATGTAGAGTTACCATTGATGTACAACGCTAATGTTTCAGCAAAAGAGCGACAGGAAAAAGCAATAGAAGCGCTAAAAGCCGTTGGACTTGGAGACAGACTTTACCATAAGTCGAATCAAATGTCTGGTGGACAGATGCAACGCGTTGCAATTGCCCGTGCTTTGGTAAATAATCCGGCGGTTATTCTTGCTGACGAAGCAACCGGAAACCTCGACACACGCACTTCATTCGAAATACTTGTTCTTTTTCAGAAACTCTATGCCGCAGGAAGGACAATAATATTTGTCACCCACAACCCGGACTTGGCAAACTATTCAAGTCGCAATATTATGTTGAGGGACGGTAAGGTAATAAGCGATGAATACAACAACAACATCCAAAATGCAGAAGAAGCACTAGCAGCACTTCCTGCCAACACGGATGAATAAATAAATATCTTATCAGCGATGAACTATAGCAATCTTTTCAAAATAGCATTAAGAGCAATTTATGCTAACAAAATGCGCTCGTTCCTTACTGCTCTGGGCATAATCATCGGAGTGGCATCTGTAATAGCGATGCTCGCTATCGGACAAGGTTCAAAAAAGAGCATTCAGGCGAACATTGCCGAAATGGGCTCGAACATGATTATGATCAACCCTGGAGCCGACATGCGTGGCGGCGTACGCCAAGATGCTTCGTCAATGGAAACTCTGAAACTAACGGACTACCAATCATTGAAGGAAGAATGCAAATACATTTCTGCAATAAGTCCTGTCGTGAGCAGTAGCGGACAGTTTATCTACGGCAACAATAACACACCTTCCAGCGTCTATGGCGTGAACACTGACTATTTAACCATACGTCAACTCTCTGTCGACAACGGAGAAATGTTCACAGACGAGGACATCAAGTCAAGCGCAAAAGTGTGTGTGCTGGGACAAACAGTAGTAGATAACTTGTTCCCAGACGGAAGCGACCCTATTGGACGCGTGGTACGCTTCAATTCAATACCTTTCCGCGTTATCGGCGTATTGAAGAAAAAAGGATACAACACTATGGGTATGGACCAGGACGACTTGGTGCTCGCTCCTTATACTTCCGTAATGAAACGTATCCTTGCTCAAACATACCTCGGTAGCATTAACTGCTCCGCCATTACCGAAGGACTAACCGACAAGGCTACAGAAGAAATAACCACAATACTGCGTCGTAACCATAAATTGAAGGACGCAACAGACACGACGGAGGCAGACGACGATGACTTCAACATTCGCTCGCAGGAGGAACTCTCGTCCATGATGAACTCTACAACAGACATGATGACGATTCTCTTGGGATGTGTGGCAGGAATATCATTGATAGTTGGTGGTATCGGTATCATGAACATCATGTACGTTAGCGTGACAGAGCGTACGCGTGAAATCGGATTGAGAATGAGTGTCGGTGCACGCGGCATTGATATACTGAACCAGTTTCTCATTGAGGCAATAATGCTCAGCGTAACTGGTGGCATAATTGGTGTGATACTCGGCGTTGGTTCTTCATATGCCATTAAGATGATTGCTCATTGGCCCATATACATTCAGCCTTGGAGCATAATCATGAGTTTTGCGGTGTGCTCATTCACGGGAGTATTCTTCGGTTGGTATCCTGCAAAGAAAGCAGCTCAACTTGACCCGATAGAGGCTCTTAGATACGAATAAACTTATATTGAGGTTTATCAAACAAAAATAGAATGCCATGACCCCGTCACAACAATACAAGAAAAGGCTTGTTGCAATACATGCAGCAGTATGGCTCGTGATAATCTTATCACCACTAATGGTATTTGGACGCGGCGACAAGTTCGACATCGGCAGGCTGATTCCAATGTGTTCTTGCACTGCCTTCATGATAGCTGTGTTCTACATCATGTATCTCCATGTTACGCCTAAATATCTAATAGGCGGTGACAAACGCCGATTCTGGTTCTATGCCAGTGTACTTGTTGTTGGGGCCGGGCTTCTGTTACATTTGTGGTTATACTCAAGTCAGAAGGTATTCTCTGCACCCAAGACCGCAGCAAAACCGTTTCACAAGCCAAGCATCTATATGGAGATGTTTTTTATCCTCCGCAACATATTCAACATGGGAGCAACTGCGGCAGTTGCCACAATGTCTGTACTATCGGCCAAATGGTATGCATCCGAAGCTGCACGTAAGGATGCTGAGATGGCAATGAAAGACGCACAAATGGCCCGGGCCGATGCAGAACTGAAGAATCTGAGAAATCAGATAAACCCTCACTTCCTGTTGAACACGCTGAACAACATCTATGCACTTACTGCGTTCAACCAAGAGAAAGCGCAAAAGGCAATAATGGAACTTAGTGGGATGTTGAGGCACATTCTCTACGATAACCAGCAAAAATATGTTTGCCTAAACGATGAAGTAGCTTTCATCCAAAGCTACATCAATCTTATGAAGATAAGGCTCTCAGCATCAACTGAAATAAAAGTGAACGTTGACATACCTGAGTCCTGCAATATACAAGTCGCACCACTTATATTTATCTCGTTGATAGAAAACGCATTCAAGCACGGTATTGCCGCCACAGGAAAAAGTTTCATATACGTAAACATAGAAGCTGATAAAGATAAAATTACCTGCAGCATAGAAAATTCAAACCATCCAAAACAAGATACCGATAGAAGTGGCCACGGCATTGGATTGGAACAAGTTACAAAACGTCTTGAACTCTCCTACCCTGGATGCTACTCGTGGGAAAAGGGACTTAAAGAAAACAATACAATTTACTTCTCAAAAATAATAATTTATGACACTAAACTGCGTAATAATTGACGATGAACCTCTGGCTGCCGAACTTCTTGAAAGCTATGCGCAAAAGATTCCGTTCCTAAACATACTAGGAGTCTACAACAGTGCCAGCGACGCAATACGAACGATAAGAGAAAACATCATACATCTTCTTTTCCTCGACATACAGATGCCGGAGATTAGTGGACTTGAGTTCGCTCGCATTATCGACAAGGACACGCGCATCGTATTTACTACGGCTTTCAGTCAATATGCCATCGATGGATACAAAGTAAACGCCCTTGACTATCTGCTTAAGCCTATCAGCTTCGAGAAGTTCCTTGAAACCTCCAACAAAGCTCTTGACTGGTTTGAAAGCCAGACAAAACAGAAGTCGATGGTTCAGGACAGATATGTCTTTCTGAAAAGTGAATACAAACTTCAAAAAATAAATTTCGACGACATACTTTATGTTGAAGGTCTCAAAGATTATGTAAAGATCTATCTTAAAGACACCACAAAGAATGTAATGTCGTTAATGAACATGAAAAAAATTGAGGAGTATCTGCCAAAACCAGAATTCATGCGCATCCACCGTTCGTACATAGTGCATATGAAGGAGGTGGAAATGATAGACCGCTTCCGTATGGTTATCGGCAATCAGTATTTGCCAATATCAGACAGCTATAAAGACTCAGTACAAAAATTTATCGATTTGCATTCCCTTTCATAAAATTTTCAGCAAACGATGTCTTGATTCTCCAAAACGCAACCATGGAAAATCATGGACAATACAAACGCAACTATTTATACGATGGTATTCCACGATCCCACTGTGATGAAACAAACGTTCCACAACAGTGGGATTTTGATTACCTTATGTTAGGCCCATTATATCTCGTGCATATCAACAAGACCATGTGTCACTGCATATATTGTTAGAGCTCCTACGCTTTTACGTTTTAGTTTTTCTGTTATGTTACGTCTATGGGTAATCACAGTAGAGAGACTGAGGTTAAGCATGTCTGCTATTTCCTTATTGAGATAGCCTTTCACAATAAGCGTTAGGACTTCCATCTCTCTCGAAGAAAGTTCCGATGGTTCATGCCTACCGGCAATATGGTAACTATGCATCATCTTCTTAATGCTATTTATTAGACATTTTTCATCACCAGTTACACATAACGAGTGGAAACGTCCACATAATGAGCTGGAATATTCAGCATTGTCTGACATCAATATAGTTTTGTTCTGGCGCGACAGAAAAAAATCGATGTTGGAATCAACGATACTGATTACTGCAAAGTAATGAATATAAAACTTTGCCAAAGGTTGCTGAGAAACAGTTCTCTCAAAATCTTCAACAGAACCGAATATATCTATTTGAATGCCAGGCGTCATAGTTTTGAGTAATGACTTCAGGCCAATGGCTGCCAAAGTGTTGTAGTCGAAAATTGCAATTGAAAGTGTTTTGCCGTTAATCATGTCTCGAATGAAAAGTCAAGCCACAGAGAAAAGGGTCTCCTCTCTGTGGCTTGTTTATTCGTTTTCCAAATGTTTATTTTATGACAGGAATCCCAACAAGGCGCCAGCGGCAACTGCCGAACCGATTACACCGGCAACATTTGGTCCCATTGCATGCATGAGAAGGAAATTGTGGCGGTCGTATTCTAGTCCGAGGTTGTTTGATATACGTGCACTCATAGGAACTGCACTCACGCCGGCATTTCCGATGAGCGGGTTTATTTTCTTGTTCTTAGGCAAGAAAAGATTCATGAACTTTACGAACAGTATACCAGCAGCGGAAGCTATAATAAATGCAAATGCACCAAGCATAAAAATGAATACGGTGTTCAAAGTCAAGAATTCGCTTGCCTGTGTTGAACATCCGACAGTGAGACCAAGAAGCATAACGATGATGTCGTTGAGCGCACTTCCTGCTGTCTTTGCCAAACGGGTTGTCTTACCAGATTCTTTCAGAAGGTTACCGAAGAAAAGCATACCGAGCAGAGGTAAACCTGAAGGCACAATGAAAGTGGTGAGCAGAAGGCCTATAATCGGGAAGAGTATACGCTCAGTCTGGCTTACATGGCGAGCTGGTTGCATATGGATAAGACGCTCCTTCTTTGTAGTAAGCAAACGCATGAGGGGCGGCTGGATTACAGGTACGAGGGCCATATATGAATAAGCGCACACGGCAATCGCTCCCATAAGGTTAGGGCTAAGCTTGGAAGATAGGAATATAGCAGTCGGTCCGTCTGCACCACCGATTATTGCAATTCCTGCTGCTTGGTTAGGCTCAAAGCCTAATGCTAAAGCTATCATATATGCACCAAAAATTCCAAACTGAGCAGCAGCACCAATCAAAATCAGTTTTGGATTGCTTATAAGTGCGGAGAAGTCGGTCATTGCACCGATGCCCAAAAATACCAAAGGCGGATACCAACCTTGGCGGACACCTTGGTAGAATATGTTCAATACACTGTTGTCCTCATATAAACCAATTTCTAGCCCGGCATCGGCCTTGAAAGGGATGTTTCCCAATACAATGCCCAAACCAATAGGGACAAGCAACAGAGGTTCGAAATCCTTTTTTATGGCTAACCATATAAAGAAAATTCCTACCACTATCATTATAAGATTGCCGTAAGTGGCATTGGAGAATCCTGTATAGGTAAGGAATTCGTTAAAGTTACTTATTATGAAATCTGTTATGTTCATAGTGCATAAGGTTTATCCGATTGTAATTAAAGTGTCACCTTCCATAACGGTATCGCTCTGGTTAACAACTATTGAAGTTACGGTTCCATCGCATTCTGCCTCAATATTGTTCTGCATCTTCATTGCTTCCAAAATGACTACGGTATCACCGTTCTTTACTGTATCACCAACCTTTACTTTAATTTCAGTTATTGTTCCTGGCAATGGAGCCGTTACCTTTGTACCTGTCGCAGCAGAAACTTTAGCTTGCGGTTTTATCACGGGTTGTTCTGAAGCAGCAGGTTTTGGCGAAGCTGAAGCAGCAGGCTTAACTAATTTCGGCATTTTTGACGCATGTATGGGCTCTTTCAGTTCCACTTCGAAATTCAATCCGTTGACAGATACTTTTGCGATGTTTCCCTCGACTTCTATAATCTCCACATCGTAGTCAACTCCTTGCACTTTATATTGATATTTATTCATAATAGTTCTATGTTATGGGGTTTAGTTGTTAATATTTAGTTGCTTTACTTACGCATCTATTTTATATATTCGACACATTTTTTATATAATAAATTGATGTAATCTCTCAATTATATGATCTTAGCGTCTTGCATTCCACAATGTTTGATGCGGTTTGATCGTAATGATGTTGCTTTCCGTATCATGAACATCATCTTGATACTGTTTTAATGCCATAGAGATTACTGCAATATATACTTCCTTGTCTATACCTTGGGTCTTCATGCCATCCTTTAGAATGACTTTTGTCTTATGCCCTGTTTCGGCAAGTTTTTCCCCAACCTTAACAGCAACATTTACTGGCGGAATGTTCTTAGCCTTTTTCAAAGCCTGCTTGCGTGCCATAAATATTCCAAGTATTCGGAAAAATACATATAGCAATGCCAAACAAAAAAATACAATGCCCATTGAGAGAATTGAAATGCCGAACCCGTGTGGATCTTCACGCTTAAGTTTGGCCACTTTTGACTCACCAGTCTTAAGCAGATTGTTAGAACCGGGTGTAACTTCATCTACAGTTTTAACCTCCCACTTAGCAGAGCCGTCTTTTATTCGTGCATAAGAAAGATTGGTACCAATTGCGGGGACGGTTACAGAGTCTATAATATCGACTGCGTTACCATCATACAGAGCAATCCAAACAGGCTTATTGGGCTTTATTACTGCTGAAAGGTGGATCGTGCCTTCAGCGGGCTTACTGTTGAGATAAAGCAACAGGTGTTCGCGTGCCGACATAAGAGTGCGTTCATCACCACTTGGTATAACGCTCATCAACTTAATACGCTCAGGCACACTGAGCTTTTTGTTAAGCACACGACGGTCTGTCGTGACATACATACCACGCACATTGTATGACGAATAAGCAATGTTGGATAGTTCTATCCAAGGGTTATACCTGCCATATTCATCAACAATACTTGCCGTGTTGTTTGTCATCACTTCATTGATTTTAATGTTTCTTGCCCCTTGGGCTGAAACAGTCAACGATGTGAAGAGATAGGCAAATAATGCCAATAAGACTTTTTTCATACTATTATTATAAAGAAATTTTAGTTATTAGTTCTGTTTGATAT
>CAVAPC010000025.1:0-10267 GCA_963590505.1 uncultured Alistipes sp. | reverse complement strand
TTAATCAAAAACTGTTCAAAGGTAAACAAAAAAAAAAGGATAAAACAAAAAAACACATGAAAAAAACAATGTTTTTTGGTTAAACTAGACTAAACAAAAATAAACCGGGAGAACAGAAAGAGACTAAGTTTGTCGCTTCATTCTTCCGGATAACTCGTAACTTGTGTTTATTTAATAAGTGAGTGATCAGCTATGAGCCGCAACAGAACAATACGATAATCTGTGCTGTAAAGATGCGCAAGAACATGCTAAGCGGATAAACAGTAGAATAGCCTACTGCAGGGGCATCTTTTGTGCATACAGAATTAGCATAGGCCAAAGCTGGAGGATCGGTACAGGTACCAGCCAACATTCCCATTATTGTAAAGTAGTTGAATTTAAATTTAACGCGTGCCAATATTCCAATTATCAGTATAGGGATAACAGTTATCAGGAAGCCGGAATAAACATATTTCAGTCCATCGCCTTGCACAACAGTATTCCAGAACCCATCACCAGCTTTCACGCCAACACTGGCAAGAAACAGAGCAAGTCCAATCTCACGCAACATCATGTTTGCACTTGTGGTAGTATATGTTACGAGATGAAATTTATATCCGTACCGACCTATAAGAATTGCTATAATAAGCGGTCCTCCGGCTATACCCAACTTTAACGGCACAGGAATGCTTGGAATTGCAAAAGGCAAGCTTCCAAACAGTATACCGACAAATATGCCGACAAATATTGTAGCAATATTAGGGGCATCCAAACGCTTTACAGAATTACCCATAACTGAAGCCACGCGGTTAACGGAGTTTTCAGGACCGACAACCATTATCCTGTCACCAACTTGAAGGGACAAGCTAGGACTGGCAAAAAGGTCCATTCCCTGACGTGTAACTCTTGTCACATTAACCCCGTATACACTTGAGAAATGCATCTGTCCAAGTGTCTTCCCGTTTATACGTGAACGAGTTATAACAATACGTTTACTAACCATAGGCTCGTCCTGGGCTTTCCAGTCGACTTCAATTTCTGGTCCTATAAAGGCAATAATCGGCTCTGCATCATTTTCTGCACAAACGACAAAAAGAAGATCACCTATATGCAAATGGCTATTTCCTTGCGGTATTATAACATGGCCCTCGTGAAGGATGCGCGTGCATACAAAATCTCTATTGAGGAATTCATGCACTTGAGCTATGGTACGATCTTCCAAGTAAGAATTCGTAACTTTCAAATGCATGAAGTGAGGCTTAACCGCAGCATTGTCTTCTTCTGCCTTTGTTAGTTCTTGCTCTTCGTTTTCAAGCTTTATGCGGCACAAGTATTTGATTGCTATTGTCGAACCGATGATACCGAGAACTCCCAATGGATATGCACATGCATACCCACTTGCAATTTGTGGAATGTTTCCCTTTGTAAAAACCGTTTCCAAAGCTTCATTTGCAGCACCTAATCCTGGTGTATTAGTTACCGCCCCATAAAGTGTACCTACAAGCATTGGCAGATTTGCAGGATTATCTGTGTCAAAGAAAAGATAATAGCAAGCAAACATGACTGCAATATTAAGCAATACCATAGCTACGGAAAGGACATTAAGAGTAATACCTCCTTTCCTGAAACTTTCAAAGAAACCTGGTCCTACCTGAAGGCCGATCATGAATACAAAAAGGATAAGACCGAAATCTTGAATAAATGACAAAATGTCTTTAGGTGCAGTAAAGCCGATGTGTCCGGCTGCAATACCGACGAAAAGAACAAAAGTGACTCCCAATGAAATTCCTCCGAATTTTATTTTTCCCAAATAGATACCTGTAGATATAACAACGGCATAGAGAAGCGCTATATGGGCTACGGAATTTGTTGTCGTAAATAGATTTATTAACCAATCCATATGTGATTTTTATAATTGCTATTTCGCTTTTCTGTTACACTTCAAAATTCATCAATGTAAACAACGTTTCGAATTGGATGCAAAGGTAACGAAAAGATTTTTTTTATTAGCCTTTGTATGAAAAAACATTAAGACACGAAACGTGTTATCTGATTATTAAAGTGTCATCAAAAAAAATCAGGAGTACATGAAAAAGTTTCGATGTACTCCTAGACTATATATTATGTATTATTTATATAAAGCTCCATAAGCCTTACAAGCTCTAAAATCAGCCCCTTCTTTGTCTGTTCCAAAAGCGTTCCAGGATGCTGGACGGAAAATTTTGTCTTCATCGACATTATGCATACAGACAGGTATACGCAACATTGACGCTAAAGTGATCAAATCTGCTCCTATATGACCATAGCATATTGCACCATGGTTAGCCCCCCAATTATTCATTACAGAGTATACGTCTTTAAATGGAGCTTTATCTGTTAGCTTAGGAACAAACCAGGTTGTTGGCCATGTAGGATCTGTTCGCTTGTCGATAATATTGTATATGTCTTCGTCAACATCAACTGTCCAGCCTTCAGCAAGTTGCAAAACAGGGCCAAGACCCTTTACTATGTTAAGTCGCGCCATTGTAACAGGCATTTCACCCTTAGTGAGGAAGTTTGAAGAAAATCCACCGCCACGGAAATAATCTCTATTTGCAGGATACCACGTTGTTGCGTTCAGACATTTTTCAACATCCTCACTACTTAGTTCCCAAGGTTGTTTCATTATGGGTTTACCGTCTTGTCCTTCACACTGGCCTGTTCCGTCTAGTGTCGTTGCTCCAGAATTGATAAGGTGAATAATCCCATTAGCTGCTCTGCCTGTGAGTTGTTTTCCGGTAACACGCTTAACTGCTTCTGGACTCCAATATGTTCTGACATCAGAAAAGATGGAAGCCCGATTTGTAAGCAGATGCTCTAGAAGCATTGTCAAACCGTTACAAGTATCGTTTTCGGTAGCAAACACTATAGATTCTCTGATTCCGTTCCAATCGAAAGACGTATTTAGTATTGCCTCAGCGAAATCACCATTTGGCTTATAGTCTGTCCATTGCCGTTGCCCTTGGAAACCGCCAGCTATTGCATTATGCCCCAATGCTTCCTCGTAATATCCTTGTTCACGAAGCCTTTCATTACCCTTCATCAAGTCTCGGAATATCATTGCCATTTTTGTGACAAACTCCCAATCTCTATCTTTTTCTTTCCTGTCTTTTTTCTTTTCTGGACGATTTCCTATATCTTCGCCTTCCTGAGGAACACAGTTCTTGCGAACCCAAGCTATGGCACGTTGGTATTCGTCCTTGTCGTAAATTTCCAGATCAATTCTGCGAAGTATCTCTGTCATATCGACTTGTTCAGCACGCATGCCAAGATACTCTTGCATGAAATCTGCATTTGCAATACTTCCGGCTATGCCCATTGCAACATTTCCAATAGACAGATATGACTTTCCACGCATTGTTGCAACAACTTGTGCACAACGAGCCCAACGCAGAATTTTATCAGCTACGTCTTCTGGAATTGTATTGTCTTCAAGGTCTTGTACATCGTGTCCATAAATCCCGAAAGCAGGTAAACCTTTTTGAGAATGTGCTGCCAAGACAGCAGCCAAATAGACTGCTCCGGGCCGCTCTGTTCCATTGAATCCCCATACCGCTTTTGGATATGTTGTGTTCATATCCATAGTTTCTGAGCCGTAACACCAACAAGGTGTTACAGATATGGTTGCTCCCACTCCATTGTTTTCAAATTTCTCTGCACATGCAGCAGCTTCTGCAACGCGTCCAATTGTTCCGTCTGCTATTACACATTCAACTGGTGAACCATCACCATTTTTGATGTTTTTAGAAATAAGTTGCGCAACACTTCGAGCCATTGTCATGGTCTTTTCCTCCAAGCTTTCACGAATTCCGCCCTGACGCGCATCGATTATGGGGCGTATACCAATTTTGGGATAGTTTTTCATTTGCATTTAGATTTAGGTGTGTTAAAATCAACACCGGTTATTAGTTTCTTTTTAATATGACAAAGACGAGTGTAGTATGTAACTCCGTCAATTTGTTAATTTAAATTAAATCAGATAGATACATTCTATCTGTTGTTAACTGACAAACGCCATATATAATGCCAAATTTTGAAAGGAAGTTCCCAGAAAAGTTCGCCAGGATACATTAAGAAGAAGCGTGCATTATGCTTTAGTTTTCTATATAGATTAGAAAATGTCCTTTTCTTGTAATTCTGTGATACCCGTGTATCGAATCTGCCAAAATTGCCAGCCTTCATTATCTCATCCAACAAAAAAGCACCACGCCGCATATCTGGTTGCACTATATAAAATCCGGGAGACAATCCGAACACTATATGTAAAACAAACATGATTGCCCCTGCAAAATTTAAGAGCCCAAACATCTCTATATTATGCTTTACTATATCATTATTCCCATCTTTAATTATGCAGTAGTAATAATCCGCCAGTTGACGAATGCCAATACCTTCGTCAAAAACATGTCTATAGATGTGCATCAACAAATAGACAGCGTTGAAGTCTCTTGTAGGACATTTAATTTCTGAACCATCAGGCAGATAATACGAATGGTTCATTTGTTTATTTGATTCTAACTTAAACCATTTTTGCAATTTAATATTTCTGAAAGGATTCCACAACCATGACGGTCTAAAATGGACTTCTACATCAGTGCCCTCAAATATGTCCACATCAACATGATGATAGACAATCTCGCCGAGTTTTACATTGAGATCATGTAAACACGACATAATATATTTTCTGTCTCCTTCTAACCAAATATCAATGTCTCCAGGTATACGTCGCAAAGGATTTGGATAGTATAAAGCCACAGATTGACCTTTCAATATCGCACATGCTATATGCTTTTGCCCCAAAAAATGTATAAGTTGATTTATTCTAATGTTTTGATGACGATTTATCTTTTCAATTTCCAAAGTAACACAAAGCCACTTGAAAAGTAACTGTCTATTTGGTCTCTGAAAATCAGGTATAATATCAAGGGCTTCGGAAACGATTCCAGACATAGCATGTTTCTTGGCTATGATAAATATTTCTTCCCATTCACGTTCTGTCGGACAGGTAATTAGTTCTGTTGCATTACCGACACTTACTTTTAGAAGTTCAAGAAAATATTTTTCTGACTTGGTAATATTCATTTTGACTAAATTCTATAAATCATTTATAATGTTGTATTGTTTAGTATGTAAACAATATGCACCGATATAAAAGTACGAAGATAAATGCAATTGATGTAAAATACAAGGCAGTGATTTAATAGATTATATTTAAATCACTGCCTTGCCACTTATCGTTTAAGAATTATCTTAGGATTTTATTCCGCAGGTTTCATATTCGTATAAACATTTTGGACATCATCATCGTCTTCTAGAATATCAACCATTTTATCAATTGTTTCTCTTTGCTCAGGAGTTACGTCTTTCAAATCGGTCGGTATTCGAGTAAATTCGGCACCAGTTATTTCGATACCTTTACCTTCAAGATGTTTCTGAAGATCGCTGAAACTTTTCGGGTCACCATAGATAGTTACTTCATTCGTCTCTTCATCAAAATCGTAATCTTCCTCAACTCCATAATCAATGAATTCCAATATCAAATCATCCATATCGAGTTCATCTGATTTTTTAAACGTAAATACGCATTTTTGGTCGAAAAGAAAAGATAAAGAACCTTGTGTACCTAAATTACCATTATATTTATTGAATACCGCACGCACGTTTGCAACAGTTCTGGTTGTATTATCTGTAGCAGCATCCACAAATATTGCAACACCATGAGGGCCATAACCTTCATATGTTACCTCTTTAAAGTCTTTTTGATCCTTTCCCATTGCGTTCTTGATGGCACGCTCCACATTTGCATTAGGCATATTTTCACGTTTTGCCGTCTGTATAATGGCTCTAAGATGTGGATTGTTCTCAGGATCTGGACCTCCAGCCTTTACTGCAATAGCTATCTGCTTTCCTATTTTCGTAAACGTGCGAGCCATATGACCCCATCTCTTCAGTTTTGTCGCCTTGCGATATTCAAATGCTCTTCCCATTGGAATTCTTATTATTTGTATCTAAATTATTAATATGTATTCTATAAATGCAAGAAAATTATTTTAGCGAAGCTCTGCAGCTAGTTGCTTTTTCAGATTAGTTACTATCTTGTTCATAACTGCCTCTATATGCTTGTCAGTAAGCGTTTTCTCTTCATCTTGAATAATAAAGTTCACCGCGTAACTTTTCTTACCTACGGGTAGATTTTTGCCCTCATAAACGTCAAAGAGTTCTATTCTCTTAAGCAATTTCTTCTCTGATTGATAAGCAATCTTCTCAATCTCGACGAATTGTGTAGATTTATCAACAAGAAGAGCCAGATCTCTACTGACTGGAGGGTACTTGCAAATCTCACTATATGTGACATTTTTCTTGCTTACAGTCTTCATTAACAATGACCAGTTCAATTCTGCATAATAGACAGGTGTTTCGATATCAAATCTTTTTAGTAGATCTTGACAAAGTATACCGGCCTCAACTAGCAATTTCCCCGAACGTGTTTTAATTTCAAGACCGGATGAATATATATCATTGTCGCTACTTCCAAAAACTACAGAAGCAAAATTTAGACCAACACGACGTAATATATTTTCCACATATGCTTTAAGCTCATAGAAAGAACAATCTTCATCAGCATGTGCCCAACTGCCACATACTTTCTTTCCACTTAACCATAAACCAACATGATACTGTTCGTTATATGCAGCTTGAGGATTGTCATCTGAATGTTTTTCAGGTATAAATGTGTAGACATTTCCAAATTCGAAAAACCTTAAGTTTGGATTTTTGCGTTTGATATTATGTTCAAGGCTTTCCAAACCACCAAAAAGTAATGTTTCACGCATCACATTAAGATCAGAACTTAATGGATTGTAAATTCTAACAAGATTTTCCTCTGGATAGTGACTTAAATTATTATAATAAGCTGATTTTGTTAAAGAGTTATTCAGTATTTCATTAAAGCCACATCCCACAAGCTGTTCACTTACGATATTCTCAAGTTTATAGTTATTGTCCTCGTCGCTTTTATCTACAAGAGAACTTTTCAACATTGTAGGTATTTCGACATTATTGTATCCATAAACACGAAGAATATCCTCAACGACATCACAAGGACGTTTAACATCAACACGATATGCAGGGATTTCCAACTCTAAACCATCTCCATTTTCTGAAATGATTTTCATTTCTAGCGACTCGCATATTTCTTTTATTATATCTGCTGGCAGGGTCTTGCCAACAAGTTTTGTGACATAATCATAATTTAATGATACCGTTGTATTTTTTATCGGCTCAGGATACACGTCCTTTATGGGCATAGATACCTTTGCCCCTGCTAATTCCTTGCACAATATTGCAGCTTGTTTCAGTGCATATATTATACCATTTGGATCTATGCCACGCTCAAATCTAAAAGATGCATCTGTACTTAGACCATGACGACGAGCACTCTTGCGTATCCATGTAGGATGAAAATAGGCACTTTCAAGTACAACATTCACAGTAGTATCATATGTTCCACTTCCTTTTCCTCCAAACACGCCAGCTATACACATAGGTTCATCGGAATTGCAAATTGCCAAATCTATATCGCTAAGTTTGTGTTCTTCGCCATCCAATGTAACAAAAGGTGTACCATTAGGCAGAGTCTTTACTATGATTTTATGCCCATTTATCATATCAGCATCAAAACAATGCAACGGTTGACCATAGGCCATCATTACATAATTTGTAATGTCCACAATATTATTTATAGGACGTAAGCCTATAACCCGCAATTTGTTTTGCAACCATTCTGGACTTTCTGCAACCTTACAACCAGAAAGACTAATACATGCATAACGTAAGCAAGCATCATGGTTCAAAATTTCAACATCAATTGGTATAGAGGTATTGTCTACTTTGAATTCAGAACAGTCAGGACGATGAAGCGACGTTACATATCCGTTTCGTTTCAACCATGCATAAAGATCGCGGGCAACGCCCCAATGAGACAATGCATCTGCACGGTTTGCTGTTATATCAACCTCAATGAGCCAATCACTTTCTAATTTATAGTATTCAGCAGCCGGCATGCCAACCTTAGCGTCTTCCGGCAATACAATTATTCCGTCATGATTAGTACCTATACCAATTTCGTCTTCTGCACACAGCATTCCATAACTTTCAATACCGCGCAATTTAGATTTTTTAATAACAAATTCTTTGTCTCCGTCATAGAGGACACAACCAATATCAGCTACTATAACTTTTTGTCCAACAGAGACATTGGGAGCTCCGCATACTATCTGTGAGGGCTCTTCATGACCTAAATCTACTGTTGTTACATGCAGGTGGTCTGAATTGGGATGATTTTCACATGTAAGGACTTTTCCTACATAAAGTCCCTTCAAACCTCCTTTTATACTTTGGACTTCTTCAAGTGAGTCTACTTCAAGACCTTCGGACGTCAATGCATCACACACTTCTTGTGGAGACAGATTAAAGTCAACATACTCTTTAAGCCATTTATAGGATATATTCATTATAATGTATTTTTACAATATTGTTGATTTTGCGCAAAAGTACTAAAAATTAGCCATTTATACAAAACTTAATACAAAAAAACTCTAAGCGTTTCATTTTCCGAGCAATATTTAATGCAATCATTATAGCGAGCCAGACATATAAGCGGCAACCGCATCGGCACAACGCTCTCCATCAACGCCCGCTGATACTATACCTCCCGCATAACCGGCTCCTTCACCACACGGGAAGAGTCCTCTTACTCGAATATGTTGTAGTGTGCTCGAATCTCTTACAATTCTTACTGGTGATGAAGTGCGCGTTTCAATAGCCATCATGACAGCTTCATTGGTTAAAAAGCCATGACTTGCACTACCGAATTTTTTAAAAGCGATCTGCAATCGTGAGCTCAACATCTTAGGTAACCAAAAATGAAGCGGACTGGATATGATACCAGGAGCATAAGAAGCAATAGGCAGGTCGTAACTCAGTTTTGAGTTTACAAAATCAACCATGCGTTGTGCTGGGGCCGTCTGTTTCATATTTCCGTTTACCCAGCAATCATGCTCAAGTTTTTCTTGAAAATCAAGCATTTTAAGAGTTCCATCTCCTTCTATGTCTTCGGGACGAACTTCTACAACCATTCCACTATTTGACCACTTCGTTCCCCGATTGCTCGGGCTCATACCGTTTACAACGATCTGACATTTATCTGTTGCCGCAGGTATAACAAAACCACCTGGACACATGCAGAAAGAATAGACACCTCTTCCGTCTACTTGTGTTACAAAACTATATTCTGCAGCAGGCAAATATGCTCCTCTACCATTTTTATTGTGATATTGTATACAATCTATTAAATGCGAAGGATGTTCAAGTCTCACCCCCACTGCAATTCCTTTGGCTTCAAGTTCAATAGAGGAAGCCTCAAGAAGATGATATACATCACGTGCAGAATGGCCAGTCGCCAATATCACAGGACCTTGAAAAGAATGTTCCTCTCCTGTTTCCAAATTTATGGCTTCAATTCCACAAGCCACATCACCTTTCAGTTGTAGCTTAGTCATTTTGGTTCGGAAATGGACTACACCACCACATTTCAAAATTGTGTTACGCATAGATTCTATTACAGCCGGCAATTTATCTGTTCCAATATGTGGATGTGCATCAGCTAATATTGATGTTGAAGCGCCATGTTGACAGAACACATTTAAAATTTTTAGAATGTCGCCTCGTTTTTTGCTACGAGTGTATAACTTACCATCAGAATAAGCACCTGCGCCACCTTCGCCAAAGCAATAATTACTTTCAGGATCAACAGCCTGATTTTTCGTTATCAACGAGAGATCTTTCTTGCGCTCTCTTACATTTTTCCCTCGTTCAATAACAATAGGTTTTAATCCTCTTTCAATTAATCTCAATGCAGCAAATAGTCCACCAGGACCAGCACCGACAACAACAACTTGCGGACAAGAAGATACATCCTTATATTCGGTTGTAATAAATGTTTCTTCTTCAGGAATCTCGTTTACAAATAATCTGACTTTCAAATTAACAGAAACCCTTCGCTGTCTAGCATCAATACTTCTGCGTAAAATACGTACAGAATAAATGGTTCGCTTATCCATAGAGCATTCTTTTGCAATATAGTCTTTCAATAGATCCTCATTTGCTGCTATAGCGGGAGAAACTCTTATCTGTAATTCATTTATCATATCTAAATATTTAGGGATGATTTATAAAATAATGAAGGTTT
>CAVAPC010000024.1:0-41005 GCA_963590505.1 uncultured Alistipes sp. | reverse complement strand
TTAACATATCAAACGGTGAAATCTGATTTGGGTGACGCATTGACGAAGTCAGGAAAAGTTAAGTCCAAATCAACAATTTGGTTTGGACTTAATCAATAATCATGCTATATTTACAATACGCCAAGCACACGAAGGATATACGGCGTTAAGACAGCGGTAAAAATACCATTCAAAGTAAGACCAAGCGAAGCATATGCCCCATGCTCCATACCATGCTCCATTGCTGCGGATGTACCAACAGCATGAGACGCCGTTCCTAGGGAAATACCCTGTGACGAAGGCATACCTATATGCCCATACTTTAATATACGGAAACCTGTTACTGCCCCAAAAATGCCAACAAAGACAACTATTGTTGCCGTAAGAGACGGGATACCGCCGACACTACGCGTGACCTCCATAGCAATAGGAGTTGTTACAGACTTGGAAGCCAGAGAAAGAATCACACGACGAGATGCGCCAAAACTTTGAGCCAACATTACCACAGAAACAATCCCCACAAGGCAACCTGCTAACTGTGACATGAAAATAGGTATAAGTTCATGTTTTATAGAACTGAGTTGTTTATATAATGGAACACCTAATGCAACAACAGCAGGTTTAAGCCAAAATTCTATTTTTGAGCCACTTATTTTATATGTTTCATAATCAATATCTGCAATAGACAAGAAACATATCATAAAAGCTATGCTAACCAATATAGGGTTGAATATTGGCAGGTTAAGAAGTTTCCTTACCAACTTCGAAAAAAAATAGACACCGAATGTCAGAGTCAACAAAAAGTAGTCATTGTTAAAATATTCATGAATATCCATAATCATGTCTTTACATTAAATTTTTCAAAATACCTTTTTTCTGAAAAGAAGACAACATCCCCCCCAACAGAGCATTCACACAAGCTTTAGCCTTTTATTTTTTTCTTTAAGCCATTCACAATCTTTCTACTCACGATATGAGTCCACCCTGTTACAACAAGCACAAGCATCGTGCTAATAGCCGTCGCCAAAACTATAGGCACAACCTCCTGCTTTATTAAATCAAAGTAAAGCATTAAGGCAACACCTGGCGGAACAAAGAAAAAGCCCATATTCTTAACCAAGAAATTTGATATTGTCTCTACCCATTCCAATTTCACTAATTTTACTTTCAAAAGAAAAGTAAGCAACAACATGCCCAAAATGCTTGATGGGACAGAAATTCCTGTCAGCCAAACTACGAATTCCCCAACAGCGAGACAGCCGATAATAATTGCCAATTGTCTAAACATTATTTCTTTTACCTTATTATATATTACCTATTAATTATCCTAATACATCACCAAAGTTCAAATACGCCATTAAATATCAATCTCTTCAATACCACCATATTCAACTGTATGTTTAAAGCAGTCTTTCTTATCAAATAATCCTGCATATATACCGGCGCAGATAAGAACCCCACAGTGAGAAAAGACAGCAACCTTTTCAAAACTTTGAACCCTCAACCAATCAAGGAAATCGCTTACGCGTTTATAAAGTTGAGGAAAGCCTTCGCCATTAGTCGTTGACACATGCATATAATCTTCATACCATTTCTGCAAATTGTCATCCTTTATATCATCATACCGTTTCATCTCCCAATCGCCCATGTTCATTTCCATAAGCCTGTTATCAATTTCACAATCTCCTAGGCCACAATATTCCGCCAATTTTCGCGCCCTTGAAAGTGGGGAAGAAAAAACTTTGTCAAATTTAAGTCCTGAAATACGTTTTTTCGTCTCCTCAGCTTCCTGAGGGAAAGATGCCGCTACAGGAACATCTGTCCATCCATAACACACACCTTTGGGTACATCAACACTTGTATGTCTTACTAAAGTAACTTTCATAATCTTCTAACAGTTGACATTTGATCGTTATAAGAAATTGTATTCCAACGCCACACCATTCATTGTAGCAGTCTTTACAATATTACCCCAAAGAATAGCAACGGCTATATAAAAGGACAATTCCGCAATCAAGAACAATGCGCCACAACAATCCCCCGTATAACCATGAATACGTTTCCATATAATTCTATACATAAAGTACATAACGACACAAGGCACAAAAACAAGAATCTGCCAATCAAAAAGTCCCTTTGAAAAATACAGGAAAATGCCCAACGGCAACAATCCCTGCACAGCCAAGCATATGCCCGCACGAACATTCATTCTCCGATAGACATTTTTCGCTTTTGACTGCTCTTCTGTTCTTGCATAAGGCATCATTTGAATAATCTGCCCAGCAATCATCTTTGCATAAGGATCGGCAGCAAAAACAGAAATAGCCGCCAATGCAGGAGGCAACGAAGACAAAGAAAAGAAAAGTATCAATTCATAAAAGACAATTCCCAAAACCCCAAAAGTTCCTATACGAGAATCTTTCATAATATCAAGAATGCGCTGACGATCATGACCTCCACCACCAAATCCGTCAACAAAGTCTGTCAATCCATCTTCATGAAGAGCGCCAGTTACAAGCAACCGCATTAACAATGCGCCCAAGATTGCAAGGTTATAAGGCATTATCTTCGCTCCGAAATAAATTGCCGATGCCATTATCATACCTGTAATCCAACCAACAAACGGCCAATATTCTACAACGGCCCTGTATGCTTCCTTTGGAGGCTGGTAAAGTCGCCAAAACGGAAGACGGGTAAAGAAAATCAAAGCAGCCCAAGCATTCTGCCACCACTTAGAAGTATTTAGTGATATTTGCATTTTCAAAATTGTTCATTTCGTTTATCATTCGTACACTGCTTTCCACAATAGGATAGGCACACAAAGCCCCTGTACCTTCCCCTAAACGAAGGCCAAGATTCAAGATTGCTTTTGCCCCCATAAGTTTAAGCATTGCGGCATGAGCATGTTCATCGCCACAATGACAGAAAATTGCATACTTCAACACACCGGGGGCCACTTTGCTTGCAGCAAGCATGCACGCCGACATTATGAATCCGTCGACCAAAATAATAATTTTCCTCTCTGCCGCCCTTAGCATTGCTCCAATTGCGGCAACCATTTCAAAACCTCCGAAATATCTTATCACCTCAAGCGATGAAGCATTTGGACAACAACAATTGAAGCGACGGACAGATTGGCACAAGACATCTATTTTGTGCTGTAGCTGTCGACTATTGATACCTGAGCCCGAACCAACACAATCAGCAAGCGGTAAGCCTCCAAAAATATGAAGCCAAACACTAGAAGGAGAAGTATTTGCAATACCCATTTCTCCAAGACACAAGACATTACACCCTTCATCAATGCATTCGTCTGCAAGCCTTGCACCTTTAGAAATGGCTTCATCCATTTGTGCAACAGACATTGCTGGTTTCCACAAGAAGTCATCTGTACCACAGGCAATTTTCATATTGCGTATTGCAGGAAAACCACTAAGATCGTAGTCTACCCCCATATCAACGACTTTCAGTTTAAAACCGTGCTGTCTGCAAAACATATTTACGCCGCCACCACCCTTTGTAAAGTTTATCATCTGCTGCCATGTAACTTCACGCGGAGAGCAACTTACTCCCTCACGTTCAATACCATGATCACCACCCAACAAGAGATGGCAAGGGTGATGAAGATACGGAGACAATGTTTGCTGAATAAGACATATCTGCATAGCAATGTCTTCCAAAACTCCCAACGAACCCTTCGGCTTGTTAAGATTGTCTATTTTGTCTTGTATTGACTGTCGAATTGCCGTATTGGGTTCTCCGATATTAAAAGAAATCATAACACTATTTTATTAACCGCTATTTTAAGAGAATAAATACACAAGAACCTCTGTCTTTTTTTAAACAGAAACCTGTCATCTGATTTTCACAGGTATACCGCTAACAACCATATATACGTCATCCGCTTTATGAGCAACATATTGGTTAAGACTGCCAAGCAAATCTGTAAAACGTCTTTGCAAGGCATTATCGCTTACCCCGCCACAGCCTAATTCATTTGTAACGAAAATAAACGTTGCATCTTGGTTTGTGAATTTGTCGATCTCACTGATTAAATTATTTAATGTATATTCAATATCAAGTTCTTTAATGGCGTCGGAATTATCGCTACAGGCATTGCCAGAAAAGAAATAGTTAGTGGCCCATAGTGTAAGACAATCAACAAGAACAATCCTTTTAGGAAGTTGCAATCTGCCAAGATATTTTTCTTCCTCTATGTTTTCCCATCTCTCTCCTCGCCTAGCCTTATGTATTTCAACTCGCCTTCTAAAATCGTCATCCCAAATGTGTGCAGTAGCAACGTATACGGGATTTTCAGAAAGTTGCAAGGCCATATTCTCTGCAAAGACACTTTTTCCAGAACGTTGACCGCCGGTTATAAGTATAATCCGTTTCATTGATGCAAAAGTAGCAAAAACAATTAAAAAATTAAGAAACAAGCAAAAACAAAACAAAAACCAACAAATAAAAATATGTAGTTTAGCCTATTTACGAGCGAAATTACACCCATTTTCTACAAGTTCACAAGTTTTGTCAATAAAAGTTTGCACGTTTGATTTTATTTGTTTTACTTTGCACTCTGAATCGTAGGCATATTACATAAAACCAAATTATATTAATTAAAACAATTAAGAACATGAAGAAAATCTTTACGTTGTGCGCTGCCGCAGCTTTGGCAGCATCTGCAACAGCTCAGACAGTGACTGAGTCCAAGACTTTTGACAATTGGTACATCGGAATTAACGGTGGTCTCGCTACAGGTATTCACCCTTCACAGCTTGGTGCTGATCACCACACATGGGGAAAAGACATCATGCCTAATGCTGGCATCCGCGTAGGTCGTTATTTCACACCAGTATTCGGTCTCGCAGCTGAAAGCAACGTTTATTTCAGCGACTTGCATCACGCAGGCCGCACAAACAACAACTTGTTCGGAAACGTTACAAATACACTCGTTAACTCTATCAACACATCGTTGATTGCAACTGTTAACTTCAGCAATTGGTTCGGTGGTTACAAAGGTGAACCACGTTTGTTCGAACTTAGCGCTGTTTACGGCCTCGGTTGGGGTCATGTGTTTGGTGGCAAAGACTACAGCCGCTACTATGCAAATACATGGAACACTGCTGACAAGAAGGATTTCTTGACTTCTAAGGCAGGTTTGGACTTCGCTTTCAACCTTGGCTCAGCAAAAGCATGGCAGCTTTACGTTGAACCAGCTGTAGTTTGGAATCTCGAAGGTGCAAAGAAGGGTGTTCGTTACGATGCAAACTATGCTGACTTCCAGCTTAACGTAGGTCTTGTTTACAAGTTCAAGAACTCTAACGGCACACACAACTTCACAATTGCACAGCTCCGCGACCAGGCAGAGATTGACGGTCTCAACGCAAAGATCAACGACCTCCGCAACGATCTGAACGGCAAGGATTCTGAAATTGCAGCTAAGAATGCAAAGATCAATGATCTGCAGAAGGCTCTTGACGAGTGCAACAGCAAGCCTAAGTATGTTAAGCCTGAAACAGCTACAAACCTTCAGCCTACAGTTATCTTCCGTCAGGGCAAGTCTGTAGTAGACAAGGCACAGTACGCAAACATCGAGCTTATCGCTCAGTACATGAAGAATCACCCAGAGGCAAATGTAGAAATCAAGGGTTACGCTTCACCAGAGGGCTCAAAGCAACTGAACCAGAAACTTTCTGAGCAGCGTGCTGAAGCAGTTAAGAACATCCTCGTTAAGAAGTACAAGATTTCTGCTGACCGTCTTACTACTAAGGGCATGGGCGCAACAGACAAGCTCTTCGAGCAGGTTGAATTCAACCGTGTTGCTACATTCAACGATAGCACAAAATAATAAGGAATAAATAAATCCTTATAAACTTCAATAATCCTTGCCATTAAATGGCAAGGATTATTTTTTGTCTGATAAATTCTTCAATTAAATTCCGAATAGAAGTCAAGAAGATGCTCAACTAGAAAAATCAACATTTTATACTGATAATTATATAGATAGGATAAAAAATGAGTTCAGTTTTTTTTGATGTTAAGTGAAAAAGCCGTAACTTTGCAGCCGCTTAACGTAAAATAGTCGAATGAAGAATGACAAAATAAAAAACCAGTACCGCGTGAACGAACAGATTCGCGTTAGGGAAGTACGAGTTGTTGGCGACGATGGTTCAACAGTAATGCCTACACGTCAGGCCTTGGAAATAGCAAAAGACAAAGGTGTTGACTTGGTAGAGATATCACCTAATGCCCAACCGCCCGTTTGTCGAATAATCGACTATAGCAAATTCCTTTATCAGCAAAAGAAACGAGCTAAAGAGTTAAAAGCGAAACAGGTTAAACAGGAAGTCAAGGAGATACGCTTCGGGCCACAGACTGATGACCACGACTACAACTTTAAGCTTAAACACGCAAAAGAATTCTTGCAAGAGGGAAATAAAGTTCGTGCATTTGTATTCTTCCGCGGACGTTCTATCCTTTTCAAGGAACAAGGTGAAGTTCTATTGCTACGTTTCGCCAACGATTTGGAAGAATACGGAAAAGTTGAGCAGATGCCTGCATTGGAAGGCAAGAAGATGTTCCTTTACATGTCGCCCAAAAAGGCTGGCGTAGCAAAGAAAAGCCAGCAGAAAATGGACAGGGAACGCCGAGAGGCAGAAGCCAAGTCAGAAGACACGGGCATAGAACCATCGGATACGGAAAATGCATCTACCAATGGAGGGTTATTTGCAAACGCAAAAAACGGTGCAGACGCATTGAAGAAATTGAAAGAGAATTAAGAAGGATATAATTATCAGCCAAGGCAGGCATAAGGCCGAAACTGTAATTAAATAAAAAAGGTGCGTAACGTCGGGTATATACGTTGCCGCCGAAAACAATAACCAATTAAAACATAAAAAAATGCCAAAAGTAAAGACAAACTCCGGTGCAAAGAAGAGATTCCGTTTCACTGGTACAGGTAAGATTAAGAGACATCATGCTTACCACAGTCACATTCTGACAAAGAAAACAAAGAAGCAAAAGCGTAATTTGGTACACACTGCAATTGTTGACGGTAGCAACATGAAGCAGGTACGTGATTTGCTGTGTCTCCGTTAATCAATTGTCTAACATTAAAAAGTAAGAAGAAACTATGCCAAGATCAGTAAATCACGTTGCCTCAAGAGCAAAGAGAAAAAGAATTTTAAAGCTTACACGCGGTTATTACGGAGCACGCAAAAACGTATGGACCGTTGCCAAGAACACTTGGGAGAAAGGTTTGACTTATGCATACCGCGATCGTCGTAACAAGAAACGCACATTCCGTGCACTTTGGATACAGCGTATCAATGCAGCTGCGCGTTTGGAGGACATGAGCTACTCTACTCTAATGGGTGCTCTCCACAAGGCTGGAATTGAAATCAACCGCAAGGTTCTTGCTGACCTCGCAGTTAATAACCCAGAAGCTTTCAAGGCTATTGTTGCTAAGGTTAAGTAACAAGTCGACAATATGAAATTAAAAAGCATTGCAATGAGCAATGCTTTTTTGTTCCCTATTACACACATTCAAAATCCCTTCATCGACAAAGAAATGCGGTTCCGCCTACGATCTATCTCAACGACCTTCACACGAACATGCTGATGCAACTTTACCACTTGTGTCGGTGCTGAAACAAAGCGGTCGGATAATTGTGAAATATGCACAAGGCCGTCATGATGAACGCCAATATCAACAAAAGCTCCAAAATTTGTAATGTTTGTAACAATTCCAGGCAACACCATCCCCTCCTGAAGATCGTCCAAACACGTCACATTCTTGTCAAATTCAAAATCTTTTAATTTTTCCCGCGGATCTCTTCCAGGCTTTTCCAATTCTTTCAAGATGTCGGAAAGGGTTGGAATGCCAACTTTTTCCGTAACATATTTAGTTATATCAATAAGGCTCCGTTTCGTTCTGTCTGATACCAATTCAGCAACGGAACATTTACAGTCCTTTGCCATCTGTTCCACTATCGCATAGCTTTCAGGATGTACGGCGCTATTGTCAAGCGGATTTTTAGCACCAGGAATTCGCAGAAATCCTGCACATTGCTCAAATGCAGCAGGTCCCAAACGTGGAACTCTTTTTAGTTGTGCCCTACTTGTAAAAGCTCCGTTTTCTCGTCGATATTCAACTATATTTTTCGCCAATGCCGTTCCCAGTCCACTCACATAAGACAAAAGATGCTGACTCGCCGTATTCAGATTAACTCCAACTGAATTTACGCAAAATTCAACTGTCAAGTCTAGACTCTTTTTAAGCTTTGCTTGGTCAACATCATGTTGATATTGCCCAACCCCAATACTTTTAGGATCAATCTTAACAAGTTCAGCCAAAGGATCCATGAGTCTTCTGCCTATTGATACAGCACCTCTCACCGTAACGTCTTGCTCTGGAAATTCCTCTCTCGCCGTCTTGGACGCAGAATATACCGATGCTCCGTCTTCGCTCACAACAAAATGCTTGACCACATGGCGCAAATGCAAAGACTGCACAAAGGCAACTGTTTCACGACTTGCAGTTCCGTTGCCTATAGCAATAGCTTCTATATCATATTTTTCAACCATGTTCTCCATCTGCTGTGCCGCCATGGTTGTTTTATTTACAGGCGGATGAGGAAATATCGCCTCGTGATGCAACAGATTACCCTGTTCATCAAGACAAACGATCTTGCATCCTGTGCGAAATCCTGGGTCTACACCCATTACCCTTTTCTGTCCTAAAGGTGCAGAAAGCAGTAACTGACGAAGGTTTTCTGCAAAAACGGCTATCGCCTCGTCGTCAGCCTTCTCCTTACTTAGGTTTGCAAATTCCGTTTCCACTGCGGGTTTCAGAAGACGTTTGTATGAATCTTCAACAGCCTCAGCCACAAGAGAAGAGCATTTTCCATATCCATGCACAAAGTTACGCTTTAATCGAGATATGCATTCGTCATCGTCGGCAGATATACCAATGCGTAAAATGCCTTCATTTTCAGCTCTGCGCAAAGCCAGTATCCTATGGGAAGAACAACGCTTAAGCGGTTCCGAAAAATCGAAATAGTCAGAATACTTTGCCGCCTCATCTGTCTCTGCCTTGGCTTTTACCACTTTTGAAGATATTGTGGCGCAACGTTTGAATGCGTTTCTAAGCAGTTGTCTGGAATGTTCGTCCATACTTACCATCTCGGCAATGATGTCTTGAGCACCTTTGAGTGCGGCATTTATATCCTTTACGTTCCCTTTTACATAATGTTTGGCCACTTCGTCTATATTCTTTTCACGTTGCAACATTATCACTGTTGAAAGCGGCTCAAGTCCTTGTTCGCGTGCCATCTGTGCCTTTGTCCTGCGTTTGGGTTTAAAAGGCAGATAAATGTCTTCAAGTTCATTTGCATCCCAACAATAATGGATACGTTGCTGCAATTCATCAGACATCTTGCTCTGTTCTACGATAGACTTTATAACAGTGTCTTTCCTTTTAGAGATATCTTTAAGCCGGTCATATTGAGCACTAATGGCAGCTATCTGCACTTCGTCAAGATTACCGGTACGCTCCTTGCGATAACGGCTAATAAACGGTATTGTGCACCCCTCATCAAGCAAAAGCATCGTGTTTTCAACATTCCGCTCGCCAAGAGACATATTCTTTGCTATAATTCGTGAGTAAATCTTTGTTTCTTCCATTATAAATTCATATTTCCTTTAGGTGATATTTCGCCAAAAGCACAAAGTTAGGACAAATCGTCTTTGCAACAAAGGAAAATGTCCCGAAGATTTATATTATGATTCAGAATTCGCTAACTTTGCCCAAACGACATACAGAGTAACATGACAAGACTTCTCTCGAAAATAAAGGTAACTGCAATGTTGTTCTTTGCATTCACGATGCAAGGATTTTCCACAGGACAAAATCAACATAATTCAGCAGCCTTCCAGCCAGGACAGAATATGCCCAAGAACATTATTGACGAATATGGCGAAAACTTTTTTTTCACGTGTACGCCTATTCCTGATTCCGTTTTCAACACGATGAAGGGCAAGTCATATAAAGCGACATGCACCGTTCCACGACAACAACTACGTTACTTGCGCTGTCTTCACAAAGACGAATACGGCAACATCTTTATTGGCGAGATGATTGTGAACGTCAAGATTGCTTCTAAGGTGCTGAACATTCTCCGCGAGCTTTACTCTAACGGATATCCAATAGAGCGCATGCGCCTTATTGACTGTTGGAATGCCGATGACGAATCAGCCATGAAAGACAACAATTCTTCATGTTTCAATTTCAGATTCGTCTCACATACACGCAAAGTGTCAAAACACGGCCAAGGATTGGCCATTGACATAAATACGCTATATAACCCTTACTACAGAAAATTACGAAACGGCAATGAAATTATAGAGCCACACACAGGGAAACCTTACCTTAACCGCTCAAAGAAATTTGACTATAAAATAGAAAAAGGCGACCTTTGCTACCGGCTATTCACGCAAGCTGGATTCAGATGGGGCGGTGACTGGGTACACACAAAAGACTACCAACATTTTGAATACTGAAACAAAAAAATAAAAGCCACCTGTTTTAATGTTGCAAGCAAGTTGACTTTGCATTAAAATCAACTTGCTTACGTTTCTGTTCAAGCGTCGAATTAAATGCCCAAAGGGTTGATACTATCGTAACGTTCCTTTGTCTTGCTTTCTATGTCTTCCTGCTTGCCGCTAGGCAAATTGGCAGTAAGTTCGTCCGCACGTTCTGCATCATCCTTCGCACCTTCAGTATCACCGGCAATCTTCTTCATTTCAGAGCGATATCCAAATGCTGATGCATTGAAAGGATTGGCATCAATAACTTTATCATAGAACTCAATTGCAGAAGCAGCATTGTTCTTTTTCCGTTCAATGTTGGCTTTCAACATAAGAATATCCTCGTTGTCAGGATATTCCTCAAGCAGATGTAACGCATCTTCGTCAGCCTCGTCAAGATTGCCGTCTTCCAACAACACTTCACCGCGCAACAGATATGCTTCCGGAAAGTCAGCCTTTACAGAAATGGCCTTTGTAAGCATTGCCACAGAGTTGGCAGTATCGTCTGTTCCGCGGCATGCTTTTGCATAAAGGTAAAGAGCTTCATGAGAATCTTTGTCTATAAGCAATGCCTTCTCGCATACCGACCCCATAACGACATAATCTTCCATCATAAACGCCACATTAGCCATACGCAACAGAACGGCAATATTGTCTTGCTGTGCTTCCGATATTTTCTCCAAATTGCGATACGCCAACGTTAGCTCGCCTTGGGAAATATAGCACCGAGAAAGATAATCGCGTATCTCAAGGTCTTCCCTCAGATTAAGAGCATGAACGAAGCATTCCACTGCATAGTCTGTACGCTGCATGCGCATTGCCCTTACCCCGTCATATTTAAGTATATCGAAGTTTTTTGTTTCCTCCTGTTTTTTCTCATCTTCAGTCAGCTCACTATTTTCGCTTGAAACACCAAACAGTCGTCTGAAGAATCCCATCTTCTTTGCCATATTCTTGTTTTCTATAAGTTAGAATTTTATTTTCTCTACCATCCGAATGCCTTTTTGTCGGCAAGCCATTTTCCCTGTGCCCGCAACACCTGTTCCAAGATTTCCCTTCCTACACCGTATCCGCCTTTGGCAGTACATATGTAGTTGCTGATGCCTTTTATTTCCGGACAAGCATCAGAGGGACAACAAGGACAACCACAACGCTCCATAACCTCGTAGTCGGGAATGTCGTCGCCAACGAAAATTACATTCTCGTCACTAAGCGCATTGTCTTCTAGGAATTTCTCGTATGTGAGCAACTTTACTGAGCATGCTGTAAACACATCTTTTACACCAAGATTTACATATCTCACACGAATACTCTCTACGTTCGCTCCTGTCATTATAGCTATATGCAGCCCTTGTTTTACGGCAAGTTGTATAGCATATCCATCCTTTATATTCGCCGTGCGCATTGGTTCTCCTGAAGGATGAAGCGTTATAGTGCTTGCACTCAACACTCCGTCAACATCAAATACAACGGCACGTATCTTTTTCAAATCGTAGTTAATCATACTCCTGTAGTTATTCCATTAAGCTTATGTTCATTGTTTCATTTTCTTTGCAGCTTCATGAATACTTTGGCTCAAAGCTTGATACACCAAGCGCTCCGTTGGATGAGCAGCCAGCAATTGTTCCTGCATAGCAATAACATTCTTGTCAAATCTTACTGCCGGTCCGGTTTGCGCTTCCGCCGGGCTAATCATGTGTATTTTAGCTGTTGTCTCGTCGATTAGCGGCAACATCACATCAAAAGGAATGTTGTTGCGCTCAAGTATCTCAGAAGAAATGGCAAAACATCTGTTTGCAAAATTACATGCAAACACGGCAGCCAGATGCAGACATTTACGCTCTTCGGAAGACAATTCATATACATTATGGCAAAGCTGCGATGCCAATTCACGAATTTTCAGCAAATCTGCACGGTTGTTGGCTTCCACAAAAGTGGAAATGCTTGCGAAGTCCACTATTTTTTCCTTAGAGAACGTCTGCATGGGATAAAATACTCCATAGCGTTCAGCACGTCCTTCAAAAATATTCATTGGCATACTACCGGCAGTATGTACAAACAGTCCATTTCTTTTCCCGTTGCAAAGTTTGCCTACGACATCGCCCAAGACGCTGTCCTTGACAGAAATTATATATAAGTCGGCATCGTTAGCCAGCGTTTCAATGTTGCATGTAGCCACGGCAGAAACCTTTGATGCCAAAATTTCTGCCGACTCTAACGTGCGACTGTATACTTGACTAATGGAATATCCTTCTTTTTCAGTTAATGCCATGGCAAGGTTCGTTGCCAACCTGCCTGCTCCAACCATTACAATATTCATCTTTACATTTTTTGCAGTTTCAGTCAACATGTACTCTCTCCCACCCTATATTATCCTTGTCTGCCTTTGATTCTGACGGACCGGCATAGCCCAAGGCTACAAGAGAATAAACAATTTTATTTTCGGGAATATTCAATATACCACGCACCACTTCGTCGGAAAGGGTGCCATCGGCAAGGGCATATCCCCTTATTTGTACAATACAAAAAGAAATATCCATGCAGGCAGCCTGCATACACATCATCCACAAAGAGCGCGAACAGTTTTCCACCCAAGCTCCATCATAACTGCGGTCTGAAGTAAATGCCACGACAACAGGAGCTTCTCTGAGTTTATCCGCTTCCCCCTCGCGGGAATCGGCAAGACGTTCAATTATTTGTGGCTCATCCGTAACATAAAGTTCCAAAGAATCATTCTCGTCTTCAGACGAAAACAACAAAGAGGCACGAAGGACTTCGGTTAAGTCTTCTGCTTCTATCTCCCTTTTCAAAAAAAATGACGGATTGCTGTGGTCTTTTATATTTTCAGTTGTCATAGATTTATGCAAAAGTAATAAATTTCTTTTGCTTTACCCTGCAATTGGCATACCTTTGTTGTGCGTAATACTACAATATTTGTACTATGACTTTAAGAATAAGCTTTGCCAGAAGAATACTCGACTTTCTACTACCACGCCAATGTTGCGCATGCGGAGAGCGTTTGGCCATAACAGACCACGCCATATGCATGAAATGCAACCTCCATCTGCCCCGCACCAACTTTTGTGCAAATCCAAAAGACAACGAGATGGCACAGCTATTCTGGCATTTGCTGCCGATAGAAAATGCCGCTGCATTGTTTTTCTATCAGCAACATGCGCCGGCAAGCAACATTATCCTACAGTTCAAATATAGCGGCAAATGGAATATAGCCGAAGACATAGGGCGTTTGGCGGCAAAAGAGTTCATGCGTTACGGATTCTTTGACGATATCGATGTGATATTGCCTATACCGATAACCCCCAAAAGGAAACGCGAACGCGGATACAACCAAAGCTATCATATCGCCATCGGCATAAGAGAACTGACAGGATTGCCAATTGTGAGCAATGCTGTCAAAAGAGTAAAATTCACAGCTTCGCAAACACACAAACATGCAGCCGAGAGACGAGAAAACGTAGCAGAGGCGTTTGAACTTGCAAAAAAGAAAGCGATTGAAGGCAAACATGTCCTTGTTGTTGACGATGTAGTAACAACCGGGTCCACAGTACTCTCCTGTTGCACAGAACTTGTAAAAGGCGGAGTTAAACGGATTAGCGTAATGTCTTTAGGATATACCAAAGGACAAAGCATTTCCTTTCAATACGAGACACAAAAAATGGAATTGAATCCGTTGTCGAATCCAATTCCATTGTAATTGTGCAGAGACAAACCGTTTTGAAAAAATTACTTTTTGAACTTGCGGTATAGTTTCCAAGCGAAAAGAGCGCCGTCAAGCACACCGATACTGTTGCCGACAATGTTAGCAAAACTATAGCCTTTGCCCTTTTTCGTTTCGTCTTTTCGGAACAAATCGTTCCATTGTCTGCCTATCTCCTTGTTGTCCTTGCGTATAGCTTTCAGGAGTTGCGCCTTGCGCAAAGATATGTCGTGCAGCGACTCGAAACGCATCTGTTGTTCTTCATCCTGTGTCATAATATCAATTCTCCATCAAAAGGTTTGTTAGAAACTTTACGAGCGGCTTTTCAACAAGAGGTTTCCGAAAAGCAACAAACGCCAAGAAAGCAACAAAATAGAAAAAGGCGACAAACAAATATGAACACGTCAGTCCGACATAATCTTCAAGGAAGCTGACTGCAGCAAAAGACAGAAATACAAGAACCATAATTATTATGAGAGCCAAAGCAGCAACAATTATGAGAGCCGTTACAAGCCGCACAATTTTTTCTATCGCACTAAGCTTTATGTATTCACCCTGCAATCCAATATAATGGCGAAGCAATTCCACCAACCGGACAACTATTCCTATGTTTTTGTCGCTTGAAAACATCTGCATGTCAATATTCTATGCTACACTTCTTCTGATGCGGCATCCTTTATGTCATCAGCCAAATCACCCATTTCCTTTCGGGTCAGTTTGATACTGTGACGTTTGCAGAAATCATCAATGGCGTCTGTGATTTTTTCTCTTGTATCTGTTCCCTTTTCCGGTGCCAGCAAAATTCCAAGGGCAGTCCCGGCGATAGCTCCGCCAAGAAAAGCGCCGATATAACCTAATGTCTTCATAATCTTATTAGCTTAAATTAAACATGTTATTCTGAAAGCAAATTTACTAAATCTTTCCGTCAACAACAATGTTTTGAATATTTTTTATCACGCAACATATCATCTTCTTTCATTTAACAAACTTTATGCACGGTTTAGATTAGCTTTACACATTATTTATGTAACTTCGCAAAAATTTTTGAATGACAAGTATAATCAACAAACAAAAGCGAAAAATGAAAAGATACACGACACTTTGTGCAGGATTGGCTCTCGCATTAGCATTTACAAGTTGCGGTTCATCAGAAAAGGCTTATCGCAAAATGTACGAGAAAGCACAGGCTGCCGAAGCAAACAAAGCGAACAAAGAACAGCCAACAGAAGAAGTGGCTGTAGTTACGCCTGTCGTTGAAAAACCAGCCACAGAAACCGTTGTCGTCGACAACTCCGACAACGTTCCTGTACAGCAAGGAAACTATTCAGTTGTTAACGGTACTGGACTAAGAAACTTCAGCGTTGTTGTAGGGTCATTTTCCGTTCAAGCAAATGCCGAAGGTATGCAACAGCAACTAAAGAACAAAGGTTATGCAGCACAGGTTGCATACGACGCATCCACGAGAAAATATCGTGTTGTTGCCTCTACATTCGATACAAAGAACGAGGCCATACAAAGCCGCAACTCTCTCAAGAACCAATATCCCGACGCTTGGTTGCTTTATAACAAGAACTAAAGTGGCACGAATCCTGTCTATCGACTACGGGAAAAAGCGTACAGGCATTGCTGTTACAGACCCGCTGCAAATTATTGCCGGCGGGCTAACAACTGTGCCAACCCCACAGCTATATGATTTTTTGGAGAAATACATTAACGAGAACGAAGTTGAACTTATCGTTGTAGGCGAGCCCAAACAAGTCAATGGACAACCAAGCGAAAACATGGAGCGCATAAAGCAATTTGTGTCTCGATGGAAGAAGAACAAACGAACTCCTGTTGTTTATTACGACGAGCGTTTTACTTCCGTGCTTGCCCACAAGACAATGATAGACAGTGGCATCGGTAAGAAAGCGAGGCAAAACAAAGCGCTCGTTGATGAAATAAGCGCAACAATAATATTACAAAGTTTTTTGGAATCAAGAAGATGATTTTACCTATATATATTTATGGTCAGCCTGTTTTGAGGAAAGAGTCTTTAGACATTGAGAAAGATTATCCTAACCTAAAGGAGCTAATAAGCAACATGTTTGAAACAATGGAAGAATCAAACGGTGTAGGTTTAGCAGCGCCGCAAATAGGCCTTAACATACGAGTTGTTGTCATAGACCTAGATGTCCTTTCTGAGGATTTTCCAGAGTACAAAGGATTTAAGAAAGGTTTTATCAACCCACACATTCTCGAATACGACGAGAGCAAGACAGAAAGTCTTGACGAAGGTTGCCTGTCCCTGCCGGGAATTCAAGAGAAAGTCGTTCGCCCAACAAAAATCCATGTTCAGTACCTTGATGAAGAACTTAATGAACACGACGAATGGGTTGACGGATATTTGGCACGCGTTATGCAACACGAATTCGATCATCTTGATGCTAAGATGTTTATCGACCGTATTTCTCCCCTTAGGAAACAACTCATAAAAAGCAAGCTAAAAGCCCTTATGCAAGGAAGATACCGTTGCAGCTACCGCACAAAACCGGCAAAGAGACAATAGCGAAACCACAAACAAACACATCTTTTTCTTATTGTACTATGCGCAGTATTTTACTTTCGGCGTTGCTGGCAGCATCAGTGCTTACGGCAAACGCCCAATACAATATCGACCGTCTGATAAGGGTGGGACAAAGCGCATTGTATTATGAAGACTATGTACTTTCCATTCAGTACTTCAGCCGTGCCATCGCCGCAAGACCCTATCTCTATGAACCGTGGTTAGGAAGAGGTGAAGCCAAATTCCGGCTTGACGACTATGTTGGAGCAGAAGCAGACTGCACCGAAGCAATAAAACTAAATCCATATATTCCGCTAATCTTCGAACTTCGCGGACTTTGCAGAATACGCCAAAACAATTTCAAGGGAGCTATTGCCGATTACGACAAGACAATAGAATTTGAACCAGACAACAAAAGCCTATGGTACAACCGCGTACTTTGCCGTATTGAAGACAAAGACTATGAAAAGGCTGATACGGATTTGGAAACAATGATTAAGCGATGGAGCAACTATTCCCAGGCATACTCTCTTAAAGCAGAACTGCTTCTGCAAAGGAAAGACACCACTGAAGCGGCAAAATACCTTGACAAAAGTTTGGAGCTCAACCCATACGAAGGTGAGACATGGGCAATGCGATCGATAATCAGCCTATCACAAACGAAATGGAAAGAAGCTGAAATGCAGTTGTCAAAGGCCATCCATCTGAAACCAAGCACTGCAAATTATTATGTAAACCGAGCATTGGCCCGTTACAATATAAATAATCTAAGAGGTGCACTTGCTGACTACGACAAGGCAATAGAACTAGAACCCAACAATTTCCTTGCTCATTACAATCGCGGGCAGATGCGCGTGCAGGTGGGCGATGACAACCGTGCTATTGACGACTTCGATTTCATTGTAAACATGGAACCGGACAACGTAATGGCAATATACAACAGGGCATTGCTGAGGGAACGCATCGGCAACATAAAAGGAGCGATTTCAGACTACACAAGACTTATTTCACAATTTCCCAATTTTTGGGTAGGACTAAGAAACCGTGCCCGCTGTTACAGGAAGATTGGACTGAACACAAAGGCCGAAAACGACGAGTTCAAAGTATTCAAAGCCCAAAACGACAAAGCAAACGGCTATCAGCCGCGTTGGAGCAAGAAAAAGATACTCAGTGTAAGGAAACGCAGCGAGGTAGACTTCGACAAATACAACCAACTTGTTGTTGACGACAACACGAATATTAGCTACGATTACGAAAACTCTTATCGTGGGAAAGTACAAAACAGAAAAGTTGACATTGGCTTCATGCCAATGTTCCAACTATCATACCTACAATACGAGAATGGAATTAAATCATATGTAGCTTCAGACGAAGACGTTGACAAGTTTAACAAGGACCATAAGACGGACACGGGCACTAGCCTGCAAATTGTCTGCACCCCCAAAAGTCTCGACGAGGCAGCTTCAAAGAAATACTTTAGCATGCTCGACTCACTGAGCATGAAAATCCAACAAACAAAAGACCTCAACAAAGATAAGTTCTTGCTTTTGCAACGTGCAGTAGCTTACTGCGTAATACAGAACTATTACGATGCAGAAAACGATTTATCTGCATATATACAGACAGACAGCACTTCGGCATTGGCTTACTGGCAACATGCAGTTTGTTTATCCATGATACAGAACTATGATAAATCGCTTGGTAACAACGCCGAAATGAAAAATTTCCGAGCAATGAACGATTTAGACAAAGCTATTTCGCTACAGTCCCGAAATGCCTATCTCTACTACAACAGAGGCAATATACATGCCGTACACAAAGACTATGAAAAGGCAATACAAGACTATACAAAAGCCATAGAAATTGACACACGACTTGCCGAAGCTTATTACAACCGTGGTTTGGCTTATATATACACAAAAAAAACAGGAACAGGAATAAAAGATCTTAGCAAAGCCGGAGAATACGGACTTGTAAATGCATACAGCGCAATAAAGAAATACATGGAAAAAGACGACAAACAAAAATAGACGTTCAACAAAATGTAAAATAAACGATAAAGGGAAAGCTTAGGTCTATTTTAACCAAGCATAAATACCTTTTTTCTCAGGAAAATACTAATTTTGCATTTTGTAAACCAATGCGGGTATTCGTATCACTCGCCTAAAACAAAAACATATTATGATTAAAATTACATTTCCAGACGGTTCTGTTCGTGAATATGAACAGGGCGTAACCGGTCTGCAAATTGCAGAAAGCATCTCGCCTGCTTTGGCTCGCAATGTTTTGGCATGCAGCGTAAACGGCGAAACAGTTGAGTTGAATCGACCAATCAACGAGGATGCCAACGTAACATTGTACAAATGGGAAGATGAAGAAGCCAAACACGCATTCTGGCACACATCAGCACACTTGCTGGCAGAAGCCCTCCAGGAGTTGTACCCTGGCATCCAGTTCGGATTTGGTCCCGCTATCGAAAACGGTTTCTTCTATGATGTAATGCCAAAAGACGGTGTTGTCATCAAGGAAGGAGACTTCGATAAGATCGAAAAGAAGATGAAAGAGCTGGCTTCAAAAGATGAAGCGCTTGTAAGAAAAGAAGTTTCAAAGGCCGATGCACTTAAACAATTCAAGGAAGACGGACAGGAATACAAGTGTGAGCACATAGAGCAGGACCTCGAAGACGGCTCAATTACGACATATACGCAAGGACACTTCACAGACCTCTGTAAAGGACCTCACCTTGTAAGCACAGGAGCAATAAAGGCAATCAAGATAACAAGTGTTGCAGGAGCGTTCTGGCGTGGAGACGCCAAGCGTGAACAGATGACCAGAATCTATGGAATCTCTTTCCCCAAAAAGAAGATGCTTGATGAATACTTGCTTATGCTTGAAGAAGCCAAAAAGCGAGATCACCGCAAAATAGGCAAGGAAATGGAATTGTTCATGTTTTCCGAGCGAGTAGGCAAAGGATTGCCGATTTGGCTTCCAAAAGGAACACAACTGCGTCTTCGCCTACAACAACTGCTACGCAGCTTGCTGAAGCCCTATAACTATCAGGAAGTTATAACACCGGGAATTGGAGGAAAGAGTCTCTACGTTACGTCTGGTCACTACGCACACTATGGAAAGGATGCATTCCAGCCGATCCACACTCCAGAAGACGACGAAGAGTATATGCTCAAGCCCATGAACTGCCCTCATCATTGTGAAGTATATGCCCGAAAGCCACGCTCTTACAAAGACCTTCCTTTGAGAATTGCAGAGTTCGGAACAGTGTTCCGCTATGAAAAGAGCGGAGAACTACACGGTTTGACACGTGTCCGCACTTTCACACAGGACGACGCACACCTTTTTGTACGCCCTGATCAAGTGAAGAAGGAGTTTGAAAACATTATAGATATCATTCTGAAACTGTTTGGTATCTTTGGCTTTGAAAACTACGAAGCTCAAATTTCTCTGCGCGACCCCAAAGACAAGGAAAAATATATAGGTAGCGACGAAATATGGGAAGAGAGTCAAAACGCCATACGCGAGGCATGCAAAGAAAAAGGCCTTGTTTGCCGAGAGGAGGAAGGAGAGGCTGCATTCTATGGCCCTAAACTAGACTTCATGGTAAAAGACGCTATAGGAAGAAAGTGGCAGCTTGGAACCATACAGGTAGACTACAATTTACCGCAACGATTCAAGCTTGAATATACGGCAGAAGACAACTCAAAGAAAACGCCAGTAATGATTCACCGCGCTCCATTCGGCTCACTTGAACGTTTTACTGCTGTCTTAATAGAGCATACTGCTGGTCATTTTCCTCTGTGGCTTACACCAGACCAAGTTGCAATTCTGCCGATTTCAGAAAAATACAACGAATACGCCAAACAACTGGCACAGTATTTTGACACAAAAGGCGTTCGCGCAAAAATTGACGACCGTAACGAAAAAATAGGCCGCAAGATACGCGACAACGAAATGAAGCGTATTCCTTATATGCTTGTTGTAGGCGAAAAGGAACAAGCCGACGGAACCGTTGCAGTAAGAAAGCAAGGTGGTGGAGACCAAGGAACAATGAGCAAAGAAGACTTCGCCAAGAAAATTAACGATGAAGTTGCCGAAATGCTCAAAAGCGTTGAAATGTAAAATGACCAATGTTACATTAATTTAAAAGCGCAAGGCAAATAACACAAATTTATTTAAGGGCGTCTGTTATTTTCAGACGTCCTTTTTTGTATAAAACTGAATGATATCTTTATTAGAAACATCAACAAAAGCCAAGAGAGAAAAAGCATGTAGAATTTGAATAAAATATACTTTTTCAACAACAAGAAGCTGCAAAAAAGCGGGCAAGGAATGTTACTAAACGACATCAATCTAATCATAAGAAAGATAAAAGCCAACTTGAATGCCTTATTAGCCTACCCCTTCACTTAAAGTGGTGAGAATAAATCAGTTCGAACAATTTAAAAGCTCTGAAAATGCAAAAAAAACGAAATATATTTCCGTATGCCATCAAAAACTCGTATATTTGCAAACCATTTTTTGGAAAGAGGAAAATTACAGAAACAAAACAATATAACAAGAAAATGACAAAAGCAGAGATAATAGAAGAAATTGTAAATTCTACAGGCGTAGCTCGCAAAGACGTGGCCATGACAGTTGAAGCCTTTATGGAAGCTATCAAAAACAGTTTGTTGGAGAAGAAAGACAATGTTTATCTCCGCGGATTTGGCAGCTTCATTATCAAGCACCGTGCAGAGAAGACGGCTAGAAACATTTCAAAGAACACGACTCTTGTAATTGCTGCCCATGACTTCCCTAGCTTCAAGCCTGCCAAAAGTTTTGTAAACAAGATGAAAGGCGAAGAATAAAATCCTTCATTAATTGTAAGAGTTGCCTTTAAAGGCATAAGGCATACAATAAATAAAAGCAAGAAATTATCAATAACATCATATTTAAACAATTTAAATTATAGAACAATGCCAAACGGTAAGAAGAAAAAGGGCCACAAGATGGCAACCCACAAGCGTAAGAAAAGATTAAGAAAGAACAGACATAAGAGCAAGTAAGAACTAACTGCAGAGTTAGTGCTCAAAAAGTCTATTCGGACTGGGCATGTCAATCAATGCAGCAATCCAAAAGAACGCGTATTTGTTGGCATGCCCTTATTTTATCAATCAAGTTTCGTACAAAAGACATGACAAGCGAATTAGTAATCGACGTCCAACAGAATGAAGTATCAATAGCTCTACTTGAAGATAAAAACCTTGTAGAGTTTCAAAATGAGCCTCGCTCTGCTTCATTTACTGTTGGGAACATCTATGTGGCAAAAGTAAAGAAGCTAATGCCAGGCTTGAACGCAAGTTTCGTAGATGTCGGATATGAACGCGATGCCTTTCTGCACTATCTTGATCTGGGGAGTAAATTCAACTCCTACGAAAAGTATATCAAACAAGTACAGAGCGACCGAAAGAAACTTTATCCTTTTTCAAAAGCAATGCGCCTGCCCGACTTGAAAAAAGACGGATCGGTGCAGAACGAACTGCAGCAAGGACAGGAAGTTCTTGTGCAAATCGTGAAAGAACCTATTTCCACCAAAGGTCCACGTCTTACAGGCGAACTAAGTTTTGCAGGACGATACCTGGTGCTCATTCCATTCGACGATAAAGTTTCCGTTTCATCTAAAATTAAAAGCGGTGAAGAACGTGCACGCTTAAAACAGCTAATCCACAGCATAAAGCCAAAGAATGTAGGTGTCATTGTGCGCACTGTGGCAGAAGGCAAACGCGTGGCAGAGCTTGATACAGAACTGAAAATTCTCATGAAGCGGTGGGAGGACGCTATCGAGAAGGTTCAGAAGACACAAAAACGCCCGCAACTCGTATATGAAGAAACGAGCCGCGTAGTGGCAATGTTGCGCGATCTCTTCAACCCCTCTTATGAAAATATCTACGTCAACGACAAAGAGGTATTTAAAGAGGTGAAACACTATGTCACTCTCATCGCCCCCGAAAAGGCGAACATCGTCAAGCTCTACACAGGCAGCGTACCGATATTCGACAACTTCAACGTTACAAAGCAGATAAAATCAAGCTTCGGCAAGATTGTAAATTACAAACACGGTGCTTACCTTATTATTGAGCACACCGAAGCTTTACATGTTGTGGATGTAAACAGCGGCAATCGCACTCGCTCAGCAAACGGGCAGGAAGCCAATGCGCTGGATGTAAACCTTGGAGCTGCCGATGAATTGGCCAGACAGCTTCGTCTCAGAGACATGGGCGGTATTATCGTAGTTGATTTCATCGACATGAACCTTGCTGAGGACAGACAAATCCTTTATGAACGCATGTGCAAGAACATGCAAAAAGACCGCGCACGCCATAACATCCTGCCATTAAGCAAATTCGGTTTGATGCAGATTACACGTCAACGCGTGCGTCCGGCAATGGACGTAAATGTAGAAGAAACATGTCCCACGTGTTTCGGAAAGGGAAAGATAAAATCAAGCATACTTTTCACAGATCAGCTAGAGAGCAAAATTGACAAATTAGTCAACAAGATTGGCATAAAGACATTCTATCTGCATGTTCACCCGTACGTGGCCGCATATATCAATCAAGGACTGATAAGCATGAAACGCAAATGGCAAATGAAATACGGATTAGGCGTACACGTCATATCTTCACAGAAGATGGCGTTTCTGCAATACGAGTTTTATGACAACAAGAAGCAGTTCATTGACATGAAGGAAGAAAGCGAAACCATGTAACGGCAAGTTCTCAAAACGGACATAACTTAAAAAGCGTGAAGTTCACAAAAAGTAAACTTCACGCTTTTGTTTTTACGTCAGAATTCTGAAAAATTGATGTTTTCGCTTAGATTCCGAGTTTTTTGCGTATGTCTTTAGGTATGGCATTCTTGTTCACCATGAAATCCATAGTCTTGTATTTAACAAAAGTCTTTGTCATATACCAAATGCCTTTATAATCGCCATACTCACCCCAAGAGTTCTTAATCATATAGTATTCCTTGCCTGTTTGATCCTTTGCTATTCCGAAAAGATGCATGCCATGATCATCGGTTGTTTCCCAATTATCGTAAGCCTCTTGGCGCATTTCCTGCGTCACTTCAACTTCAGGAGCATAAACTCCAAGAGAATCAAGTTTGCTTGTCTTCTCTGTTTTTGTAAGTTTAAGCCAACGTGCAGCATCGCTTCCCGAAAGGCTCTGAACCTTCTTTGAGTCATATGCAACGGCAAGTCCCTTACGGGTAAATCCGTCTTCAGATACATCACCGCCCCAGGCTACCGTATATCCATTGTTGATGGCATTGTCGATAATCTTTATCATATCGTCCATCGGAACATTATAGCTCAAGCCCTGACGCCAGTTATCCTGTACTTCAACTGCAAAAGGCTTCCAGAAAGGATGGTGTGTATAGCTTGTTATACTTACGTAATCATCATAATTAAGTCCGAAACTGTCGGCAAAACTACGTGGGGTATAAGTTTTCCCTTCATACTTGAATGTAGAAGGACATTCACCGAGATACGAGTTTATTATTCCCTGCAAGCCTTTTTTCCATGCTGGAGAGAGTTTTTTGTGATCTCCTTTGGCAATAGCCTCAACGTAAGGCGTCATCACTGCAAAGAACTCATTGAAGTTGTTCAGCGAGTCACCGTACAGAGAACCAGCTGCCGGCATAGCATCTTCAGGACAAATGCCATAGTTTTTGAGGCAATACAGAGGGTCTTCGGCTGCACCGCCCTGCGAGAAGGATACGTCACCGTGCATACGCACTGCCATTACGGCACGATCCATGTATGTTTTGTTGGCAACAAAAGCCTCGCACAAGTCCACTGTTTTACCGGTTTTCTTCAATATTTCACTTTCAAAGAATGAAAGCGTTGAATAGTCCCAACAGGTACCGCTGCGATTTTGGTCTTTGATACTAGTAATCTTGTTCTCCTTTACTGTTGTGAACACGGGTTTGTTTTTGTTCACGGAATCTTTCTTCTCTTCAGCATTTGCTCCCAATAGGAGACAAGCCAAGAGGGCTAATGTTAGAGTTCTCTTCATTCTTATTAAAAATTGTTTGTTGATTTTTCTGTTAGCTTACGCTTGATGTATCCTTAAATTCTGAGCACATACAACTGATGCGTGTCACGCGTTTCGGCTCATAAATTCCTCAACGTCTTTTGGATGATATGGAATACGGTCTTTACCCAGGAAACGGCATCCGCTTTCGGTTATAAGCACGTCGTCTTCTATTCTTATTCCACCAAAATCCTTGTATGTTTCCAGTTTGTCGTAATTGATAAAGTCTGTAAAAAGTCCTTTCTGACGCCATTCGTCAATCAATGCTGGTATGAAATATATGCCCGGCTCGTCTGTTACGACAAATCCTTCCTCCAGTCTTCGCCCCATTCGCAGACAGTTTGTGCCAAACTGCTCAAGGTTGGGTCTTGTTTCTTCGTCAAAACCCACATAAATCTGACCGAGCCCTTCCATGTCATGCACGTCCATTCCCATCATGTGGCCTAGTCCATGCGGCAAGAACATTGCATGAGCTCCTGCGGCTACAGCATCATCTGTATTTCCTTTCATAAGCCCCAACTCTTTAAGTCTGTCGGTCATCAGACGACAAACGTCCAAATGTACATCAAAATATTTCACGCCTGGCTTTGCAAGTTCCAAGGTAAGGTCGTGGCAGGCCTCTACGATAGAATAGATTTCAAGTTGCCTTTGAGAAAATTTTCCGTTTACAGGGAATGTTCTTGTATTGTCAGAGCAGTAATGTTCCATTGTCTCTGCACCAGAATCACACAACGCAAGCCTTCCGCTCTCAAGTTTAGCCATAGAAGGATTGCCATGCATTATCTCTCCGTGTTGGGTGAATATTGTCGGGAAGCTTACCATTGAACCATATGAATTGGCAACTCCGTCCACTTGACCGCCCACATACTTTTCTGTAAGTCCTGGCTTTGTCAGTTTCATTGCCGTGGTATGCATTTTGTATCCTACTTCGCAAGCACGCTCAATCTCGTCAATCTCAAGTTGACTCTTCACTGAGCGCATCTTTACCACAGCCTTTATCAAAGGCAACGACGCAGACTCGCATTGCTGGTTAGGGTGAATGCCAAGCAAATCAAAGATCTGTATCATTGTATCATGGCGATATGGAGGCAGGAAATGCACTGAACGTTTGTCTCTTAGAGCATTGTTACAGATAACAGACAGTTGTTTCATTGGCGCACTGCTCTTCACACCTGCTGCTTCAGCCATATCGTGAACACTGTCCACCTTTCCAAACCAAACTATATCGTCGATGTCTATATCATCACCGACAAGTATTTCCAAATCGTTGTCAATATCTATCACGCCGACAAGTCCGTCTCTCTGCGCACCGAAGTAATAAAGGAAGGAAGAGTCTTGTCTAAATGGATAATAACCGTTTGCCGGGAAATTTGCAGGCGACTCATTGTTTCCGAAAAAGATAATGATTCCGCTCTTTACGAGTTTCTTAAGCTCAGCGCGGCGGTTGACGTAGATTTCTTTACTGAACATAAAATCTGAACTATAATTGACATTTAGCGATTTCCACACTTTTCTTCAATCCGGTTCATGCCGTAGAAGTGCGAAAAATATCATTTAATATTTCTGCAAAGATAGACAATATTAGGTTAATATGCATTATCTTTGCATAGGATTTTATTGATTTATGGCTATTATTTGAATGTAGAGCCAAGCCATACAAAGCATTTTGTCATTAAAACGTCCATCAGTAGATTGCGATATGAAAGTAAATTGGAACACAGGACTTGTTTTGGAAGGCGGTGGTATGCGTGGTGTATTCACAAGCGGCGTACTCGACGGATTCATGAAGAACAATGTTTATTTCCACTATGTTGTTGCAGTATCGGCAGGAGCTTGCAACGGTCTGTCGTACATGAGCCACCAAATCAGGCGCGCACGCATTTCAAACATTGACTATTTGGCGAAATACAAATATATCGGCATCCGTCACCTCGTAACGCAAGGGTGCATTTTCGACAGGAAACTTCTTTACGAGGACTTTCCAAACACATTGCTTCCCTACGACTACGACACTTATTTCAACACCCCCGATGAATTCGAGATGGTAACAACGAACTGCCTTACAGGTCGTGCATGCTATTTGTCGGAAAAGAGCGATGCCCAACGGCTTATTGACATATGCCGTGCCAGCAGCAGCCTACCGTATGTAAGCAAGATAGTCAACGTTGACGGCATTCCCATGCTCGACGGCGGCATAACCGACAGCATTCCTCTGCTCCACTCTATAGAAAAGGGACACAAGACAAACGTTCTTGTGCTGACACGCAATAAAGGTTACCGTTCAACAGAGAAGGATCACAAAATACCACATTTCATATACAAAAACTATCCACGGCTTAGGGTTGTGCTCAGCCACCGTTGCGAAGTATACAACCAGCAGCTTGAAATGGTAGAAGAAATGGAACAGAAGGGAGATATCGTTTGCATACGTCCTGAAAAACCTATTGAAGTTGGAAGAATGGAGAAAGACGTGGACAAACTACAACGCCTATACGAAGAAGGCTACCTGCTGGGAGAGAAATTCTGCAGTGAGTATATGGTATGACTTACCGCCTCTATAAAATACTCAAAATGCTATACAATAAAGAAGAAACTGAGTTTCAAAAAGAAAGCAGGTTACTCTTGAACATAAGCAAACTTAAATAAAAGCGAAAGCCACATTCTGCAAATACAGAACGTGGCGCTCAATAAAACATATCTGTTATCATGGACGAGAAAACGCGAATAGAACAACTTAGGAAAGAACTTCATGCCCACAACTATAAATACTATGTGCTAAACCAGCCGGACATTTCCGATCAGGAATTCGACTTTTTGATGCACGAACTTCAAGCCCTTGAAGACAAGCATCCAGAACTTCATGACCCTAATTCGCCCACACAACGCGTGGGAAGCGACCTGAATCAGGAATTCCAACAGGCTGAACACAAATATCCCATGCTGTCACTTGCTAACACTTACAACGAACAAGATGTTGCAGAATGGTATAACAGCGTAAGAAAAGGATTGGGCGGCGAAGACTTTGAAGTGTGTTGCGAGATGAAATACGACGGTCTTTCGATAAGCCTCACTTACGAAAACGGCAAGTTGGTGCGCGGTGTAACACGTGGTGACGGCGTTCATGGCGACGATGTGACCGCCAACGTGAAGACAATACGCTGCATTCCGTTAGTGCTTCCCGGTTCTGGCTATCCGAAAGAGTTTGAGATAAGAGGAGAAATACTCATGCCCTGGAAAGTGTTTGAGCGCTTAAACACCGAACGTGAAAAGGCAGAAGAACCTCTCTTTGCCAATCCGCGGAACGCTGCCAGCGGAACTCTGAAAAGCCAAAATTCGTCGCTTGTAGCGAGTAGACAGCTTGACGCATACCTTTATTATCTTTTAGGCGAAGAACTGCCTTCCGACGGACATTTCGAAAACATGAATGCCGCTGCTTCATGGGGATTCAAAATTAGCAAGGGCATGAAAAAGGTTAAAGACTTGCAGGGAATATATGACTATATAAGCTATTGGGACACGGAACGCAAACAATTGCCCGTAGCAACCGACGGCATTGTGCTTAAAGTCAACTCTCTTCGTCAGCAACGCACCCTTGGATATACTGCCAAAAGCCCGCGTTGGGCCATAGCCTACAAGTTCAAGGCAGAACGAGCATGCACCAAACTCAACGAAGTGACGTTTCAGGTTGGCAGGACAGGAGCTGTTACGCCTGTAGCCAACATGGATGCCGTGCGCCTTGCAGGCACAACAGTGAAACGCGCCACGCTGAACAATGAAGATTTCATACGCAGTTTAGATCTTCACATCGGCGATTTCGTATATGTAGAAAAGGGCGGTGAGATAATTCCCAAAATAGTAGGCGTCGACATGAGCAAGCGTAACGCCATGGCAAAGCCTGTTGAATTCATAAAAACATGTCCGGAATGCAATACGCCATTGGTGAGATACGAAGGCGAAGCAGCTTGGTACTGTCCAAACGACTCCGGATGTGCGCCACAGATTAAGGGACGCATAGAACATTTCATATCGCGCAAAGCGATGAATATCGACAGCATCGGTCCGGAAACCGTTGATGATTTCTATCGTCACGGACTGGTAAATGACGTTGCCGACCTTTACACTTTGGATGTACAGCAGATAAACGGTGACGGAAACCGACAGAAATCGGCATTGAAAATGATAAAAGGTATAGAAAAATCCAAGCAAGTTCCGTTCGAAAGGGTTGTGTTTGCGCTTGGAATCCGCTTTGTTGGCGAAACGTCGGCAAGGCTCATCGCCCGTCACTTCAAGGACATTGATTCGCTTATGACTGCTACCCTACCCCAACTTCTGGACATTGACGGTATCGGGGAAGTTATGGCTAAAAGCATCATGACTTTCTTCAGAAACGATACAAACAGGAATATTGTGGAACGGTTGCGCAGTTATGGTCTGCAGATGAGCATTTCAGAAGAACAGCAGCAACAGTCTTCCGATAAGCTTAAGGGCAAGAGCATCGTAATCAGCGGAGTGTTCGTTCATCATAGCCGCGACGAATACAAGCAAATCATTGAGCAACACGGAGGTAAAAACGTTGGCAGCATTAGCGGAAAGACTTCGTTCATTCTGGCTGGAGACAACATGGGGCCCTCAAAACTGCAAAAAGCCGAAAAGCTAGGAATTGCGATAATAAGCGAAGAAGACTTTCTGAAAATTATTGAATAGACAACAAACAACATAGACACGCACATGAAAGTATTGGTATCCGATGAAATCAAGACAGTTTGCCCTTCATTCGTGGGAGCATGTATTGAAGCTGAAGTGAAGAACACAGTATACAGCGAAGAGTTGTGGCAGGAAATAAGTTCTATTGGCGAGAAATACAAAAAAACTCTAACTACAGAGAGTGTAAAACTAATTCCAGGCATAGAGGCAACACGCAAGGTCTACCGGGCTTGCGGCAAAGATCCAAGCCGCTATCGCCCCGCATCTGAAGCGCTGATACGGCGCATTCTTCAAGGAAAGGACTTGTATAGAATCAACACCCTTGTTGATTTGCTCAATCTTGCAAGCATTGCCTATGGCTATAGCATAGGCGGATTTGATGCAAGCAAGTTTGTCGGCGACACTCTGAAACTTGGCATAGGCAAAGAAGGAGAACCGTATGAAGGCATTGGACGCGGAATGATAAACATTGCGGGACTGCCTGTTTATCGCGATGATGCAGGAGGCGTGGGCACACCAACAAGCGACAACGAGAGGACGAAAGTATCAGTCAACACAAAACACTTTCTTGTATTGATAAACGGCTATGACGGCAACCGCGAAAATGTAAAAAGAAATGCTGAATACATACAGGAACTGCTACGCAAATACGCTTTCAGCAACGGTGGAAGCTATGTGCTTTACTCTTGAACGGAAGTGAACATATCTGCGATGCACCTGACAAAAGGCGACACAGGACAATCGAAACTATAACTGTTGCCATAACGGCTTACTCCCTCGTTGCGCTCATGCCGCGACAAATAAAGGCGCTTTTTTGCCCGTGTCATAGCGACAAAAAGTTTGCGGGCATCTTCTTTGTCCTGCTCGGACGATACGTTGTTATAGAAAGGATACACACCTTTGTTTACCCCCGTTACAATTACGTTGTCAAATTCCAAGCCTTTTGCTTTGTGTACAGTGGAAACGAAACAATTTTCTTTAACAACATCATTGCCGTCTTTGTCTTTTGCTGCGCAAATGTCTGTTTCTTTATAAGTGTTAAGGTCTATGATATGCCGCTGCAACTGTTCTGCAAGAGTAGGTGTTGCAGCTATGTCAACAATGCTTTTGTCAAGGAAGTCAACAACATGCCGAAAGCGTCTAACGGGTTTCAATCTTTCGCTTGCCCGCATAAAAGCTTCGTAAAGATACATACTCTCTGAAACAATGGCACAATGCTGTGCATTTGCATCCTGCCGTTCAAGCATCTTGCCTGCAGTGTGCCAATAAAACGGAGCATAAGTCCTTGAGAACCGAACAAGACTTTGCCCATATTCCTCTCGGAACGCATTCTGTTTAGGCAACATTTCTTTCGCTTTTGATACGATATGGCTAACAAGGGAAAACGTTGCCATTGTATCATCATCTGCAAGATGCGTATTCTTGCCTTCAAGATTGAGCAAAGCCAAGAGATTTTTCAATTTATAGGAATGTAGGTTTGGTTCAACAATGCGTATCAGCTTCAATGTATCGAAGAAAATAGGACTATAAAATTTAAATACGCCGCTTGCGCAATATCGTTTGACATTGAAATAAAGTATATGACTGTCAAATTGCACGTTGTGTCCAACAAGCGGTAAGTTTTCTGCAAAAGAAAGAAACGCTTCAAGTCCCTTCACCCTGTCTGTCTTCTCAGCCTTACGATAAAGTTCAACAAGTGGATTAGGCTCATCGCCTAACTGCGAAGGTAAATTCTTTTCCGTTTCCAATAAGACATTGAAACTGTCTACAACAATTCCACCTTTTACCTTTACTGCCGCAATCTGTACTATATCATCGCTGAATACGCCAAGCCCTGTTGTTTCTGTGTCGAAAATAACCATACCTTCTTCAAAAGCACGGCAAAAATCCATTGAATAACTTTTGTTTTCCGCTGCTTTGCCCGTCTCACCTTCCTTCCTGTTTCCACTATATTGAAGGAAATCGGTTGGATACAATAAACATTCATCCATTTTCATCAAACATTGACGTGCTTCGTTCAATGTTTTGAACGCATTGAATGCCACAAGAATACGTGTCCAAGCAATTGGGTTCAACTCATTTGACAATACGTTTAGATGTGCTATCACAGTCTGAACGAGTGGTTCAGAAAAAACATCGGTACCGGAAACCTTGAAATAAGAAAATGACTGCTTGTCAAGAGCATCGCATATTAAGTCGGCTTCTGCATTAGAACTTACAAGAATTGCGGTTCGTTCAGTACTACAACAGAGTTTTTGAACAGTCTTTACAACAGTTTCAACCTCTGTCATTCCATTCATCGATGAAAGGAATTTCAATTCGTCACCTTTCGGCGTAATATTGCATGTACTGTTAGGCAGGTCTTCTTCCGCTATTCCAAGTTCATTATGTGCATAAGTATTAAAGACATCCAAAAGATATTTTGGAGAACGGTAATTGTTGTAAAGTCGCACCACACGCCCTCCGCATTTACGCTTTAGGTAATTGAGATTGGTTGTGTCGGCTCCGATAAAAGAGAATATCGACTGCCGGTCATCTCCAAGGTATACCGCCACACTTTGTTTGCCTTTGTCATAAAGAAGGTCGATGATTGCCAACTGTAAACGATTAAGGTCTTGAACTTCGTCAACCAGAATCCAAGGATATGTTTTCTGCGTTTCTATATTCTCATACAGATAATTGTATGTCATTATCAGCAAATCATCGAAGTCAATAAGGGAATGTCTACGTTTGTATTCGCCGTATAACTTTGCACAACGCAATATTTCTGTTAACGACCGTAATGGAGTGGTGTTTTCAATAGTGTCAATGCATTCCTGATTGTCATAAAGGTCAACAAAGTCTGAATGAGTTCCGTGTGCAGATTTATGAAATTCTGCCAGAATGTCTTTGTATTCCAAATACAGGCTTTTATGTATCAAAAGTTCTTCGGAGTGCCCTGAACGTAGTTGGGAAACAAGATGTTGAGCCTTAATGAATGTGCCGAGTCGTTCTTTTTCAGAATATCCTAATTCTTTATCCTCGTCGTGTCCGGTCAAACCAAGCATAATCTTATATGTTTCATCTTCATCAAGAATTGCACATGTATGACCAATGACATCGTGGGCATAAAGAAAAGCAGAACAGAAGCGGTGAACATTGCCCACAAAAAGGCGCTTGTCGATTTTTGCGCCAAGCCTTTTCTCTATTCTGCCGTACATTTCCCTGGAGGCTCTGTTTGTAAACGTAAGGCAAAGTATGTCGTCTGCTGCAACTCCAACCGATAAAGCTCTTGCCACACGCTCTGCCAAGATATAAGTCTTGCCACAACCAGGAAGCGCAATTACCAAATGGCAGCCGTGTTCAAGTTGTATTATCCTGTCTTGAAATTCGTCGTGATGCCAATCATGCTTATATCCACATTCGCAAAGGATATCTTCATCAAGTGGAGGTGCTTCATACTGATTGGATTTTCTGCCCTTTATCCCCAGCATGTTTCTGAAGAACTTCAAAATGTTCCTTACGACTCTCATGTCAAATTCTGATTTTTACGGAGATCAAGCATGCGGTTGAGACATAATAGCTCCATTAACTTTTGATGTCTACGACTTCACCGTCATAAGCAAGTTGAAAACCTGAGGGAAGTTGTTTGTTAATTTCTTCATGCAAACCTATTTCATGGCACATATGGGTAAAATATACTTGCCGTGCACTTGTACGACGAGCAAAAGTCACAGCTTCATCAACGAGCATGTGGGAATGATGTTCCCCTGTGAAGCGCAAAGCATTTACTACCAAGTAGTCAATATCCTGCAATAGGGGTATTTCCTCGTCATCGATAGTCTTCATATCGGTGATATAAGCTAAATTGCCTACTTTAAAACCAAGAATTGGAAGTTTGTCGTGCATCACTTGAAAAGGAGTGACAACAAGTTCGTTTATCGTAAGTTGTTGGTGAGAATTTATTTTCACCAAGTTTATCTTTGGAACACCAGGATAAAGATGTTCTGCAAAACAATAGGGCATGGTTGTCCGCAGGCTTCTTTCTGAAACAGGGTCACAATAAACATTGATGTCACCAAACATGCAAAACGGTCTTACGTCATCCATTCCTCCAACATGGTCATAATGAGAATGGGTCACAAGTACAGCATCTATCTTCCGGAACGGTTGGCGCAACATTTGCTGCCGGAAATCAGGTCCGCAATCAATCAGTATTCTAGTCTGGTCAGTTTCAAGCATTGCAGAACAACGCATACGCGCATCATGTGGATTGCTACTGGTGCATACCTTGCATCTGCATCCTATCGTTGGAACACCTACTGATGTTCCTGTACCTAAAAAGGTTAAGCGCATAAACTTTCTGTTTCTCGTATTATATAATTCACACAAAATTGACTTCTGGCTGAAGATCAACTCCAAACCTCTCAGCCACATCTTTACGCACCGCATTACAAAGATTGATTACGTCAATTCCAGTTGCGCCGCCCTTGTTAACCAACACCAGTGCCTGTTTTGCATGCACGCCTGCCCTACCAAGCGTTTTACCTTTCCAACCGCATTGGTCTATCATCCATCCTGCCGGAATTTTCTCATGGTTGTTGTCAACTGGATAATGCGGCATATCAGGATAAACAGAAAGCAGAGCCTTGAATTTGTCCACACTTACCACAGGATTCATGAAAAAACTTCCGGCATTGCCTTCTACTTTCGGATCAGGCAATTTAGCATTGCGAATTTTAATGATTGAAGAACGCAACTGTTTTGCTGTAGGGTTTACGACTCCGTCCAACATGAGTTGTTCCCGAATATTTCCGTAATCAAGATGGGGAACATATATGGTAGACAGTTGATAAGTCACGTATGTTATAAGAAATCTGTCTTTCCATTCGCCCTTGAAACGGCTTTGGCGATAAGCATAGCAACAGTCTTCATTTGAAAAACGACAGTGCTCCCCCGTGGAAATCTCTATAGCTTCAATTTCTTTTATAATGTCTTTTGCTTCTACGCCATAGGCACCTATATTTTGAACAGCTGAAGCTCCTACTTCCCCTGGAATAAGTGAGAGGTTTTCTGCACCGTACCAACCTTGGCTAACACAGTGCTCAACGACTTCATCCCACACTTCTCCACTCCCACAACGCACAAAGACTTTATCGCCATCGAGGGTTGAAGTGATGCCCTTTATTGCGGAATGAAGCACTGTTCCGTCAAAGTCACGTGTCAAAAGCAAATTGCTCCCCCCCCCAATTATAAGCAGCGGAATGTCTTTTGGCCCAAGAGATGCAACGACTTTTTCTGCTTCAGCAACACTGGCATACTCGACAAATCTTCGGCACTTGGCATCAATACCAAACGTATTATGCTCCAACAGGCTGTAGTTAGACAAATACTTCATAACATTATTCCTTGTTTATTCAGAAAGGCGAGTGAGCTTCCATTCTCCACCCTTTCGTTCAAATGTCAGTTCCATCTCCATGCCGTTTGCTATACCGCGCATAACAAATATTTTCCTGTTGCTTTGAGTATATTTCTGGCCATACATTATATTATAAATAAAACCGCCAGGAAGCTCCGGAGCAAAGGCGGGCCAAGTTTCCGGAGCTATGTCTCCAGTCATTGTACTGAAGTCATCGTCGGGATCAGGGCCGGAAAAATGTATAGGGTTATCAAGATGTTGCATTTGATAAAGCGAATCTGTAGCAAATTTCTCATAAAAATTAAGGAATGACGAGTTGGTATTCTGATAAATTCCGCCAGTATTGACCTCAACCAAATACCATTTTCCATCCAAACGATTGAAAAGATATTGCTTTACTTTCTTTTTGCTCAAATAGATTTTCTCTACGACAACACTGTTTATAGACGTGTCTTTAACAAGCGACATCTGTTTCCGGTTATCGAATATAAGAGTATAATAGCCTTGATTCATGAAAAAATGCTCCATCTTCCAAGAATCGCAGTTTACAGTCTTAACGTTTTTACCGTTTGTCACTTCCAACGGAAATTGAATACGACTGAACTGCAACTTGCGGTTAGCTGCAAAATTGAAGATGAAATCGTCAAACAATTCATCTGCAGCCTTGGGCATTGGTTGTTCGGTGATGAGTTGTTCCAGTGTATCTGCTGATGTGGTGTCAACAGAGTCCGTTGCCGACGTATCGACCGGTACTGTTTTTTTCTCGGTGCATCCTGTTGTCCAGAACATCATCGAAACACAAGCCAAAACGGCTGTCAATACTTGCTTTCTCATACAAAGAACTAATTCTAGCGTATTGGTTTACTCTCAAATTTGCACAAAAGTACATATTTATTTTTATTCAGCACAAATATTTGGTGCAAAAATATTACCTTTGCAGAAATAAATAAATTCGGACTAAATTCACATCTATAAATGATACTTGAGAAGATAGAGCGCATCCTTAACGAGGTGAAGGAAATGAAAGCGTCAAACGCTGAAGAAATTGAAGCGCTGCGCCTTAAATACCTCAGCAAGAAAGGTGAAATAAACGCCGTAATGGCCGACTTCAGAAACGTTGCAGCCGAACACAAAAAAGAGGTAGGACAGAAAATCAACGAGCTGAAACGCACGGCAACCGAACGTCTGAATACGTTGCGTGATGCCATTGCGTCAGAAAAAGAGACTGACCAAAGCATAGATCTTACAAGAACAGCATATCCTATAAAACTAGGTACACGCCACCCTCTTACTATCGTGAAGAACGAAATAATTGACATCTTTTCGAGAATGGGCTTCACACTTGCAAACGGACCAGAAGTAGAGGATGATCTGCATGTTTTCACTAAGATGAACTTTGCAGCCGATCATCCGGCACGCGACATGCAGGACACCTTCTTTGTTGAAGAGAACCCAAATGACGTAACAAAGAATATTATACTAAGAAGCCACACAAGTTCCGTACAGGCACGTGTGATGGAAACGAGCCAGCCTCCTATCCGTATTATTTGTCCCGGACGCGTTTACCGAAATGAGGCAATAACAGCAAGAGCACACTGTTTTTTCCATCAAATAGAAGGGTTGTATATTGACAAAGACGTTTCGTTTACCGACCTTAAGCAAGTGCTTTTAACATTTGCACGAGAAATGTTCGGTTCTGATACAAAAATACGTCTACGCCCCAGCTATTTTCCATTTACAGAACCAAGCGCAGAAATGGATATATCATGTCACATTTGCGGAGGTAAAGGTTGCGGGTTCTGCAAACACACTGGATGGGTTGAAATATTAGGTTGCGGAATGGTAGATCCAAACGTACTTGAACTTTGCGGAATCGACAGTAAAGTCTATTCAGGCTATGCATTTGGACTTGGCGTTGAGCGAATAACAAACCTTAAATACCAAGTTTCCGACTTGCGCATGTTCTCTGAAAACGACGTTCGCTTCCTTGAAGAATTTGAAGCGGCCAATTAAAAAAGAACAGGTTTACATATAAACATTATTAAAGGCGCAACATATTGAATATTGCGCCTTTAATAATAAATTTATTTAGATTCCGTAGACTTTTCCGTTTGTATCCGTTCCCACATACTTGGGAGAAGGACCATATTCGTTTTCATCTATATTACCATCAAAAATACAAAACACAAAAAGAATTACTGAATAAATTGCAGAAATCGCCATTACAAAGATAAAAAACGGATTCATAAGAATTTCAATAATGCCTTCAACATTTGGATTGGCGGCAGATGCAATTCCCATAAGATCTGTTTTCAAGAGATAGCCAGTTGTGACAATATCTAAAATAAAGTTTATTCCTGCAAGTATTTTTCCATTCTTGCCTGTATCGTTCAGCCTGCGTGCAAGCACGGCATAGGTAAACAATCCTAAGACAGCACTTACAACAAGGTTAATATTAGGATAAGCAGTCAAAAGTTCCTGACATATTAAATTTACAACAGTTTCAGCCAATATAAACCACCAGTATTCTGAGCGGCGAGCTCTACCATTAAAGTCGGTCAAATTGCCAAGGACATGCTTTACCGCCGTCCAAAAGCCCATTTGTGGTAAAGTTTCAATATTATTGCAATTCATGATTACGGTTATTTGTTTCTTTTTTTAAGCAAATCAGGCCGCAAACGCATTGTACGTTCATAACTTTGTTCAATTTCCCAATCTTTTATCTTAGCCTCGTTACCACTAAGTAAAATATCGGGAACTTTCCAACCTTTATATTCTGCCGGTCTAGTATAAATTGGAGCAGAAAGCATATCGTCTTGAAAACAGTCGGACAAGGCACTCTGCTCGTCACTTATAACACCAGGAACAACTCTTACAATAGCATCTGCCATGATTGCAGCTGCAAGTTCTCCACCAGTTAAGACATAATCACCTACACTAATTTCACGTGTAATAAGATGGTCTCTTATGCGTTGGTCAATTCCCTTATAATGTCCACAGAGAATAATTATGTTTTCCTTGAGAGACAAATCATTGGCAACATGCTGGTTAAAACGCTCACCGTCAGGAGAAGTGAAGATAACTTCATCATATTCCCGTTCCGCCTTTAGGACAGAAATACAACGGTCAATTGGTTCACACTGAATTACCATTCCGGCAAAACCTCCATAAGGATAGTCATCAACACGACGCCACTTGTCTGTTGTGTAGTCGCGCAAATTGTGAAGATGTATCTCAGCCAATCCCTTCTTTTGTGCCCTGGCCAAAATCGATTCGTTGCAGAACCCTTCGATCATGGCAGGCAGAACGGTTATAATATCAATTCTCATCCAAGACGTGATTACAGTTCTTTTTTCAGCGCCTCTGCCATTTCCAAATACTCTTTCTCCGTAAGATATGTTTTCTTTGGGTTCATCTGGAATACGCCCCCGAAATCCGGGCCACCTTTATACTTTGGAATAAGGTGAAAATGCAAGTGTGAAAGCGTATCAGAATAAGCGCCATAGTTAATTTTATCAGGATTGAATACCTTCTGCATAGCGCGTGTCACATTTGCCACATCAGCCATAAAGGCATTGCGCTCTTCGTCTGTTAGAAGATTCAAGTCGTCAACATGCCCATTATATGCCACAAGGCAACGGCCATGGTAAGTCTGCTCCTTAAATATGAACACACGCGAAACATTGAGTTTCTTTACTTCAATCATCAAGTCATGCAAAGTCTCATTATTTTGGCAGTAGAGACAATCTTTTGGATCACTATTCATTACTATTATATTTTTAGTTTATTTTAAATGTCGTCTGATACTAAAAAAGTTCAAAGAGTCAACAATGCAAAGTTACTTTTTTTCTTCACAACCTGCAATATGGAAGCTATTTATTTGCAATATTAAAGTAATGCGAATTTAAACTATCCATTTTCATTATCCTTCAGAAATCTGCCATGCCCCACCACAGTTTGCATGTTCGGGTCTACATATAGCGGTCCATGCACTAATGTTTCTAGCCAAAGCGCCACATTCTTTTAAATTGAAGATACCATATGCTTTTTAGCAGAATATTACGGGATATAAAATCTCTGCACACACATTTCGTTTATATGAGCTTTACTTCAAGTCGGCAATAAACATATCAATGGCTGCCTTTGTAACGTGTTGCATAACTACTATGTGCGACACCTTTTGGCCGAAAGCCTCGCCGCACGCAAGGTTGTATTTGGCCACAATCTTGTCTGAAGGACGCTTGAAAAGCACGGTGTTACTGTATTGGTTTTGCCAGCATGGCCAATGTATGCTTTCCAACCGAGACTTCAGATAGCGGGTGTTCTCCAGGATCTGCGCGGCCTGCTGTGTCCAACCTTCGTCGCCGACAGTATGTATGAGCCACCAAAACTTGATCGGCTCCACACCCGACCGCGAGCAATTGATCATGCGCATGTTGGCGTTGAGATAGGGAATGTCGAACGTAGTCTGGTTGTCGTAAACGTCGCGCGAAGTGATGAACAACCCGCACGGGCTGTCTATGCCGAAGAACTTATGACCGCTGACACTGATGGACTCAAATGCCGACGACTTGCGGCTCACCATGTCCCCATAGGCGGTGAAGGGGAGGTAGCCGCCGAAAAGAGCCGCGTCCACATGGCGATAAACGGCCATGTCGCCATGCCTCGCAAGCACCTTGTTCAGCGCTTTCTGGTCGTCGATGGCTCCCTTGAGAGTCGACCCCATTGCGTAAATGACAAGGCAGGGGCGTGACGTGTCGAGGGCTTGCTCCAACGAGTCTGGAATCATGCGTCCCATCTCGTCGCTTTTCACAAGCCTCACGTCCAGATGCTGCAGGTCGCAGAGGCGATAGTTGCTGTAGTGAGCCTCGTCTGACACATAAACGACGGGCATCTTGCCTGTTTTCTTCCTCAGGTAGTTCACGCCAAAGTAGATACCGTGGTTGTTGCCGTCAGTTCCGCTCATGGTGACCAGCCCCCACAGGTCGTTCTTGTCGAAGCCGTATTTCGGTCCGAAGTACTCGATCACCTCGCGCTCAAAGTCGAGCGACGAAAGCGTGTGGTCGCCCTTGGAAAACGGGTCGCCAGCGTTGTTGATGATCATCTCTTCCATGTGGTTGTCGGTATACCATTTGTAGAACTCATGCAGTTTGATGTCGTTGTTACCGGGATAGCCCAGCGACATCTTGTTCCGGCCGATACATTCGGCAGCCCACTTGTCAAGTTTCTCAAAGCCAGACGTTGCCGTTGTCTGAGCATAAGACACCACATTGCATGACAATGCCAGCGTTAGTGTGATGAACAATACTTTTATTTTCATTCTGTTTGTTTCTTTTCTTGGTTTTCAGCTTATAAAGCTAACACATTTCTTACAGATACGCAAAGAAACGTCCTTCTTTTTTGTTGGTCCATGAATAATGCGGGGTAGAGCATTAGTTTATCTCAAAACATTTTGCTACTTTTGCATCATGTTGATGTCGCATCCGTATCGATTATCGGCCTTGTTGTAATGATTTTCTTGGAATATACTAATTTTATGAACCATCTGCAATTTACCCCCCCCTGTAGACTTACAGTTCTTCATTGGGTAGGTCTTTTATTCTTTTCCTTTTTCCTGCTGACATTTCTCTCGCCCGACTCCTTTCTCATGGCCTATTGGAGTCCACGTTGCGATTCCGCATGGTTTTTCACTTGTGGCAAGGCGTGGATGGAGGGCATGACACCCTACGTGGACTTCGCCGACTCCAAGGGTCCGCTGCTTTGGCTCATCTACGGCATCGGTTACCTCATTTCCCCCACATCCTACATTGGCGTGTTTTGGCTTAGCGTGCTGGCCTACACATTCACCTTCGCAATAATCTGGCGCACGGCAAGACTCTTTTCCGGTCAACGCGAGTCAGCGTTTGTCATGATAATGATGTCCGTTCTGTTGTTTCTCCGTGAATATCACGATGAGGTGCGTGCCGAAGACTTCTGCATGC
>CAVAPC010000023.1:0-42000 GCA_963590505.1 uncultured Alistipes sp. | reverse complement strand
TCTTTTTAGACTGTCCGAGATTTTTGCCTAATCCACACGTTTTTGCAAGTGACCCATAAGTTTTTTGCATTCTGTGTGCCTTTCTTGCTGGCTGCAGTTCAGAAAATGTGTATATTTGTACCGGACCGCGATCAGAAGTGTACCACAAGACAAAGAACTGTACGGGACTCTCGGGATGCAGCGGCGAGGTTAAATCCGTCACCAAGTCCGAAGCTAGGGATATTGGGCGGAGACCGTGTAAAAAATGCATTGAATAACAATTCTGAAACTGTATATACTTATGCCGAAGAACAAAGTTTTTCCATGGATTAAAGCGACAATGGCAGTTTTGCTGCTGTTGTGCCTTGCTGACATGCCGTATGGATTTTATGTGTTGGTGCGGTTCTGTGCTGCTGCCGCCTTTGTCTATTTGTCGTATGGCTATTACAAATCGAAGAATGAGGGGTTGGGCTTTGTCTTTGCGGCGCTGGCATTGCTGTTCCAGCCCTTCGTGAAGATTGCTCTCGGACGGACGGTATGGAACATCGTAGATGTTATTGTCGCTGCAGGACTTGTATATCTGACCGTAAAAACATTAAAGAAGAAATAACGCTTTGCTGCAATGATGACCATGAGATCGGTTGTTCCGTTTGTGCTGTTTTCGCTTTTAACTGTGGCTTGCGGCAGAAAAGCATCCTCGCCTGAAGACGATTCCATGCCACAAGTGAAACATATCAAGCAAAGCGACACGGCTGATTCTGCTCCAACCGTCTGCCATATGAGAATAGAACGCCATGAAGGGCTGACGTTCTATTTTCCGTTGTCATATACGGTTGACTTTGTCTGCGAAACAAGGCCTAGCGAGAACGACGGCGACGTTATATACTGTGCCGAGGCTGCTTTCACAGGACAATGTCTGGACAAATTTGACCATTTCAACATTGCGGGAAATCATGTGTCTGGCGGGAAATATCACCGCGGATACCGTGCAAAGACCAATAGCGGAGCTTTCGTCTACTATAACGGCAAGTGGAAATTCCTGTGCGGCAGTTATGATGCCGAACTGAAGAAGGCAGCAAACAACGGCGGCATGGGATTCGGACAGAACATGATTATCTACGGCGGAACAGTAAAGAAAGCCTTCAGGAAAGACTCGCCTCTAAACATCTACCGCGCACTGTGTGAGACTGAAGACAAGGAACTATGTATTGTTGAATCGGACAGTTTGCTTCGCTACAGTGACTTCACGCAAAGACTGTCAAAGAGCCATATAAGACATGCGCTATACCTTGACATGGGAGGCGGCTGGAACTATTCGTGGTACAGGGATTCGCTGAACCGTTTTCACGCACTGCATCCAAAGACATACGGATCGAAATACCAAACAAACTGGATTGTATTCAAGAAGACAAGGAAATAGGCAAGCCTGGTTATTTCCTTTCTTAAGGATATTGTTTGTAAGCGGCAAAACAAGAGAGAAACCGCAGTTTTGTTTTCCCCGTTTCCGCGTTTATTGCTATATTTGCAGCCATTGTTCTGCAAGAAGCCGGGACGATACAGGACCGGCAACGGTCTTTTTCACTTAACGCTTTCGAAATGAAGGAATTCAAGATTTCATCGAAATATTCTCCCACGGGCGACCAGCCGGAGGCTATACGCCAATTGACGGCAGGGCTGGAGCGTGGCGACAAGGCTCAGGTGCTGCTTGGCGTGACGGGGTCGGGAAAGACATTCACCGTGGCCAACGTTATAGCCGAAGCCAACCGCCCCACCCTTGTGCTTAGCCACAACAAGACGCTAGCGGCGCAGCTTTACGAGGAGATGAAGGGATTCTTCCCCGAGAACGCCGTGGAATACTACGTGTCGTACTACGACTACTACCAGCCGGAGGCGTACCTGCCGCAGACTGACACTTACATAGAAAAGGACCTGGCCATAAACGACGAGATTGACAAGCTGAGACTCTCTGCCGTGTCGGCGCTGCTGTCGGGCAGAAAAGACGTGATTGTAGTGTCGTCGGTGTCGTGCATCTACGGTATGGGCGGACCGGCAGCAATGGCTGAAAGCGTGATAACGATAAGGAAGGGACAGGTTACAACACGCAATGCGTTCCTAATGAAACTGGTTGACTCGCTTTACGTGAGAAACGACATCGACCTCCAACGCGGAAACTTCAGGGTGAAGGGCGAGACGGTTGACATATTCATGGCCTACAGCGACAACGTGCTGCGCGTAACGTTCTGGGACGACGAAATAGACTCCATCGAAGAGGTGGACAGCGTAACGTTCCATCGACTTGCCTCGTTCAGCGAATACCAGATTTATCCTGCAAACCTCTTCATCACATCCAAGGAGCAGACGCAGGAGGCGCTGCTCAAGATTGGGCGTGACCTGGAGGAGCGCGTGGACTTTTTCAACTCCATCGGCGACGGACTGAAGGCGCAACGCATCAGGGAGAGGGTGGAATACGACATGGAGATGATAAGGGAACTGGGTCACTGCTCAGGAATAGAGAACTATTCGCGCTATTTCGACGGGCGCAGCGAGGGCGACAAGCCTTACTGTCTGCTTGACTTCTTCCCGAAGGACTATCTGATGGTTATCGACGAGAGTCACGTAAGCGTGCCGCAGATAAGGGCGATGTACGGCGGCGACAGGGCACGCAAGCGCAACCTGGTGGAATACGGATTCAGACTGCCGGCGGCTTTCGACAACCGTCCGCTGCAGTTCGACGAGTTCATGCAGATGACGAACCAGGTTATCTACGTTTCGGCCACGCCAGCCGACTTCGAGTTGCAGGAGGCCGAGGGAGTTGTGGTGGAACAGGTTATACGCCCCACAGGATTGCTTGACCCGGAGATAGAGGTAAGGCCGAGCGAGAACCAGATGGACGACCTTATGGAGGAAATCATCACACGCCGCGACAAAGACGAGCGAGTGCTCGTCACAACTCTCACAAAACGCATGGCAGAGGAGCTGACGGAATATCTTCTGAACCACGACATCAGGGCAAACTACATCCACAGTGATATTGCCACGCTGGACCGTGTGCAGATTATGACCGACCTTAGGGCGGGTCTCTTCGACGTGCTCGTGGGCGTGAATCTCCTGCGCGAGGGGCTCGACCTGCCGGAGGTATCGCTCGTGGCCATACTCGACGCCGACAAGGAGGGCTTCCTCAGGTCGCACCGCTCGCTGACACAGACTGCGGGAAGGGCGGCACGAAACGTGAACGGAAAGGTTATCATGTATGCCAACACAATTACGGAAAGCATGCAGCAGACCATCGACGAAACCTTGCGCCGCCGAATGAAGCAGATGCGCTACAACACGGAACACGGCATAACGCCGCAGCGCATACAGAAGGACATAAAACAGAACTCGCTTGCCAAAGCGCAGCATGACGGCACTGCCGAAAGAACGCAGAAGAACAAGAGTGCAGTGAAGTATGCGCCATACGTGGAGAAAGACACCATGCACATGGCTGCCGACCCGATAATGAAGAAGATGTCGGCAAAGGAGATAGAACGCAGCATTGCCGACACCACGCAGCTTATGAAGGCCGCGGCAAAGGAACTGGACTTCATTCAGGCTGCTCAATACCGCGACGAGATAGTACGCATGCAGAAACTTTTGGAAGAGAAGGAAAACTGATACACACGCTGGGCGGGGAAAGAAAAGTAAAATCTTTTTCGCCTTTTTTGTATGTTACAATTACAATCATCCGCCGTCTTAACTATAACACCCGCATGGTCAGGTCGAACCGCCTGCATGCGGAAAGACCGACGAAGAACACTGAAAAACTAATAACATAACATACAAAAAATGAAAGTAAACGAAAAATACCACGGAGTAGTGGTGCCGATGGCTACCCCCGTAACCAAGGAGGGTGACATCGACACGGAAGCAGTGAAACGCATCATCGAAAACTTCGCACGCCACAACGTGTCGGCGCTCATCATGGGCACAACGGGCGAAGGAAACTCTGTTTCAACGGCACAGGGTTCTACAATGATAAAGGCTGCTGCCGAGGCTGCAAAGGGACGCATCACCATTTACGCCGGACTGGTTGGCAACTGCATCCGCGAGCAGACCGTTGCGGCACACGAGTTTGCCGCTGCCGGAGCAGACGTCATTGCTGCCACACTGCCCAGCTACTATGCCCTTACGCCTGAGCAGATGTACACCTACTACAAAAACCTTGCCGACACGGTGGAACTGCCGCTCATGCTATACAACATCACTATAACAACCCACATGAGTATTCCGCTCGACGTGATTGAGAAGCTTAGTCATCACCCCAACATCGTAGGACTGAAAGATTCGGAGAACGACAAGGAGCGCATGGAGAAATGCCTGGAGCTGTTTGCCCAGCGCGACGACTTTGCCTATTTCTGCGGATGTGCCGCAAACTCCGCCCACGCACTCAAACACGGGGCCGACGGCATCGTGCCCAGTGTGGGCAACTTCTTGCCGAAGGCTTACAACGACCTGTATGAGGCGGGCATTGCCGGCGACGAGACTACGGCTGAAAGGCTGCAACAGGAAACGATAGAAATCGGAAAGATAAACACCAAGGGACTGACACTTGGCCAGTCGCTTGCCGGACTGAAGGTCATAATGAAAGAGTGCGGCCTGTGCGAGACCTACATGCTGCCCCCGCTTACAGAACTCGACGAGGCTACCGCCGAGAGGATACGCACGGAAATAAAACCATACCTGGCCTAACCGCCGTATTTACCTACGCCACCTTTCCCACCAACCACTGACAAAAGCAACAGAGTTGGAGGGGAAAGGCGGTAACTTTTCAAAATAACCTTAAACCTTAGACAATACACATGGAAACATCCACTCTCCACTGGATCGACATAATCATAATAGTGGCGTCGGTAGCACTGGCGCTATTTGTGGGTTTCTACTTTTCAAGAAACCAGAAGACAACCGACACGTATTTCGCCGCAAACGGCAACATCCCGGCATGGGCCGTGGGAATGTCTATGTTCGCAACAATCATCAGTAGCGTAACGTTCCTCGCCTACCCCGGCAACGCCTATGCCGGCAACTGGATTCTGCTCGTGCAGGGACTCATGGTACCTATAGTGCTGGTGTGCCTCATCGGCTTCATCGTACCGCTCTACCGCAAGGTGATACGCCTCAGCACCTACGAATATTTCGAGCGCCGCTTCGGTCCTTTCGCCAGGATATACAGTTCGCTGGCCTTCGTGCTTGAGCATTTCTCAAAGATGGGCACTATCCTTTACCTGCTTGGCCTCGCCATGGCAATGTTCGTGGGCGGACTCGACATCAGGTGGGTTATAATAATAATCGGCGTAGTGGTAATCGTGATGACTTTCTTCGGAGGCATGGAGGCAATCATCTGGATGGACGTCATACAGGGCTTTCTGCTCATCATCGGCGGACTGCTGGCCGTTGGCATACTGTTCTATCTTACCGATGGCGGACCGGCAGAGATATTCCGCATTGCCGGTGAATACGACAAGATTGACTTCGGACCATACGACATGGACCTGACCCACCTCACGTTCCTCGTTATGGTGCTTAACGGTATATTCTACGCCCTGCAGAAATACGGCACCGACCAGAGCATCGTGCAGCGTTACCTCACGGCAAGAGACGACCGCAGCGCCAAGCGCGCCTCTTATCTCGGCATCTTCCTGAGCGTGCCCACATGGGCTCTCTTCATGTTCGTGGGAACGTGTCTCTTTGCCTACTATCACATCAACGCTGGCGTACTGCCCGAAGGGATAAAGAGCGACGAGGTGTTCCCCTACTTCATTGCCACAGAAATGCCGGTGGGCATTACGGGACTTATCCTTGCTGCCCTCATTGCAGGGGCTATCTCCAGCATCGACGCCGATATCAACTGCATATCGGCAATCATCGTTGAAGACTACTACGGCCGTTTCAAGAAGAACGTGAGCGATGCACAGAAGATGCGTGTGGGCCGCATGTCGGTAATCATAACCGGTGTGGGCGCAATATTCATTGCCCTTCTCTATGTGGCATGGGGCGGCGAAGGCGTATTGGGCACGCTGTTCGGACTTTACGCCATCCTCTCGGCAGGCATCGTGGGCATTTTCCTGCTCGGTCTGTTCAGCCGGCGCGCCAACTGGCAGGGGCTTTACATCGGCATCGCGGCAGCCATTCTCTTCACGGCCTACGCTGTGCTAACATCAACCAAGTTCGACGACGGTACGTCGGAGCGACTGCTGCTTGACTTGGGCGACTGGAACTTCACCCACCACAAATACATGCTTGGAGTCTACAGCCACATCATCGTGCTTGTGGTTGGATACGCAGCAAGCTTCCTGTTCAAGAGCGACCTGGCAGACAAGGAGCTTACCATCTACGGCTATCTGGAAGAAAAGAAGACAAGGAAAAAGGCTTAATGCCGGCAACCTGTAACACGCATACAACGCCGGCTGCAATGAGCGGACGGCGCAACCTTTTAAAAAAAATCAATCAGCAATGGACAACAGCAACAGGCCTATTCTGGCCATAACAATGGGCGACCCTGCCGGCATCGGACCGGAGATAATAGTAAAATCGCTCGCTTTGGAGGAAACATACCGCAAGTGCCGTCCGCTCGTAACGGGTGACGCCGCCGTAATGGAGTTCGCGGCACGACAGATGAACACCGATCTGCGCATAAATGCCGTAAAGGAAGTGAAGGAGGCCTTGTTCGAGCATGGCACGATAGACGTGATAGACCTGCAACTCATCGACATGCAGTCGTTTGAGCAAGGCAAGGTGGCGGCACAGTGCGGCAACGCAGCATTCCAGTCGGTAACAAAGGCAATATCACTGGCCATGGCGGGCGAAGTTGACGGCACGGTGACAGCTCCGCTAAACAAGGAGGCGCTGAACCTGGCGGGCCACCACTTCGACGGACACACTGAGATTTACGCCCACTTTACAAACACGCGGAAATATGCGATGCTCCTTGCCGACGAATTTCTGCGCGTTATCCACGTGTCCACCCATGTGCCGCTGCGCAAGGCGTGCGACCTTGTAAAGAAGCAGCGCATCATCGACGTTACAGAACTGATAACTGACGCTTGCCGCCAGTTTGGCATAGAGAATCCGAAGATCGGCATTGCCGGACTGAACCCGCATGCCAGCGACGGCGGTCTCTTCGGCGACGAGGAACGGCTGGAGATTACGCCTGCCGTGGAGGAGCTGAAGGCAAGAGGCTTCAACGTTGAAGGCCCCGTTCCGCCAGACACGCTCTTTGCCAAGGCTAAATGCGGAAAGTTCGACGGATGCGTGGCAATGTATCACGACCAGGGGCACATCCCCTTCAAGGTGGTCGGCTTCAACTGGGACAAGGAAACGGGCACCATGAGCACGGCAAAGGGCGTGAACATAACGCTTGGACTGCCCATCATACGCGTGTCGGTAGACCATGGCACGGCTTTCGACGTGGCAGGCAAAGGCGTGGCAAGTCCGGAAGCACTGTTGCTCTCTATCGACTATGCCACAAAGATGGCTCTATCAAGGAAAAAACACGACTGACATGCTTACTGTTCTGGCTGACGACATAACGGGGGCGGCGGAGATTGCAGGCATTGCGACTAGCAAGGGCTTGCGGGCTTTGCTTGCCGTCATTGCGGAAAACGACAGCGCATCACGCCCAATGCGGTTTCCGCAGGAAGGAACTGACGTATGCGTCATAGCAACGGACATTCGTTCGGAAGGCACGCATCTGTTGTCATCTGAGCAACAAGGCATCCCCCTGCCACCTCCATATGCAAAGGGGCAAGGCGACAACGGAGCGGAGCAACGCTTTTTTCTGAAAACGGACTCCGTGTTGCGCGGACACATCGTGAAGACTATCGCCTTGCTCATGCGCCGATACGGATATGACAGTGCGCTGCTCATTGCACAGAACCCTTCAAAAGGACGCACTATAAACAACGGCACATATTTTATAGACGGAAAACCGCTGGCCGAAACGGCATTCAGCTACGACCCTGAGTTCCCTGCCCTATCGTCGGAAGCTACGGAGATACTCCATCGCAACACAAAATGCGAAGCGCACGACGGCGGAACACCATTGCCGGAAGTAGTATCGCTGAAAACTGACGGCAAGATTTTCGACGACGGCAAGATATACGTGGCTGACGCATCGTGCAGCGAAGACATTCTGCGGCAATACGCCAAGGCAAACGGCAGAACATTGCTTGCCGGCGGCGCCGATTTCTTCGGCTGCGTGATGGAAAACATACGGAATGAAACACCGCTTTTCGCAACAGACAGTCTACTGCAATGCCCAATAGCCTGTGACGGGAAAAAGACTCTTATTGTGCGCGGCAGCACACAGTCGAAACCCATACAAGACTCACCTATTCTAAAAGCGGCCGACACTGCAATGGCAGACATTCCCGACGATGTGTTTGAAGGTGCTCCTGCCGATACGTTCATCCACACTGCAACGGAAGAATACATGAACCATGACGTATTCATAATGAGCGTAGGCGACCATGCAGTGAAGGGTCAGGAATACGCCGTCAGACTGAAGAACGTCATGGCAGATGCGGCAGCAAGTTTCGTTAAAGCCCAGTTGCCAGCCACAGTAATAATAGAAGGCGGGGCAACGGCGTTCTGCATATTGTCGCGACTGCACTGGCTGTCGTTCAACGTAACGGCGGAATATGCTCCTGGCGTTGTGGAAATGCAATGTCTGGCTCAGACGCCGTCAGGAGTAAGCGGCAAGGTCAACGTAATCCTCAAGCCCGGCAGTTATCCATGGGGCAAACTCTTTGCCTAGGAAACGGTGAAAGTGGATTCTTTAAAATCACGGGAAACATTCCTACATGTCAACAAGGATGTTTCCCTTTTTCTTTTATGCAATTTCCAGTTCAACATACATCCCAATCAACCGTCTCGCATGCCGAAATTCATATTTCTTCGCCCAACATGTAATTTTTACGCTATTTTATTTGGATGCTATACAAACGTTCTTTATCTTTGCTGCGTAAATAATACATAGGCAAACAATAAACAAATGAAACTTAGATAAATACAGAAGTACGCTTACGAAATTCGATTTTTCAAAAGATTTCGGATACCATGCCACGACTGTGGTATAGCGGGATAAAAGATTAAAAACAACAAATACATTAAATTTAAACGGACACATTATGGGAAAGATCAGCAATTTATTAAATTTCTTCAAGCCTAGCAAGCTTCAACAAGAATACGACGACGTTATGTCAGAAACGAATCAGAGCGAGAAAGAAACCTGCGGAAAGGAGAGCGACGCAAAGGTTGACTTCAAGGCGCCAGAACCGGAAGGAGAGAAAGCGGACAAAGGCAAAGCCCACATCTACAACTTGATTATTGTTGACGAAAGCGGCTCAATGAGCTGTCTCAGAAATTCTACTCTGTCGGGCATCAACGAAACAATCAGTACGATACGCAATGCGCAGGAAACGTTTGCCAAGACGCAAGAGCATACGCTGACCCTCGTAACTTTTGACACGAACTCAAAAAGAAAAGATGTACGCACGATGATCGACAATCTTCCTATCGCTGAAGTGAAAGACTTTAAGGATTACCATCCCTCTGGATGCACCCCTCTTTACGATGCAATGGGACAATCGCTGACACGGCTTCACAGTCAGATAAAAGACGATGCTGACGCGACAGCCGTTGTAACTGTTCTTACTGACGGACTGGAGAATTCATCGCAAGAATGGAATGCAGCCGAGCTGCGTCGCCTGATTGAGAAACTAAAATCGGAAGGATGGTCGTTCGCATATATGGGCTCGGCGCATAACGTGAAGGAAGTTACCGACTTGCTGGCAATAGAAAACGTGGTTGAATTCAGTCACGACGACTGCGGAGCCGGCAGCACATGGGACCGCGAACGTTCGTCCAGGCGGGCCTACTACGAGAAGATGAACAGGATGTACGAAGAAGAAAGGGAAATATCCAAAGAGGAAAGACTGATAAGAAAATGCACGTATGCAAAGGAGTATTACGGACCAAGGGTTTCGGGCAACCGCATCGACCATCTTGAGGAAAATGAAATCTTCGTTTTCGGAAGCAACGCAAATGGATACCACAATGGAGGCGCAGCCAGCTATGCAATGCGCAAATTCGGTGCCGTTTGGGAACAGGGCGAAGGCTTGCAGGGAAGGAGTTATGCCATACCAACCATGGAGGGTTATGACGCAATGAAAAAGGCTATAGAAAGATTCACGTCGTTCGCAGCCAAGCATCCGGAACTTCGTTTCCTCGTTACACGTGTAGGTTGCGGTATAGCAGGCTATTCAGCTAAAGAGGTTGCGCCGCTGTTCAAAGATTGCATCACCTTGGAAAACGTTGCATTGCCGGCAGACTTTTGGAAGATTCTTGGACTGAAGATGTATTAAACAAAGAACTGAATAACCACACAAAATACCACATATATTCATTTCATTGTTTTTCAAGAAACATTTGAAGTGACATTGACACGGAATTGAAGAAACATGCTTATGAGCGCCGCTGTGAGCGACTATGCAGGCAGTGCCTACGATGGTCGCTCACACCGCACAAGGCCCAGACTCACTTGTCAATTACGCCATGAAGGACCTTCCCGAATGGATGGTTGACGTCAACGAAGAGTTCGACAATATTACCTTTTCGCATCCGGTTCGGCTGCAATCATCGTCTCCTCTTCGGGCAGAGTGTATCGCCTTATCTTGCGGTCATCCAAGAAAATGCGGTTCAGTGTGTATTCCAACGACAGCAGTGTCTGCTCCCTTACTTTGGGTTTCAACTGACACTCCCATACGGTGATGCAGTGCCAGCCCATGTTTGCAAGTTTCTGCTGCTCTTCCTTGTCGCGAGCTTGGTTGCGCCTTATCTTCGCTTGCCAGAAGTCAGTGCGGCTCTTGGGCATTACGAAATGTTTGCACCCTTCATGTCCGTGCCAAAAGCAGCCGTTTACAAAAATTACCGTGCGGTATTTGCGCATCACGATGTCCGGATGCCCCGGCAGATGCGGGTGGTTAAGCCTATAGCGGTAGCCGTGGGCAAACAGATAGCGGCGCACCAATAGTTCTGGTTTGGTGCCCTTGCTGCGAATGGAGGCCATGCAGCGGCTGCGCTGTTCTTTGGTCATCTTGTCCATAGATTTACTGTATGACTTTCCAAGTTCCGTTGATGCTTACCGCATATTAAAATAAAACAATGGTAAAGGTATAAAAAGATTTTTATGTTTCACCCATTTTTCACGAACGATTTCGTTGCCGCTGCAAGTGAACTTTCTCACGCAACACAAAGAAGCGGTATAAATTCTGCATTTTGCAATGTGCCGACAAAAGTCACCGACAGAACAAGCCAACAACGCCGTTATTTCAGCGAAAAGCATGTTTCTGAAAATTTTTCTCGCAGAAATTTTGCAGAAACAAAAAAAGTTCATACCTTTGCACTCGCAAAAACGGAACGGGGTGTAGCGCAGTTGGTAGCGTTCCTGGTTTGGGACCAGGCTGTCGCAGGTTCGAGTCCTGTCACCCCGACGTTAAAAGGAAAGTCTTCAGTGAGGCTTTCCTTTTTTGTTTTTATCAACATGCTGCACAAACGCAACGGAAAGCCCCCATACTGACGACAAGCAAGGATGTAACAGTCTTTCAGTTTTTGATTGAAAACGAAAAGCATTTCTTGCGAATGCAGAAAGAAAAAGCTAACTTTGTAAAAGACAAGCAAAAACACAAAGCAAAAGTGGATATTTGCTGACATAAAAGCACACAACAGCAAAGGAGAGATAAAATACATAAATAACAACAGGCAGTGTGCAACAGGAAAGCACACTGCTTAAAACACATAACCTAAACCTATGAAATACCTTTACGGAGCCTCTGTACAAGGAATACAGGGGTTCATTTTCCAAACAAACAAGTTGAAAGACATCATCGGGGCAAGCGAACTGGTGAAGAACATCTGCGACCACATTTTCATGGATGAATTTAGTGGAAACGGCAAGATTGTAGTATTGGCGGCAGGCAACGTCAAGTGCATATACGACAGCGAGAAAGAGTGCCGCAATGCAGTAATGAAATTTCCCAAAAGGGTGATGGAACGCGTGCCTGGCATAACAATCAGCCAGGCTGTAGTGAAATGGGACGGAAATGACGACACCTACCGTGAAGTCTGCGACGAACTGGAGAAGCGCCTACGCACGCAGCGTAGCAGAAGACCGAAAAGTCTTGTTGCCGGACTTATGGCAATGGAACGGTCGCGCACCACAGGTCTTCCCGCAGTAGAGACTGACAGTAAAAGCGGTTTCCTCGACGAGTGTACCCAAAGCAAGCGCAATGCCCTGGGCGAAAAGAATGAAGCCCAGCTGCAACTCTGCACAGATTTCTTCGGAAAGAAAGTCTATGCCCGCGACGTGGCATTCGATTTCAGCGACCTGACCCGTCACAACGAGTGGATAGCCATTGTGCATGCCGACGGGAATTCATTGGGAGAAGTAGTGGCTCGCAAAAGCGGAAGTCCTACGGAAATGAGAGCTTTCTCCCAAAACCTCGACAGCGCCACGAAGACCGCAGCACAAAATGCCTGCCGCGTTATTGAAAAGAATAAACACATTGATGTGGTCAAAGCCATTCGCCCCATTATCCTCGGTGGCGACGATCTGACCATTGTGTGCAGCGCCGACATAGCCGTGGACTTCGTGCAGGAATACCTCCGGCAGTTTGAAATGGAGAGCCAAAAGCAGATTGGTGACAAGCTCTCTGCCTGCGCCGGCATAGCATTCATCAAGTCAACCTACCCGTTCCATTACGGCTACGAGCTCGCCGAGACGCTTTGCAGCAAGGCAAAGGCCGATGCAAAATCGGAAGCTATAACAAAGCAAAATGGCGGAAAAGTTCCATCTTGCCTGATGTTCCACAAGGTGCAGAGCAGTTTCGTGGAAGATTTCTCTGACATAGAGGACAAGGAACTTACCCCACAAAAAGAACACTCCTACTGCTACGGCCCTTATTACCTGTATCCGCAGGCGGAACGCCTCACCGTTGCAAGGCTCTTGCAGTATGCGGCCGACATCAGCCAAGAAGACAACAACAACGTGAAGACCGCCATCCGACGGTGGCTCACCGACATGGCGACAGACTTCAACCTTGCAGAACAGAAACGCCAAAGGGCTCTCTCGCTATTCACTGGCAATCAGCAGGCGCTCTACAAGGTTGCCACAAACGCAGTCATGCGTAAGGACAAGCAATTATATCTTGCTTACGACCTGCTTGCCTTGCACACGGTGAAACAACAATGCACAAAATAACGACACACGTTACCTAAACAAAAAACATAATCCACATGACAAACGACATAACATACACCATAAGATTTTTCTCACGCTGGCACTGCGGATCGGGATTATCCGCAGGTGCCGACGTAGACAACCTGGTTGTAAAGGACAAGAAAGGCATGCCTTTCATACCAGGAAGAACAATAAAAGGATTGGTGCGCGAAGCAGCAGAAAATTACATTAAGATCTGCAACGATACAGATCATGCAGAAATGCTGGCGAAAGCCTTCGGTACGGAAGCAAGCAGCAGTGAGAACGGCACGACGGGTTGCATGCATTTCGGCAATGCTGCACTCGACGAAAAGGAATATAACGCTATCGTGGCAAACAACGCACAAGAATACCTGTACGACAAGTTGACAACCACGGCAATCGACGCAGACGGCACGGCAAAGGATTTCAGTTTGAGAAGCATGGAAACGACAGTGCCCTGCACTCTGTACGGTCAGATTTCAGACGTACCAGAAGAACTGGCGGAAATCATTGCAAACAGTTTTGGATTGATAAAACGCATCGGACAGAAACGCAACCGTGGTCTCGGCCGGTGCGACGTTAAGAAAGGAGGCAAACAATGAAAACGATAAAATTCGAATGCCGGCTACTGTCGGACGTTATCATCAATCAAAATGCAGCCACAGAAGGTGCCAACGCCACGCTCGACTTCATCCCAGGCAATGCTTTTCTGGGCATTGTTGCTTCCCGCTACACTGAGTTTGGCGACAAAGCTCTTGAGGTATTCCACAGTGGCAAAGTTCGCTTTGGAGACGCCCATCCCGTCAGCGAGAAACATAACGGCGTGCGCTCGTTGCGTGTGCCGGCTGCAATGTTCTACCCCAAGCTCAAAGGCACTGCCGAAGGGTGCTTCATTAACCATTTCTACCATCGTGAAGCCGACCGGGAGAACGGCGGATTTCCGCAACAACTGAAGCAGTGCCGCAACGGGTTCTATGCATTCTGCCACAACAAAGGCTCTCTTGCTGTGACGGAGAAGTCGTTTGCCATCAAGTCGGCCTACGACCGCACCAACCGGCGCTCGCGCGACAACATGATGTTCGGTTATGAATCGCTCGATGCAGGCGCACGCTTCCTTTTCGAAGTGCAGGCCGATGACGAGAGCCTTGCCGACACCGTAAGCCGCATGCTGACGGGCGTGCACTACGTTGGCCGCTCGCGCACGGCGCAATATGGTCAGGTGGTGATCAAGCCATATGAATATGAAGACTCACCGTCCACTCAACAGTTGTTCACATTGAACGACAACAAGCAATATGCCACGGTATATGCCGACGGACGCCTCATCTTCATCGATGCCGACGGCGAACCGACCTTTACGCCCACGGCCCAAGACCTTGGCATTGCACACGGCGAAATCATATGGAAACTGTCGCAAGTGCGCACGTTCAGTTATGCACCATGGAACGGCAAGCGGAGCACACGCGATGCCGAGCGCTGCGGCATAGAGAAGGGCAGCGTGTTTGTTGTGCGCATTGACGAACAGCAGACATTCGATTCGCAGTATGTCGGGGCGTTCCGCAACGAAGGCTTCGGCAAGGTGATATACAATCCCGACTTCCTCTCGTCCGACGGCGAGAACGGTCGGGCTCGCTTCCGCTTGCAGAAGGCCGACGATGAAGCCACGAAGCCAGTCGACAAGGCAGATGACCTTGGTGGCACGCCGCTGCTCGATTTCCTTAAACGGAAACGGAATGAAATGTGCGTTGACAAGTGCATCTATGACGCAGTTAACAAGTTTGTCGTAGGAAACACAAAAATGTTTGCCGGCGAGAGTTTCGCTTCGCAGTGGGGAACAATCAGGAGCATTGCCATGCAGGAACGCACCTACAAGGAAATCATGTGGGCATTGTTTGAAAAGAAGGATGAATCAGGAGAAGCTGATGCATACTTGACTCACGGTGTCGCAAAAGACAGATGGAAGGAGAACGGGCGCCTTGAGATTCTGCGCCGCTTTATAGAAGACATTTATTCCAAAGAGCGGCAGTTTGGCGACATCACGGCAAAAGCATTGGTTAACCTTGCGGCAGAAATGGCAAAGAAATCTAAATAGGAAAATACTATGGACATCAACAATAACTTATATCAATATCGCCACATAGCACGACTTGTGGTTGAGGCCGACAGCGCCCTGGCAGTGGGAACTGGCGACAGCGACATTTTTACCGATGCACCCGTGGCACGCGACGTAAATGGTCTGCCATACATCCCGGCAACATCCATTGCCGGCGTAGTGAGGCATGCGCTAGGCATAAAAGACGGAGAAGAAAATCTCTTCGGACATCATGACAAAGATGGCGGCAAAGGGTCGCAGGTTGTTTTCACCGATGCTGTAATGATTGGCACCGACGGCAAAGCCATTGACGGGCTGGCTGCCATCGACTGGCAAGACGAATTCTATTCTGCGTATCAGCAATTGCCAATTCGGCAACATGTACGCATCGACAGGAACGGAACGGCGGAGAACGGCGGAAAATTCGACAACGAAGTAGTGTTTAAAGGCACGCGCTTCGTTTTTGAACTGGAAATTTATTCCAACGAAAATCAAGATGTGGAGTTCAACCAAATATTGGCGGCACTAGGCAATGAAACACTGCGCATAGGTGGCGGAACACGCACGGGATATGGAAAGTTGAAGATTGTGGACTGCCATATTGCAACACTTAACCTGACAAACAGCGATGACTTGCACGACTATATATCAAAATCTTCCAGTTTAGCTGCAACGTGGAATCGCTTTTCCCCGGCCTCGATATCCATTCAGAGTACAGGCAGCGACTATACAAGATACGTTTTGCAGCTTCAACCTTCCGATTTCTTCCTATTCGGCTCGGGACTGGGCGACGACGATGCCGACAACACGCCAATGACGGAAAGCGTTGTGACATGGAAAGACACAACGCCCAAAATAGTCTGCGAACAAGTGCTCATCCCCGCATCGGCCGTGAAAGGAGCGTTGGCCCACCGCACGGCTTATCACTACAACCGCATCAAAGGCCTTTTCGTGGAGAATGCCGACAGTGAGGCCAACTATATGGAGACAAAAGCTACCACAGGCGGAGACAACCCTGCAGTGGCTGCAATTTTCGGGAAAATGGAAGACGGGAAGACAGCGCCAGGCAATATTCTGATAACAGACGTGATAGAAGGCAATCTTCAATCAAAAGTGTTTTTCCACAACCGCATCGACGTCTTCACGGGCGGAACTATCGACGGTGCGCTCTTCCAGGAGAAAAGTGTTTTTGCAGGAGGAAAGACTTATACACTCGAAATACTAGTGGCAGAGAAGGCTCTTGCCGACAACGATTGCAGGGAAGCCTTCGAGCGCAGTCTGCAAGACGTGTGCGACGGTCTGCTGCCGCTGGGAGGAACAGTGAACCGCGGCAACGGAACATTCAAAGGACAATGGAAAAAAATCTGAAAGTTATGAACGCTAATATAGAAGAAGCAAAATATGAAGGCTACATCTGGTGGAGCGACAGCAAGACACCCGTAGTCTACGACGGTACGACACAGGTTGCCTTGCAGTTGGACGATACTACCAACCCGTTTGTCATAGAGGGCAACTTGTGGAACGCCGACAAGCGAGAGTCAATATATATAAGGTATGTTGATGGGCAACATATTGTAAGGCACACCATCGTAACGGAAAAAGAATGGCATGGAATAGACGACAAGAGCCTTGAACTTGGAGATGTCGACAAACATTCGGTTGCCACGACAAGAAAGGCGTATCTCTCCCACCGCATAACGGGTGTCACTAAGTTGCGCTTTCTGCAATATTGGGAGGCAAAAGCTGACGATGCCTGCGAAGGAATGGCTGCATTGCAGCCGAAGAAACTAGTGTTTGTAGGATTTAACGATTGGAAATAATGATAACAAAAAGAATTTCAGCTCCATATAGTTTCGTGCCGCTCAACAAGGATGTGTACATCCCGGCATGGTACAACAAAGTGTCGCAAGACATACCGTTCGAAGACGGAGAGGACGGCATCATCGAGGTAAAGTGGCGCAACGTTTCGCCGCTCATCATCCGCGACGGTTCATGCGGAAAGTCGGAAGTGGCGCAGTCCGTGTTTGTGGACATGCCAGACGGCACACGCCGCTACTTCATCCCCGGTTCAAGCATTAAAGGCATGCTGCGCAACGTAATGGCGATAATGAGTTTCGGGAAGTTCAACAGTTTTACGGATAGAAAATTCGGATACCGTAATATAAGCGACCAAAGATATCGCACCATGATGAGCAATGTTCGCCACGGATGGCTACAAAAGTCAGGAAAAGACTATATTTTATATCCGTGCATAGGCGAAGTGGAAAAAATAGATATAAAAAAAGTGGAAGCACTCTATCCTAAGTATAAGAACAATAACGAAGAAGAGTCAGCATGGGAAAGGAATGAAGCTATCGGCAAGAACTCGTTCCCAGAAAGAGAATGTAAGTGTATTACATACAGACTCTTTGCAACTGGCAAGATGCAAGAAAAAATGCACGAATTGCTCATACCCGATGACACCGACGATGGCGAGGTTTTAAGTGAAGATGTATGGAAATCTTTTTTCACTGTCTATAAGCCCACTCCCGATTTTGACAAGTACAAGGAAATGATGGAAAATGGGAAAAAAATACCTGTGGGCTATATTCGGGAAAAGAAAACAGGCCGGGTGAAAGAAATAGGCATGGGTAAGATGTTACGCCACCTGTGCAAGAACAGCGTGGATGATCTTGTCAGAAAAGAACAGAAGGAAGAGCAAGGACACGACCTGTGCGAAACAATCTTTGGCTGGACCGACAAGAACGACAGCATGAAGGGACGTGTGCAAATTGGCAACGCTTTCTGCGAAACAGTTGGCGATGTTGAAGACAAAAACATAGTAAAGGGGGTACTTGGTGAACCGCGAGCATCTTATTATCCCCTCTACCTAAAACAAGATGAAAATAAAACGGAACATAACAAATATGACAACGACAATTCTCGCATAAGCGGTTGGAAGCGATACCGCATACACCAAGGAAGCACTACACATGAACTGCCGGAAGGGAACGACAAAGAAAAGACTATAAGCAAGTTCTGTCCGTTGAAACAGGGATTGACCTTCACCATGCGTATCAGCGTGCACAATCTGCGCAAAGTGGAAATTGGTGCTCTGCTCTCAGCCATCACGTTCCATCATACTGAAGGCATATGGCATAGTATAGGCGGTGCGAAGTCGTTTGGCTACGGAAAACTGGAATGCGACTTTTCGTCTATTAAACTATCAGGACTTCAATACAACACGGAGGAATACCTTGCAGCATTTGAAGAGGAGATGAACAAGTTCACACAAGCCAAAATAAACGGAAATTGGACAAGTTGCCGTCAGATAAAGACTTTGGTTGCCATCGCTTCCGAACACACAGACGAGATGGTGAGCATGATGAAATTGGAAGAATACACCGAAACAAAAAATTATGCGAAAAAGAATCCTTTTTTTTACCTTCCTTATCCTGAGAATACAAGCCGTTGTCTAAACACTGCCATTACTGAAGAATATAAGAAGAAGCAGCAAGAAGAGGCAACAAAACAGAAGGCCGAAAAAGTACGGAAAGAAAACGCCGCCAAGTATACTGAAATAGAAACCCTACACAAGGACGGTAATTTGGAGCTTGCGAAACTGAAGTTGGAAGAACTCATCAGACTTCTGCAAAAGGAATGCGTAGACACAGAGCCGGAACAAAAACAACTGGAGGAACTGGAGCGGGAAATCGTAGAGGCTTTTATGAAGAAAGGTCTTAACGGAACGCTCAACGAAAAATATGACGATGGAGAACGGTTCAAGGTAAACAGTTGGAAGACATGTGCAAGCAAGATAGGGACGTGGATGAAAAGGAAAAAAGAGGTTGCGCTTACCGCCGAAGAGCAGTATGTGCTTGCCAAAGTGGTGTGCCGGTTGAAAAGCGCTCCCGACAAGAAAGAAGAGAAACATTGGCAGCAAGCCGACAGCAAGATATGGAAGGAAGTGGCTGCTTATCTCTCAAAAGAACGTGCCGACAGGCTCTTTAACGGAGAGGAGTGCTATGACTGACACATCCATCACCACACTCACCGTGCGTTTCGCCAACCGCATACGTCAGGAGGAACTGCCCTATCTACGCGGTGCCGTGATTCATGCGCTTGGCAACGACACAGTGTTGGGGCACAACCACATCGGCGATGCGTTGCGCTACGCCTATCCGTTGATACAATACAAGCGCATCGACGGGTGCGCCGCACTCGTGGGCATCGGTGGCGGCGTGGAGCATGTGGAGCGTTTCATGGCGCTCAACCACAAGACGATGCGCATTGGACGACGCAGCGAACCGTTTCTCATTGCCTCTGCCTCGAAGGAACAGACCTTGCTTGGGCTCACTCCCGACATGCATTGTTATGCCATCGAGAATTATCTGCCGTTCAACCAAATAAACTACGAACAGTATCGGCAACTTGACAGTATGGTGGAGCGTTGCGCCCTGATTGAGCGTTGTCTTGTGGGCAATATACTCTCGTTTGCCAAAGGCATGGGTGTGTTTTTCGACGGACAGGTGCGCGTGGCGCTGCAGAGCATGGACAACGGACGACTTTACCCGTTCAAAAGCATAAAGATGATGGGCTTCGACATAGTGTTCAAAACCAACGCCATGTTGCCACAGTTCGTGGGACTTGGCAAGAAGGTGAGCTTTGGCTACGGCACGGTTACGGCTTGTAAACAAAAACAATAACTATCAAAAGACAGACGGATATTATGAAGAAAATACAAATAGCGCTGGTCAGCAAAGAGACATTGCCCGTTTACTACATGATAAACGAGTTCTTGCCCGACACAGTGTACCTCCTTGGCACAGAGCAGACCAAGGGAGAAATGACGAATATAGAACGCGTGGCGAAGCAGCACGGTGTGCAGCGTGTGGAACAACGCAAGGTTCAGGCAAACGACATGGCGGACTGCATGCAAGCCTGCGAAAGGATACATGCAGAGAACGGTGACGATTGCGAATACCGCTACAACCTGACTTGCGGAACAAAACTCATGGCCTTCGGTGCGTTGCTCTGTGCGCAGTCGCATCATGCAAAGATGGTCTACACCGACACCACAACGTATGTGGACTTCGACACGATGGAACACAAGTCCATCACCCGACTCCTCGACACAGAAACCATCATTGCCCTACAGGGACAGCGGATAAAGGAGAAAACGGTGTATGCCTACAATGCGCAGCGCACTAAGTGTGCAGAGGAAATAAAGAAATTCATAGCCAAGCACAGAAAGACGTATAATGTGTTGTCGCATTACTATAGAGAAAACGGACAAATGCCCGAACCATATAAAGACAGTGAAATCCATTGCGAGCCCAAACTTGATGACATTACAATAAAGGAAAAAGGCGCGGAAGTGTTCTATTCCAACTATCCCGAAACTTTCAAGATGCTGTTTGAAGGGCGCTGGTGGGAAACACTCGTTGGCGATGCAACATACAAATGGGCGGGCGAAGGGCACGAAATATGGACAAGCGTAATATTCAATCCTACACAGACACTATCATCAGAGAATGTAAAGAACGAGATTGATGTATTGGTGAACATCAACAATATATTGCTGTTCATAGAATGCAAATCTGGCTACTTCGAACAAAATAACATATACAAATTGAAGAGTGTCCGCGAAACGTATGGTAGCTATAAATCCAAAGGAGTTATTATCGAATTTAATCCCTGGTATGTGAAAGAAGGTTTTGAGGAAAAGGCAAAGGAAAACAACATTCATATAATAGTGCCAAACGGGAACCTAAGCAACCTACCCTCACTATTAGACAAGATTATCAAATCACAAAACGCATAAGATTATGGCAAGAAAAGTTTTCATATCGGTGCTTGGCACCGGATTCTACAACGAGTGCAACTACTATTCGGAAGATTTCTCATTAAATACGCGCTTCATACAGCAGGCTGCGCTTGCCATGCTTACAAAGCAAGAAAAATGGACCGCTGACGACAACGCATACATTCTGTTAACCAACGATGCAAAGACAAAGAACTGGCAGATACAGAACAACAGGCGACAAAGACCAAAATCAACAGACTATGTAGAATACATCGGACTGAAAGATGAGCTTGAAGCGATGTCTCTGCCCATGCCAGTCACCCCCGTTGACATAAAGGACGGCAATGACGAAGCGGAGATGTGGGACATCTTCGACACATTATATAATATATTGGAAGAGAACGACGAACTCTATTTCGACATCACACATGGTTTCCGCTATCTGCCCATGTTCGTCGTAGTGCTGGGCAACTACGCCAAGTTTCTGAAGAACGTAACGGTGAAAGGCATCACCTACGGCAATTTTGAAGCCAGAAACGGAAATGATGCGCCGATAATGAACCTTCTTTCGCTTTCCACACTGCAAAACTGGACATATGCGGCCGCTGACTTTCTCCGCCACGGCGACGCGAAGCGGTTGAAAGAGTGCGGAACGGCGGAACTTACGCCCATTCTGAAAGAGACGAAAGGTAAAGATGCGGCAGCTTCAAACCTGCGCGGATTGTGTACGGCTCTTAGCAATTTCTCAGAGGAAATGTTGTTCTGCCGCGGAATGGACGTGCTCGCAGGAAAGTCGGCAAACGATGTAAAGCAACTTGTTGGCAACGCCAGCAACAGCTACCTGCGTCCGTTCGTGCCGCTCTTCAACCATATCCGTGAGGTTGCAGCGCCATTCGAAACAGATGCACCTGCCAACATGATACGTGCCGCACGCCTCTGCTTCAACTTCGGAAACTATCAGGCGTCCGCAACCTTGTTGGAGGAAGGTGTCGTAACGTTCTTCTGCCAAAGGCATGGTATAGCAGTTAACGATAAAGACATGCGAGATGCCGTGAACAAAGCATTTACAAAAAATCTGCTTATAATAAAAGGTAAGGAAAATAAATTCAAAAGATCCGGAAACAAGGATTTTGACGCACTTGTCGACCGCATCGCCGCAGACTGGCTAATGGATGATAATCTCATAAACCGCTTCACTTCCCTTCAGACCGACGTGCGCAACGACATCAACCATGCAGGAATGAGAAAACTTCCGGCCAAGACGCAAAACTTGCGCAGCAATCTCGAAAAGATTCTTGCCGTCATGGAAAATTTGGTCGAGAACAACAGCGCAGACCAGGTGGAAGTGATGGAAATGCCTGCACTTCCCCCGATGCTCATCAACCTCTCCAACCATCCATACAGTGATTGGCAGGAAGACCAGCGAAAGGCTGCCGAAGTTTACGGCACTTGCATAGACATGCCTTTCCCGCAGGTTGACCCGGATTTGGAAGACAAACAAATGACAGACCTCGTGGACAACTACGCCAAACAAATATCGCCATATACCAAGACCAACAGAGTTACCGTCCACATCATGGGCGAGATGTGTTTCACCTACCGCTTGATAAAGAAACTGTCGGGCATGGGAATAAAATGCATCTGCTCCACCACCTACCGTTTGGTGCGCGACGAAGGCAACGGCAAGCGATACGTTGAGTTCCACTTCAAAAAATTCAGAAACTATGAATGAGAAAAAGATAAAGCTGTCTAACGACCAGCAAAAGGCAATGGACCGCTTCGAGACGTTCGTGGATAGCGATGCCTGTGTTTTTATTCTGAAAGGTTACGCCGGAACAGGAAAGACAACCATAGTGAAAGAGATGATAAGCAGGCTCGCAAAAAAGGGACATGCTTGCAATCTGCTTGCCTCAACGGGACGTGCGGCAAAGATATTGTCGAATGCGACATCAATGATGACGAACACTGTGCACAGCCTCATCTACAAGTTCAGAGACTTTAACCAGGACCTTGACAACGTGGTTTCTGAAAGGACATCAACCGGAGTTGACTCTACGGGACAGCTCGTGCTGATATTCGACCTTGTTCCGGTAAACGGCAAAGACAAGCAACAGTATTATTTTGTAGACGAAGCCTCGATGGTATCTGACGTAAATGACCATTGTGCATACCAGGCCACGTTCGGAAGCGGCCGGTTGCTCACCGATTTGCTGACATACGATCCCAACGGGAAGTTCGTGTTCATCGGCGACACATGCCAGCTGCCGCCGATACGCCAGAAGGAATCTCCCGCCCTGTCGGTAAAATACTTCAACGACACATTCGGGCAGAAAGCAATAGAGGCGACGCTCACACAGATAATGCGCCAGAAGAGAGGCAACGATATCGTTGTGGCAGCGCAAAGGCTGCGTGCGCTCTATCAGAATCCGCAAACGTGGAAATGGGCAAAATTTCCGGTCAGGGGATTCAAGAACGTGCACCTTATGGACAGCCCGGTGCTCATCGTTCAGAAATACATTGAGCACATAAAGAAATACGGATACAACAACTCCACGCTGCTCTGCTTTTCCAACCGGCAGTGCGATGCCGTGACAAAGATTGTGCGGCAAGCCCTTGGTCTGACAAGCGACTTGCTGCAAAAGGACGACTTGCTGCTTATAACCCAGAACAACAATACTACAGGTCTGATGAACGGCGATTTGGTAAAAGTGTGCAGCGTGCAGATCAAGGAGCATCGCGCAGGACTCACGTTTCTCTCTGTGAGCGTGAGAGAGATAACCACGCAAAAGGAGTATTCCACACTTATGATTGCCGACATCATCTATGCCAACCAGACCAACCTGACGCAGACGCAGCAAAAGGAACTGTTCGTTGACTTTGCCGTAAGAATGAAAAAGAGGCATATAAAACAGAAGACCAAGGAATTCAACGATAACATGCTGATAGATCCGTATCTCAACGCCCTGCGTGCAGTCTTCGGTTTTGCGCTTACGTGCCACAAGGCGCAGGGCGGAGAATGGGACAACGTGTTCCTCGACATTCCGCGCAATTTTCCGCTTCAGCCCAAGCCGTATGTATATCAATGGATGTACACGGCAATGACAAGGGCAAGAAAAGAGTTTTACCTTGTTGACGATTTTTATATAGTGTAGGTCATGGAACTTGTAATCAACACATTCGGCGTTTCCCTCAGCCGCGACAACGAGGGATTCGTGGTTAGCAACAGCGACGGCAAACAACGCATTCCCGCCGAAGGGATTACGTCGATACAGATAAGCCGCGGAGCGCAGATAACGAGCGATGCCGTGATGCTGGCCGTGGAGCGCGAGATAGAAGTGCTGTTCAACGACAAGGCGGGGAATCCCGTGGCGCGACTGTGGAGCCCCAAATACGGCTCGGTGTCAACCATCCGCAAGGGACAACTGTCGTTCACCTTTTCCTCTTCGGCGGTGACGTGGATAAAAGAAGTGATAAGACAGAAGATAGAGAACCAGCAGGCATTGCTGCTGATGCTGGCCGCCATGGACGGCAAGCAGGCAACCGACGTGAACAAAGCCATAAACCGGCTGGAAGACTACCGCACAAAGATTGCCGCCGCAGAAGGCAAAGTGGTGTCAGACATTGCGCCAACGCTAAGGGGATGGGAAGGAGTGGCATCGAAAATATATTTTGATGCATACAACGAGTTCATCCCGGAGGAATACAAGTTTGCCAAACGGTCGCAACACCCTGCCACCGACGTGGCAAACGCACTGTTCAACTACGGTTACGGCATGCTTTACGGCAAAGTGGAGGGAGCGCTCATAAAAGCCGGCATCGACCCGTATGTGGGTGTGATGCACCGCGACGACTACAACCGTCCGGTTCTCGTTTACGACGTTATCGAGCTTTACCGCGTTTGGATAGACTATGTCGTGGCAATGCTTCTGAGGCAACATGCCATAACCGACGACCACTACTCCACCCGCCCCGACGGTTCATACTGGCTGGAGCCGTTGGGACGGCGCATACTCATACAGTCGGTAAACGACTATCTGGAAGAAGTTGTTGAAGGCGACACGCAACAGCGCAGCAGACTGGTGCAGATAAAGCTATACGCACAGAAGCTGGCACAAAAGTTCAAACATTTCGTTTAAGCCTATGATTTCATTCGGTAAAAACATCAGGAGCACGGACGACAAACTGGGTAAAGTGCCCGTAAGAACTGTCTTCGATTCCATACGCAATCCCAAGCCGCACATTGCGGCATTGCTCAGCCAATTGCGCGTGGTGCGACAGCTCGCCCCTGCGCAATACGCAAAGACAAAGACACAGTTGCCCTACCTTGTGTGTGCAATGTTCGACCCGCCCGTAAGACGAACCGAAAACTTTGCATATACCCAATATTTCATCATCGACATCGACCACATATCGTCGAAAGGGATAGTGATGGAAGACCTGCGCAAAAAACTGGAGAACGACCCGCGCACCATGCTCTGTTTCGCCTCGCCCGGAGGCGACGGACTGAAGGTTATGATGAAGCTGGCGGAACGTTGCTACGACGCAGGACTATATAAAACGTTCTACAAAACGTTCGTCATGAAATTCTCCGCACAATATCAGCTTGAGCAAGTGGTTGACACGCACACCTGCGACGTGGCCCGCGCTTGCTTCATAAGCGCCGACAGTCTGGCCTTCTTCAACCCGGAACCGGAACCAGTGGATCTAAGCTCTTTCATCAACCCGGAGGAAAATCCGCAACTGGCTTTCGACATAAAGCACGAGGCTGACAAAGCGGCGAAAGAAGGCGACAAAGCTGCAGAAAAGAAACGCGCGCCGGAACCGGATGCCAGCATACTGAAAAGCATAAGGGAGAAGCTGGACCCGCGCATAAAGGACAAGCCGGAGAAAAAGGCGGCATACGTTCCGGAGGAACTGAAAGAAATAATGGATGCGCTGCGTGAGTATATCACTGAGAAAGGCATTGCCTTTGATCAGATTATAGGAATACAATACGGTCAGAAGATACGTTGCCATGTGGGTGTGAGAAAAGCCGAAGTAAACCTGTTTTACGGAAAACACGGCTTCAGCATAGTGCAGTCGCCACGCACGGGAACTGACGGCGAATCGAACGAATTGCTGGCAGACACCGTAAGAAGCTTTCTCGTTTCAAAGGGATATATTTAGAATTTACTGCTATGCCAAGGAAGAAACGCCCGCCGCTCTCGTTCGTGGAGCAAATGAAGAAATTGCGTGCCGCAAGCCTTACCAAGCCGCCGGAGCGTAACGGCAACGAATGCGAAGAGGAAGAATGCGACATAGGAAGCCTCAGCGCAAGAGTAAGGCGAACGATAGGAATAATTGGAAACAGAAAAAGACCCGCAGGAAATATGCTGTTTTTTGTAATGTACGACATAGAGAGCAACAAGGTGCGCACCCTTGTATACAAGTATCTGAAGCGTATGGGATGCACGCCCATACAACGCTCAATATTCCTGGCCGACGCGCCACTTGACACGTACAACCGGATAAAGGACGACCTCGCTGCCGTGCAAGAGTCTTACGACAACAACGACAGCATACTTGTTGTGCCTGTATCATCGGACTATCTGAAAATGATGAAAATAATAGGTCATAAAATAGAAATCGACGTGATTACACACAGTCAAAGCACGTTGTTTTTCTAACCTGTTTTTTTCCGTTCGTTTTTATGCGTTCTTTGAAATATTTTGTTTAACTTTGCAATAGCAAAACAGGGAATTAAAGGTACAAATTTTCTTGACTATGATGTTAAATAGTGTATATTTCCTTTCTTATCAATCTAATATACAACCATTTACCATATATACTCTCTGAGAGTATCTTCCATTAGAATAAGGATTAAGACTGTCAAATCTTTTTGCCCCGTCTTACTATTCTTCTCTGAGAGTATCTTCCATTAGAATAAGGATTAAGACCGTACCATCATTCTTGCAAGTTCTATCGCCCAAACTCTGAGAGTATCTTCCATTAGAATAAGGATTAAGACCAATGAATATTGACTGTACAAGCCCTTGCAAAAGGACCTCTGAGAGTATCTTCCATTAGAATAAGGATTAAGACTCACCATCCACACACTTTTCAATAGGCATTGCCCTCTCTGAGAGTATCTTCCATTAGAATAAGGATTAAGACCCTTTATGTGTGAACAATTCACCCATATCGACAACTCTCTGAGAGTATCTTCCATTAGAATAAGGATTAAGACTCGGTGGTTGTACCAACAGACACTGCAATTGTGTTGTCTCTGAGAGTATATTCCATTAGAATAAGGATTAAGACTACACTGACAGATGCATTTTAGTACGAACTTCGAACTCTGAGAGTATCTTCCATTAGAATAAGGATTAAGACTACGTTGTACCGTCGTTGAGCGTTATTGTATGCGGCCTCTGAGAGTATCTTCCATTAGAATAAGGATTAAGACATATCAGCTTCGCCCGCAGCATCGACGACATCCTTGCTCTGAGAGTATCTTCCATTAGAATAAGGATTAAGACCCGCATGTAACATGCATCTTCACCCTCTCTTCAAATTCCTCTGAGAGTATCTTCCATTAGAATAAGGATTAAGACAGAAGGTTTTCCTTCTCGTCGCCGTATGCTTTCAACCTCTGAGAGTATCTTCCATTAGAATAAGGATTAAGACTGGAAATGTCTCATAGTCATGTGATTTATGTTAACTCTGAGAGTATCTTCCATTAGAATAAGGATTAAGACATACTTAAGCTTAGCATCTGCGGAATTCTAAGCTTTCTCTGAGAGTATCTTCCATTAGAATAAGGATTAAGACCGTCCCAAAGTCCTGCGTCCACCCAACGCTTCCCTCTCTGAGAGTATCTTCCATTAGAATAAGGATTAAGACATTTGGGAACTTATTGTGTAGCTCTGTTAATTCTTCTCTGAGAGTATCTTCCATTAGAATAAGGATTAAGACGACGAACTACACATCGAACGATACGCACGATGCTGCCTCTGAGAGTATCTTCCATTAGAATAAGGATTAAGACTTTGCAGCATCGTCGACATCCTTGAACGGGTGCACAAGCCTCTGAGAGTATCTTCCATTAGAATAAGGATTAAGACAACATATTTTTTAGGAAAAACGTCCTTCGGACGCTCTGAGAGTATCTTCCATTAGAATAAGGATTAAGACTTTAAGAAAAACGTCCTTTGGACGTTTCCCCCCCCACCTCTGAGAGTATCTTCCATTAGAATAAGGATTAAGACATGGCTACATTAAGCTATATATTAAGATATGGAAAGTCTCTGAGAGTATCTTCCATTAGAATAAGGATTAAGACCTCCAAATGGCGGATTGCTGCATCTGCGCAAGCAAGCCTCTGAGAGTATCTTCCATTAGAATAAGGATTAAGACAACGCTTGTTTCTTGCTCCTTGGTTTCATCAGAATACTCTGAGAGTATCTTCCATTAGAATAAGGATTAAGACTCTACCTTGTCATTAAGGTTGGTGGTTGTACCAACTCTGAGAGTATCTTCCATTAGAATAAGGATTAAGACTCGACAACTTGTCGGGGCATAAGGCCGATATAATTGCTCTGAGAGTATCTTCCATTAGAATAAGGATTAAGACATGGCTATTGTGTCATATTCGGTTCTCTCTGCGGACTCTGAGAGTATCTTCCATTAGAATAAGGATTAAGACAGGAATATCCCAGAGAATAATTTTGAAAGAATTGACTCTGAGAGTATCTTCCATTAGAATAAGGATTAAGACTTCTTGACCATCCAACCTTGGCGGCCGTCCTTGTTGTCTCTGAGAGTATCTTCCATTAGAATAAGGATTAAGACTTTATATTTCAAAGTTTGATTCATCATTGATCGCTCTGAGAGTATCTTCCATTAGAATAAGGATTAAGACGCTTCGAACATTTTTTTTACGTCGTGTTTGTTGTACTCTGAGAGTATCTTCCATTAGAATAAGGATTAAGACGCCGTTGTATAATTCACTTATTTGGAACGTGCGTGTTCTCTGAGAGTATCTTCCATTAGAATAAGGATTAAGACTTCTTGACCATCCAACCTTGGCGGCCGTCCTTGTTGTCTCTGAGAGTATCTTCCATTAGAATAAGGATTAAGACTTTATATTTCAAAGTTTGATTCATCATTGATCGCTCTGAGAGTATCTTCCATTAGAATAAGGATTAAGACGCTTCGAACATTTTTTTTACGTCGTGTTTGTTGTACTCTGAGAGTATCTTCCATTAGAATAAGGATTAAGACGCCGTTGTATAATTCACTTATTTGGAACGTGCGTGTTCTCTGAGAGTATCTTCCATTAGAATAAGGATTAAGACACCATCATAGAGATCTTTAAGTTCCTCCTCTGAAAGCTCTGAGAGTATCTTCCATTAGAATAAGGATTAAGACATCAGTGCATAACCCGAAAGCAACAGGCAGCCACAACTCTGAGAGTATCTTCCATTAGAATAAGGATTAAGACCATAATGAATTTTGTTTTAATTAAACCATTTGATAAGGGCTCTGAGAGTATCTTCCATTAGAATAAGGATTAAGACCATAATGAATTTTGTTTTAATTAAACCATTTGATAAGGGCTCTGAGAGTATCTTCCATTAGAATAAGGATTAAAACAATTTATCGAAGACTGAAGGCGTGAAATAGAAGGGTTCTGCGAGTATCTTCCAGTAAAAAAACAGAGAAACTACGTACAACAATAAAAAGAGGATGTGCCTGTTTTGACACACCCTCTCCCAAAATTCTTCTAACAGAAGGATTTAAAATGATTTGTCTTTTTTAAAACCCATCATACAATAATACTACTTTGCATTCGTGACAATCCTTCCAGGATTGCCCACTACGGTGCATCCTTCAGGTACATCCTGAAAAACAACGGCACCGGCACCTATCGTAACATGGTCACCGATATGCACTCCGCCAAAGACCGTTGCACCGGTATAAATCTTCACACCGTTCCCTATCGTAGGCCGTCCACCTTTGCCGTTGCCCAGCGTCACCATCTGCAAGCAATAGAAATCGTCGCCGATGGCGTCGGCGTTGAGATAAGTGGCATAAGCATGTTCAAGATGCGCTCCTTTTCCAATACTTGGGCACCAAATGTTTAGCGTTCTCTCTGGCGGCAAGAGCCATGAGATGAACGCCGAACGGTATTCGCCCATGCGGTAATAGAAGAGATTGCGGAAGGTTCTCTCGCGTGTACATGCCTTTATGAAGTTCAAAACCGTTGGCTTTTTGTCCTGCACCTTGCACAAATCAGCATCCACCTCATTCTTGTGAAGCAGATACAAGGCGATATGCGGCAGCATTCTAAGTGCCGAGGCCGACAGAAGTATTGTTTGCGTTATAGGATTCATTCTAACGGCTAAGGTAACACTATTTATATTCAATGGCAAGATTATTGCCAAAAAAAGGAAAAAAGCCCGACAACATCCCATGAAGGAGCATGTCGGACTTTTTGCAATTATAACCTTGAATTGATTTTGAAATTTACTTTGCGTAGGCAATGGAACGGGTCTCGCGTATTACGGTAATCTTGACCTGTCCGGGATAAGTCATTTCGTTCTGTATCTTTGTTGCTATGTCGTTGGATAGAACTTCAGCCTCTTTGTCGTCCATCTTGTCGGCACCGACTATTACGCGCAACTCGCGGCCTGCCTGTATTGCGTAAGTCTTTGTTACGCCGGGATAGCTCATTGCAATGGCTTCAAGGTCGTTGAGGCGCTTGATGTAAGCCTCAACAATTTCGCGGCGTGCACCTGGTCGTGCTCCCGAAATGGCATCGCACACCTGCACGATTGGGGCAAGCAGAGTGTTCATCTCCATCTCGTCGTGGTGTGCCCCGATAGCGTTGCATATGTCCGGTTTCTCCTTGTATTTTTCTGCTATCTTTGCACCGTAAAGAGCATGCGGCAGTTCGCTCTCCTCGTCAGGCACCTTGCCGATGTCATGAAGCAAGCCGGCACGTTTTGCCTTTTTGGGATTCAGTCCGAGCTCGGAAGCCATAACTGCACAGAGGTTTGCCGTTTCGCGTGCGTGCTGCAACAGGTTCTGTCCGTAGCTTGAGCGGTATTTCATCTTTCCGATTATGCGGATCAGTTCGGGATGCAAGCCGTGAATGCCAAGGTCTATGGCTGTGCGCTTACCTGTTTCAATCACCTCGTTGTCGAGCTGCTTCTTCACCTTTGCCACAACTTCCTCAATGCGTGCCGGATGTATTCGTCCGTCGGCAACAAGCTGGTGCAATGCCAGACGGCAAACCTCGCGTCGGATAGGGTCGAAGGCAGAAATGACGATTGCCTCGGGAGTGTCGTCTACCACGATTTCCACTCCTGTTGCAGCTTCAAGTGCACGTATGTTTCGTCCTTCGCGTCCGATGATGCGTCCCTTAACCTCGTCGTTCTCGATATGGAACACGCTCACCGAGTTTTCTATTGCCGTTTCGGTGGCAACGCGCTGTATTGTCTGTATAACGATTTTCTTCGCCTGCTGGTTGGCGTTCAGCTTCGCCTCGTCCATGATCTCGTTTACGTAGCTTGCAGCTGCAGTGCGTGCTTCGTCTTTCATACTTTCTACAAGACGCTGCTTTGCTTCGTCGGCGCTCAGTCCTGAGAGTTCCTCCAGTTTTTCCCTCTCCTGCTGCTGCATCTTTTCAAGTGAGTCTGCCTTTATCTGCAACAGTTTCTTCTCGTTGTCGATGCGCTGCTGTTGCTGTTCCACGTCCTGTTTGCGGCGTCCCAGCTCTTCCTGTCGCTGGTTAAGGCTTATTTCGCGTTGCTTCAGTTTGTTCTCGCTCTGCTGTATGCGCTGGTTCCTACTGTGTACTTCTTTTTCCAGTTCCGCTTTCTTGTTCAGGAATTTCTCCTTCACTTCAAGCATCTTCTTTTCCTTAAGCACTTGCGCGTCTTTCTCGGCGGCGTCCATCAAAGATTTGTATTTTCCGTCAATTACATACCGGAAAACAAGATATCCGCAAACTACGCCCAACACCAGGGCTACGGCTGCGATTACGATTTGTATCATTCTGTTGGTTTTGTTTTATTGTATAATAATGTGTGTCTCTCTCATTGCTTCCCTGCGTCTGCTTGCCCAGCAGCCGTCAGTCGAGCACGTCTTCTATTTCTTTTGTAATTCCGGAGAGAATGTCGCATACGGGCTTTGTGTCGTTTTTCGACTTTTCGGTTTCATAGTTGTAGGCAATGTCAATGAGAGCCATGTAGAGAATTTCCTTGTCGCTTTTTTTACCTTTGAAGACTTCCGAATAGGCGTTGATGGCCTGGTTTATGTCTTTCGCCGCTTCACGGTAAAAAAATTCGCTGTCACGGTCTATAATCACCGGCATGTCGGTGTCATAGATATGCAGCCTTATATGAAGTTTGTCGTTTTCTCCCATTTTGAATCCGTTTATTTCCCGCTCAACAAAGTGATGCACTTGTTTACCTGGCGCAGCATCTGCGATATCTTCTTCTTCGACTCTTCGATGTCGCCGTCGCTCACTTCAAGCATTCTTGCGGTTTTAAGACTCTTGTAGTTGTTTTCTGACTGTGCGATTTTTTCCTTGAGCTGTTTTATTTCCTTTTCCTGTGCGTCGAGCATGGAATAGAGTTCCTCGTTCTCTTTCTTCAGCTTGGTGTGCTGAAGTATAAGCTGTCGAACGCGGGTGGTAAACAAGTTTATGTTTTTTTCGCTCTCAGTCATATCTGAATGTTTTGCCTACAAATTTAGCTTTTTTTAGCCGTATTGCAAAATTAAAGTCCCGGAAAGCGGATTATTCGTTGTTTTTTGCCGGTTTCTCCTTCTTTGCGAGCATCAGCACTTTGTAAACGAAATCCGTTGTCCACTTCTGCGAGAAGCCAAGGCGCTTGTTGTATTCCCTTACGCTTACGGCAGCCTTTATCACGCTGGCATCATTGAAATCGTTGCGTGTGAAGATGTCGTTCACCGTCTTCTCCGTCATCGTATAGAGTGCTTTCTTGAAGATTGAAGGCAGGCGCAGCTTGAATTTCATCAGGTTGCCCGTGAGCATCATAAGGTTCTGCGTAAAGTTTTGGAACTGCAGGAGATAAACCTGCACATCCTGCATCTTCTGGCATCCGCGGCGTATGCTTTGGTCAATTTCCTTGAAGAAAGAATCGTCTACGGAGTAAAGCTCGCGCATCATCTTCTTGCATCTCGACTTTTCGGCCACTCCCAGTTTGTTGTTTTGTGTAGGCACGTGGAGTGTAGCCTTGAATTTCCTCAGGTCAGGCAATGCCGTGATGTTGGTAATGCCCACGCGTTCGGCTATCGCCGCCTGGAAATAAACGCGTATGAGCGTCATGAAATCTTCCATGCCGCCCACTTTGGCTTCGTCCGTATTCTTGTGTCCGAAGATTTTGTCAAATATTCCCATTTTTTAGTATTCGTTCGTCACGCCCGCCGGCGGCAACATCCGCCGAAGAAGCGAAAATAAATAAAATTATGGACAGCACGCCAAAGAAAGACGCCTTGGCAGAGTTGTCCGCATTTTTGTTTAACCATGCAAAAGTAGTCTTTTTAGACCAAAAATCAAAATAAAAATTGACTTTTGTATTTTTTATTGCTACCTTTGCAAATGATACGTGGCATCACAAGGACTTAAACCCGTTTCAAAGGACAAAAGGAATATTTTTTCAACACCACAGAATTTATGAAAGGTATTGTGTTGGCAGGCGGCTCAGGAACGCGCCTCTACCCTATTACAAAGGGTATAAGCAAGCAGCTTATACCGATTTTCGACAAGCCAATGATTTATTATCCCGTATCAGCTCTGATGCTTGCGGGAATAAAGGAAATACTGATAATTTCCACTCCACACGATCTTCCAGGCTTCAAGCGGCTGCTTGGCGACGGCTCCGACTTTGGAGTAAGTTTCGAATACGCAGAGCAGCCTTCGCCCGACGGCCTTGCACAAGCGTTCATCATCGGAGAGAAATTTATCGGCAACGACAGTGTATGCCTTGTCCTTGGCGACAACATATTCTACGGTTCTGGCTTCTCGGGCTTGCTCAAGCACAGCGTTGAGGCTGCAGAGAAAGACGGCAACGCTACGGTGTTCGGCTACTACGTGAACGACCCTGAGAGATACGGCGTGGCAGAGTTCGACAGCAACGGCAACTGCCTGAGCATTGAAGAAAAGCCACAGCACCCTAAGAGCAACTATGCCGTGGTGGGACTGTATTTCTATCCCAACAGCGTGGTGGAGATAGCAAAGAACATCAAGCCAAGCGCAAGAGGAGAGCTTGAGATAACAACCGTAAACCAAGAGTACCTGAACAGGGGCACGCTGAAAGTGCAGACACTGCAGCGAGGTTTTGCATGGCTCGACACAGGAACGCACGACAGTCTCTCGGAAGCCAGCACATTCATCGAAGTGATAGAAAAGCGCCAGGGACTTAAAGTGGCATGTCTTGAAGAAATAGCCTACAAAAGGGGTTGGATAACCACAGAGAAACTGCGCCAGGTGGCCATGCCAATGGCAAAGAACGGCTACGGACAATACTTGCTGAAACTCGCTGAAGGCAAACAGTAACTGAAACATTAACTGACACATTATTTGATATTTAAAGAAAATGGTTGACGAACAACAGAAAAACCTTTATGCTCTTGAGGAAGAAGAAGGAACATCAACCTTCAATTTCCAGAAATTCTTCATGCTATTCGTGCTGAACTGGAAATGGTTCGTGCTCTCCCTCATCATCTGCCTTGGCGCATCTTACCTTTATCTGCGCTACACATCGCCCACCTACTCCACCACGGCAAAGCTCCTGGTGAAGGAAGACAGCAACGGAAGCAGGCGAAACAGGATAAGCGACATCTCAAACCTTGGAACGATAAGCAACAACTACGGTCTGGACAACGAGATGGAGATACTGAAAACACGTACACTGGCCGCAGAGGCAGTGCGCGACCTGAAACTAAACATATCTTACTGGCACAAAGGGCGCGTTAAGAACAACATCCTTTACAGAGACCAGCCCGTTTCGGTTGACATGGACCCAGCCCACGTAGAGAAACTAAACCAGCCGGTGAACCTTACGATAACGAAGGAAGACGGGAAATACATCGTTGAGGGAACATATTACGTTAACCTCGGAGAGAACATTTCCTCCGGCCCATTCTCTTTCAGAAACGTATTCGGCTTCCTGCCCGCATCGCTGAACACAAAGGCTGGACACATCTATCTGACAAGAAACTCAACCTTCTCGATGAACAACGGCGAGGTTGAATATGTAACGATTGTGTCCCCTATGGCAATGGCCGGAAAATACAGCGGCTCGCTGAGCGTTACGCAGACGAGCGAATCGTCGTCAACTCTTCTTTTGCAGCTTAACGACCAGCACATCCAGCGCAGCATCGACTATCTGAACCAGCTCGCCATCTGCTACAACAGGCAGGCCAACGAAGACAAGAACGAGATTGCACGCCGCACGGAGGCTTTCGTGAACGACCGCTTGGAGAAAATCAATGCGGAACTTAGTACAACCGAAGGTGCGCTGGAGAGCTACAAGCGCAGCAACCGCCTTGTCGACATGAAGACGGGCGCAAGCACAAGTGCAACGAACCTCTCTTCTTACGAGCAGAAACTCAACGAAGCGGGCACACAGATTTCCCTTCTGAACAGTCTGATTCAGTTCTCTGAACGTCCGGGCAACAAATACCAGGTAATCCCATCAAACGTAGGACTGCAGGACGCTGCCTCCACATCGCTCATAAACGACTACAACAAGGTTGCACTGGAGCGCAACAGACTTCTCCGCACGGCTTCCGAATCAAGCCCTGTCGTAGAAGAAAAGACAGCTGCGCTCAACGACATGAGCGAGAGTATAAAGATGGCTCTGAGCCAGGCCAAGCGCAATCTTGAGATACAGCGCGACGCCGTGGCTTCGCAGTACGGACAGTATAACAGCGAAGTGGCAAGAACACCGGAGCAGGAGCGAATACTGACGCAGATAGGCCGCCAGCAGGAAGTGAAGTCGGGACTTTATCTCATGCTTCTGCAGAAGCGCGAGGAAAACTCAATATCACTCGCTGCAACAGCCGACAAAGGAAAGCTAATCGAGTTGCCGCAATATTCAGGAATAGTAAGTCCGAAGTCCAACCTTATCTTCGGTTGCGGACTTGCCGCCGGACTTCTTATTCCAACAGCCATAATATTCATCATCAACTTCTTCAGATTCAGGATTGAAGGCCACGATGATGTAGAGGAACTCACAAGCCTGCCAATCATTGCAGACGTGGCTGTGGCAAGCGAAGAGGCCAAGACACGTGCCGACATCGTGGTTCACGAGAACAGCAACAACCAGATGGAGGAAATATTCCGCGCCATGCGAACCAACATACAGTTCATGCTGAAGGAAGGACAAAAGGTAATCATGTTCACTTCTTCCACATCAGGCGAGGGAAAGACGTTCAACGCTGCGAACCTTTCGATAAGTTTCGCGCTTCTTGGCAAGAAAGTGGTGCTCGTCGGTTTGGATATCCGCAAGCCGCGACTTGCTGAGCTCTTTGAGATAGACAACCATCACAACGGTATAACGAAGCTGTTGATGAAAGACAACCCGTCATGGAGCGAGATAGAGCATGAAATAATCCCGTCGGAGATAAACTCTAACCTCGATCTTCTTCTTGCCGGTCCGATACCGCCCAACCCTGGCGAAATCGTAACGCGCCCGTCGCTACAGCACGTTATAGAACAGTTGAAAGAGCATTACGACTATATCCTTATAGACACCGCTCCTGTAGGACTTGTAACCGATACGCTTCAGATAGGCAAGGTTGCAGACGCCACGATATTCATGTGCCGTGCCGACTACACACCGAAATCGTCGTTTGCACTCATCAACCAGCTCAACAAGGAGAACAAACTGCCCAACATGGCCATTGTAATCAACGGCATCGACATGTCGAAGAAGAAATACGGCTACTACTACGGCGTGGGCAAATACGGCAAATACAGATATTATGGTTCTTACTCCAAATACGGGAGCTATGCGTCGAGCTACGGAACGTACGGTAACAAATACGGCAACGAAGACGACAACTCACTGAAACTCTAAAAACAAAGGAAAAAAGTAAATGACAATAGCAGTAGATTTCGACGGTACGATTGTTGAACACCGCTATCCCGAAATAGGCGACGAAGTGCCGTTCGCAACGGAAACGCTGCGACAGCTCATCGCCGACAAACACAAGCTGATTCTGTGGTCGGTCAGAGAAGGGAAACTTCTGGACGACGCTGTGGAATGGTGCCGCAAGCGAGGCGTTGAATTCTGGGCGGTGAACAAAGACTACCCCGAGGAAAACGGTGCAGAAAGCAACCAGCACTTCAGCCGTAAGATAAAGGCCGACATCTTTATCGACGACAGAAATATCGGGGGACTGCCTGACTGGGGACAGATTTACCAAATGATATGCACTGGAAAGAGCTACCGCAGAGTTCTTGCCGAGAGTCTGAGAAGCATATCGCAGGAGCCTCCCAAGCGAAAGCACTGGTGGTCTATAGGATAAAATAGGCAGAAGCACTCAGCCTGTCTTCCCGAACGGAAAAGGGGAAGACAGGTTTTTTACATTATACAAGCGTCGGGAAAAAACAGATAAGGCGACAGGAAAAACTGATGAAAATGAAAATAGAAAGAAAGACAGTAAACGAAATATTCAGGTTCTGCATCACCGGCGGACTTGCCACCTTGTTGCAGCTGGGGATATACTGGGTTCTCGTGCTGCACACAGGCCGCAACGTGGCATTGCCCGTAAGCTACGCATTGAGTTTCATGTTCAACTACGTAATGTCTGCCCGCTTCACGTTCCGCAAGAAAGCGTCGGGACGCAACGGTTTAGGCTTTGCCATGGCGCATGCAGTGAATTTTCTGCTGCAATGGGCGTTTGTAAACTTCTTCGCCTGGGTGGGAGTGCCCGACAGACTGGCTCTCATCCCCACCTTCTGCATCACCATTCCTGTGAACTTCACGCTCGTAAGGTTCGCATTCAAGAAGTAACACACGAAAAAGCGAAATTACACACCAGTCTTGCACAGTTGGTGATAAATGCTTAATTTCGCATAGTAATAAAACAGAAATACAAACAATTCAGAACAAAATGTGTGGAATAGTAGGATATATAGGCAACAGGGAAGCTTTCCCAATATTGATTAAAGGCCTTCACCGCCTTGAATACCGTGGCTACGACTCTGCCGGAGTAGCCCTTATCGACAAGGACGGCGACATGAACGTGTACAAGGAGAAAGGCAAGGTCAGCAACCTTGAACAGCTGGCACATGACAAAGACACCCACGGAACCTTAGGTATTGCCCACACGCGCTGGGCTACACACGGAGAACCGTCGAGAGTGAACGCCCATCCACATGTGTCGCAAAACGGAAGGCTCGCCATCGTGCACAACGGCATAATAGAAAACTATGCAACACTGAAGGCTCTTCTTGAAAAGAAAGGCTTCACGTTCAAGAGTTCTACCGACACAGAGGTGCTGGTGCAGCTCATACAGTATGTCATGGACAAATACGACAAAGACCTGGAAGGAGCCATTGTCGATGCATTGCGCCGCGTAACGGGAGCATACGCCATTGCCGTAATAGACAAAGAGTGTCCCGACAAAATAGTTGTGGCTCGCAAGTCAAGTCCGCTTGTGATTGGCATTGGCGAAGACGACAGCGAGTTTTTCTTCGCATCGGATGCCCTTCCAATCGTAGAATACACCAACAAGATGATTTACTTGAACGATGACGAAGTGGCACTGCTGAAAATAGGTCAGAAACCAGAAATACACAATCTCGACAACGAGAACATAGACCACAACACAAAGGAGGTTGACATAAACCTTGACAGTCTTGAAAAAGGCGGATACAGCCATTACATGCTGAAGGAAATATACGACCAGCCACAGTGCATAGCCGACTGTATGCGCGGGCGCTTGCTCGCCAACGAGAAACGCATCGTGTTGAGTGCCGTAAGGCAACACCGCGACCGACTGCTGCGGGCCAAGCGCATCATCATCGTTGCGTGCGGAACGTCATGGCACGCAGGCCTCATCGGAAAGCAGTTCATAGAACAGTGGTGCGAAATACCTGTCGAGGTGGAATATGCCTCAGAATTCAGATACCGCAAACCTGTTCTCTTCAGCGAGGACGTTGTGATAGCCATCTCGCAGAGCGGCGAGACAGCCGACACACTGGCAGCCTTTGAACTGGCGAAGAAGAAAGGCGCACTCTGCTTCGGCATAGTGAACGTGGTCGGTTCAAGCATTGCGCGCGCATCTGACACGGGAATCTACACACACGTAGGACCGGAAATCGGCGTTGCCTCGACAAAGGCGTTCACAGGACAGGTCACCGTGCTCACGCTCTTCTCGCTTGCACTCGCCCACGAGCTTGGTCGCATCCCGCTCACAGAATACGAGCAATACATTGAAGAACTGGCCCTGATACCAGAAAAGATGAAAAAGGTTCTGGAGCAGGACGAAACGATAAAGAGCATCTCGCGAACGCTAACATATGCAAAGAACGCCCTTTACATGGGACGCGGATTCAACTATCCCGTTGCGCTGGAAGGTGCGCTGAAGCTAAAGGAGATAAGCTACATCCACGCCGAGGGTTATCCCGCAGCAGAGATGAAACACGGGCCAATCGCACTTGTCGACGAGAACATGCCCGTTGTGTTCGTTGCCACACACCATCAATTATACAAGAAGATACTGAGCAACATACAGGAGGTGAAAGCGCGCAACGGACGCATCATAGCCGTTGTTACCGAAGGCGACGAGGCTGTGAAGGCCATTGCAGAGGCAACGATTGAGGTTCCCGCCACACTGCCGGCAGTAGCCCCCTTGCTCTCCGTTCTTCCGCTACAGCTCATCGCATACCATGTAGCGGTGTTCAAAGGACTGAACGTTGACCAGCCGCGCAATCTGGCAAAGTCCGTAACAGTGGAATAGCAACTTTCACAACCATACTACTCACCAAGAAATGACAAAACAAGACATTAGGATAATTTTCATGGGCACCCCGGAATTTGCCGTTGGAACGCTGAAGCGTTTGGTTGAGGGGGGCTACAACGTGGTTGCCGTAGTTACACAGCCCGACAAACCAGTGGGCAGACATCAAGACACACTGCAACCTTCTGCCGTAAAGATGTATGCAACGGAACACAACATACCTGTGTTGCAACCGGTAAAGATGAAAGACCCGGAATTTCTTGCGCAGCTTGCCGCCTACCACGCCGACCTTCAGGTTGTAGTGGCCTTCCGCATGCTGCCGGAAGCGGTATGGGCAATGCCAAAATTAGGCACGTTCAACGTGCATGCCGCCCTGCTGCCGCAATACCGCGGTGCCGCACCGATAAATTGGGCGGTGATAAACGGCGAGACGAAGACGGGCGTGACCACGTTCTTCCTTGACCACGACATCGACACAGGTAGAATAATCATGCAGGAACCGTTCGAGATTAAAGACGAATACAACGTTGAAAACGTCTACAACGGCCTTATGATTCTTGGCGCCGACGTTGCAATAAAAACCATCGACAGGATTATCGAGGGCAACGGCCATGTTGACTCGCTTCCGCAGGAAGAAATGATCGACACGGGTACAGAGTTGCACCATGCCCCGAAGATTTTCAAGGAAACGTGCCGGATTGACTGGAGCATGACGGGGAAACGTATTCACGACTTTGTGCGCGGACTATCTCCCTACCCTGGCGCATGGACGGAGATAACCGACGTCAACGGCAAGACCACTGTGCTAAAGATTTTCAAGACTTCATTGACTTCGTTGCCACGCAAAGGCGAAACAGGCACGTTCAATACGGAAAAAGACAGACTGTACGTCAACGCCTCCGACTGTATGCTTGAACTGAACACAATACAGTTAAGCGGCAAGAAACGGATGGAAGCCCGCGACTTTGTTAACGGCATGAGAAACATAGCGGAAATGCGCATCAAACCATAACGACGTTATAACGCATACAAAAGTCAGCCGCTTTCCGTTTTGTCTAAACTTCCTTACAGACGGAAAGCGGCTGTCGTTTTTATACAACAAGAACTATGATTCCTACAATAGAATACATAGAGAGAAAATTCAATGAATACAATGCCCTCATGTTCGGCGGAACACTCAAGCCACTGCCTGTTCGTCTGAGCAATGCGCGCACCTTCCTTGGTGCTGTTAGATGCCGCAAGAAGAGGCGTATTGACGGCAGTTGGCACTACAGTGACTTCCAGTTCGTTATCAGCACAAAGGCTGATTTGCCCGAGAAAACTGTGGAAGACACGATAATCCACGAGATGATACACTACTGGATATTTTCTCAGCAGATGCAGGACAATGCTCCCCACGGCAACATTTTCAGAAGGAAAATGAACGAGATAAACCGGCTTTTCAACCGCAACGTGTCTGTTTCCCACCGCAAGACAAAACAGGATTCGGAAAACGACAGTGAACGCCGCCAGCATCTGATTTGCGTAACAAAGCTGACAGGCGGCAGAACGGGTATAACCGTTGCAGGCAAGTCGAGCCTGTTCACGCTGTGGAACAGGATTCCGCTGCACCCGGAAGTTGTGGAATGCCACTGGTACAGTTCCACCGACCCTTTCTTCAACCGTTATCCGCGCGCCCGCTCACTGAAAATCTACGCCATATCAAGAGAAGAACTTCTGCAGCACAGCAAGGACTTCAAGCCAATGGTCCGTGAAGGCAGCGTGATAAGGGTAAAGACAAAACAATGATTTCAAACTATTGCTGTCCGGTAAAAATTTTCAGAGTTGGGAAAAATTAGGGCTGACACTTCTCACGAGGTATCAGCC
>CAVAPC010000022.1:0-42071 GCA_963590505.1 uncultured Alistipes sp. | reverse complement strand
ATCAAAACGTACAACTGGGAATTTTATTGTGTTTTGATTGCCACACGTTTTTGCAGGTGGTCCGAAAAACGGGAAGTAAACAGCCCAATACACATGAAAAGGAAACAGTCCGCGGATTTTGGTCTACGGACTGTTTTTTCATGCCATATCTGTATCGTATTGCAAAGCAAGCGTAAAAACGGTTGCAGACAAGTCGATGTTATCCGAATATTGTGGCCACTATTTTCCTTTCGCCCCCATAATTACGGAATTCACACAAATATATTCCCTGCCATGTGCCGAGATTCAATCGTCCGCCAGTTATGGGAATTGTAATGCTAACGCCAAAGAGGGAACTTTTTGCATGTGCAGGCATATCGTCTGCCCCCTCAAAAGTATGGTCGTAGTAAGGCTCGTTTTCCTTGACCATGTGGTTTAGGATTTTCTCCATGTCGCTGCGCACGTCTGGATCGGCGTTTTCGTTGACGGAAAGCGCACACGAGGTGTGTTGCACAAAGAGATTGAGCAATCCTGTTTCGGGAAGTGGCGAAGGAAGAAGCCTCAACACTTCGTTGGTTATCAAATGACATCCGCGCCTTTTGGCGGCAAGTCTGAACGTTATCTGCTTTATCATCGGTTATTGTTCTTGAAATTTTTTTTTCTATGTTAAGCGAAAGTATTGCATGTTTGCCCTTACAGGTCAACGCTCCACTCCAACAGAAATTCGCGTGGACGAAGCCTTGTGACAGAACTCAGCGTAAAACTGTTTGCAAGCAAGCGTCGTTCGAAATCGGTCGAACCTATGATGTTGTCGGCTTTTAACGCCAATTCCCAACGCTTTGCCTTATAGCTCAAGGCTAAGTCAAGGAAATAGCTCAAGTCTACGCCTTCCTGGTTGGAATGGAACAGTTCGTTGGCAACGCTTATCATCCACTTTGATGCAGGAAAGACGTGAAACTGAAGGCTGTGTTCCCATGCGACGGTGCTTCCCGGCGAGAGATTCGCTTGCGTCCTGTTCTGTTGCTTGCGGATATTAACTTCCGACTGTCCTTCTATGGAGAGCTGGCGTAACGGACGCAAGGAGTAATCAAGACTGACATAGGTGGAATTCATCCGCGCATTGTTTAATTCGTCGCCGACAAGCATGCTGTAACGTATCACATCATGCGAGGCTCCAAGAGCGACAAAGGTCTTTGCCCAGGAAAACGACTTGCTTATTTTTGCAGACAAGCCCAAAGAGCGCATCATGTAATCCTTATCCGTTGCCGTTACAGAATAGACATTGTCCTGCAGGCTGCTCTTGTAGAGTATATTGCCCGACGAAAGGGAACAGGATGGACCGACATTGAAAAACACTCCGGCTACAGGGTTTGAAAACTCATAGGCGGCTGAAGCAGAAAGAACGTGCATCATGTCTGTCTTTCCCCTGTTTTTCATCGTTGTATTATAGTCTGTGAACAAAGGTATGTCATAGATTGCCTTGCATCTGAGAGGAGAGTTGGCATACATCACACTGGCAGAAAAATCGGAAACCGTTGAAGCTTTCCATTTCCACTTCAACGACGGGTCTATCATGAAGTGGCTGCTCTTTGATTGTCTGTAAGATTGACGGGCATAGCTTTCTCTTATAGCAATGTCCAAATGGTGCTTTCCGAAAAGGAAGGCTATGGATTGTTGCCAATATACAAGAAGCAGACTGTAAACGCCGGCACTTTCCTGTGCGTTGTCGAAAGACACGGCAATACGCTGGTTGTCATAGTTTACGCCCACTTTGTTGTTGAGATAATGTGAACCTGTTTTTATTTTATACTCCACATCGTTTTGGGACGAGAAGAAGCCGAGATCCAGTTTTTCGGTATTGCCGCCAATGGTTAGCAACTGTCCCGGCAAATAGTTGTATGTCCAATAACTGTTCAGTTTATATACGTTTCCGTTTTGTGCGGTATGCGACAGCTGAAAATCCTCCGCCAACGAACGTTTCCTTGGCTTTACAAACAGTTTGGTTTGTTGTTCATTGCAAGAAATCTCGCCAGAGCTTTTGTCGAAATCCACATAGGTTTTCAGATTGTTGCGTATGTAAGTTTTCTCACCATTGTATTGGTAATTCAGTTCGCCCTTCCACTCGTTGCTTGTATTGGTTGCATCCTGTTGTTCCAGCATTACGGGCAAACCTTCTATAGTGAGATAAGATGTAGTCTGCCGTGTCGTGATTTCCGTTTTATCAAGATAACCGTTTAGTTGAAGCCTTAGTTCAGAATTTTCACCGGTTTTCCAAAGGCAATTGCCAGCCAGCAAATGACTATGATTAAACGTATAGCGGTTTCTTGCCAAACCGGGAGATGAAGCTGCCGGCATGCCCAGGATTCCGTTCTCCGCCATTCTGTTGTTAAGCAACGCAGCCAAATCCAGGACTTCACCGCCAAGAGTATTTCCCGTACTGTTGTTCTTGTACATCAGAAGCGACTGGAATCCTTTGTTGAATTTCATCCCCATAAGACGACAATCGTAAAGCAATTCGTTTCCATAGCCAAGTCCTATGTCGGCAGTGCCTGTCCACACTGCCTTGGCATTGTCTTCAAGCAGAATGTTCAAGGCAGCCTGGTCGCTGAACGAGACTCCGCGCAAAGACTTAATGTTCTGATGGTTCTTTAGCACCTGCACGCTCTTCACCTTTACGGCAGGCAGATTTCTGTTTGCCATTCCATACTGTGCACCCATAAGGTCCACGCCTTCGATGTAGAATTTGTTTATGGCCTTTCCCTGGTATTCAACACTTCCGTCTGACTTTACTTCAAGTCCGGGCATTTTTGAAATGACATCTGCAAGGCTTCGGTCCTGAGCCTGTTTAAAGCCGGCCACGCTATATGTCAGTGTGTCTCCCTGACTTTCAATGCGTCGGGCTTTCACCTTGACCTCTTTCAGTTGAAAGCCGCCTTCGGAAAGAGTTATGTGCATGCCATTCTTAAATGCAGAGAAAGGCACAATTGATTGTTTGTAGCCTACGGAATTCACATGAATCTGTGAAACGGCTTTGCCTTCAGGAACAGTCAGACTGAAACTGCCGTCTTTACCTGCTATGCCGTAAGCCACAATTTTCTGCCCCTCAGCCATTGCCACAACAGTGGCTCCGGGCAAAGGATTCTTGTCCTTGTCTGTCACTTTTCCCACAAAGGTTTGGGAAAACAAATGCGTGGCATAAAGGAAAGAAACAAAGAGAAGCAGCAAATATCTCATTCTTTGTCCAAATGATTTTCCTTAGGCAAGAGTTCATTGGAAATGTCTTTCCCGTTTTCGTCTCTGATTGCATAAATCCTGCTCTTACCCGTGGTAAATTTGCTCATACCTCTCTCCGCTTCCTGACGAACGGTAAGCCCTGCCTTTTCTTCTCTCAGTTTCAGAAACCGTTTGCGGGTGCACTTCAACGGCTTCTCTTTCGTCAGAAAAGATACCTGCGTTCCTTCCTGCGCTTTCTCTATGCCAGCCAACATGAAATTAAAGCAGCCGTCATCATCTCTTGCCGCAAGAATCAGTCCAGGCAAGCCGCAAAGCAAATAGGGTCCATAGCAAATCGGAAGATCTATAGTAAACCATACAGTCCATGTCCGCCCATACAGAGTTCCTTTTGCCTGCCGGCACTGATAACCTTTTATTGTGTTTGTGCTGTCTTGCATCTGCCAATCTATCTTGGGGATGCTTTCTACATACTGCATGGAAGAGCCGAAGATATCGTTTAGGTATGAATACTTTCCCTTCGCAGGACTGTCTATCAAAATCTGGAGACCGTTCCTGTTGGAGTATTTTTGGCCCAACTCCTTTATTTGCGCCAATGCCTTCATCATATCTCCCTCTGACTGCAATTTTGAGCAACCTTTTTCAAATTCCCTGTAACTGTCATTGTAGAATATTGCAGTAGAGTCTCCCACATCAAGGTTCCATACACTTACAGACTTTTTGCCTGCAACATATTCGGCTTCACAATCGTAAGTGACATGAAATTTTGCTGACTCCTGTGCCGACATAACGACGGAAAGACAAAAACACAAAATGAAAATAAATATTCTGTTCATACCTTATTATTATATTAGTCGACAAAAGTGATCAAGCGCCTTATTTTCACTTTATCCAAAGTCTGGAAACATTAACGTTGCAAATATACAAACAATACGTTCAAAGACAAATAAATTAAAATTGAAACTTTATTCAAATCATTCCACAAACACAAGTTCCCTTACAATTTGCCACGAACATACAGCAATAAGCCTACACTTTTTTTATTTAAAGATTAGTATTAAGCAAAAAAACCGGTCACATGAACAAAGTTTTCTTCATGGATATACCAACATTTCGCCACATAAATGTTATAAAGCACGCATATCAAAATAAATCACAAGCATATTTCTATATTTTGTTATTGTTTTTGATAACTTTGCATAGATATATTAAGAACAGTGATGTTAACACAACAAGAGGTTTCACAGCATATTTAATATTACAAAACACAACCTGCTTAATACGATTTTTACATAAACTACTATATAATAATTATGCAAACCAATGTAAAACCCGCTGAGGGGAAACTAGGAATAATGATTGTTGGCAACGGAGCCGTTGCTACAACATTCATGACCGGCGTGCTGATGACGCGCCGCGGCTTGACAAAACCTGTAGGCTCAATGACGCAATACGACAAGATCCGCGTTGGCAAAGGCGAAAACAAGAAGTATCTTCACTACAAGGACATAGTTCCGCTTGCAAGCCTTGACGACATTGTGTTCGGAACGTGGGACGTTTATCCTCAGAATGCCTATCAGGCTGCCATGTATGCCGAGGTTCTGAAAGAAAAGGACATCAATCCCGTTAAAGACGAGCTGGAGAAGATAAAGCCCATGAAGGCTGCCTTCGACAAGAACTACGCAAAGCGTCTGGATGGCGACAACGTCAAGGACTGCAAGACCCGCTGGGAGATGGTAGAGGCACTGCGCGAGGACATACGTAATTTCAAGCAAGAGAACGGTTGTGCCCGCATAGTTGTCATCTGGGCTGCGTCAACGGAAATATATGTTCCCGTAGACGAGAAGATACACTACACGCTGGCCGACTTGGAGAAAGCCATGAAAGACGACGACCGCGAGCACATAGCTCCTTCAATGTGCTATGCCTATGCTGCACTAACAGAAGGAGCGCCTTTTATCATGGGGGCGCCAAACACAACAGTAGACATCCCCGCGATGTGGGAGTTGGCAGAAAAGACAAAGATGCCTATTGCAGGCAAAGACTTCAAAACGGGCCAAACTCTCGTAAAAAGCGGCTTCGCTCCGATTATCGGCACACGCTGCCTTGGACTGAGCGGCTGGTTCTCAACAAACATACTGGGCAACAGAGACGGTCTGGTGCTTGACGAACCTGCAAACTTCCACACAAAAGAAGTAAGCAAGCTGTCAACGCTGGAAACAATACTTAAACCCGATGTGCAACCCGACCTTTACGGACACGGAAACGACGAAGACACGCAATATTACCACAAGGTTCGCATCAACTATTATCCGCCACGCAACGACAACAAAGAGGGTTGGGACAACATCGACATCTTCGGATGGATGGGATACCCCATGCAGGTAAAGATAAACTTCCTGTGTCGCGACTCTATTCTTGCGGCACCGCTCTTGCTCGACCTCTGTTTGCTGAGCGACCTTGCTGCAAGAGCAGGGAAATGGGGCACACAGCGTTTCCTGAGTTTCTTCCTCAAGAGTCCACAACACGATTACACCAAGGGCGAAGAAGCAGTAAACAACCTTTATCAGCAGTATACCATGCTAAAGAACGCCATCCGCGAGATGGGTGGTTACGAAGCAGATGAAGAAATTGACTAAGAAACAGATAACAAAAACAGTACTGCAATCGCTACCAATAGCAATATTGGCGGCGATTGCTTTTATGTCCGTACCGTCTTTCCTGCCAGAAAGTCCCGATGCCATGCGCAGAAGTGTTGCAAAAGTGGTATGTACGAGACAGATTGAAATTGTATCCGAGGGAAAAACAGTTGCGGCAATAAGGGAAATCACTCCCGACACGACATTTTACATCGTGAAGGAAAACGCCGACAGCAGAACAGAAGTCCATCTAACATTGTTGGGATGCTGGATAAACAAGCTAACGTTTTTTCCATCGTGCAACGGACGCATAATGAGCGTTAATCCGTTTGCTGAAGACTGCGAAAAACTTGCCACGCTTAATGCCGACACGCTGGTAAACCGGACTATAAACCACTTGGATGAAATGGCAACGAAATACAAACGGCGCAAAGCAGAACTGGACTATTACCTAAAAACACACAGTGTGAAGGACGAAGGTTACACTTTCATTGCCGAATATGCGGAAGAATATGCTGACTTGAGAAGCAAAGCAGAAAAACAGCTTGAACTGCTTTACAAGCTGAAGAACATGAAGAATCTTCGTCTAAACGAACGCACAAGCTATGCCCTACTCTATTCCGCCAACGGGAAAACGACAATCACCATTCCATGCACCATTGTGAACGAAGACAAAAGCGGAAGGGCGCAACAAACGGTAACACTTCAGACGAGGAACAAATTCATGCCCAAAGAAGCAAATGCGGTTTATACGTCAAAATTCTTTCGCATAAGCCCGGAACGTGACGACACGATAAATGCAGCAACGGTATTCGGACTATACAGTCCAGGAGCAGCAAAGCCGGCTTTGCGCAAAATATCAACATTCAGAGGTGTAATGAAAGACTCTTGCCGTCACGACATACCGCAGTTGCTTTTGCCTGACGGAGCGCCGCTCTTCAGCGACAAAGGTTTCTTCATTGGTCTGAACTTCAATGGACGCATAATATGAAAAAATCATATACCTTTATAACCCTGTTACTATACATTGTCCTTGCCTCGTGTTCCAACAACAAGCAAACCGACACGCAAACAATCCATTATGGAAAGTTGTGCTACCGTGGAGAAGTGCTGAACGGCAAGCCTAACGGCTACGGTGTGCTGACAATTGGCGACAGTACTCTCTACAGCGGAACCTGGAAGGACGGCAAGCGCAGCGGCTACGGCACTACAACCGATTCGCTTGGGCGCATCATAGATGCTGTATGGAAATGCGACACAATAGTAAAAGGCACGTGCCGCGACTCGGCAGGAACATATTCAGGAGAAATAGACACTTTGCTCCACGCCACAGGCCACGGAACATGGAAAGGCATCGACGGCAGTTTTTACACAGGACACTGGAACAACAACAAGCCCAATGGTTTCGGATGCGGAATAGAGAAGCAAGGCAGAGTGAAAGCCGGCGACTGGCGCAACGGGAAATACCGTGGCGAGCGCATGCTTCACACTTCCGACCGCATCTACGGCATTGACGTTTCAAAATATCAGCACGAACAAGGCAAACACCGCTACGTCATTGATTGGGCTTCGCTACGCATAACGGGACTAGGTTCAGAAAACATCAGCAAAGGAAATGTTAACTATTCCATAACGTTTGCATATATAAAGGCTACAGAAGGAACTACCGTGCGCAACAAATACTATGGGAACGACTACCGTCAGGCCAAGCTTCACGACATACACACAGGTGCTTATCATTTCTTTTCACCTTCGTCTCCTGCCGACAAACAGGCATATTTTTTCATAAACAACATGAAATACGAAAAAGGGGACTTGCCTCCGGTCCTTGACCTGGAGCCAAGCGATGCACAGATAGCGCAGATGGGAGGAACAGAGGAAATGTTCAGAAGAGTGCGCAAATGGCTCAGTATCGTAAACCGGCACACAGGCAGACGCCCTGTGCTCTACGTCGGACAAGGTTTCGTGAACAGATACCTTTCACAAGCACCTGATATAAAGAAAAAATACCCCGTGTGGATTGCAAGATACGGCAAATACCGCCCCGACATAAAACTGGCTTTCTGGCAGCTCACGCCCTACGGCAAGGTAAAAGGTATACACGGTGATGTGGACATCAACGTGTTCAACGGCTACAACACTGCTTTCAAAGAATTTATCGGTGAGTGAATGTAATGATAAAATAACAAGCTTAGAGAATTGTTACTCGGAAGAAAAACGTAACTTTGCAGCTGGTACATAACCAGTAAAACTACATTACGCAAACCTTATTGGGTCCAAACCAGGCTAAGAAAAAACATTTTATACATTATATGAAAAGTAATAATATCAGAACACTTCTGACGTTGGCGACCTTGGCATGGTCCTATGCAATGTCGCTGGCGCAGATTCCGAGCGGATACTACGATACGCTCAAGGGACTAAAAGGCAAAGAGCTGAAAAATGCAGTCTATGCAGTTATAAAGGACGCTGACGTGTTGGCTTACGGCTCAGGCTCCGGCCACACTTGGTGGGGCTTCTGGATTACCGACCGCACAGACGACGGCCGTTTCATTGACCGATACTCCCCAGAAAGCACATGGCCGCAAAGCACGTCACAAGGAGAGAGAGGAACCGACATGAATATCGAACACTCTTTCCCTAAGAGTTGGTGGGGAGGAACGACCAACCAGGCTTACCAAGACTTGTATAACCTTATGCCTTGCGAGCAAAAAATAAACTCGAGCAAGAGCAACTATCCTATGGGCAAGGTAACAACGGTAAAGACAACAAACAACATGACAAAGATCGGCATGGGTTCGGAAGGTTTCATGGTTTGGGAACCTGGAGACGAATGGAAGGGAGACTTCGCACGCGGCTATATGTATATGGCAACTTGCTACCAGAATCTGACATACAGCAACAACGTTGCTCAGGAGATACTTACCACTGGCGAATATCCAACTCTCAAACCGTGGGCTTACACTTTATATATAGAATGGGCAAAGACAGACCAACCTAATGAACTGGAGATAGCGCGCAACAATGCAGTGAGCCAAATTCAAGGCAACCGCAACCCGTTTGTTGATTTTCCTAACTTGATGGACTATATTTGGGGAGACAGCGTTGACTATGCCTTCGATCCTGGCACAACAGTATGCACTGCAACATACAGTGAGGGTGACGATACCCCGACACAGAAAGAAGAGACAATATCTGAATGGACTTTCACTTCATCAGACGGTTCGTTTACGACAGAGAATACAGTAAACCCTCTCACGAAGGAAGTATGGACGCGCAGTTCTAGCTACGGATGGACAGGTTCGGCCTATGCCAACAGCACAACTTATGCTGCTGACGCAAGTTTGGTGTCGCCAGAAATTGATCTTACCGTTTACTCTTCGGCAACACTCAATTTCAACCACGCATGCAATAAGGGAGTTCTCGCTCCAGCAGAGACATACACGGTTGAAGTGCGCTGCGATGGAAACACGACAGTGCTTGATGGTGTGACATGGCCCAAGGGAACATCATGGACATTCAACGATTCTGGCAAGTTGTCGCTTAACAATTTCTGCGGAAAGAAAATACAAATTGTTTTTCACTACACCAGCACATCATCGTCTGCAGGCACTTGGGAGATTAAGAGCGGTGTAATAAAAGGAACGAAACAGTCTACAGGAATATATGCACCTGCAAATGAGAACGGAACGATTGACTGGAGCGAACCAACAGAGACGTTCACAATAGACGGCCGCACATGCAAAACAAACGGGAACAAAGGCATCGTCGTAGTGAAGCAGGGCAACAAAACCATGAAAATAGCGATGTAACATAAAAGTTGTTCCATCGGTATTGCCAGAGTTTACTTGACAAAAAAACAAAGGGACTGGAAGAACGCAATATGTTTCTCCAGTCCCTTTTGTTTTTCCAAGCAGGCAAAGCCTTATTTCCGTGCTTTATTCTTTGTAAAAAAGCGGTCGATGTCCACCGACACACCAACGGAATAAGTTCGTCCAGTAGTCATTGCCGAACTGTAATAGTAGCGTGCTGGCGTATAGTCGAACAGGTTGTCGATGTTGAAATTAACGTTCACTGCATCCCAAAGACGGTTCTGCAGTGTGAATTTCCAAAGCGAATATGCTCCGTCGTGGCTTTCTCGCTGCGTGTCAGGCTCTGAAAGATAACGTCCCGAAAGTGCAGCACTCATACGATAGAAGGAACAGAACTGATGATCATAGTCTATTCTCCAAGTTGCCGATGATGGTCTGGGCTGCGAGAACTGAGAGTCTACGCTGCGTCCCGCCACATGTAGATAGCTATAGTCAAGTTTTACTCCAAGCCCGAAGTCTGCACGGAACTGAGCACTAAAGTCAATGCCGCTCACATCAACGCCGTCTTCGTTGCAATAGCGCGAAGCATATTGCGGTTGTCCCGTTCCCGGCACATACTCCTCGTAGTCTTCAGTTGTTATTCGCTTGTCGTATTTGTTAAGATACCCCATGAGCGTAAGGCTGTACTGCCCCACTCCTTTTATGCGTCCAGAGTGTTCGAAAGCAATGTTGAAGTTATTGCTCTTTTCCGGCTTAAGGTCGGGATTGCCGTATATCATCTGCATCCCGGCCATATCGAACGACATATACATTTCCTTCAGCGTTGGCGCACGGAACCCTCCTGCATAGTTAGCTCTAATACTGAAGCCCTTCCACTTTGTCATCACGGCTAGCCGTGCAGTAGTGGAATTCTCGTCGGATGCAGAGAAATAGTCATGGCGTAAACTTGCCACCACGTTTAACCACTCCAACGGGTTATAGTCGAATTGAGCGAATGCATCGAATGAGTTCTGCGTGTGCGAAGCATTGTTCGCGAACTGGTAGGTGGTGAGATAGTCATTCATGTAATCGGCTCCTACCGTAAGGGTATTCTTGCCGAATATGTGCGAATAAAGAGCACGCGCAACATTCTGTCTGTTAGAATAGTCGTGGTCGTGAGTGCGCTTATTGCTGATATATCTCGCCTTGTCATACTGATCGTAGGCATATGAAAGTTCAAGGTTATCGTTCTTAGTGAAGTTGAACACGCCTTTCAACCCGCCGTTATAGTCTTTATAATGGTCATCGTAAGTATTGCGGTTGCTTATTCGGGCGAAGTATCCACCGCGGGCGATGAGTTTCACTTTGTCAGACAGAGTGTATGCCAGCCGTTCCTTAACGTTGAAGGTCTCTCCCCCATAGATATGAAGGATGTTGGATTCGGTATCAAACGGACTTGTAAGCTGCACTTCGTGCGATGTCGTTCTCTGCACGTTTGTTTGCGAGTTCCATTTACCTGCGTTGAAACTGAACGTACCGCCGTAGCGCCATTCTTTGTTGAAGTCGTTGTAACGCGAGTTAACGTTAGCCGTCCACGGTTCCTTGCTTTCGCGTGTGATGATGTTCACCACTCCTGCCACGGCATTGGCTCCGTAGAGGGCAGATGCAGCTCCCTTCACAACTTCTATACGTCCGACATTGTCGAGGTTAAGGCGACTGTAATCAACATTGTCCATTGTTTCTCCAGCCAAACGCTCGCCGTCAACAAGAAAGAGCACTGCGTTTCCGCCGAATCCGTTCATGTTGAGCGACGTTTCCTGGTTCATGGCATAGCCGAACTCCAGTCCAGGCAACTGTTCCGTGAGAAGATCCTGGATATTTGTTGCGTCAGCCAGTTTCAGATCGTTGGCTGTAATGACTCTTGTCACCACTGGTGCATCTTTCAAAGCCTTTGGAGTGCGCGTTCCGGTAACGACCACTTGTTCGAGTGCCGTTGCGTCTGGATTCAATCGTAAGGTGTTTCCGTTTTTGTCTGACTTTACCACGAATGTTTCCGTCTGAAAACCGACGTAGCTCACCTTCACCCTCACCGCCCCGTCCTTCGGGGTTGGAAGATGAAAATAGCCGTCGGCATCAGTCACTGTTGCGTTCTCCTCGCCAGTCACTTCCACACGTGCCCCGATAAGCGGTGCGCCGGTGTCGTCGAGCACACGGCCCACGACGTCACCATTTACGGCGTTTTCGGCATTAACTGCGAGCAAAGGAAGCACAGCAAGAAGAGCCAAGAGTTTCTTCTTCATCGGCATTATTTCTTTGTGGCAGTGAATTTACCGATCATCGGCACTGGCATTGCACCGTACTGCAAACTGTAGTTAAGTACGAGGACATTGTTTGAGTATGTACCGTTAATGGTTACGGTATAGTTTTTTTCTGCACCATTCACAGTTATTGTGCCTTTGTAACTCTCCAGTTTCAGCGTATAGTTTCCGTTTGATCCTGCAACAACTACATTTGGAACTTTTATAGTCGGCAGTGTCATAGCACCGCTTCCTGCGCCTGGGAGAGTAACGTTTACGCTCTGGTCAGTAGAGTATTCAATCTTTACCTCGGCGTTTTCATACGTGGATGTCGAACCCATAACCGTCATTTCAAGATTGTTCACGTATGTTCCCACAACCTCCTTTGCTGCGGCAACATTGTTGTCATCGTCGTCGCCGCATGATGTCATTGCTCCACAGAATGTTACCATAGCCAGCATCATAGCCAGCATTGTCTTGATCTTTTTCATCTCTTTACTTAAGTTTTAGAAGTTAAAAATTATGTTTGTTTCGTTTATCCTAAAGTTTTTCATCTACCGGTTCATTGCTTGTTGCCACTGTCACGCTGTTTCCGTCACGTCTGTTGGCATTGCCTTTTCTGTGCTTGCGGTGAGTGCGCCTATACACAATGTATCCCGACAGGACAATGAGTGTGATAAGCGTTCCGAACAGGAATACGAACATTTCGGAGAACGGTCCAAGGAACGGGGCATAACAACGACCCACATGAAGCTCTAGCGCCACATTCCACAACGAAAGCGGCACATTTTTCATTTCTTCTGGCATCGGGGGCATTTGATTGTTCGAACCGTCTGAATATCCAAACACAATGGGTTTGCCACCGAGGAAATCTTCTGAAAAGCCGCTTGCCAACGAACCTGTCGCCATCATGCCGCGACCCTTTCCAACTGGCTTTTCTGACGGATATTGCAAAACCTTTCCCGTTTTTGGCTGCCAACTATAGATGCCGCTGAACGAACCGACCAGCCACGACCCGTCATTTTGCTGCACCATAACGTTGACTCCCATCGGACTGACGGAGAGCGTGGTTCCAGGCTTAGCCATTGTAGGTATGCCACGCAGACTTTGGTCTACCGTTATGAAGCCTTCCGAAGTGGACAGCAGCCACAGAGATTGCTGTTTGTCCCAACGTATAGTGCGCAGCTTGTCATTCCACGGATTGTTCGAAGCGTTGAACGGTGCTGTCTTAACCATGACGAGCGGTATCATAAAGGGCGGACGCAGACAAGTGCCTGTGAACGTGAGAAGAAGCGTAAGGATTATAGTCACACTGCCCAGCTTGTTGTGCCAGCGCAAGTTTAATCCCATTGAGCGTGCCTTTCGCTTTGCATCATCGCGGTTGCCCTTTCGGTTGCTACGGCGTATGCCATAAGGCAAAATGAAGATTACAATGCCCGTGACCGACAGTATTATGAGCACCACAGCAATGGCGTCAACAACCATAATGCCTGGCAATCCGAACAGTTCACCGCTATGCAGTTTCCACACCGTGCGGAACAGTGTTTCTTTCGGGCTGAACCCTGCCGGAGCCTTAAGTTCGCGACGTTCAACTCTGCCTATGATATTCTTCGAAACAGGCAGCAGATAAACCGCGCTGCGCGACAGAACTGCGAGTCTTGTGCTGTCTTCATTGAGCGAGACATCTGCAAGTCTCTCGCTGCCACTTGGAATTTGTACTTTTTCCCATGCGTTGCCGTCGTAACGGAACAGAGAATAATTGGTTACGCACCACAACGTGCCGTTCTTGTCGGCCACAACGTTTCGCACATTGCGTCGGTCCACACCAGTACCAAAGCCGTTGTTGATTGGTTTCCAGTGCGTAGCTGCCGTGTCAACAAGCCATACGCCGCCACATCCGTAGACAACGACCGTATCGTTGTCCAAACGCAGAGAGCCTTTAACTACGCCATTGTTGTAATCGGCAACACGGTAACCGGATGGAAGCAGCGAACGGTTCACGTCGACACATGAAACAATGTTACGGTGGTTAAGAATGATTCCCGACACACAGAAAACAATCATGAACAGGGCAAGCACAATTCCCGCCCAGCGGTGATACTTTCGCCAAGATACGAAACTTTTCCTCTTCTTTGCCATTTGTTACTTGTCTTCCGGCACGTAAATAATTTCTCCGTTTTCAAGCTGGTATGCAATACCAACCTTCTTTCCCCTGTTGCCGCTCTTGTTGCTCTGATCTTCCGATGGAGTGTAACGGTTTATCTTCTGTCCGTCCTTTGTTATTATCTCCATGTTTTCCTTGCCGGGATTCTTCACAACAGTAAAGTCATCCTTGCTGAACATCTCGGTCATACTGTAGCGCGTGACGAGAGCCACCATAAGAGCCACAGCAAACACCATGGCTACATCGAAGAGGTTGCTCACAACGCTCATCGGGTCATCGTCCTCGCCGTCGTGGGCGAGTCTGTTTCTTCTGCGTTGTCTCATGCCTTGTGTTCCTCGCTTATAAGGTCTGCAATGAAATTAAGGTTCGCCACGTCTTCCTTGAACCATCGGTTCTTTGCCTGTTTGGTTACGAAGCCGATGGCAGCAGAGAAGAGTCCTACCACGGTGGTGGCGAAAGCCACCTGCATGTTATATGCCATTGAAGCAATATCACCGGTGGAAAGTCCCACGAGGGCTGGTCCCATTGGAATGAGCGTACCCATAAGTCCGAGCATCGGCCCCATCTTGAGAAGCGTTGAAGGCAGAGACATGTCTTTGTCTGCATACTGTTCAAACTGGTCGAGTGCACGGTTCACGCGGGCTTCGCTTTCTCGGTCTTCAACAATACGTGCAATGTATGCCGCCACAACGGTCTGTTTGTTCTTCGGTAACCTTTCCGGCAGCGTGTCTATGTTGTCTGCCGTCAAGCCGTCAAGTTGTGTGCGTATCTCCGCCGCAGCCTTTCTGCGCACAAGATACTGTCCGAAGAATCCGCCCAAGAGCAGCAAGGCTCTGAGGAAGAACCATATCAGCAACACAACAACCGGAACAAGAAGTCCGGTGGAAATCCAAAACAATACGTCTGAAATGTAATTCATATTCTTTTTTCTTATTTTTATTTTCTGACCAAATGTGTTCAAATGCTTTTGGCTAAGGCTACATTCACCTCATCCTCTTCAATATCTTCTTTTCACGCCAACGGTAGTAAGCCATTCCGACCGCCATTCCGGCTATCACCATAGCCACAACTGCCAGCAATGCCTTTGCGTCGAAATCGTTTATGCCCGAAACGGCAGTCTTTCCGTTTACCGTTCCCACGATGCCGGCAAGGCCAAGCGTCACGTTTACGAGGAAAAGCATCTCAAGACGGATTGAGCTTTCGGGCAGAAGCCAGCGCAAGCCATATGCCAACGCAGGCACAAGCACAAAGACCAAAGCTGCAAGGCTCCACGACACTGTTTGGAACGATACGCCCGGCAGTGCGAACACGAGCATTACCAGGAAGCTGAACATCACAGGGAAGACCAACAGTCCGGGAAAATACTTTAGTGCGGCATACGCCATGCGCTTTGCCTTGCTTACATGTGCCGAGGTCTTAATGTCAACGTGGAACACACAGAACAGTATTCCAAGTGCCACATCAACGCTCATCAGCACAGCCATATCGAGCATCAGCTTGCTGTCGGCAATCCACGCAGCCACTTGCGTCTTTGACTGTTCTGCGGCAAAGCTCCACATCATGCCGACGAAGAACACCAGCACCACTGCGGCTGCCATTATCTCCTTTACGTTGTGGAACGTCTGCTTTATGATGAAGCTCACGCACACCAGCAACATCATCAACAATACAAGTGTTTCCATTCTTTGTCAGTTCTCCTATAGTTCGTCACCCGTACTTCCGTCCATTCCCTTGCGGCGCTTGCGCACGAGCAATACAATCAACACGACTGCAACCAGCGCCACAACCACGGCAACCATGCCGCTGACCACGGCCGTTGTCTGCGCCGCTTCGTCGCTGAGCGTCTCTTTCTTCATCACCATTCCCTTGCCGTCGTTTTTGGCAGCCTGGGCGTCGCGTATTTCCGCAACGTTCTTTTCATACTGCTTAGCACTGCCGGCGTCGGTCTTTGAAGATATGAAATCCTTCAGTTTGGCGTTGTTGCAAACGAAACCTGAGCATGAAGGTTTGAACTTGTTCACTGTCTCGACATGCAGTTTAGCCACCTCGCGCAACTGTTCGGCCGACGCTTTCCAGTAACCCTTGCGCGCACTTTCCATCATCACCGCGGTCATCTCTTCAAGTGCGGCCGGATTCTGCTTGTCGAAGAACTCGCGCGTGCCAAGAGCATACTTGTCTTTCACATACACGTTGTATATCTCATCCCACATCTCCTTGTCGATGGCCTTCGGCTTCATCACGTTCCAGCCGTAAGTGTTCTTCACTATTTCCGAAAAACTGCCTGCACTGCTTGCGCCGCCCTTCATCTTCTCCTTTATATATGCGGGATTGAATATCGTTGTACGGCTCTCCACGCCTATTGCTTCCTTCACTTCCTGCATGCGCATGTTGTTGTGGTTGCGGTAGTCAGCAAGATATGCGTCGGGGTCCTTGCCCGTCACGTTCCTGACGGCTAGGTTCATGCCTCCCATGAACTCGTAGACGTGGTCAAGACTGAGCGCTCCCCAAGTATTGCTTTGGCGTGGCTGCACCACTACGTCAGTGCGTGTGAGTGCGGCTTCAAAGGCTGCCTGCCTTACGCTTTCCCAGTTTTTCTCGTCGCCATAGTATGCTCCCATGTTGTTCATATATACTTCGGCAATCTGACTCTCCTTGTCCCAACGGTCGCCAGCCTCAACCATCGACTGTATTCCCGTTCCGTATCCGCCGTTCACGCCGCCAAACACGCGATACATGCTTACCTCGCGGGCTTCCTTCGGCGACATTCCCTTTTCAACGAGATGGCGTTCCGATTCTGTCACGCCTTCCTTGACAAGGTTGTCATACTTGTCGTCAGATGCACCTGCCGCCAGTGCTATCGCCTTGTTTATGAGAAACAGTCTTGAAGCGGCAAGGTCACGCAACTGTCCGCTGGTTTGAACTACTACGTCTATGCGCGGGCGTCCAAGTTGTTTTGACGGTATAAGCCTCAAGTCGGTAACGCGTCCGAAGGCGTCTCTCACCGGTTCCACACCGAGCATGTAGAGCACTTGCGCTATCGTTGCACCTCCGGTCTCAATGAATTCACTGCTCCACAGCGTGTAGCTCACCTTGCGCGGATATTCTCCCTTGTGGCGTTGGCGATACATCTTTATTGTATTGTCGGCCAATGCCTTTGCCTTCTCCCAAGCCTCCTCTGTTGGTGTGTTCTCCACGTTGATGGAGAAGAGGTTGCGTCCCGTAGGCAACGTGTTTGGATTGACTATCGGATCGCCTCCGGGCGACGGTGCGGTATATCCTCCGGCCAGTGCATTTACGAGCTGCGAGAGTTCCCTCTCTGGACTTTGTCTCAGGGCTTCTGAATATTTGCCCACGTTCTCAAGTGCACGTTCCACTGTGGTTATGGCCTGTGCAAGGTTTATCTGCGGGCGCGTAAAGTGTGTTTTACCGCTTGCAGGCATACCTTTTCGTGCACCTTTGGCTTGTTTTCCCTTGCGTCCGCTTTGCTCCATTTTATACCAGCGTTGCCCCAGCTTTATTGCCTGCATCATCTTTTCGGGGAAGCGCCCGCTTTGTTCCATCTTCTCAAAGGCTTCGCGGCTCATCTGCGGTATCTCTTTCTTGCCCATCTGCCCTGCCTCGCGCAGCTGGCTAACGGTGCGGGTGTCTTTCTTGCCCTTTGCCTTGGCTGTCTGCACCGGCATGTTGTCTGCCATTTGCATCATCATGGATATAGGATCGGGGGCAGCCTGCATGGCCTCAACCTTGCGCGCCATTGCAAGCTCGGCTTTGGTTATTCCGGCATAGCGGCAAATATATTCGTCGGTAACGGTTCCGCCGTTGTCCATAAGCGCAGTCACGGTGTTGCACGCCTTGTCTAGATAAAGGGCGTCGAACAGTTGCTTGTGTTTCTCCACTCCGTTTTTTGCCCTTCCCTTCAGTTTGTCCACTGCAAGCAAGCCATAGGCTATCGGGTCTGTGGCCATGGCGTAAACGCTTGTGCGGATATCTTCTTCGGAGTAAGGTTCGCCCATTGTGTAAAGACGTCCGGTTATTTTCTCGTTCACCAGTTCATCGGCAAAACTTTCCACCTTTGCCACTTCATCTGCCGTGAACGGCTTTTTCATCTGCTTTGTGTCCAGTCCCAACTCACGTGCTATGCCCAAATCTACAGTAAGTTTCTTTACCAGCAGCGACTGTGCTTCGCCCGGTTTCTTGTTGTATGCGGCAATGGCGGCGTTTAGTTGCTTGTAGGTGTCGCGCAGCTGGCTTTCCTTGAACGGGGGCGTCAGATATGATATCAACTGTGCATAGGTTCGCCTTTTGGCTATCATGCCCTCGCCTACGTTGCTTATCGTATATATATAATAATGTGGAAGCGGACCTACCAAACGGTCGGACCAGTCGTCCGGCCCAAGCGCTACTTGCTTGCGCGGCGTGTATTCGAGCGAGCCGTGCGTTCCGAAATGAACCAAGGCATCGGCGTTGAAACCGTAACGCGCCCAAAGGTATGAGGCAACGTAGGTATGTGGCGGTGCCTGGTCGGTGCCATGGACAATCTTGAAACTGTCGCCGCCCTCGCCTGCCATAACCTGTGGCAGCAGAACGACGTTTCCGAACTGCAGGCGCGCAACGGCAAGCTGTCCGTCGTCCGTTGCCATGTATTTGCCAGGAAACGGTCCGTTCAGCTTGTTCATGTCGCTAATCTGATTCTTCGAAAGGGCCTTGCCTGTCCAGTCGGCATACTGCTTGGCCGTAACTAGCGCCGGTTTTCCTGTCTTCAGAAAATTGGTGTATGCGCCTTCGGCGTAAGTTCCGAACACGGCTCCCTGCTGTTGTATCTGGCGGGCAAGTGCTTCGGCCGACGAGGGCAGCGTGCCGACGTTGTAGCCCTCTGCCTTAAGGCGAAGGAGCAAGTTGTATATCGACGGAACGACTTCCATTCCCGAAGCCACGAGCGAGTTCTGCCCAGGACCTTTAAAGTAGAATATCGCAATACGCTTGTCGGAATTTTTCTTCTGTTTCAGGTTTACATATCCTTTCACAGTCTGCACGAATGTTTCCATACGGTCGGGCATGCCGTAAACCTCCTGAAGTCCTTCGCTGTTGATGCGGTGGGCGAAAAGAGCGTAAGGGCGCACAGCGCCGTCGATCTCGGGTGTAACAAGGCTTTGCGACATGAAACCGCCGTTCATTCCCTGCTTGTCTGCAATCCATTCTTCGGTGAGGCGGTTCACGTTGAGCGGCGAAAACAGCGGGATATTCTTCTGCTTGAGAAACTCAACGAAGTAATCGCCCATGCGGCCGTGAGCCATGTTTATAACTGCCGCCACGCTAATGCTGTCGGCATGATGCATCGCCACAAACTGTTGAAGCCTGTTCACGCGGTAAACATTCACGCCTTTCTCTTCAAGTGCCTTTTCAAGGTCGGGAGCCGAACCCATAAAGCCCGTAACAAGAACTGCGGGCGCATTTTTTTTCAGAACGTCGTGTTTTGAAAGATATGCGTTGTATTCGGCAATGCTGTTGAATCCGATCTCGTCGCCGTTCTCATCGTCCAGATCATAGTGCGTCAGCAGATAGTCTGGCCTCTCGTCGCACACTTCCGGTTCTGGGGCGAAAAGTTTCTTGCCGTCGATGAACTTGCGTACATACTGCAACATGCTGCGGTAATTGCGTCGACTGCCGTTAGACAAATATTTCATCAGATATGCCGCATCGAAGCCGTCGACGGAGTTAACGTTGTTGTCGGGATTTGTCGCTGCCTTTGTCAAAGTAGGAACGTTCTCCGCAGCTTGTTGCAGTTGCTGGCGCTGCGTTGCGTCGAGACGCAATCCCATTCCGTTGACGAATATCATGTCGTATCCGCTGAGTTCGTCGAGCTTGTCTGTGGAAACTTCGTCAAGACTGACCATGCGGCTGTCGTTTGACTTTGCTATCTGCCCCAGTTCTATTGCCTGATAGTTCACGAAAGCAATGCGGGTTGGAGCGACCCACGCTTTCCACACGCCAACGAGGACGCAAACAAGCAATACTGTCGCCAGCGAGGCGAACACGGTTTTCTTTCTGATTTTGAAGGTATGGCCTTTGATTTTCATTCTAAACAATAAAATTTGATGTGCAAAGTTACTTGCATTGCTTTCCGTTCACAATACCCAAATTTGATGGTTTTCAGAAGGCTTTACAAAATCATCTGTTTTAGGTATTGCCTGCTATGCACAGTTGCCAAAAGGACATAACGCCGTTGTAATGAAAAGACAGTTGTTTTCGCGTTGAAAGCAAGTGACTTTCGTCAACAACGACGTTATGTCTGGAACAAGAGGATGTGCAGCCGGATAATTATACGTAATTGCTTGGAGTTAAACGGTCGTTTGCTTACCTTTGCATTATAAAGAGAAACAGTCATTGCCCGTATCGCCTGCAACTGCAGCGTGCCGGGCCCGACGTACAATTACTCCTTGCCCTTTGGTGTCATCAGGAATAATTGCAAACAAAATTATTTTCACATGATCAGGAATACAGACAAAATCAGACAAGCAATCAGCCTCTTTGTCTGCCTTATGATAGTGGCGTCGCTCGCCATCGTAACGCAAGGCAGACTGTGGGGACACGACTTCAGAAAACAGGAACAGGACAAACAGGTTGCCGCCACCGATACGCTGCGCACACTTGCCGACGGCACTGTGGTGGTGAACACGTCGGGACTCGGTGCCGACATAACGGGTTACGCTGGAAGAGTGCCACTGGAAATATACATAAAGGACAACACCATTGTTGAGGTGAAGGCGCTGAAAAACCAGGAAACTGAAAGTTTCTTCGGCCAAGCGGCAGAGTTGCTCGACCAATGGAAGGGGAAAACTGTCGAAGAGGCGGCTTCAATGAAAGTGGATGCCGTTTCGGGAGCGACTTTCTCGTCGGACGCCATAATAGGCAACATGCAAAGAGGACTGGAATATGCAGCGAAGGAACTGAAAGAAAACGGTGGCTATGGAAACGGCGGAACAACGGTTTCCGGCTTCGAGCTGTCGGCAAAGAACATCATCGGACTTATTGTAGTGCTGATGGCCGCAGTGTTGCCGCTCTTTGTGAAGGACAAGAGATACCGCCGCATGCAGGCAATGCTCAACATCCTGGTGCTGGGGTTCTGGTGCGGAGCCTTCCTCTCGTACACTTCGCTTATGGGCATTGCAGCCAACGGCATTAAACTGCCGGCAATGGCAATTACCGTGGTTATGCTCGTAACGGCATTCGTTTATCCTTTGTTCGGCAAAAAGACTTACTACTGCTCTCATGTTTGCCCCTTCGGCGCTGCTCAGCAGTTGGCTGGAACAGGGATGAAATATCATCTGCCGCTTGGCCCACGCGCGCTGCACTGGCTCGATGTGTTCCGGCAGGTGCTTTGGGCGGCACTGATGCTTTGCATATGGGGCGGAGTGTGGAGCGAATGGACAGAATACGAACCTTTCGCGGCATTCATCTACAAGTCGGCTTCATGGATAACGCTTTACATTGCATGGGCATTCTTCCTGTTCTCGTTTGTGGTCAAGCGCCCTTACTGCCGCTTCGTATGCCCCATGGGAACGCTGCTGAAGCTAAGCCAGACATCAGAAAAACAATAACGCATATAACATAAAGGTATGAAAGCATCAACACTATTGAACGTTGTATTGGCAGCCGCCGTGGTTGCACTGTCGGTGAGGCTCGCCATGCAAAACGGCTCAGGCGAGACTGCTGGCGCCGACAACGCCGACGCGGTATACGACAACATAATGACGCGCTCGTCTGTGCGCTCATATCAGGACAAGCCTGTGGAAGACGCCAAGATTGAAAAGCTGCTGCGCGCAGGAATGGCAGCACCGACGGCCGTGAACAGGCAACCATGGCACTTTGTGGTGGTCAGAGACAAGGCGACACTCAACGCCATTGCCGAAGCAACGCCCAATGCACGCATGGCAAAAGGCGCTCCGCTGGCTATCGTGGTGTGCGGCGACATGAGTAAAGAGAAGGACGATCCAGTGCGCGAGTTCTGGAGTCAGGACGCATCGGCAGCTACGGAGAACATTCTTCTTGCCGCACACGGAATGGGACTGGGCGCTGTCTGGACCGGGACTTACCCCGACAAGGCACGGTGCAGCGCTGTGTCAAAACTGCTTGACCTGCCCGAACACATCATACCGTTCTGCACTATCGTAATCGGTTATCCTGACGGCGACAACACACCAAAGGACAAATGGAAGCCGGAGAACGTTTCATACGAGAAATTCGGGCTGACAGACAACGGAAACACTGCGAATACCGGAGACGCTTCCGCTGCAAACGAATTCAAAGAGTTCGACGTTACAAAAGATTTCCACGGCAATCCGTTCACGTTTTTCAAGGGAAAGGGCCTGCTTCTGGCTGCCGGCGACAAATCGGGCTTCAACGAAATGACAATCGGATGGGGTGCTTTGGGAAATATCTGGGAAGGAGATTTGTCTACGATAACTGTCTACGTATCCAAATCAAGGTACACCTTCGGCTATATGGAGAAGACAAAATACTTTACCGTTATGGAATTCGACGAATCGCACAAAAACATTCCTGAATATATGGGCACACACAGCGGGCGCGACGGCGACAAAGTGAAGGCAATGGGGCTGCACACAAAATATACAGAGCACGGAACGCCGTATTTCGACGAGGCAAAAACGGTGTTTGAGTGCGAGATGATATACCATGCACCGTTCGACCCGAAAGGATTCGGCGAGATACCAAGAAAATTCTACGCCAACTACAAAGACGGCATACACTCGATGTATATGGGAAAGATAGTAAAGGCGATGAGAAAATAACAAGAGCGGCGCGCAACCGGTTAACTGAAAACCGGTGCGCGCCGCTTACCATTATGACAAATTTAGCTGTGTTGCTTATTTCTCGTCCGGAGCCTTGTCGATAAGGTCCATAAACTGGTCAAGCTTCGGAGTGATGATAATCTGGGTACGGCGGTTGCGCTGTTTTGCAACGTCGCTGTTGTTGTTCGTAAGCGGGTTATACTCGCCGCGTCCGCCTGCCGTAAGACGTTTCGGATCAACGCCGTATTCGTTCTGCAAAGCCTGCACAACGCTCGAAGCACGCAGACATGAGAGGTCCCAGTTGTTGCGGATGTTCTTCATTGAAGCTGCCGTGGTATTAACGGGAACGTTGTCCGTGTTGCCTTCAATGAGCACGTCATAGTCGGAATAGTCCTTTATTATCTTTGCAATCTTGCTCAGCGTTTCAGCTGCCCTGTCGTTAATCTCGTAGCTTCCGCTCTTGTAGAGCATGTTGTCGGCAAGCGAAATGTAAACCACGCCCTTCAGCACCTGAACGTCAACTTCCTTGCTTTCCTCCTTGCTCAGCGAACGGGTAAGGTTGTTCGTCAGAACCATGTTCAGCGAATCGCTCTTGCTCTTCACTTCAACGAGGTGACGGATATACTGGTTGGATTCGTTTATCTGGTCTACAAGCTTTTCAATGCTGATATTGTTCTGGCCGGCATTGGCAAGGCTCTTGTCAAGTGAGTTCTGAAGCGCTGCGTAGTCTTTCTTTGCCTGCTGCAACTGCTCCTCAAGGCTTGTCACACGTGCCTTTGATGCAGCCAACTGTTCCTTTGAGTCCTGATAGTTCCGGGTCAGCTCCTTGTTCTCATTATGGCAGTTCTCCAAGTCTTTCTTGCTTGCACAGCTGCCCAACACAAGGCATCCTGCTGCAACTGCCATAAAAACGGTCTTCTTGTTCATTGTTATTCCTTTCCTTTTTAATTATTCTTTTTCCTTATCAACCGTAGACACTTATGCTACATTCTGATTTTCGCCTACGAAGTTATAAATAAAGACGTTTGAATAAAGGAAATGTAAAACGCCCTTAATACATTTTAACCTGAAACACGCATTATTTTTTAATATTAACCACATTCATACCGCAGCATATCTATCTTTTTTGTTATTTTTGTAAGCCAGTAATTACTTTGTTGAAACCTTTTATGCTAATATTCTTATATCTTCTTCTTACCGCATACATCATTCCGGGGATGATGCTTGCCTTCAGTCTGTGCCTTTTCTTTCTTGCCGTTCCAAAGAAGAAAGAGCTGAAGAATTACGTCTTTGCCCGAAAGGTGGTGGCTTCAACCTTCCTCGTTTACTGTATTGCGCTGGTCTGCGAGGCGGTGTGCCGCAATCCTCTTGCCGGCGACTTGCTGAACAGCATGATTGTTGTTGCCATTGCAGTAACCCAAGCGTTCCTGTTCACCTTTGCCTTGATAACGCTGCTAAACATCGGTTTTCTAACAAGACGCAGGGCGTTTAACGAAACGGTTGTTGTGGCGGCAAGCATTGTGGCGGCATTCATCCTGTTCGCACAATGCCCTGAAAAAATGCAGGAAACGGTATTCTACGGTTTTTGCCTATGGTATGCCGTGCTTGTGATACGCTACATCGCCATCTTCCACCGTTACTACAAAAGCTATAGGCAGCGCATGGACAACTGGTTCTCAGACGGCGAACGGATGAGACTGCGCTGGGTGCCCGTGGCTTTCTACAGTGCAACCGCCATTGGCATAGTGGCTCTCGTGTTCGCCTGGGTTATAACGCCGCTCACTCAGCTGTTGTTCATGGTTACATGCGGGGTGTATTATTCCGTTTTTGCCGTGAAATTCATGAACTACGTGCAGGTTTTCCAGAAGATTGAAACGCCGCTTACCGAAAAGACGGCCGAAATGCCTACACATGTTGAGGAAGAAGGCGTAGCAACGGAAGACGACCGCATATTGATGGAGCAGATAGAAAACATTGTGAAAGCCAATGCCCTGTTCAAGACTCCCGACCTTTCGATTGCGAATGTGGCGGCACTGTGCGGAAAGAGCCACAGAATCGTTTCGGAGACAATAAACCATTGTCAGGGCGTAAACTTCAAGACTTACATAAACGAGTATCGACTGGCAGAAGCGGAACGCCTCATCCAGGGCGGATGGCTAAAGCTGCACACACTTGACGCACTTGCAAAAGAGACAGGCTTCGCCAGCAGGATAAATCTCTACCGCTCGTTCAAACGCAAGAACGGTATCTCGCCTTCCGACTATATGGCAATAAAATCCTGTTGACCCTATATCCATACAAAAAGCCAGCCCAATCTTTATTTAGAGAAGGCCGGCTCTTCGCTTTGTCTGACATTGAATTAAATATTATCCATATGTCCGCTTTGCAGCATCATTATATTATATATTGTTTCGTGTCAGTATTATTTATAGTTTCGTGTCGGTATGTTCTATTCAAATCCAAACGGTTTCACCACATAATTTACCACTGGGAAGGTTTGTCCGCCGGCACTGTTGCAATACCAGCACAGGTTCCAGTCGAAGAACTTGCGGTTTGGATTGGTGTCGCCCACAACTAATCCAGGAACACTTGCCGAAACGGCAAAACCCTTTGTCTCCGAATGAGAAACCCGATTGGAACGGTTATAGCCGAAACCTGCGCCCACTTTTACGCATCCGGCAGAAACGACGAGTTCCGTTTCATTGGAGAATGAGAAACCTGTTTCCTCTGACGAAGATGTTTCAATGGATATTTCACGTGTTGTTGCACCGCCGGAGCCTGTGGAAACATAGCTGTCTGCCTTTCCGTCTCCCCACATTGTGTTCCATCCCAGGTAGTCTCCCGGCTTTGGATAAGAGAACGGATCGCCAATAGTATGCTTGAACACGTTGCCAAGATAGGGCGCTCCAGGAGCGTCGGCCACAAGAGCTTCATAGTCGGCAAGGCCGAGACCTATCGTCTTTGGCTTGCCCGGAATTGCAACATGGTATTCTCCGCCTATTTCGTCGGGGTTCTCCGCATTTGTTATCTCGTATGTATAAAGCGTATACGGTGTGACCTGCATCACAACACGGTTGTCGTCTCTTGCTTCATAGGTCTGGCTATAAGTTACTGAAGAGCCAGACGACACAGACCTTGATATTTCGCTCTGCAACTTTGTTGTGAAATCAATGCCTCCCACTTTCTGTCCAATAAGCGGTGCATTGAACTCGTACTCAAAGCCTGCTATGATTGATGCGGATATGCTGCTCGACTTTGACGTTTCGGTGGACGTGCTGCGCGAATATCCCCAACTGGTGACATAATCCTCGCTTGGGGATTTCTCGTTGTCACCGTAAATATAAGTTGGCGGCGCTGCAATCATGGCATATATCGTTGGTTCGCCAAACACTTTCTGCGTGGATTTGTATTCCAGCGTCTTGCTTTTCGCATTTATGTTAACTGCACAGAGAGCCGGATTGTTGCCCCACTCCACGTTGCTGCTGCCAAACCACCACATCAGCTCGCATTCCTTGTTCGTACTCCATTGGTTGCCATGCGTGTTGTACTTGAACAAATTTGTGTTATAACTCCAAGCCGACCAATTTATAAGGTTTCCTGAATCCTGATACGCCATAATGTTAGCGCCCAAGAAAGAGTATAGATAACGTTTGCCCGCATTGTCTGACGTACTCATGCTTGCAAAATAGTAAACCGCTTCTACATCGCTTCCTCCTGTAATGTTGGCTGTCACTATGTTGTCGGCAAATATAGAATAGTTGCCCGTATCCATCCAGTCGAACACTTGCTGCTTGAACTTCACCTTGCCTGCATCTGCATCCCATGACCAAAGATCTGCTCCGACTATAATCTCGCGCCTACCGGAAAGTCCGTGTTCCGTGCGCAAAAGCGTTACATTACAGTTTCCGGCACAACCTGCATTGCTGCGGAAGCCACCGCTGACCGTTCCGCCATCAACGGGTATCTTATTGAATTTTTCGTCGCCATATCCAGCATCAGGATTAAATTGACACACGTTGAGCTTTGCATACTGCGTATACGATTTGTCACTGTAGCTGCGATGAAGCATAACGACATCAGGATACTTTCCATTTGTAACATTGCCTACCTTTACGTCGAGGAACCATGCATCTCCTTTAGTGCCGTATTCTTTTTCACTCACCGTCCAGTGCATATAGCCATGGTCAAGATAATAGTCATAATACAAACAAAGCTCACCTCCGCGCCCATTTATGGGCACTGCAATCAAATCCAAATACCTTTTGGTATAAGGATCGTTTCGCGCTCTAAACACCAACAGTTCGGGTATATTGTCGCTGTTTACGTCTCCAACAGCCAAACGCGCCACATTATTGCTTTTATAATAGCCACTGTCATCTCTCTTTAATCTGTCAAAGGCTATAAGTTCTCCATTCTTTGAAGAATTCCAATATGAATAGTCATATTTGCCGTTAAGAACGACATCGCCGTCAAGTATAGTCATGTTTCCGTCTACACTCACTACTATATCGTCGATTCCATCGCTAGTAAAATCGGCAGTGAGAAGCTGGAAGTATCGCGTTGCAAAGTCAAAACGGGCTTCTGTTGTGCGCCCTCCGTAGAGGAAATACGGGAAATTATTATAAAAACTGGCAGCATCAAATGTCAGTCCTCGCACAGTATACTTTTTAATCAGCTTGTAATCCAGCAGCGAGTCACCGTAGATTTCAAGGTCTACGACCTCATAGTCAGAAGGATTATAGACATATGCCAATCCGATTTCATCATGGTTGTCTGTTCTAACCACGTTTCCGTTTTCGTCTACTCTTGTCCAAAGTTGGAACGGACACTTAAATTTTGCCTCGATAATGTATTGTCGACCGTTAACCGTCATAGCGGCCATTTTTCTCAAGGTATTCTTGTTCTCCTGCTCAATGAAGCCGTCGTTGGTGAATTTTTCCTCGGTAAGGCCCGCGCGTTGGAAGTCGTAAAGCGTCAGTATTCCCGACCGTTTCTCCATTCCTTCATCATTCAACTGTCCGCCGCTATAGTCAAATGCAATGCTTTGTTTGCCTGCGAGCAACGTGTATGTCTTGCCAAGAGGTCCGTAGTCAATTTCTCCGGATTTATTAGGAGCCACAGTCTGAGGCGTCATACCGAATTTGTTGAGCATAGTGGTGTATGCAGATGGCGCGCTTCTCACTCCGCGAACATGAAAGGCAAGATTGTCTATATCATAACCGTCGGTCAATGTAAGTTCATCTGAACCGTCAGAAACGACAAACGACGTTGGTTTGAGGTCTTTTGTGCTGCGTGTCAGCAACACGGCATTGTCGTTGTCCAGCAATTTACCGTTCGTTATATATCCGTTAGGAGTAAGTCCAACCGAATAATTGTCTATTCCGTCTACAGAAGTGCTCCACTCTCCGTCGCGGCTCTTCAGTGCCTTACCCGCAGTTGAATAGTCGTTAACCGTTTTCTTCACCCAATAGTCAATTTCTCCGAGCGTAGGAAGGCTCCAACCTTCGGGCAAAGCTTTCAGAGCAGCCTCTCTTGAATAGTAGACACCATCGCCACCGGTATATATCCGGGCGCTTTTGTCGTTTGTGTCAGTTCCCCATTGATCAAGACTCTGCACGTTCTTCACGCCAGACACATTCGTCGCCTTCAAGTCTTCGGCCATCCACATCAAGCCACCTGCATTGACAATTGCATAATTGTTTCCATCCGCATCTTCACATTTAAAGAAATCGAAATAGACAGGATGGCTTGAGCGCGGTGAAAGGGTCATTATGGTTGTCATCTTGCCTGACGTGCCGGTAAAACGCAATACATCTCCCTCCTTATAGCGAAGCGCTATCAGGCGCGAATCGCTTGCTACGCCCGCCAAGCTTTCGCTGACAGAAGATTTTGTCAACGTCATACCGGACGCTTCAAAAGGAAGAGCGGCACGACTCATACTGTTTCCCAGCACGAGGCGGTCTGAGTTTCCGCAAAGCCACTTAATGCTTTTGTGCAGTCCGCCTGCCGTTACACTGACGATATACGTTCCTCTGCCGAGTGGCGGCAGTGTCAGTTGAGCAAGTCCTGCGGTCAAAGGAATACGGCTCCGGTACGCCAGACTTCCGGATAAGGTATGGATTGCGATTGCGGCATCATGCGCAGAACTTGCATTGACTGAAAGTTTCCCGTTAGCAAGCTGCAAATGCAATTCGGATGCGCCAGTTTGACTGATGTTCTCTATTCCCAGCAACTCGTCATCGGAAGTAAGCAGAAGCGTATCTGTGCCGATGAGTTCAACACTCTCTTGCTTGCTCAAGTTCTGCACTGACACTCGCTCAACAGTCTGTGCGTCGCCACGTGCGCAAAAAGTGATTTTGTATGACAGGTCAGCCGTATCTGCAAACGACGACAGCGACAAAGCGAGTATAGCCATAATACAAAAGAACTTTTGCATTGGAAGTTTTCTCTTTTTCATAAGCTTTTCTGATAAATAGGTGATTACTAAAGGTGCGAAGCAAAGAAGCCATTTTTGCATATAACGGCAGGTTGACTTGCTTTGCAAATTTAATTGCAAAACACTTCAACACAAGAGTAAAGACACGTTGCGGTTGTTGCAAAATACGCATTCTGTAACAACAATGTTACCGAGGCGTATGCCGAACTGTAAAAGTTTACGTCCGTTAGGAATGAATGTTCAACGGATGTTCGGACAGCTAAATCGTAAATCATTATAACCGGAATACTGTTTTTCGCCGTGGTCAACAATTGCGCATGCTGACGACAAATGACTACAGAAAAGGTGGCACAACACGCTTTTTCACTTTAAAACGGTTTTTTAAATGAAGCGTTTTGCGTAATTTTGCCTTAGATAACCATTCTTACAACCATAAAGCAAAATCATAATGGACACAAACAAATACACGACGGATGCCGTTGAGCTGCTGAAAGTGCTTATCGCCACACCTTCGGTAAGCCGCGAGGAGACGAGAGCGGCCGACATCATGGAAAACACGATAAGGAGCTACGGCATGGAATGCCGACGACACAAAAACAACGTATGGAGCATAGCTCCGGATTTCAGCGCAGAACGCAAAACAATATTGCTAAATGCGCATATAGACACGGTGAAACCGGTAAAAACATGGAAGAGAAACCCTTTCTGTCCAATGGTGGAAGGAGAAATTCTTTACGGACTTGGAAGCAACGACTGCGGCGGCGGACTTGTTTCACTGCTTCAGGTGTTTCGCATTCTTTATGAAAAGAAGAAGAATTTCAACCTCGTTTATTTGGCATCGGCCGAAGAAGAAGTTTCGGGAGCCAACGGTTTCAGCAGCGTGCTGCCTCTATTGTCCGAAATCGACGTGGCTATCGTGGGAGAGCCTACGGGAATGCAACCTGCCGTAGCGGAGAAAGGACTTATGGTACTGGACATAACGTCGCACGGAAAGTCAGGCCATGCTGCCCGCGGGGAAGGAATAAACGCCATTTACGAAGCTTTGGACGATCTTTGTTGGCTGCGCTCATACAAATTCAAGAAGACAAGCGAATTTCTTGGGCCCACGGTAATGAATGTAACGGTGATAAATGCGGGTACGCAACACAACGTCGTGCCTGACACCTGCGAGATGGTTGTTGACGTGCGCACAAACGAGCTATATACAAACGAAGAAGTGTTCGACTTTATACGCCGTCATCTCTCCAGCGATGTGAAAGCACGTTCATTCCGACTTCATTCTTCGGGCATTTCCTTAGACCATCCTATTGTGAAACGGTGCATAGAGTTGGGAATGAAGCCATTCGGCTCACCAACTCTGTCTGATCAGGCTTTGATGCCGTTTAAAAGTATAAAGCTCGGACCGGGCAAATCTTCACGTTCCCACAGTGCCGACGAATTTATCCGCATAAGTGAAATTGACGATGCCATACAGAAATACCTGTCTGTGCTTGACTTATAAATCAACGTGCCAGACAGGCATGCACATTACCGCAACCATGCCTCGGGGTTAAGCTTCGTGAAGCCTTTATGCAACTGAAACTGTAGGATTCCACCGGTATCAACGGCACCAAGTTGTTGCCCGGTGGATACTTTTTGCCCTACACTTACACCTACAGACGAAAGGTTACAGTAGACAGATATGTATTGTCCGTGACGAACCATAACGCCCTTAACGCCCATAACATTGAAAATTTTGCTGACTTCACCGTTGAAAACACAACGTACGGAAGAACCTGAACCACACTTGATATTTATTCCTTTGCTGTCCAAGCGGACATTGTTCAGCCCCTCAACGTTATACTGTCCGAAATGTGTTACTATTCTGCCAGAAGCCGGCATTGTCAAACGTCCACGATTCTGTTCGAAACTTTGGTTAAGCTGGCGGTCAGCAGAGCTGACACTCTGCGTTTCAGTGTTTGTTTCCCTTGCTCTTGCCACTTCCCTTTCGTTTCTCTGTCTGTCCGCCTCTGCCTTACGTTCAGCCGCTTCACGGTCTGCCTCAGCTTTACGCGCTGCCTGTTCGGCTCTGCGGCGTGCCTCTTCATCGCGTTTTTCTGCCGCAGCCTTGGCTGCTTCTGCCTTTAAGCGCGCCTCCCGCTCCCTTGCTTCCTGTATTCTGCGGGCATTCTCTCGTGCAGCAGCTTCGGCGGCGGCCTTTTTGCGGGCAAGTTCTGCCTCGCGACGGCGCTTTGCTTCAGCAGCTTCGGCTGCCTTTCGTCTTGCCTCGGCTTCGGCGCGCGCCTTTGTCTTTGCAACTTCCTCGGCAATAAGGCGGTCTATCTGAGCATTCAAGGCTGCATCTTTGCTGCGTTGGTCTGCAATGACCGACTGTATGGTCTTCTGTTGTTTTTTCAGCGTTGAAACCATTTCCTGCTGTTCAGACTGTTTGCCCTCCAACGCCGTTTTTTCTTTCTTCCCTTTGTAAAGGAGATTGTTTTTTTGCCCTTTCACCGTTTCAAGTTGCTGATGTTTTAAAGAAACCTGCAGCTGCTTGTTTTTTATCATCTCGCCTTGAGCACGCTGATAAGTGGCATATTCGCGAACGAAACGCAAACGGCGATACATTTGGGTCAGGCTCTTTGCACTGAATATAAACATCAACTTATCTTGGATGCTGCGCGTCTTGGATAGATAACGCATAGACTTCATATATTTGGACTTGCGGTCCTGCAACTGCTGTTCTAGCGTTCCCAACTGCGCTTGAAGCATGGTAATGTTGCCGTTCAAGTTTGTAATGTCTTTCTCAATACCATCGATCTTTTTCTGATGCTGGTCAATCTCACCTGTAATGGTAAAAAGTTCGTCAAGGCGCTTCTTCACGTCTGCCTTGTTTGCCTTCAACAGTTTTTCCTGTTCACGTATTCTTTTCTGCACGGCAGCACGCTCTGACTGCAGACCACGTATGTTTTCGTTGGTATATACAGGAGTTTTTGTTTTGTTGCCTTTGCCCTTTCTGTTTCTTTTCGTATTGCCTGTGGATTTTGTGGAGGATTTCGAGCTTGAAGAAGAGGCGGATTTGCCTTTAGCATTATTGGAAACTGCTGATTTCCTCGATGAATTCTGACTTTTTTTTGTTTTATCCACAGAAATTGTAGCCTTCTTCTTGGTCTGCGCCACTGTGTTTACACAGGGAGAACCCAAGAATAGCGAAACAACAAGAGCAAGGACAACATTACGCATATTACATCCCTCCAAGCTTAGACAGTATCTCTTCAACACTCACCTGGCGATATCTCGATGAAATCGTTGTTTCTGCATCCCAATCACTGTCAGTTGAGAGTGTGTTGAGCTGCAAATTGAGCGACATGTTGCTGGCATTTTTCACCAGTTTCGTACTCATCGTGAGATAAATGCCTGTAGGGAATTGTTTTGTTCCAAGACTTTTGAAACCGGAATACTGACAGTTTACAGAGGTATCGCCGTTGCCTCCCGTATATTTTGCGTTTACATTCTTTATCAGCGCCGTTTGCTTGTCGGCAGTCCACACATAAGACATCTTTCCATAAGTTGTAGATACCTTGGCATCAGTAGCGCCATCCAACTCTGCGACAAAGGATTTTAGCGATGAATCCGTTATTTTTTGCATTCCAGGAACATAAAGTTGATTCCAAAAGAGGGCTTGAAGGGCATAAAAATCAAGACCGTTGCGTTTTAGGAAATCCACATCCGAATATGAAGCCTTTACGTATTCCTTGTTTATTCTGTCTACTAGCAGCACATGGTCTTTTGAGAATTCCAGACGTCCTGCTTCCATCAGACCTAAAGGAACGAGCTGAATACGTATTACTTCGTCACGACGCATGTGTAATGTACCGCCAACAGAAATGTTGTTACCGCCTGTCTGTATCGTGCATTTTATCTTTGACACCACGTTTTTGCTGTATACGGCATTGTCTGCAACCTTGCGCAAATAGTTTAATTTGAAGAGTTCAGACTTGTCTGAAGCGTTGTTTTCGTCGGTTTTCGTTTTATCGGCAGAAATGTTTGCTCCGGTTGTTCCGTCTGCCACTGCCTTCTTGGTACCGCAAGAAACAGTTGTCAAAGCCAATGCCGCAAATGCGGCAAAAGCGATTATTGTTCCTGATAGTCTCATTGTTCTGATGGTATGTATTTTTTCAACTTTATTTTTCTTTGTATTGCCATCGCGTCACCTCCGGCATCTAAAGCTTTTCGCCATGCATCGATAGCCTTGTCGGTTTCACCGCACATTATATATATGTCTCCGGCATGATCCAACAGTACATAACTTTTGGCAGTGTCGTTTGCCAAAGCCTGTTCTATGTAAATCGCCGCTTCAGTATAGCGTTTCTCACAGAAAAGCACCCAAGCATACGTGTCGAGATAAGTGCTGTTCGTTGGCTCTGCATTAACTGTCTTGTAGCTCATGCGCTCTGCCTTAGCCAAGTCTCCGCCCGACTGCGTTATGTAATAGGCATAATTGTTAAGGCATCCGGCATTGTCGTCCTTCCATTGCAGACAACTGTCGTATGCGGCGTAAGCTTCCTCAAAATTCCCTTGCTGATGAAGAAGGTCACCTATATACGAATACATGTCTGAAACGAAAGCAGGCTCACTGCTGTCGGTAGCCTGTGCCACGCCCTTTCTAAGTATATCAAGTGCTTTGTTGTCTTCATCGTTCTGTACATATGCGAAGCCAAGGAAGTAATAAAACGCCATTTCATCGGGATTATATTCCACTCCTGGAGCACAGATTGATATCAGTTCCGCGTGTGTGGCATTTCCCCACAACGTGCGAATCAACTGAAGACGCGCCATCTTGTTGTCGGGTTCAACCGCAAGAATTGCATTATAGGCAGCTACGATAGAATCCTGCGACATGTTCTTCATCTGTACATAGGCAGCATGATACTGCAACATGTCAACGTCTTTGGGATTTTTTGACAAAATCTTAGAGAAGAGGACAAGGACTTTCGTGCTGTCAGCCCCCTGTTGCTCGTTGTGCGATATAACATTCTTCAGTATTGATGCCCTGGTCTCTGCTTCTGTCTTTGTGTTTAGAAGAAGGTTCTCTTCCATCAAATTTGCGATGGAATCAAGGTTTTCTGCACGATAGTAGTCCACCATAGACAGTTGCGCAGAAGCATTGTCTGGGTCGTCTTTCAGCACTTTCTGAAGAATGGCAAGTGCATTTTTCGTATCTTTATTGCGCAGAAGCCAGTTTGCCATCATTACCTGATAGTGCGGATCATTGGGATATTTGTCCACAAAGTTCTTCAGAGTACGATATGCCTCCTTGTTCTTTCCCTGCTTACTGTAAACAAACAGTTTTGACATCACGTTTTTTTCGCTTTCGCCGTCAGCCAGTTCCATGCGGTCTACCGTGTATATCATGTTGTCGTAATCGGTTGTTTCCATATACAGACGGAAAAGGATATCAAGTACATCGGTGTTGTCTGGCGTTTTGGCATAAACCTTTTCAAACGTCTTTATAGCGTTCTTGTAATCCTTTCCTTCCCAATACGCACCTGCAAGTTGCCACAGATAGGTTGTATTGTCGGGCTGAAGTTCTGCGGCACGCCGTATGTCCGCCACGCTCATCTCCTTTGAATTCACTTGCGCATCGAAGTTCGACAGGGCATAATGAACCTCTGCCGCTTTCGGATCGATGTTTCTACAGTGGAGCAACAGCGTGTAAGCCGCATCATAATTGCCCAGCGACTGCTGTTTTGCTGCTTCGGCATAGAAATATGCAAGTCTGCGGCGGGTGTTAACGCTGGTTGTATCAAGTTTGTCTGCTGCTGCATTTTTTGTCTGTGCAGCCCTGTCTTTGGACACAGAAGCCTTTGACGGGGCGTCTTTTCTTACACCTCGCCCCGTTCCGCAAGCTGAAAACAAGACTGCCAGCAGCATGGCTGAAAATATTCCAAGGTATCGCTCAAACATTCTATTCCACTCCTGTATGGCCGTATCCGCCTGTTCCGCGTTCCGTCTCGTCAAGTTCTTCAACTTCGATAAAATCGGCGTTTTCGTGTTTGGCTATAACCATCTGGGCTATGCGTTCACCATCGTTCACGACGAAGTCTGCATCAGAGAAATTCACAAGCAGAACCTTTATCTCGCCCCTGTAGTCGGCATCGATAGTGCCCGGAGTATTAAGAACGGTTATGCCGTGTTTCAGCGCAAGTCCGCTGCGCGGCCTCACCTGCGCTTCGTAACCTGCCGGCAAAGCCATGAAGAGTCCTGTTGGTATCAAGGCACGCTGCATGGGTTTCAGCGTTACTGCTTCTTCCAAGTTGGCGCGCAAATCCATTCCTGCGCTTTGTGGCGTGGCATAACAAGGCAGAGGATTATGGCCTTTGTTTATTATGTTTACTTTTATCATAACTGCAAAAATACTTATTTCTGCATAAATACGGACTATAAACAGGGCATTATTTAGTGTTTTTCAACTATTGCAGCACGATTGTGGCGTTCAAAAGCAACGCAATTCACAAATTATCAGTAACTTTGCACCGAAATTACCAAAAAAATCGCCGCATATTATCCATAGCAGCGACATTAACATCATTTTTTAATTTGAAAACATTTGAAGAACTTGGTGTAAGCGAAGAGATTCGCCGCGCCATCGAAGAATTGGGCTTTGAATCTCCAATGCCCGTACAAGAAGAAGTAATCCCTTATCTTTTGGGCAACCGCAACGACGTTGTTGCCCTTGCACAAACCGGAACGGGAAAGACTGCCGCCTACGGCATACCGGTATTGCAGAAGATTGAGCCCGACAACCGTTCCACACAGGCTTTGATCCTGTCGCCTACACGCGAGCTTTGTCTGCAGATTTCCGACGACTTGAGCGAATTCGGCAAGTATATAGACGGACTGAACGTTGTTCCCGTCTACGGCGGCACGTCGATACAAAACCAGATACACTCGCTTCGCCACGGTGCACAGGTGATTGTTGCCACGCCAGGACGCCTCATCGACCTGATGAACCGCGGGGCTGCAAAACTTGACAACGTAAAGAACGTTGTGCTTGACGAGGCAGACGAAATGCTGAACATGGGCTTTTCTGACAGCATCAACGAGATTTTCGACGGCGTTCCAGCCGACCGCAACACGCTGCTCTTCTCTGCAACCATGAGCAAGGAAATAGAAAAGATTGCCCAAAACTACTTGCACGACGCAAAGGAAATCGTAGTCGGCAGCCGAAACGAAGGTGCGGAGCACGTGAACCACATATATTATATGGTGAACGCAAAGGACAAATACCTTGCCCTGAAGCGCATCGTGGATTTCTATCCAAAGATATACGCCATAATTTTCTGCCGTACAAAACGTGAGACACAGGAAATAGCCGACAAACTCATACACGACGGATACAATGCAGAGTCTCTTCACGGCGATTTGTCGCAGCAACAGCGCGACCTCACCATGCAGAAATTCCGCCAACACCTCACACAGCTGCTCGTGGCAACCGACGTTGCGGCACGCGGACTTGACGTTGACGACCTTACACACGTTATAAACTACGGTCTTCCCGACGACATCGAGAGCTACACGCACCGAAGCGGACGAACAGGACGCGCCGGAAAGAACGGAACGTCTATTGCCATCATACACACGCGAGAGAGAAGCAAGATGCGTGCAATAGAAAAGGTGATACAAAAGAGCTTCATCGAAGGCAGCATCCCCAAGCCGGAAGAGATTTGCAAGAAGCAACTCTACAAAGTGATGGACCAAATTGTAAAGGCTGACGTTAACGAAGAGGAGATTGAGCCCTTCATGAACGACATCAACCGCTACTTCGAGTACATCGACAAAGAGGACATCATAAAGAAAATAGTAAGCATGGAGTTCGGAAAGTTCCTTGCCTACTATGCCGACGCACCGGAAATACTCGCGCCTTCCGCTTCCGGCAAGGGCGAAAAGGGCAGCCGCGGATCGAAGAAACGCCAGGAAGGCGGCAAGCGCGAACCGCGGAAAGCAGAGAAAGGCTACAAGAAGCTGTTCATCAACCTCGGAAAGACAGACGGATTCTACCCCGGTGAGGTCATGCAGTTCATTAACCGCAACATGCACGACCGTCAGGAAGTGGGACACATCGACTTGCTTGAACGCATTTCCTACATAGAAGTGCCCGAAAAGGACGCACAGAAAGTTATGCGCGCCTTGGACGGAACGACATACAAGGGACGCAGCGTGCGTTGCAACGACGCTGACGATCCCGGACACGGACAGGGACGCGGACAAAAGTCTACGGACGGGAAACGCGGACGTGGGGCCAAGAGCGAAAAGCGCTCGCGCGGACGTCAAGACAACGACGAGGCAGGAAAGAAGCAAGACCGCTTCGAGAAGAAATCGAAGAAAAAGAACGCCGCATCGTCAGGCCGCGGAAATGACAACAACAACCTGTTTGACGACAGCAACGAAACGGACTGGAGACAGTTCTTCCGCAACGACAACGTGAAACTTGTGGGCGAAGAACCCGATTTCACCGAAGAAGGTTGGGCAAGACGCAAGCCGAAAAAGAAATAACACATCAGCATAAATTCCAATGACCCGTTGAGGTCGGGAGAATTGACCAATCCCAAGAATCACATGCCACCGGTGGATTAAAAATCCGACAGAGCATTGGTTTTTGGGATTGTCCGTTTTCAAAAGCTGTTTAAATGCAGGAAAAAAACGCATTATGCATGTTTTTATACACTTTCCAACAAGAAATCCACATTGGCAAGAATGGACATGAATACTTTTGCAGCCGATAAATCTATCCTAAAACCTAAACTGTATGAAAAGAACTATTCTTGCACTTACGGCATTTGCCTGTTCTATCGGGCTTAATGCCCAAACGCTTGCCTTCCCCACGGCTGAAGGATACGGCAAGTACGCTTCCGGCGGCAGAGGCGGCGAGGTGGTTGAAGTGACCAACCTGTCAGACGACCCGTCAAACCCCGTTGAAGGCTCTTTCCGCTGGGCGCTGCAGCAACACAAAGGAAAGCCAATCACTATCGTTTTCCGCGTTTCGGGAACTATCGACCTGAAGGGCAACGACCTGCGAAGCAAACGGAACAACATCACCATTGCCGGGCAAACCGCACCGGGCGACGGTATATGTCTGAAGGGAGGATGCCTCAACCTTGGCGGAAGCCGCAACATCATAATGCGGCACTTCCGCTCTCGCGTTGGAGTGCTAAATGACTCTATTTATTCTCCAGGCACGGTTGATTCAAACAACTTCATTGCCGGAGCAGCATTGAACATTGAAAACGGCGGAAACTTCATTATCGACCATTGTTCCTTCGGGTGGTCGGCTGAAGAGAACGTGGGATGGTACGACAACGACCATACAACAGTTCAGTGGTGTCTCTTCACCGAAGGCCTCTACAACGCCGGACACGGGAAAGGCAACCGCTCATACGGTGCCGTGCTGGGCGGAAAGACAGCCACATACCACCACAACCTTCTTGCACACAACTATGCCCGTTCACCAAGATTCGGTGCAACGACAAAGAACGACAAGGTGATGCTCCTCGACTTCGTAAACAACGTGAACTACAACTGGGGCAAGGCAAACTCATGCTACGGCGGAGACAACAGGCAGGGCAACGAGGGACTGTTCCAACTGAACTTCGTCAACAACTACTACAAGCCGGGACCCGCACGCGACGGCAGTCAGAAACACTACTTCATCGGTGCGTCATATTGCAACCCGTCGCAAGGAAGCCAGGGAACGAGCTACGGAAAGTGGCACCTTGACGGGAACTTTATGGACGGAACATGGGCCGAACAAAACGGAGTGAACGCTGACAACTACAAGGCTTTCGACATATCCGCATATCAGGAGAACGTTGCAGGGCTGACACTCGACGACATGAAATCCGACCATATCAGCGTTGGCGAATATGCAGTGAACACGGAATCGGCGCAGGATGCCTTCAACAGTGTTCTAGCCAACGCGGGAGCTTTTCCGCGCGACGCCGGTGACGCACGCATAATAAACGAAGTTAAAACCGGAACGGCGGAGTATTACGGATGCTGCAACTCCGGACGCGCAAAGGGAATAATAGACAAGCCTTCGGACGTGGGCGGTTATCCGGAACTGAAGACCTACAACGAAATAACAGACGCCGACCACGACGGCATGGATGACGCTTGGGAAACGGCCAACGGCTTCGACCCTACAAATCCTGACGACCGCAACACTGTGCTCAAGGGCGGCTACACTGCACTCGAAGCATACCTCTGCTCGCTCGTGGGAGAGACTATCGAGATTGCAAAGCCGGAGCGTCCTTTCGACATCATAGTTGCGAAAGACGGCACTGGCGACTACACCACAATCAACGAAGCCATAGATGCAGCCCCCGAGGGCGCAAAGCGCACCGTCATCTTCGTGAAAAACGGAACATACGAAGAGAAGGTGTTCGTCGGAACACGTTATGCCGAATCGAACAAGATTATCTCTCTCATCGGAGAATCAAAGGACGGTGTTGTCGTTACATGGGACGACTACAACGGAAAGAGCATCTCTTATCCCGGCAAGGGAACAGTGAAGGCCGACGGAATGACGGCTGCCACGATGACTGTCACCTCGCCAGATTTCTATATGGAAAACATCACTGTGCGCAACACTGTGAAAGACGACGTTGCACAGGCCGTAGCCCTCTATCAGTGCGGCGACAGACAGGTATTGAAGAACGTTTCGATTGAAGGATACCAGGATTCTCACCGGCAGAAAAAGACGAAGCGATACTTCTACTACGACTGCACCGTGAAGGGCAACGTCGACTTTATCTACGGCGGCGGAACGGCGTATTACTATAAATGCAACATCGTTAACCGTCCGCTCACGCGCAGCAGCAAATCGGGCGGATATATAACAGCCCCGGAAGACATAACGAACAAGACAACTCTACAGTCGGGTGCACCACTCTACTACGAATACTTTTTCAACGACTGCAAGCTGACGGCCGAAGACGGAGCAAGCGGTGCTTTCCTATCGCGCCCCTGGGCCGACAAAGACTGCGGTACTATCTATCTCAACTGCCTTATTGGCGACCACATCAGCGCTGCCGGATTCAGCGGGAACGGCAACGCCACGAACATGTGCTTCGGCGAATATAACAGCATGGACCTTAACGGCACGCCGCTCGACATGACATCGCGCGTTTCGTGGGCGCAGCAACTGACCAAGAAGGACGCTGTAACCTGCGGTCTTGACAAAATCTACAATGCAGTGAAGCCCTCGTCAACGTTCGACCCCGTAGCGTCGGTAGTTGGCGTAGCGCCCGTCACCAATCTTCAGGTGAGCAACAATTTCGTTACGTGGGCAGCTTCCGCAGGAACGCGAGGATACATCGTCTACAACAACGACAGCATCATAGCCTACACCGACGGCTGTTCGTTCAACGACACAGAGAAGCACACTGGAACATACACCGTGCGCGCCATTGCAGAAAACGGCGCACTAAGTCCTGTCAACGGAACTTCGTTCACGCTCAATGCCGACGAGATGCGCTCTATCCTTAACCCTGCCGACGATTCCGGCGAAGAGAAGCTGCAGTTCACGGTAAGCGTCGTTGCATCTCCAGCCAAAGGCGGAACAGTGTCTGCCTCAGCCGAAACAGTTGAAGAGGGCGGCACTGTAACACTCACGGCAAAGGCCAACGACGGATATACGTTCAAGAACTGGACCCTGGCTTCGGGCAAAGTGCTTGGGACAGACGCTGAAATCAAGATTACGGTAACGGAGAACGTGGTGGCCATAGCGACGTTCGCCGCCAACCAGAAAGAACTTGCATACCACACGCCCGCAAACACAGAAGGACTGGACTTTGAACTGACTTACCTGCTCGACATCATTGAAGAGAATTCAAACGCCGCAACGGGCAAGACGGAATACACCATTGCCAACGAATACACCAACTGGATTCGCTGCAGCCAGTCGCCTCTGCAAACAACCAACCGCAACTATGCCGAGATTGACGCACGCACAGGAGAAAAGGTGGACCTCTACTATTTCAACACAGAGCCTTATGCCTCAACGCTCAAGCAGACTGCCATCCTGCCCGTAGTGGGGCAGAACGTGTCTCTCTATTTCTACGTGCAGGACACGAAGAAGGCTAAGCTCTTCTTCAACGGTTCATCTTCAACGGCAGGAACGGCAAAACTGACCATAACTCCCGTTGGCGAAACATCGACGACAGTCAATTCCACGATAGAACTGAGCAAGAAGACCGCCATAAAGAGCGATACTCTGGCTGTGGACCTTGACCCCGCAAAGCAGTATGAACTGAAAATGAATTCCACGAGCGATTTCTCCGTTTGGGCTATCTCGCTATGGAACGGCAAGAGCACAGGCATTGACGCCGTTGCACGCGAGACTGTCGACGACGACGAAGCTCTGTACAACCTGTCCGGCCAGCGCGTTGAGCAAGGCTACAAGGGAATTGTGATAAGCAAGAACCGCCGGACAAAATTCGTCAAGCGTTAACGTTAAACTGTTTACAGAGCGTTTAATCTAATTGCCAAGGACACCTCAACCATGATGTTGGTTAAACGCAACTTAAACGAAGCTTAGACAGAATCAAGACGATGTTCAAGCACAATTAAAACGACGCTTGGAAAAAAGCTAACGTCGCAACGATACAAAAAAATATATTGCTGTCCGGTAAAATTTTCAGAGTTGGGAAAAATTAGGGCTGACACTTCTCACGAGGTATCAGCC
>CAVAPC010000021.1:0-42605 GCA_963590505.1 uncultured Alistipes sp. | reverse complement strand
GGCTGATACCTCGTGAGAAGTGTCAGCCCTAATTTTTCCCAACTCTGAAAATTTTACCGGACAGCAATAATACAGAATAGTATAGCTTTCATACAAGTGCGGGCAGTATACGATGATTATTGTTTATTTTGTGTTATATTTGCATAGAGATAAACACCAAACGAGAAAAGGTGTTATGGAGAACTAAACTGGAAACGAAATGACGTCAGAAGAGAAGGCGCTGAAGGCGCGCGAGATTTTAAATAGTAACCCTTCGGATGAAGATATGCAGATAGCCGTGGGACTTGTTAATGAGGCTGTGGCCGACAACAATGCAACGGCGATGCTAATCCTTGCACAAATGTACTATTATGGCACCAACGTGGAGGTCGACAAGAAGAAGTCGTTTGAACTTTGCCGGAAAGCTCTTAATGGGGGATGCGAGAGGGCAAAATTGCTGTTGGCGATGCATTATGTGGAAGGAGAGGCCGTGGAGAAGGATTTGTTGATGGCAAAGACCTACCTTGGCGACCTTATGGCAAAGGATGATGCCGATGCTTACTTCTTTATGGGAAACCTTGTGCTCAACGGGACATTCTCAGATGTTGACGTATATGAAGGCTTTGCGTATTTGGAAAAAGCCGTTTCGTTAGGAAATAAACAGGCTATGACACGTTTGGGATGGGCTTATGCTTCGCTTTGCGAAACGGAAAAGTCTGATTTTTGGTTTGCAAAAGCTGAAGCTGCCGGCGTGGAAGACGTTGGCGAGCAACGGGCGGTGTTTACGGAAGATAACTATGACGGAAGACTTGAGAGGGCGGTGCAGTTTTATTTCTCCAGGGGAAAATATGACAAAGGCTTTCGCTTGTTGGAACGTGACGCAGCCAATGGAAACATTATGGCAAGGTATCAGTTGGCATTCTATTCAGTGGGAGGTGTTGGTGACAAGGCTTACGGGCGCAACATCAAGCGGGCACTTGACCTTTATGGACAACTGTCTGCCGAGGGAGAAGCGCATGCCGATTTCATGTTGGGACAGATATTTGGAGAAATTGAAGATGTGAAAGACCCAAGCAAGGCTTCTTTCTACTTGCATAAAGCCGCTGAGGCTGGTCATGCTGAAGCCCAATATTGCTTGGCCTTCAGCTGTTGCATGCATTCCGATATTGCAGAGGAGAAAAAGGAAGGCATGAAGTGGATGGATATAGCTGCAGAACAGGGACAGAAGAACGCTTTGTACGTGTTGGCATGCTGCTACTTGCAAGACAATACTGTTAAGGCAGGCAACTGGCAGTACAATCCCGGCTATGGGAAGGACGCACAAAAGGGATTGGAATATCTGAAACGTGCTGCCGGACAAGACCAATTCGCAGCCTTGGCAAGCCTGGCCGAATGTTATTACAATGGTAAATATGTAGGTAAGGACTATGATAAGGCTTTTTCTCTTTTGCAGCGCAGTTGCAGTATCAATCCTCATCCCGAGAATGTAAGGCAATTAGCCGACTTTTACCGCGACGGTATTGGTACACAACAGAACTATGAAGAAGCCGCAAAGCTATATCAGTGGGCAATAGACCATAACAGCGTGCAGGCTTTGACCGAACTTTCCGAATTATACCGTAGTGGTAAAGGTGTGGAACAGAATGCAGCTAAGGCTGTCGAACTGATGCTGCGATATGTCGAAATGATGGAATGGCAGCAGTATGGCAAGATGCCGCTCAGTGTCGCACTGAAAGCCAGTGCAGAGGGCAACTCCAATGCCATGAACCAGTTGGGTGACCGCTATGAAAACGGCGACGGAGTGGAACAGGATACGAACAAGGCGGTAGAATGGTGGGAGAAAGCTTCACAAAAAGGCAATGCCATGGCAATGTATAGTCTGGGACTGTATCATTACAACAAAGGCAACTTTTCGAAAGCCTTGGAGTATATGGAACAGGCTGCTTCATCCGGTTATCTTCCGGCGCATGTCAACCTGGGACAATACTACCTTTCAAGTGGAAGGGACAATGCAGAGAAAGAAAAGGGAATAGCGCATCTCACTACCGCAGCAGAAGGAGGAAACACTGATGCCTTCCACTTCTTGTGTTGTATGTATCACGACGGAAAATACGTGGACAAAGACTATGAAAAGGCGAGGTATTGGCTCGGCAAGTATTTGGCTACCGATGAACCGTATGCGCACTTCTTTCTTGGGAGCAGTCTGTATCATGGCGATATGTATGAGCAGGATTACGCAAAGGCGCTTGAACACATTACGCTTGCAGTGAAGGGCGGTTGCCACAGTGCAACGGATTTATACATCTATATGAGATGGTACGGCAACAATTGCGAGCAGAATCGTGAGGAAGTTGTTTTGACATACACAAAACTTGCCGAAGAAGGAGATACTAATGCCATGCATCAATTGTATTTGCTTTATACAGACGAGACTTTTGAGGGCCGTGACGAAGAAACAGCTATGAACTGGCTGCAAAAGGCTGCAGGGCAAGGCAATTCCGAAGCTATTCGTGATCTTGCCACGGCTTACGCAAACGGACATGGCGTAAAGCAAGACATTGACAAGGCGTTGTCTCTTTACGATCAAGCCATAGAAAACGGAAACATGAACGCCGTATATGAAAAAGCCTGCCTCTATATTCAAGGAGTGGAAGGTGTACAAGATCCTGACTATGGCAAAGCGATAGAAATTATTCGTCCTTACACGGAGAACGACGCTTATGCGTGTTATTTAATGGGGCTGTCTTGCGACCGCAAGTGCGGCAATAAGGACGCATACTCATGGGAATTGGCAACAGAAGCTGCGCAATATATGGAAAAGGCAGCAGAAGGCGGCATTGATGACGCCATGAACAGGATGGCTTATTGGTATGCCGAGGGAAGAGGCGTCCTTCATGACGGTGACAAGGTAAAGGAGTGGCTGCGCAAATACACGGAGAATGCCGGGAACTCTGATGAGGCAAATAGAATCTTGCACCTTTCTGATGAAGAGTTCCAAGAGTATATATATGATTCGATGTTTTATTACTGGCAAGACATTGTGGAAGCCAACAAACAGGGAATAAAGGACTGGAAGGATTATATAGACGGGGAAAACAAAATAGTCTGTGACCTGCTGGCAATAAATGCCATGCAGTTGGGTGAAGCTAATGCTTCCTTTTATATCGGAAGCAGGGGACTTGCCATGTTGAAGACGGCTCCAGATCAGGCCAAACGGTTTATAACGTTGGTCGCAGAACAGGGCTATTGTTCTATAGCAGAACAGGCTGGCAAAACATTGTTGGAGGAAGGACTTGGCAACGGAAAGGCTGTCACGGAAGCTTTCGAGTATTTCAATATGGGTGCAGAGCATGGCGACGTGGGCTGTTTCTTACAGTTGGGATTGCTGTGCACCGTTGAAGGTGTCAGCAGGAAAGTTGAACATATAGGAAAGGAATATCTAAAGCAAGTCAGTGAACTGGAGGGTGACGACTGGGAGAAAGAGCGCAGGCAAGCCAAGGCGCGCCTGGAAGAGTTGGAACAGCGTCCGAGGAGCATAGTCGGTAAAATCATAAATCGCCTGCGCAAACTATTCTGACAACGGACGGCAGCCCATTGTAAAACGCCCCTCAAAACCGTTTGGCCGTGTTCTGAGGGGCGTTTTTAATGTATGTCTGTATGATAAGTCATTTTATGAGTTTCATAAGACTTTTGCCTAATTGTCGGGTCTGGACTTATTGTATTCCGAAGTCCATCTGCTGGCGGTTAACCTCTTCGAGAGTGCGCTGGCGTTCCTCGTCGGTCATGGCTGCATTGCCGCTTTTGTCGTGCGTAGCGTTGTTGTTTGAGCTTACACTGCATGATGTGGGCACTTCTGTATAACATTTCGGAAGTTTTGCCGGGCAACTCTCTATGGTCAGTGTGTCGGCAGTTGGAGCGTAGACACCGTTGAAAGCGCTGCGTGCAGTTATTGTAATCTTGCCGGGTTTGTCTGTTGCCTGTATAAGAACCGGAGCACTTCCCCATTCAACAGCGCGAGGGTTGGCAAGGATAGAGGCGTCGCCAATAATACGTCCTTCACCTTCAACGGTGAACTGTATGTTGTCTCTTGCCATGCGCTTCACGTTCCCATTGTCGTCTGTTACTTCGGCAACCACAACGATGAAGTCGCTTCCGTCAGCTACCAGTTCTTTGCCCATCGTGTCGGCATAGAGGCGCAGTTTTGTGGAGCGTCGCGAGGGCATCTTCTTTTCTGAGCAAACAACCTTTCCGTCCTTAATGCCTTCGGCAAGCAGACTCACGCGTTGCCAGTTGCGTTGTTTGTAGCTATATTCGCGTGCTTTCCAAAAATTCCAAAAATCTTTGAACACCACAGGGGAGCATGGCTTGTCTTGATTGTTGTGGACGACTGGCAGTGTAGCAACCTTGTAGCCCTCAAACTGGGTAAGGCGTACGCTGTCACAGTTTGAGAAGACAACTACATCGTTGTCGGAGAACTGCGTCATTTCGTTTGCAACGAAAACCATTGGCTCTGCATTCCTGTCTTGCGAGCGGAACATCTCGAAGGCGTACTTTTTCTGTCTGAACGCATCGTATATTCCACCATAGTATGCATCAGGATGATAGCCACGCTGATGGTCAAACGGATGCCATTGACAACCGCCTATGAACTGCGGCTGAGAGTGGAACATCTCACCGTAAGTGTCGGCAAGCGAGAGTGCCGCCGTAAGCATAGGCTTTTCGCCCCAGAAGCGGGCTGCGCGGTTAAGACAGTTGTGGGCGTACCAGTCGTCAACCATTTCCCCGAACTCGCGTGTGAACACGCATTTGTCTTTGGGTGTGCCCTCTTTGCCTATGTCGTCAGTCCAGCCATAAACCACATCGTAGTTCTCCTTCACCCCAGCTGAGTTCATGTCAGCCACGGCAACAGGTCGTCCTTCGTATGGAAATTCCTCACGCGTAATTTCCAGAGCCTTCAGCGCGAAGTCTTCCGGATAGCGCGTTTCGTTAAGTATCGGTTCCCACATCAGTACGCTGGTATGGTTACGGTCACGGCGGATAATCTGGCGTGTGTTTTCATGTACAAGTTCGCCGAACTTAGGGTCTTTGTTCCAGTATTGCCATCCTGGGGTAGGTACGATGATGAAGATTCCCAGTTCGTCGCACGCGTCCATGAATGCCGGATCCTGTGGATAGTGGGCGCAGCGGATTATGTTCATGCCCGCATCCTTTAGCCGCTTGGCGTCGCGCCATTGCTGGCTGTTGGGCAAGGCATTGCCAACATAGGCGAAATCCTGGTGGCGGTTGCCGCCGACGAGTTGACGGTAGCGTTTGCCGTTAAGCCAGAAACCGTCTTTCCCACGGAATTCTGCGTGTCTTATTCCCATGCGCACGGTTCCGCCGTCTACAGTCTTGCCGTCTTTCACCACTGTTATATCTACATTATATAAATAAGGTGTTTCGGGGCTCCACAGATGAGGCTTCTTCAGAGTCGTAGCAAGTTCGAATACTGTTGCGCTTTTCTGTCCCATTGTTGTTTTCTTCTTTAACGTTGCGCAAACCTTGCCTGTATTGTCCTTTATGCGTGCTGTAACCGTGGCTGTGGCAGCGCTGGAGAGTTTGTTTGCCACTTCAACGTTTACGAACACCTTCGCACTATTTTCCGAGATGTCGGCGTAATGCAGGAATACGCCGCCTCCAGCAACTTTGCCTCTCTCGTTGGCGTCGGTTATGCAGACTGGTGATTTACCGATTAGCCACACGTCGCGGTATATGCCGCCGTGATAAGCAAAGTCGAGAGCGGCTTGTTTCTTGCCTGGAGGGTAAGACTTATCGTCGCTGTTGTCTGCTTTAACGGCAACGACACATTCATCGCCGGCTTTCACACCGCATTCGGTCAGGTTGACGATTATTGGCAGATATCCACCAAGGTGTGATACTGCAAGATGTCCGTTGACGTATATGTCCTGTTTACCCATTATAGCCTCGAAATACAGTGTAGCATCTTTTCCCTTCATGTCGTTAGGCATGGTGAAATGCTTGCGGTACCATACCACGCCCTGGTAGTTGCGCCCACCGCTGGCTTCCGATGGTACGAGTTGTGCTGTGTGCGGTACGCAGACAACCTGCCATTCCTTGTCGTTGAATGCGGTAGCGTCTGCGCCAGGAACATCGCCCCGGTGAAAGCGCCACCCTTGGTTGAAGTTGTAGACTGTGCGGCCGCTGCCAGCCAAAGGGAAGAATCCCGCTACGCTGGTTGGCACAGAGCTTGCCATGGCAGTCAGTATGCCGACTATTGTCAACAGTAATATGATTGATGTCCTTTTCATTTTCTACTTAAAGTTGTTTGCCGTTTACTGTGGCAGTATTTCTACATGTTTGATCCTTTGCCTGCGCCATGTGTAGACACAGTGGATATGTCCGTCGGAAGTCTGTATTATAGATGGGTAGGAATATTGGCTCACAGGTGAGTCTTCAAGCGTTACCCAATGGTTCCAGTGTATTCCGTCCATGCATGTGAGCAGAGAGAGAGGCGTGCGCAGTCCCTTTCCGTTCTTTATTCCGTGTGGTATAGGCTTTTCGTTGCATATTAGCACATGCTGTCCGTCGCGCAACGTCACTGCGTCAAGTCCGCTGTTGTTATTTGGCGTGTCGATAAGGCGCAGTTTTGTCCATGTCTGTCCGTTGTCGGCGCTGTATGTCACGCCGATGTGCTCGCTCCTTGTGCGTGCTACTGCAAGCAACCGTCCGTCTTTCAGCTTCATTATGCTCGGTTGTATCGCCATATCTGGCTGTAGCTTGCCGTTCTGCACGGTACTGTCGGCTGCAACATAGTCGGTTCTCTTCCATGTCTTGCCCTTGTCATCGGAGTATTCGAAATAAAGACGCCATCCGCCTTTTTCGACGCTTGAGGGTGCAATGATTCTTCCTTCCGACATTATTGGCTTGTTCTTCACCGGACCGAGGAAATTCTCCTGCAGTGCCTCGCGCTTTGACCAAGTCTTTCCACCGTCTTTAGAACGCACCATCCATCCTGTCCAGTCGCTCACGCTGCTGCCAATCTTGAAATAGATTACAAGGTCGCCTTGCGGAATCTGATAAACTACAGGGTTCCAGCAAGCTTTTCTCAGCGTGTCGTTTATCACTCCGTCGGCAACCATCTGCGGTGCAGTCCATTGCTTTGCTCCCTTTGGCTTGCGGCTCACCCAAATGCAAACGTCGGGGTTGCGCTCTTTCGTGCCACCGAAATAAGTAGCCACGAGGTCGCCTGTTGTTGTTTCCGCTATTGTAGCCGAATGGCATTCAGGGAAAGAAGCCGATGTGTATAGAAACTCGTTTGCAAGGATATTTGCGTTGCGCTTAGGCAGTTTTTCGTTGAACGTGTATTTGCCTGAACCGATGTTCGTCTGTGTGCCGTCCGGCATGTGGAGTGTTGCCGTTGTGTTGGCAGGAATCTCCACTTCCCATTTCAGCGTACCGTTCTCTTTGCGCCATTTGCTTGTGATATTGCCGTAGATGCTCTTGTACGATCCGTTTATGTCGTTTATTTCGTCCACGCTGAAGTCTGGTTTCAGAACGATATGCTTGTAGCCTGGCTGCTCAGGGTCGCTGTTTATGCCAACGATGTCTTGGTAAATCCATGAAATGAGGTCGCCGAGCAGCATGACGTGGTTTCCACTGTTCATCTTTGGGGCGGCAGTGTCACCGTTCCACAGTTCCCAAATGGTTGTAGCACCGTTCTCCGCCATGTATCCCCAGCTTGGATAATCCTTGTTGGTAGCAAGAAGCCATGCTACGTCGGAACGCTTCATGTCGGTCAGCGTGTGCATGAGCCATTGCACGCCCATTACGCCACAAGAGATCTTGCCCTTGTTCAGTGTGATGATATTCTTCAGTATGTTTTTTTCAACTTCGCCTTTCACGTAAGGATTGTCAATCATTCCGAAAGCTAGCGGCAATATGTTTGCCGTGGCGGTGTTGTTGCCGTAGAACGTGCTGTCAGGATACAGCAGTCCGCCGTCTCCCTCGTGAGTGTTGCGCTTTTCTGTCAGGAACTTGCTGTTGAACGCTTGTTTCACAGTTTCGGCTTTCTCGCTGTATGTTCTGGCGTCTTGTGTCTTGCCGAGGATGTTGGCGAAGCGAGCCATAACCTTGTTCAGCTTGTAGTAAACGGCCGTTGCTATGAGCTTTCCGTCGGTTATTCTGCTTGGGTCGTTGCTGTGGATTAGGTGCAATTCTTCCGGTGGCATGCACCAGTCACCGTATTTGTCGCGCGGCATGATGCCATCCTTTTCATACTGATAGGCCATGTGGTCTATCCATTTCTTTGCAGCAGGGTAATATTTCTCTATGGCTGAGCGGTCTCCGAACTGGTCGTATTGCATTTGCATCGAGAAGGGGAGCGTGGAAGGCCACGTTATGTTGTCTGAGTAGTAGTTCCAAAACGCTGGTGCCACGTCGGGAATGCAGCCGTCTTCTCTTTGTGCCTCTGTTATGTCGCGGTCCCATTTGTTGTAGAGCAAGTTGTTGTCGAAGATGAACGATTCGCCCAAACAACCTCTAGACCTGTCGCCCAACCATGGCTGGCGCTCGTCGCGCTGCGGACAGTCAACAGGCATTCCCTTGTAGTTGCCAAGTATTCCCCATACGGCGTTGCGGTAAACCTTGTTCAGAATAGTGTCGGCGCAACTGAAGTTCCCCGTTTCCTCCATTTCGTCGCTAACCACTTCGCCTATGAAGTCTTCTGCCTTAGGGTTGCTTAGCCCCGTTATCTCGGCGTATCTGAATCCGTGGTAAACGAATGTCGGGTTCCACCACTTGCCTTTTTCCGTGCCGTTGGCAACGTAGCAGTCAGTGGAAAGCGCATTGCGGAAGTTATCGCGGTACAGGTCTCCATCCTTTGTAAGTTTCTCGGCAAATCGTATTTTTATTGAGTCGCCGATGTTTGCGCCGTTGATACGTATTTTCAGCCATCCTGCCATGTTCTGCCCCAGGTCTACAATAACTCCGTTGTTGTGCCTTGTCATGCTGACAACGTTCATTTGTTTCAGCACTTTCATGTTCGGGGCCATTGCTCCGCGAAGTGTTCCCGTGGGAATTGCCGTACGTTCGGCTTTCTCCCAATTTGAATCGTCGAACTGAGCCGTTGTCCATCCGCCGAACTCTTTTCGTGCATCGTAAATCTCGCCGTCGTATTCGTTGTTCGAGCGGATAGCACCGTCGGCGTTCAGCTTCCATTTGTCGTCTGTAGAGACAGTCTTTTTCGTGCCGTCGGCAAACTCGATGATTATGTTTGCACGCAGCTTGGGATAGCCGAAGTTCGCAATCTTGTAAGGCTTCTTCTTCTGCTGCATGGTGTAATACCGTCCGTTGCCTACGGCCACAGCAATCGCATTGTCGGTGGCAAGCATTGAGGTAACGTCAAAGGCGTTGTAGAGCACTGTCTTGCGGTAGTCTGTCGGTGCCGGTGCAAGCACCTGTTCGCCAACTTTCTTTCCGTTGATGAAAGCCTCATACATTCCAAGCCCGCTGATATAGAGCGTGGCACACTTTACAGGCTTGTCAAGTTTGAATGTCTTGCGCATGTAGCGGGCCGAAAGCTGCGAGTGTAGTTCTTCCTTATCCCATGGCTTCGGTGCATCGAAGCCAATCCACTGGCCGCTCCAGTCAGACTCGTTCAGCAAACCTACGTTCCACTCAGCCACGTCGCTCCATAGCGAAGAACCTTGTGTCGTTTCAACTTTCACGCGCCAATAGCAGCGTGTGTTGCTTCGGAGCTGCTTTCCTGCATAGACAATCCATTGCGACTGGTCTGTGTCTATGCTTTTGTCCCACAGGTCGCCGTTCAGTTTCTCTGCTTTCTCTCTTGTTGAAGCCACGATTATGCGGAAACTCTTCTGCATAACGTTCTTCTTCTCAGTTTCTATTCTCCATCCGAGGCGGGGGGTCGGTGTGTTGATGCTCATGGGCGACGTCATTCGCTCCGTGCGCAGGTCTGTCAACCGTATGCCCGCCGCGGCCTTGTCGTTAGCCGCCTGTGCGCCGGAAATGGCGAAGGCGGCAAAAACAGTAAATATTATCTTCCTCATAGTTTTCTGTTGTCTTTTGTTGTGTCCATAGTGGCAAAGCCGTCTCTCTAGGGCAATGCCTGAATGGCCGTCGTTTGAACCTGGCTTGAACAATTTTCAAGTTCGTTGCCTTCTGCATTTAACTTATCTGTCTTCCGCAAGTAACTTATCAGCCTATAACGTTAAAGATACTTGCCGGAAACTTTGCTCTTTGTGGCTTAGTCCTTTTCTTCCAGTTCCGTTTGGGATGTCTTCAGATAGTCCTTTGCCGAATCTATGGCAATCAGCACACGGTCTGAGTTACGCAGGTAAGCACCGTCTGTTGTGAAATCTGTCACCTTACTGTCCATCTCTCCTGCGAAAGTCAGTTTTCCGTCGCTAGGATTCATCCACCAAACGTTTTTCTTCTTTCCGCTAATCTTGCCAAGGTCGATGCTCATAGGCTTGCCGCTATAATTGTATACCAGCAAGAAGTCGGAGCCACGCATGGCAATTACGCGGTCATACCGCTCGCCGTTTGTCGAGGCAATCACGCTTTGGTCGCCCTGTGCATCGGTGTATGGCAGGGTGAGCATGAGCCACTTCAGATATTTCATCTGGTTGTATCCTGGGTCGTTCATGGCATCCCACCATGGCTTTTCAGCCCCGAACGAAGCTAGCACGCCTGGCTTTATGAATTGCATCACCGAGTTGTGGCCGTATGTATGGCCGAAGCAACCGGCGAACACTGCCCAGTAGGCATAGCGGCGTACGTCGTAATCCATCCAGCGTGGCTGCGAGAAATCGTGCAACCCCTGCGGAATATCCTCATACGAAGGTTCGCCGTCTATCACAGGCTTCATAGGTTTCTTCTCGAAGCTCATGTCTACGTAGCGCCAGTTGTCCTCTTCGGTATTGTCCTTTATAGTGTAGTCACCGTCGCCGTTGCGTTGTCCGTATCGCCTGTGTCCGCTTTGGAACATGTTGAAATCCATCCATTCGCGGTCGTTGAACCATCGTGCCGACGTGGTGCGGCCTCTTGGGTGGAACGTCATGATGTGGTTGCGGTCATATTTCTTTATTGTGCGGGCCAGTGCGTCCCAAACCTCAGGCGACTTGTCGCCAAGTATGTCGCCGCCGACGAGCCATATTATGTTAGGCTTGTCTTTGTATCTTTCTCCAAGGAACTTGCCATAGGCTGTTGCCTTCTTAACGTCCATCTGTCCAATCATCGAACCCCATATGCAGTCCATTGCAATGTAGATTCCGTTTGCCGCTGCCTGGTCCACTATATAGTCCATGTGCTCCCAGTATCCATATACGCCCGGTTTTGAAACTTTGCTGAAGTCGAACTCCGCGTTGTTTGCTTGCTGTCCGTAGATGTTGAACGTCGGTATGGCGTTGAGCACCTGTATCTGTTCAACGTTGTAGCCAGCCAGACGCTCTTTTTGAAGAAAGTATTCCACTTCGTCGCGGTTGAGTCTCTCAGGCATGAGCCACGACGTGTTGCCCAACCAAAAGAATGCACGTCCGTTTTCGTGAATCAGGTAGCGCTGGTTGTCAGAAACCTTTAGCTTTCCGTTGTCCCATGGTTTGTATATCGCCTTTTTGGCGAAGCCTGTTGTTACAGTGAATGCCAGCAGTGCAAGAGCTGCCGCAATTATAGTCTTTCTCATTTTGTTTCGTTTATAGTTAGTTTTACTGTTTCTCCTTTCTTTGTCTTTATGTCATAAAGATATGTCCGGCCCAGCTCTGGAGTCTTTTCGATCTTGTCGGGGAAGTTTATTTTCTGCTTTACGTCGGTAGGCAGAGCAAAGAGCGGGTTGCTGTTGTTTCCTTTTGCAAGTTTCACTCCCTTTCCCTTAAGCGGCACTGCCGAGCGTATGCGAAGGTTACCGCCGACAGCAGACTTTATTGTTGCGGCATTTACTTTTCCGTCTTTCCACTGCATGCTCACCTCGAAACCGCCGCGAGCTTTCAGTCCGTTAACGCTGCCGTCTTTCCATGCGTCAGGCAGGGCAGGCAGCAGATGGACAAATCCGTCGTGGCTCTGCAGCAGCATTTCGGCAATGCCGGCGGCGCAACCGAAGTTTCCGTCAATTTGGAAAGGCGGATGTGCATCGAATAGATTGGCGTATGTTCCGCCCTTCTTCTTCTCGTTGCGCACAAGCGTGAGCTGGTCGCTGATGAGTTTAAGCGCGTGGTTACCGTCAAGCAGTCGAGCCCAAAGACAAACTTTCCATCCCATGCTCCAACCTGTTGACGGGTCGCCGCGGTGAATGAGCGACGTGCGTGCTGCCGCAGCCAACTCGGGAGTGCGGAACGGAGAAATTTGGTTGCTTGGATACAAAGCGTAGAGATGTGAAACGTGACGGTGAGTGTCGTCGGGATTGTCCCAGTCGTCTTTCCATTCTTGTAGTTGTCCCCATCGTCCTGTCTGTATCGGAAGCATTCCGTCGAGTTTCTCTTGCAGACTGTCGGCGAAAGCCTTGTCGTCTTTTTTCTCCAATATCTGCTGTGCCTTGATAACGTGGCTGAACAGGTCGGTAATCAGTTCGTTGTCCATAGTCACACCTGCCGCTGTCGTAGCGTGGTGAGGGTGTTCGTTCTCAGGCGAGAGCGACGGGCAAATCATCCAGTTTGTGTTTTTCGGGTTGCGCACAAGAATTTGGTTCAGAAAGCGTGCTGCACCCTTCATCGTTGGGTAGACGCTGTCGAGAAACGCCCTGTCGCCAGTATAGAGATAGTGCTCCCACAGATGTTGGCACACCCATGCTCCGCCCGTTGGCCACAGTCCAGACGGAGCTTTGTCTATTGCTCCCGTAACGCGCCACAGGTCGGTATTGTGGTGAAGCACCCATCCGTCAGCTCCGTACATAGTGCGTGCCGCATCGTGCCCCGATTGACTAACGTCCTTTATCAGCGAAAAGAGCGGAGCGTTGAGGTCGCTTAGGTTTGCCACTTCAGCAGGCCAGTAGTTCATCTCAAGGTTGATGTTGCATGTGTACTTGCTGTCCCACGACGGCAACATCTTGTCGTTCCAAAGCCCTTGCAGTGTAGGTGGTTGAGTGCCGGGCTGCGATGTGCTGATAAGAAGGTATCGTCCGAACTGGAAGTATGTTTCCACAAGATGTCGGTCGTTGGTGGTCTTGAAGTTGGCCACCCGCCAGTCTGTCGGTTTGTCGGCGTATTCGTCGTTGCCAAGGTCAAGGTCAACCCTTTCGAACTGGCTGCGGTAAGCTTCAAGATGCTTACGCTTTAATTCGTCGAAGCCGCTGCGCAAAGCAGCCTGCAGCGTGTTCTCCGAAAGCAGAGTGTCGTTTCCGCTTATATCGTCGTAGTGCTTGAAGTTTGTGGCGATGGTAAGGAAAAGTGTTGCCTCATCGGCGTTCTTTATCTGCAACACTCCATCTTTGCTGATCAAAGTGCCTCCTTTCGTCTGTGCAGTGGCGCGGCCGGTGAACTGCACCTTGCCTTTCAGTCCCTCGTGGCTTCCACTTATTCCGCTGAGAACAATCTCTTTGCCTTCCGAAACTGTCGTCACGTCCTGTTGTGGCGACGTGAACTGTGCGTTGCACGTAATTCTGCCAGGTTTGTTTGCAGAGAGACGCACCATGATGACGTTACCGCTGAGCGAGGAAATGTATTCCCGCTTGTAAGTAACCCCGTCAGACGTGTATGTCGTAACGGCACGCGCCGAGTCAAGGCTCAGTTCGCGTCTGTATCCAGAGTATTCCTCCTGTCCGGGGAAGCTAATATAAAGGTCGCCGAAAGGTTGGTAAGGCATGCCCAGGTTGGTCTTGGCCATCACGTGTGCAGTTGCCAAGTCTTGCGCCTCCTTGTATTTGCCCTGCCAAACCAACTCTCTTACTTTTGGAAGATACTTCAGTGCGTCAGGATTAGCGTTGTTGTTTGGACGGCCAGCCCATATGGTTTCTTCGTTAAGCTGCAGCCTTTCTGTTGCCGGCGTGCCGTAGATCATGGCTCCCAAGCGGCTGTTGCCTATGGGCAGTGCTTCAGTCCACATCGCTGCGGGGCGGTCATACCAAAGCACGTGGCGGTTCTTGCTTGCCGTCTCAGCATTGCTCGTCAGCGGGACAACGGTGAGCAGCGTGGCTGCGGCGGCGTAAAGAATCAGATTCTTTCTCATGTTTGAATTATGTTTTGTTATTTGATTTTTATTGTCATTTGAATATTGCTTAAGGCGGAGCTCTTCTGTTGTCGTAACACGCTTGAACGCTTTCGCATATGTTGCGAAATATGGAAGCAGAGTGTCCGGTCCTTTAGATAAGGACGTCTTATGCACATACGTGTAACTATAAAATAAGGTGTATGCCATCATACTTTCGTTGAGAAACAGGATGGTGTACTTTGTTTTTGATAATGTAGTTGAGTTTTTTTGTGATATAAAACACGATAATATTGTCTGTTTGGTAATGGATTGTTATCTTTGCAGTTAATTTAGCGACAAATTAAAAATAGAAATGAGTAAACTGATAAAACCGATAAACTATAAGTCTCTGCTTGGAATGCAACAGACTGAACAAGGCATAAAGACAATAAAGGAATTCTTTCAGATGAACCTTTCAACTGAATTGAGGTTGCGTCGCGTTACGGCACCGTTGTTCGTGTTGAAAGGGCTTGGTATAAACGACGACCTTAACGGCGTGGAACGTCCCGTTAGTTTCCCTATAAAAGATCTTGGCGAGGCCACAGCAGAAGTGGTTCACTCTCTGGCAAAATGGAAACGCCTTACGCTTGCCGAATATGGCATTGAACCCGGCTACGGTGTTTATGCAGATATGAACGCCATCCGTGCAGATGAGGAACTGGACAACCTTCATTCTCTCTATGTTGACCAGTGGGATTGGGAAATGGTTATGAAGCCGGGAGAAAGAAACCTCGGTTTCCTGAAAAACGTGGTATGCAGAATCTATTCGGCAATACTGCGTACAGAATATCTCGTGTGTGAAAGCTACCCTGAGATAAAACCTTTTCTTCCTGAACAGATTCACTTTATACACAGCGAAGATCTATTGGCAATGTATCCAGACAAAACGGCTAAAGAACGCGAAGACCTTGTGGCAAAGGAATATGGTGCGGTGTTTATTATCGGAATAGGCGGGAAACTGGCGGATGGAAAGGAACATGACGGCCGTTCACCCGACTATGACGATTGGACCACGGGCACTACACCCGGCCACAAAGGGCTCAATGGCGACATACTCATTTGGTATCCCGTGCTGGGCCGTTCTGTCGAACTTTCGTCGATGGGTATACGCGTTAGCCCGGAAGCGTTGTTGCGCCAGCTTGACATTGCGGGCAAGACGGAACGACGTGAACTTTATTTCCACAAACGCCTGCTTGCCGGTGAATTGCCACAAAGTATAGGCGGTGGAATAGGGCAGAGTCGTTTGTGCATGGTGTTGCTTCACAAGGCACATCTTGGCGAGATTCAGGCAAGCATATGGCCGGAAAGTATGAGGCAAGAGTGTGAAGGGCTGGGGATGCCGTTGATTTAGACTTTAGACAACGGAAATGCTGAAACAGCAACGTTGCATTTTGTAGCAGAACAGGTCTATTTGCATAAAAAGGAAACGCGAAGACTTTGAAATCTCCGCGTTTCTCGTTTGTGTGTAGGGACGATCGGGCTCGAACCGATGACCTCTGCAATGTGACTGCAGCGCTCTAAACCAACTGGGCTACGCCCCTTTATCAGTAAACGTAATGCGAAAGTAGTTATATTTTGCGAAACGGCAAAATTTTCCTTTCCTTTTCTCTTGAAAAAAAGTCTCAGGCAAATTCCAGTCCCAGCATCTCTGTAAGTTTCTTTACTGCAGGATTGTCTTGCATCGCTTTTCCCAAAAGTTCCTTCGGCGACAGTATTCTCTTTATCTCTTCCGGTCTGGCAAGGCGCAAAGTAAGCTTGATGTTGTCGTTGCGCAACGTCTTGATTAGAGTGTTTTCCACGCGGCGTTTTATCTTCTGAACGTCGTCAAGCAACATGTTGTTGTCGATGACCACCTCTATGCAAGGGAATTCCTGTATGTGTGGCGTGAGATTCTTCATTCTTTTCGATATGCCTACCATTGAATCAGGCATGCGGCTGCACATTGAGACCCACTGGAAATGCAGCATGTCATCGGTGAACGGTTCGTTTAAACCAGTCTTTTCCTTACTTTGCTCCATCTCATACGAAGGCTTCTCCGGTCCTTTTGCCAAGTTGGCGAATGATTTGCCAATGTTTCCCAGTTTTATTCGTGGGTGATTGGCGGCTGTAGCTCCGGAGTTTGACGTTGTTTGAGTGCCGCTGACCGTATGTGTTGCCGGTTTGTTGGCTGTGGTTGGTGAGCTGATAGCAGAACTTTCCACAACTCTTTGCTCACCGTGTTGTGGTTTGGCGCTGCTGGCTGCCACCTGCGAGGCTGCCTTTTGTTGCTGCGCTGCTGCTATAAGTTTCTTGAACAGGCTTTTTAGTCTCTTGGGGCTGCGCCCCGCGGCGTCACCGTCGTCTGGTTGTGTAATTTGCGCCACGCGAATGAGCGTGAGCTCCACAAGCAGTCGTTTGTTGCTGCTTTGACGATAGTTCACGTCGCACTCGTTCATTATTTTCAGTGCTTGATATAGAAATTTTGCGGGGCATTTCGCAGCCTGTTCCTTGTATTTTGCAGCCTGTATGTCGCTCACTTGCAGCAATGGTATTGTTTGTGCGTCTTTCGCCATTAGCACGTTGCGAACGTGGCTTGCAAGGCCAGTGATGAGGTGTCCGCCGTCGAACCCTTTGGCAATGACGTTGTTGAGCAATATCATTACCTCTGGAACCTTGTTCTGCACACACAGGTCCACGATACGGAAATAGTTGTCGGCGTCCAGCACGTTGAGGTCTTCAATAACCTTTGCATATGTGATATTGCCTTGACAGAAGCTTGCAGCCTGGTCGAACACAGAGAGAGCGTCACGCATGCCGCCGTCAGCTTTCTCGGCGATTACGCTGAGAGCCTCCTCCTCGTAGGTGATACCCTCTTTCTCGGCCACCGATTTGAGGTGGTTTATTATTCCGGGCACAGTCATGCGCTCGAAGTCGTAAATCTGGCAACGGGAGAGAATGGTTGGCAATATCTTGTGTTTCTCTGTGGTTGCAAGAATGAAGATGACGTGTGCAGGCGGCTCTTCAAGCGTTTTAAGGAATGCATTGAATGCTTGTGTGGAGAGCATGTGAACCTCGTCGATTATGAAAACTTTGTAACGCCCCACCTGCGGCGGAATACGAGTCTGCTCCATCAGCGTTTTGATGTTTTCCACCGAATTGTTGCTTGCTGCGTCGAGTTCGAAGATGTTGTACGACCTTTGCTCGTTGAAGGCCTTGCAGCTTTCGCAGGCGTTGCATGCCTCGCCGTCGGCAGTTGGAGACTGACAGTTTATCGCCTTGGCAAAGATGCGGGCGCAGGTGGTCTTGCCCACTCCGCGCGGCCCGCAGAAAAGATAGGCGTGTGCCAGTTTTCCGCTCTTCACGGCATTCTTCAGCGTTGTAGTCAGAGCCGACTGGCCAACCACTGTATCGAACGAGGAAGGACGGTATTTACGGGCTGAAACGATGTATTCTTCCATAAATAAATCTTAAGGGAATAACTTAATTTTAATGCAAAGATAATGTAAATTCACTCATTTGGACTATCTTTGCACGAAAATAATACCTAAACAATGAGTCGTATGAACCCCGTGTGGAGTTTTGTCTCACACAACCGATATTGGATTGTTGTCATTCTTGGTGTGGCGCTCGTTGCTGTGCTCGACGAGAACAGTTTTCTTGCGCAGATGCAGAATGACATGCAAATACAGGATCTGCAAGAACAGATAGAGCACTACAACAGACAGTATGAGCGGGACGAGCAAAGACTTAACGAACTGCGCCGCAATCCAAAGGCGATAACGAAAATAGCGCGCGAGAACTACATGATGAAGGCCGACGACGAAGACATCTTCGTGTTGAGCGACGATGAGAAAAACGAACAAACCGAAAATGGAACAACTGAGTAGAAAGCAAAGCATGGTGATGCTGGTAGGGGCAGTGCTTATGGTAGTGGGAGCAGGACTCTACGTCTTTGGCGAACACACCGTTGCGCCGATAGTCTTTGCACCGGGAACGCTGGCGTTCGCCGCTATGCAGTGGCAGCAAAAGTACACGGGAAATGATTTGACACTGCGCCGTTTGCGCCGCATTATGCTGATTGGCGCTGCACTCTTTGTGGTGGCAGCATTGCTTATGGTCGAGAACTCATACAAAATAGTATATCCTCTCTTTGCCAAGACCATTGACGGATGGAACGCCTACGCCATGTATATTCACAACAACTGGGTGGTGGCGTTGCTCGTTGCCGCTGTGCTTCAACTCTATTCCACCCATAGAATTTCGGCAGAGCTGAAGAAACGTGACGGTCAAAGCGGACAGGCATAACAATGAACGCTCAAACGGGCGGCAAATGCCGAACACCCAAAAAAAGCTAAAAACGGGATTGTTGTTTTAAATAATATCAACATATTTCAAAACAAGCGCAATACTACTTACTTTTGTATTGATAATACGGAAACACATAATATGAACAAAACAGTTTACTCTCTCTTGGCTGCCGTCGTAATGACGATAACATCATGCGCCGGCTCCTATAATATAAAAGGAACTTCGAACGTTTCGATGCTCGACGGAAAGAAACTTTATCTGAAAGCCTACAGCAACAGCGAACTGAAGAACCTTGACTCTTGTGACGTCGTTCACGGAGAGTTCAGTTTCAGCGGAAGACTGGATTCCACAAGGATCGTTACGCTCTTTATGAACGACGAGGGCATGATGCCGATAGTGCTGGAGCCAGGAACGGTAAACGTGAAGATAGAAAACGGACTGCAGAAAGTTTCCGGAACACCGCTCAACGACAAACTCTCAGACTTCATAGAGAAATACAACCAACTGGAAAACCAGATGAACGACCTCTCGCACAAACAGTCGCAGGCCATAATGAACGGGGAGGACGAAGCCGTTACGAATGCCCGACTGGCGAAAGAAGCGCGCGGCATAGTCTCGAAGGAAGACAAACTGATAACATCGTTCATCGTTGACAACTTTGACAATGTTCTTGGCCCGGGAGTATTCTTCATGATGACGGCAGGCAATCCCTATCCGGAACTTGCACCTTGGATAGAAGACATAATGAGCAAGGCCACCGACACTTTCAAGAACGATGCCTACGTGAAAGACTATTACGAAAAGGCAATGGAAAACCAGCAGATTATGAACGGAATGGCTACGCCAGATGCACCTGCTCCGCATCCTGCAATGCAGCGTCCGCCTATGGACGGACCTACGCCAAACCAGTTGGCACAGCCTGCCGAGGAGCAGAAGTAAAGGAACAAAGTTTGTTGCACAGGGGAAACAGTGCAACAAGACGAACATAAATGATAACAAGGCCGGAGAATCCAAGAGAAAACACACCGCTTGGCTGTTCTCCGGCTTAATGTTTAATCGGGAAAGTAAACTCCGCGCACGGCATCCCGCAGTTAAAACAGTTCACAAACGACGTTTGGTTACGAATGAAACAGTGCTTGAACAGTTTCAAACCGACGTTATGACATTTTCATGATCCAATGCCGAAGGCAAAGTGTAAGTAAACGAACAAACAACAACAGAAGTATGAAAATATTGATAAAAGGTGCAACCGTAGTGAATGAGGGCAAGCAGGAAAAGGCAGCCATTGTTGTAAACGGCGAATACATAGAAGATATAATGCCCGAAGGCACGCAGACTGTCGCCGAGGAAGGCTATGATGAAATTGTGGACGCCAGTGGTTGCTTCCTTTTGCCCGGTGTAATCGACGACCATGTGCACTTCCGCGAACCGGGACTTACGGCAAAGGCAGATATAGCGGGCGAAAGCCGCGCAGCCGCTTACGGTGGAGTGACATCATATTTCGATATGCCAAACACAAAACCGCAGACAACTACAGTGGCAGAACTTGAAAAGAAATTCTCGCTCGCAAAAGAAAAAAGTCATGTCAACTATTCGTTCTTTATCGGAGCGACAAACGACAACATCGAAGAGCTGCTTGATGTTGACCCTCACAGAGTGCCGGGCATCAAGATGTTTATGGGTTCATCCACTGGAAACATGCTGGTTGACAGTGAGGAGGCACTGCGACAGGTTTTTGCCAAAGTGAAACTTCCTGTAATGACACACTGTGAAGATACGGAAACCATTAACGTCAACATGGCAAGAGCCAAGGAAATGTGGGGCGAAGACCCTGATGTTTGCCATCATCCAGAGATACGCAGCGAGGAAGCTTGCTACAATTCAACAAAGACGGCGGTGAGACTGGCAACAGAATACGGTGCACGGCTTCATGTGGCGCATGTTACCACGGCTCGTGAACTGGAACTGTTTTCACCTTACACTGAAATGCAGACAGACAAAAGCGCATACTGCCCGCGTTTTCCGAAGATAACGTGCGAAGCCGTAGTTGCCCATCTGATGTTTTCATCCGACGACTATTCGAGGCTTGGCGCAAGAATAAAATGCAACCCCGCAGTGAAAGGCCGTAAAGACCGCGACGCTCTGCGCAAAGCACTGTCCGACGGAAAAATTTCCGTGGTCGGAACCGACCATGCACCGCATCTTCTGAAAGAAAAGCAGGGCGGATGCAGCAAGGCTATGTCTGGGATGCCGATGTTGCAGTTCTCGCTCGTGTCGATGTTGCAGCTTGTTGACGAAGGTGTGTTAACTATCGAGCGTCTTGTTGAACTTATGTGCCACAATCCCGCAACGCTCTTTGAAATTAGTGGGCGCGGCTTTGTGCGCAAAGGATACAAGGCCGACCTCACAGTGGTGCGGCCAAACGAAAAATGGACGCTTACGGAAGAAACGATACAAAGCAAGTGCGGATGGAGTCCGCTTGAAGGTGCAACGTTCAACTGGAAGGTTGAGCACACGTTCTGCAATGGAAAGCATATTTATGACAACGGGAAGTTCGACGAAAGCAGCAGAGGTGAAGAAATAGAGTTCAGGAAATAAAAAACGCACAAACATCAATCACGAAAAAACAGAATGATTTATCCATTGATAATACCTATATTGGCAGTCCTGTTGTTCAGCGACAATTACATTTATCTGCATTTTCTGCGCAATATGCACCGTTGGCGTAAACCTGCAGTTGCGGTGTGGGCGTTGCAAAGCCTTTTCATGATAGTCTATGGAATAGCACTTTCGTTCGTAAGAGACTTTGCTCCGGAAAATCCGAGCTGGCTTTACACCTACCTCCTGCTTCTTTCCGTATGGGCAACGCCTAAGTTCGTGTTCGCTGTCTGCTCCCTTTTGGGATGGGGACATTGCCGTTATCACAAGACAAAGACAAATTGGGGCAATCCTGTGGGCGCTATAGGCGGCATAGCCTTGGCCGCTGTTGCCGTGTATGGCTATACTTCCGGATTCAATACAGTTACGGTAAGGCATGAAACATACTATAGTGATGATCTGCCGAAGGCGTTCGACGGCTACCGCATAGTGCAATTCAGCGATGCCCATGTGGGAACTTACACGCCGTCGCGTGAGCATATGCTTGCCGCAGCCGTCGACAGTATCAATTCTCAGCATGCCGACATGATTGTCTTTACGGGCGATTTGCAGAATCTACGCCCGTCGGAGATTTATCCGCACACAAATAAACTTGAAAGTCTTAAAGCTCCAGACGGAGTGTTCTCTATTTTGGGCAATCATGACTATGCATGGTATGTAACGGCCGCTGATTCGGTGTTGAAGAAAAACTGCCGTGATGTCATTGATGTTCAGACACGCATGGGATGGACTTTGCTCAGAAACTGCAACCGCATCATTCGCCGAGGTTCCGACAGTATCGTTGTTGCCGGAATGGAGTATGAGGGGAAAAACGACAAAGGCAAGGCCAAGAACTATGGCGACTTGAAGAAGTCGCTTCAGAACATTCGGCAAGACAGTTCTTTCGTGCTTATGCTGCAACATGACCCTTCAAGTTGGCGCAAGGATATCCTCCCCAATTCAAAGGCTCAGCTTACACTCAGCGGCCATACACATGGCGGACAGATGAGAATCTTCGGATGGTCGCCAGCATCTCTTACCTATAAAGAGAACGACGGAATGTATTATGAAGGTAAAAGAGCCATAAACGTGAGCCATGGAATTGGCGGTCTTGTTCCGTTCCGCTTCTGGTGTCCGGGCGAGATAGTTGTTATAGAACTGAGATGCAGTAGATAGAAAAACTGTTGCAAGCGGCGTGACGTTGCCTTTCCTGTATCGGAATTGCGATTGACAGATGGCAAAAGTAAAGAATACAAATATTTTTTGCTAATTTTGCAGTCTGAAAAAAACGGCTTGCCGCATGCTTTCCTTTGTGCTGTGCGGCTGTTGTTGCGGTTTTGAAACCGTTGCGCACCATGATGGCGCTTATCCTTTTTTGCAGAAGATGGACATTCAGAAAATCGTTGACTTATATTCTTCCTCGCCACAGGTTGGGGCAATGTTGAAGGCATTGTCGTATGAGGGCATATCCACAGTATTTTTGAACGGACTGAACGGCTCGGCTGTTCCTTTGATGTTTGCAGCAGCAAAAGACAGGCTGCCAAGCAGATGCTTTTTTATCCTTAACGACTCAGACGAGGCAGGGTATTTTTATCACGACCTGACGCAGCTTCTTGGCAACAGACAGGTGTTGTTCTTTCCTTCAAGCTATCGCAGGCAGGTGAAATACGGTCAACGGGATTCTGCCAACGAGATTCTCCGCACGGAAGTACTGTCGAAAGCAAAAAACGTCAACGACTATCCGTCGCTTTTTATAGTCAGTCATCCGGAAGCAGTAGCAGAACTTGTCGTGTCAGACAAGCGGCTTGACGATCGCACGCAAACGCTGAAGGTTGGCGAGGAACGTGACATCGTGGAGATTGAAAAGGCAATGCGTTCGTTTGGCTTCAAGGAAGTGGATTATGTTTACGAGCCGGGGCAGTTTGCCGTGCGCGGAAGCATACTTGATGTATACTCATTCAGCAACGAATATCCGTTTCGTGTAGATTTCTTCGGCGACGAGATAGAATCAATCCGCACCTTTGACGTTCAGACACAGCTTTCAAAGGAAAAGGTTTCCAGCATGGACATAGTGCCGGAACTGGCAGAACTCATTTCAGAGAAGATTCCTTTCCTTCGTTTTCTTCCGAAAGAAAGTATTGTTGCAATGAAAGACGCAACGTTTGTGCACGATGTTGTAGACAAAACCTACCGCGAGGGATTCTCCAGTCAGGCTCTCACTTCACGCCTGGAAGGGGCGACAGAGATGGAACAGCACTTGATAATGAAGGAACTGACCGCAGAAAACGCGCTGGTTACAGGGACAGTGTTCCAAAACGAACTGTCACGCTTCAAACAGGTTGAGTTCGGGACTGGGAAGACAGGTGTGCCGCAGGCAACGGTAAACTTCAATACATCTGTTCAGCCGTTGTTCCACAAAAATTTCGAACTGCTGACAAAGGCTCTCGACGATTACATTCTGAAAGGTTACCGTCTCTTCATACTTGCTGACAGCCAGAAACAGACTCAGCGCCTTCGTGACATTTTCGACGAGACGGCTCTTCACAACAAATTGCCCGACGGAACAGAACTGCCTACAACGCCAATAGCCTTTGAACCCGTTGAGAAAACGTTGCATTGCGGCTTCGCCGACAATACAATGAAGGTGTGTGTGTTTACAGACCACCAGATTTTCGACCGATTCCACAAGTATAGTCTGCGTTCCGATGCCGCACGCAGCGGTAAAATGGCGCTAACTATGAAAGAATTGCAGGAAATGGAACCTGGCGACTTTATTGTTCACGTTGATTTCGGCATTGGAAAATTTGCTGGGCTAGTTAGAGTGCCGGTGGGAGACACCTATCAGGAAATGATACGCATAGTGTATCAGAACAACGACAAAGTGGACGTAAGCATCCATTCGCTATACAAAATATCCAAATACAAGCGTCGCGACAGCGAGAAGCCCCCTCGTTTAAGTTGTCTTGGCTCAGGTGCATGGGACAAGTTGAAGGAGAAAACAAAAAACAAGATAAAGGACATAGCCCGCGATCTAATAAAGTTGTATGCCACCAGGCGCCATGAACGCGGATACCAGTTCAGTGCCGACACTTTCATGCAGCATGAGCTTGAGGCCAGTTTCCTTTATGAAGACACCCCAGACCAGCTTAAGGCTACAAACGATGTGAAGGCAGATATGGAGAGCAATCGCCCTATGGACAGACTCGTTTGCGGTGACGTGGGATTCGGAAAGACCGAGGTTGCAATACGTGCAGCCTTCAAAGCGGCTTGCGACTCTAAGCAAGTTGCCGTTATGGTACCTACAACGGTGCTCGCTTACCAGCACTTCCAAACTTTTTCAAGCCGTTTGAAGGATATACCCGTAAGAGTTGACTATCTGTCGAGGGCGCGTTCAGCAAAACAGACGCGTCAAGTGCTTGAAGACCTTGCTAACGGGAAAATAGACATAATTATCGGAACTCACAAACTGATAGGGAAGAGCGTTAAATTCAAGGACCTCGGATTGCTTGTCATCGACGAAGAACAGAAATTCGGCGTGTCAACGAAAGAGAAGTTACGCAAAATGAAAACAAACGTAGACACTCTCACCATGTCAGCAACGCCGATACCGCGTACTTTGCAGTTCTCCCTAATGGGAGCACGCGACATGAGCATTATACAGACGCCTCCTCCGAATCGGTATCCAGTGTGTACCGAAGTGCATTCCTTTGATTCCGAAGTCATAAAAGATGCAATAAACTTTGAAATGAGCCGTAACGGACAGGTTTTCTTCGTGAACGACCGTATAAACAACCTTCCAGAGCTTGCAGCTCTAATTCACCGAAAAGTGCCTGACGCCCGTGTTGCAATCGGACACGGGCAGATGAAGCCCGAAGAACTGGAGAAAATCGTTATGGGCTTTATGAACTATGATTATGATGTGCTCTTGTCCACGACAATAGTTGAGAATGGAATCGACATCAGCAACGCTAATACGATAATCGTTAACGACGCACATCGTTTCGGATTATCGGATCTTCACCAGATGCGAGGCCGTGTGGGACGAAGCAACAAGAAGGCGTTCTGCTATCTGTTGGCGCCGCCAATGTCAAACCTTTCGCAGGAGGCGCGGCGAAGACTGGAGGCATTGGAGACATTCTCTGAACTTGGAAGCGGTTTCAACCTCTCTATGCAAGATCTCGATATGCGCGGTGCCGGCAATCTGCTTGGGGCGGAACAGAGCGGCTTTATGGAAGATCTTGGCTTTGAAACATACCAGAAAATTCTTTCGCAGGCGGTCACTGAACTGAAGAACGACGAGTTCAGCGACATGTATCAAGAGGAAATAGCACAGGGACGAAGGATAAACGGCGACGAGTTTGTGGACGATTGTACAATAGAGAGCGATCTTGAGATGTTCCTTCCAGAGCAGTATGTGCCAAGTAGTAGCGAGAGAATGCTTCTTTATCGCGAGCTTGACACCATAAACGACGATGACGGACTTGAAAGATACAAGGCAAACCTGAAAGACCGCTTCGGCGAAATACCTCGCGAGGGGCTGGAACTCTTGCAGGTTGTCCCTCTAAGGCGTATCGGAAAAAAGCTCGGATGCGAGAAGATAATACTGAAAGGCGGAATCATGCAAATGCAGTTTGTCAGCAATCCGCTTAGCGCTTACTACAAAAGCGGCATGTTCGGCAAGGCGCTTCAGTTCATAGGCCACAACGCAAGGCGTTGCAACTTGAAGGAAAGCCGCGGCAAGCGGTACATGGTGGTGAATCAAATATCCACTGTCGAAGAGGCCGTGGCCACGTTGCGAGCTATCTTGGCCGAGAAAGACAATGAAAACGGGATATAAACGAAACTATAATTACAACAAATATAAGAAATGCTTATTCTAACTACAATTCTTGTATATTTCTGTGTGCTCATGTTCATGGGCAGAGTGACGAGCCGAAAATCCGACAACGACACGTTCTATCGTGGCGAACGCAAGTCTCCTTGGTACATGCTTGCCTTCGGTCTGGTCGGGACTTCCATTTCGGGCATTACCTTTGTTTCTGTCCCCGGCATGATAATCAACCAGGACATGACCTACCTGCAAACTTGTCTTGGTTTCATTCTTGGCTATTTCGTGGTGGCATTCGTCTTGCTGCCGGTATATTACAAGCTTAACCTGACAACGATATACACGTATCTGAAGCAGAGACTGGGCAAACGCTCCTACAAGACAGGGGCAATGTTTTTCCTGCTTTCTGAAATGACGGGCACTGCCCTCAAGTTCTATGTCGTTTGCAGCATTCTTCAGCGGTTTGTCTTCGGTCAGTTCGGTTTGCCTTTCGGTGTGACTGTAGTGATGCTCGTTGCGTTGATATGGCTTTACACCAGGAGAGGAGGGATAAAGACCGTGGTTTGGACCGACACCTTCCAGACTTTCTGCATGATGGCCGCTTTGATAATAATCATTGCCGAAGTGATAGGCAAGCTTGACTTTTCGTTCGGCGAGGCTGTTACTGCGGTGATGTCAAATTCCCATAGCCGTATTTTTGTTTTCGACGATTGGGTTTCAACCCAGAACTTCTTCAAACAGTTTCTAAGCGGCGTGTTTATCGTCATTGTTATGACCGGTCTTGATCAGCACATGATGCAAAAGAATCTTACGTGCAAGACTTTGCGCGACGCTCAAAAGGACATGTGTGTGGGAGGCTTCTTCTTTGTGCCTGTAAACTTGCTGTTCTTGAGTCTGGGCGTGCTGCTTCTGCTTTTGGCTGGAAAGGAAGGTATTGCCATTCCTGCCGACAGCGATGAGCTTATGCCGTTGTTCACGGCTTCCGGGCGCTTGGGAACGCTTGTTCTGGTGCTGTTTTCCATAGGAATAGTAGCTGCCTCGTTTAGCGGAACAGACTCTGCCTTGACTGCAGTGACCACCAGTTTTTGTGTTGACATAAGGGAGAAACCTGACGATGAACGTCTGAGGCGAATCGCTCACTTCGGTGTTTGCTGTCTGTTTGCCTTGTTTATTCTTGTTTTCAAGGCGCTTAATTCCACAAGTGTAATCGATGCAATCTATATTGTGTTGTCTTATACTTCAGGACCGCTTCTTGGGCTTTTCGCTTACGGTATACTTACCCAAAAGGGCGTTGACGACAGGAAAGTTCCTTATATTTGCGTGTTGTCTCCTGTGGTGTGCTTTGTCATAGACAAGTGCGTTTCACATTTCTTTGAGTATAGTTTCGGTTATGAGCTGCTGATGCTCAACGGACTTATAGTGTTCATGGGAATGTGGGCAACGGGCAGAAAACTGCCGGTATGCAGCGTTGCCGGTAAATGAGCGTGTGGGTTGTGAACTGTTGAAGGCTAAAGTTCCAGAATGCGCACTTCGCAGTTCCCCATTCTCGGTATGTCTTTCATTTCCTTGTCGTAGAAAACGGCTTGAATGGCTTTGTCTATTATGCCGTGGCCAACGGCAAGAACAGTCTTTCCGCAGTAGTCTTTGCGCACTGTTTCAAGGAACATCCGTGCACGTTTCTTCAGCGATTCGAGCGATTCTATGTCGTCAGGCCATGCCAAGTCTTTCAAGTCTGGAATGAAACGCCCTGTAAAGCTGCCCCAGTCGCGCTCCCTTAGCAGCGGCGTTGTAACTATCGTGCCATTGTGCGGCGCTGCAACGATGCGGCATGTGTCAACAGAACGTTTCAGATCGCTTGACAGGAAGGCGTCAAACCGGTTGCCTTCCAGTTCTGAAGCAAGTCGCTTTGCCTGTTCTATGCCTTTGTCGTTAAGCTCGCCTTGCGTCTGTCCCTGCATTATGCGGTTTGCGTTGTCCACGGTTTCGCCGTGACGCGTAAGGTATAATGTTGTCTTGCATTCCATGTTTTCTGTTTTTGCGATAAAAGTACGTTATTTCTGCCTTTTGCACAAGTGTTTCCTTGGTTTTGTTTCGCGTCGGGGCAAATGTCATTTGGCAGCGTTCGCATTGCACGGCGTTGAAAATATTGCTATCTTTGCATAATCGATACAACAAGAATAAAATGATAATAATATGAAAATCTTGCAGAGTTCAATCTTCCGTGCCCTTTGTGCGATAGTTGTGGGGGCTATGCTGATAAAGAATCCCGACAGTACGGTGAGAGGAATAACCATTGCAATAGGTGTGCTGTTCCTTGTTTCCGGCGTTATTTCATGTGTCGTTTATTTCAATGCACGCATCCACTCCACAGAAAACGAGATTTATGATGCAAACGGGAAACTTATCTCCGGCGGAAAGCCCACTTTCCCGATAGTCGGTTTGGGCAGCACAATTCTTGGCTTTGTGCTTGCTCTAATGCCGTCAGCATTCGTGACGTCGCTTATGTATGTGCTTGGAGCGATACTCATCCTTGGGGCTTTGAACCAGTTTCTCTCTCTCGTTCAAACCAAGAAGATAGCCCGTCTTTCGCTGTGGTACTGGCTTTGCCCTACGCTTGTGCTGCTAACCGGCGTGTATGTTATGGTGAAACCGATGGAAACGGCTTCGTTGCCGTTGCTTATCATAGGATGGTGTCTCTTGTTCTATGGTGTAACTGAATGTGTCAACGCTTTCGCAATTCACCGTTGCAAGCGCAGCATGTCACAAATGGCGCAGCAGCAGAGTGATGAGGCACAGCAGAATGTTCGGCAAGACGCTTCTGAATGAATTGCCGTCATGGGGCAACAAAACAATAAAGCCGCAGGGTTGCAAATGTGACCTTGCGGCTTTGTTGTTCATTGCACGTTGCTTGCGTTTGAAACCAAGTTTCGTTTGTTTTCTATCGCAGTTCGTTTCGGTGCAAAAGCAAGTGGCTTTCATTGTCTATGCCTGTTGCTTGCGATTCTCAATCCGTTTGGTAATGACAATGTTTATAAGGGTGAATATTATGATGTCGGCCAATACTATTGTTGTAATGCCGGCAAACGTGCTCAAGAACATGTTCAGAATGATATAGGCAATCTGCATGGAAAGTATTGTGACGAGAGTTGCATGTTGCGACAATCCCGCTGCTAGCAGTTTGTGGTGTATGTGCCTTCTGTCGGGGGTGAAGATTGGTATGTGGTGGTGCATGCGCACGATGATGACACGGAACACGTCGAACGTGGGCACAATGACGAGCGAATATGCAAAGAGCAGGCATATCTTGTCGTAGTCAACTGTTGAGAACAGAAGTCGTATGCTGTATTTCCCGCATGGTATCAGGTCCGGTCTGCTCATAGAGAACTTTATTATGAAGAATCCGAGCATGAATCCGAGTGTAAGGCTGCCTGCGTCGCCCATGAAAATCTTTAGTCCTTTTTCCTGTTTCCCGAATATGTTGTAATACATGTATGCCAGCAAAACGCCCATAAGTCCCGCTATTATGATGCAGTATATGAAGAGATGAATGCAGTAGAAACCGTAGAGGAATCCACCCAATGCAATGAAAGCCAATCCGGCAGCAAGTCCGTCGATACCGTCTATAAGGTTCATTGCATTGTTGATGAAAGCGATGCTCAACACTGTCAGCGGGAAGCCAACGACGAAAGGTATCTCGTTTATGCCGCAGAAACCGTAGAGATTGTTCAGGTAAAGTCCGGAAATGGGAAGCAGTGAGGCGGCTATTATCTGGAAAACGAACTTCGTCTTTGCCTTAAGTCCCACGACATCGTCTATAATGCCTATGGTGTAGATTATCAGCAGGCTTATAAGGCAACTGGCAGTCCAGCGGTTTACAACGATTTTGTTCTCTCCGGTAATGTTCTCGAAAGTGAGAAGCATTATCAACGCAGCGAGCATCATGCTTGGAAGAAACGATATTCCGCCGAGCCGCGGTATTGCCGAACTGTGAACCTTGCGCTCGTTTGGAAGGTCGTAAAGTTTGTTTTTCCTGCAGAAATCAATGATGAAAGGGATAAAGCAGAAGCCTGTGATAAGACTTATGGCGAATGTTCCCAACAGTATAATTGTTATGGTGTTCATTGACAGTATGTATCTCGTTTATTATTGCCTGTTCGCTAACTTGTGTGTGTAGACTTTTTAGTCGCTTTTTATATTCTATAACAAAAAATATCCCTTATTATTGTATGAAAGGAGCTATTTTGTTGCCGGAACATTACAAACAGGTGTTTTAATCGTCGGTTAATAAAGGGCGTAGGCAAACTTCGTCACGTTTTTAAACTTAAAGGAATACTAACAAGCAACACTTCGGAAGAATACATGGATTACATCAAACTGCTGCGCCGCATGCTTATAGCCGTTGCGGCCTTACCCGTTATCGATGCCTTTGCACAGGAACGGCAAAAGGGAATTGCCGAACTTGTGGCCGACAACTCAATAGTTCAGCTTTCGCAAGTAGGCGCAAAGGTGATGCCAAGCGATATTGCACCCATTTCCGGCACACCGTTCAAGATGAAATCACTGGTGCGCCCCTCGTTCAAGAACAACTGTCTCAGGCTGGAACCTTCGGATGTTGATGCGCAGGGGAAGGCGACAAAGGCAATCAACGGAAAGATAAACAAACTGTCGAGACAAGGCGGTGGCCGCCTTACGGTGCCTGCCGGACATTGGCTTACGGGGCGGGTTGAACTGCAGAGCAACGTGGAACTGCATCTTGACGAAGGGGCTGTGCTGGAGTTTTCGGCAGACATTGAAGATTACCAGCCCGCAGTGTTTACACGTCACGAAGGCATAGAAGTGATGGGCGCAGGAGCTTTCATCTATGCCAACAAGGCAAAGAACATTGCGCTGACAGGCAAGGGCATAATCACCGGGCCGCCAATGGACGTGGAGATGCGCAAACTGAAAAACGGTAACAGCGTGGTTGAAAAAGACATCGACTACAGGTTGCCCGTGTCGAAGCGCGTATGCGACGGCCACGACGGGCGCACGTTCTATCGTCCAAAGTCGTTCGCTCCCATAAACTGCAAGAATGTGTTGGTGGAGGGCGTCACGTTTGAAAGAAGCGTCCTCTGGAACATAAATCCGATCTACTGCGAGAATGTGATAATCCGCGGCGTGACGGTAAATAGTGTAGGCGTGCCCAGCGGTGACGGGATTGACATCTCGTCATGCAAGAATGTTCTGATAGAATACTCAACCCTTAACTGTGGCGACGATTGCTTCACACTTAAAAGCGGAAGGGCAGAAGACGGACTGCGTGTGGGAAAGCCAACGGAGAACGTAGTAATAAGATATTGCCTCGCAGAACAGGGACATGGCGGCATAACATGCGGCAGCGAGACGGCGGCAGGCATAAGGAACGTTTATCTTCACCACTGCGTCTTCAACGGAACACGCACCGGTTTCCGTTTCAAGACACGCCGCAATCGTGGCGGAGGCACCTGTGACGTGGTTTACGACAACGTGCGTCTTATTGACGTGAACGAGGCTTTCACATGGGATTTGCTTGGCTCGAAAACATACATGGGCGAATTGGCACAAAGAAATCCGCCACTTGCCGTTACGCCGCTCACGCCAACGGTTAAGGACATAGTGATAAAGAATTTTGTCGTAGAGTCAGCCGACCGCATGCTGAGCATGAATACCATTCCCGAATCGCCCACAACGGGTGTCGTGCTTGAGAACGGAACGGTAAGGACAAACCGTATTTTCAAGACAATCAACGACGTTCGTGGACTGACGCTAAAGAATATGACCATTCAGGCAACTGACAATGCCATAAACATAGACAACAGCAAGGGCATAGTATTCGACAACGTAACGTTTTTTGTGCCCGAAAATAAACTGAGCTATAACATAAAAGGTGAAAACGCAGAGAAACCTGCAGTGAAATGAATTGTAAAAAAGCATAAACGCTAAAACCATACAGTTATGAAACGAACACTTACATTGGCAACTCTGCTCTGTTTTGCACTGTTTGCAGCGCAGACAGTAAAAGCAGCAGGTGACAACGGCTATGACACAGCCCGCCGTGACTCTATCCTCAAGTTGATTACAGGAGCGAAAACGCCACAGACGAAATCGAGCATCCTTAAATTCGGAGCTAAGGGCGATGGCAAGAAAGACTGTCTGCCTGCCTTCAAAAAAGCTATGGCGGCCTCTAAAAAGAAGGGCGGCCTTCACATTGTCGTGCCGGCAGGAACTTATTACCTCAAAGGACCAATCCATTTCGAGAGCAACACGTGCTTGGAGCTTGCAGAGGGCGCTATATTGAAATTCGCTCCCGAGCCGGAATATTATCTGCCTATGGTGAAAACCAGTTGGGAAGGCACTTTCATGCAGAACTATTCTCCGTTCATCTATGGCTATAACCTGCACGACGTGTCGATAATCGGCAAAGGAACGATTGACGGAAACGCTGCGAAAACGTTTGCAACATGGCGTAAAGACCAGAAGAAGGCGCAGGCTCTTTCCCGGCAGATGAACCATGAGGAACGTGACGTAGCTGAACGCAATTTCGGCGAAGGTTCTTGGCTGAGGCCACACCTGATACAGTTTTTCGGATGCCGCAACGTTACGGTTGCAGATGTGTTCATAACCAATTCGCCTTTCTGGTGCATCCATTTGCTAAAGAGCGAGAATATTGTCTGCCGCTCGTTAAGGTATGATGCAAAGCTTGTGAACAACGACGGCATTGACCCGGAGTGCTCAAAAAACATACTTATTGAAGATGTTGATTTCAACAACGGTGACGACAATGTAGCCATTAAAAGCTGTCGGGACAACGACGGATGGAAACTTGGTTCGCCTTCCGAAAACATTATAATACGCAACTGCCGTTTCAAGGGACTGCATGCCGTGGTGCTTGGAAGCGAGATGTCGGCAGGAGTGAGGAACGTTTTTGTTGAGGACTGCACTTACGGAGGTTATTGCAAGCGCGGAATCTATATTAAGACAAACCCCGACCGTGGCGGCTTTGTAGAGAATCTGTATGTGAGAAACTGTAAATTTGATGAAGTTGAAGACTTGTTCTACGTAACGAGCATGTATGCTGGCGAAGGACTTGACAACAACCGTTTTTCAACAATACGCAACCTTTTTGTAGATGGACTCACCTGTCGTAAGGCAACAGCAGCAGGTATAGTTCTTCAAGGCACTAAAGCGAAGCCGATATGCGGTGTGTCGTTCCGTAACGTAAACATCGGTGAAGTTAAGAATGCCTTGAGCATCGACGATGCTGAAGATGTTTCTTTCCAGCAATGCCATATTGGCGGCAAGGCTGGCGTGCCCACACAGATAACATCGAAGGACAAGATTTTCGAGAAATAGAGACATTCTCTTTGTAAGAAGAGAAATAAAAAGTGAAACTGCCGCTCAAGGAAAAGCCTGTCTAACATGGCTGACCTTGAGCGGCAGTTTCATTGTATTTTGTTGTGGTTGCCTTTTGTGTGTTCTTGTGGCAACAGAACTTTTGTCAGAAGCGGAAATTCATTTGTATGTCAGCCATGCTGTAGTTATGGTCAGCAAGCGTGCGGTCGTTTACAAGCATGTATTCAGCCGAAATGCCTATATGTTTTGAGAAGAAATAGTCAGCCCCTATTTCGTACATAGTTTTGGCAGTGTTCCATGTGGCGTCGCGGCGGTACATGTTGTAGCGTGCTTTCACGTGGGCTTTCTTCTTTATTATAGGAGCAATGGCCAATGCATATACACCGTCGGCACGGCTTCCGTAAGCGGAAAGCGTGCAGTCAGATGTGGAAGTGTTGTCGGATGTTTTGAAACCGTCGCCAGTTCCGTGAATATATTCAGAGCGGAATGTCCAGTCGCTCTTTGTGACATACTCGGTACTGAATGCATAACGGTGTTGGGGCAAACTCCTTACGCCAGTGTGCGTAACGCCGTCAGCATCAGTATAAGAGCCTTTGCGTGCATAAGAGCCTTCAAGCCCGAACACGCCGATGCGCAGTCCTGAAACAGGCATAACCCAGATACCTCCGGCTACGGTCTTGCGCTGGTCTACATCCTTCACGTTTATTCCTTGACCGTTGAACACTCCCACCTGATAGTGCAGCAGGTTGCGGCCCTTGCTGTTCTTAAGAAAATCACCTTGCAGCTGGATACCGATGTCGCGTCCGTTGCTGGAATGTTGGCCCGAACGGTCGGAGAATCCTGACAGAGCGCTGATGTTCTGAGCATAAGCGTAGAAACCCTGGTCGATGGGGTTCATTGGATTTTCAAATGTGAAAGGTAATTTGAATTGTCCGGCCTTTATTTTGAAGAAGGAATATTTCTGCCATTCAGCAAAAAGGTCAACAAGACGCGGCGATGAGCCTTTTGTTGAAGTATTGCCGTTGATTTGCATTTGTGCCTTCCAGTAAAAATCATTTTTTATGCGTCCTTCCAGTTGAACGCGCGCCAGTCTAAGGTCAAAAGTGTTTGACTCGTTTCCTTTTTGCCCTGAGTATTGATACTGTAACAGGCCGTAGCCAGACAACTTGATGTTGTTGAACCATGGTGTGCTTTTCTTTTCTTGTGCCTGAAGCGGCAGTAAAACAACTGCGGAAAGAAGCGACGCAGCCAATATAGTCTTCTTCATGTTGCTGTTAGTTAATGGATTTTGAAATACATGTGTCTTTCTATAGAATGCCACAAAAGTAACGTAAAGAAATGAGAAAACCAAAAACTGATTTGTAATATTTTGAAAAAATAATCATATCTTTGCGGATAGAATGTCAATAACTGGTATTTCTTATTTTTAAAACTAAAATGTTACAACAATGAAAAAGTATCTTGCTGAAATGGTAGGCACATTCGTGCTTACATTCTTGGGCTGCGGTGCGGCAGTAAGCCTTAATTGCGGCAGCGACACAGCGTCGGTTGTAGGAACGGCCTTGGCTTTTGGCCTTTCTGTGATTGCTATGGCATATACAATCGGCGGCATATCCGGCTGCCATATAAACCCCGCAATATCGTTTGGAGTTTTCCTGAGCGGGAAAATGAGCGGGAAAGACTGTGGCATGTATATGCTTTTCCAAACCATCGGAGCTATAATTGCGGCGGCTCTGCTTGCGTTGCTCGTGGGAACAGACCCTTCTTTGGCAGAAGGCACTACAACAGGCGCAAATGCATGCTCTTCCGACAACGTGTTGAACGGATTGCTGGCAGAGTTTCTGCTTACTTTCATTTTCGTTCTCGTTGTGCTTGGGGCAACTAGCAAGACAAACGGTGCCACAAACAACTTCGCCGGCATAGCCATCGGACTTGCTCTTGTGCTTATACACCTTGTTGGTATTCACTACACAGGTACTTCCGTAAATCCTGCACGTTCTATCGGACCGGCATTGTTTGAAGGCGGAAAGGCTCTTTCCCAACTTTGGGTGTTCATCGTAGGGCCGTTGGCAGGCGGCGCACTAGCAGCAGGTTGCTGGCGCATGTTGTCGGCTGATGAAAAATGACAACGTGCTTAGCTTTACTGCGTAACACTTGAACGACAGAAATTATATATTGTTTTTTTTAAAAAATAGAATGCAAAAGGCGTGCAACCGTTGATTTCCAAATACCGGTTGCACGCCTTTCATAATTTCTTCTGTTTAGGAATGTTTTCAGTTTACGGCTAAATGTCAAGCCTGTCTGTACGCTTGCCCACTTTTCCGGCAACGAAAACAATAAACAGTCCGAAGCCTGCCGCAATGGCAAGTGCTATTCGCAGGTTGCTCAGTTCCGCCAACCATCCGATAACAGGAGGGCCAATAAGGAAACCGAAGAAACTTATGCTTGACACGATGGTTATTGCAATGCTTGCTTTCATGGTGCCGAGTTTTCCTGCAACACTGTAGCAGATAGGAACCGACGAGGAAATACCGAAACCTACAAGCAGGAATCCCAATGTCGCACTTATGAGATAGGGTAGGGAGGAAGCTATGAGCAGTCCGCTTACTATGAGCAGTCCGCAAACTTTCAGCACTCTTGCCGGTCCGTATTTGGTAACAAATCCGTCGGCAATGAACCTTCCGAGAGTCATTGCACCCATTCCTGCAATATAACCTGCCCTGATGAAAGCAGCATCGGGCTTTACTACGGTAGAGAAGTAAACGCCGCTCCAATCATAAACAGTGCCCTCGCAGAACATTCCGCCAAATCCCATAACGCCAAGCAACAGGAGCATCGGGTCGATATTGCGCCATGAGAAACTGGGCACGTCGCTGTCTTCAGAATGAGCCAGCGATTCGCTGACCAGAAACTTAGCACCCGCCGCCACAACAATAACGCTCATAAAAAGTATTGCGCCAAGATGGACAGCCAGAGGGAGCTTCGTTCCGGCAAAGAGTGCGCCTATTATTCCGCCAGAAAAACCGCCAAGACTCCACATTCCGTGGAACGACGACATTATGTTCTTGCCGTAAAGTTTTTCAAGATAGCAAGCTTGCGTGTTGTTTGCAATGTTCATCAGGTTTGCCATCATGCCGAAGCAGACCAGACCGGCAATAAGATGGAATGCGTTGTCGGCCCAACCGATGAGAAAGAGCGACAGGGCATAAAGCAGTTCCGAGGCGATAAGCATCTTTTTGCTCCCCAGTTTGCTTACGAGTATGCCCGAAAATGCCATCATGATAAGTTGGCCTATCGGAATAGCGAAGAGAACACTGCCCAGTTGTCCGTTGCTTAGGTTCAGAATGTGCTTTACGTCCGGGATGCGGCTAGCCCAACTGGCGAAGACGACGCCAGGCACAAAATAATAGGCAGCCACGGCAAGCCGCTTTTTTCTCAGTTCGGCTTGCTCGATGTTCATGGAGTTGTCCATTTGTGAAAATGCAATCTTTTTTATTATCCTGTAGAATGAATACCGGGTGCAAAGGTAATGTTTTTCCAAAAAATAGAAATAGAAAGTTTGGGCAACTTGCATGTTGATTACATTATATATGTAAATGCGTCTTTCTTTTAAAGAAATGTTGCGGAACTGTTCTTCCCCCAAAAGCGGTTCTGCATCCACAGAAAAAGATAATCATACTAATTTACGAATAATGAAAAGCTTGTTTCTATCCGCCGCCGCAGCAATGGTGTTGACTTCACTGTCGGCAACGGCGAAAGACATTTATGTTTCGACATCGTTTCACGAGCCTGCCAACGAGGGACTGCGTTTCATATACAGTTATGACGGAGTTCGTTGGGACAGCATTCCCGGCACATTCTTAAAACCACAGATTGGCACACAGAAAGTTATGCGCGACCCTTCGATTGTGAAAGGGCCCGACGGCACTTACCATTTCGTGTGGACTTGCAGTTGGAAAGGCGACCGCGGATTTGGATATTCCTCGTCGAAAGATTTGATACACTGGACTCCGCAGCGCTTTATAGAAGTGATGAAAGATCCATCAACCGTGAACGTGTGGGCTCCGGAACTTTTTTATGATGATGTCAAAAAGCAGTTTATGATAATCTGGGCTTCGTGTGTGCCCGGGAAATTCCCTGACGGTATCGAGGAACATGAGAACAATCATAGACTTTACTACACAACAACAAAAGACTTCAAGAGCTTTTCTGAGGCAAAGCTCCTTATTGACCCGGGCTTCAGCTGCATCGATGCAACTATGGTGAAACGCGGAAAGAACGACTACGTAATGGTTTTGAAAGACAACACGCGGAAACAACGCAACATTAAGGTTGCCTTTTCAAACAGTCCGTACGGTCCATGGAGTCAGGCTTCAGAGGCTTTCACACCGATGTATACTGAAGGACCGTCGACAGCCTATGCCAACGGATATTGGTATGTTTACTATGACTGGTATCGCCAGTTCGTCTATGGCGCTCAGCGCACAAAAGATTTCAAGACTTTCGAAGACCAAACGGGAAAGGTGCAGTTTCCAAAAGGGCACAAACACGGAACTGTGTTCATGGCACCGGAGGAACTTGTTGAAAACCTGAAGAACTACAATTCAATGTCTGTACATTATACAGGCAAGGAAGTTGCTACACCGGTAAGGCACGATGGTGGGCTGCAACCAGTAATAGGCGTTCACACAATGCAGACCATGCGTGCAGAACGGGGATGGACTTATAACCACCAGCCGATGATGGCCTACTGGAACGGAAAGTTCTACATGCATTATTTAACTGACCCTCGAAGCGAACACGAAGCGCCCGGACGTACGATGCTACAGACCTCGGCAGACGGTTATACATGGACTGCTCCCGTTGTGCTTTTCCCTGAATATAACGTGCCGGACGGCTTCAAAAAGGACAAATACCCCGATCTCGTGGCAAAGAATCTGAAGGCTGTTATGCATCAGAGAGTAGGGTGGTATGTTTCAAAGAGCGGCAAACTGATAGCAATGGGCAACTATGTCGTAGCAATGGAGCCGCATGACAATCCGACTGACGGCAACGGTATCGGACGAGTGGTAAGGGAAGTAAAGGCAGACGGAACATTCGGACCGATATACTTCATTTACTACAATCATGGTTTCAGTGAGAAAAATACCGATTACCCGTATTACAAGAAGGCCAAGGACAAAGCTTTCGTGAAGGCATGCGACGAAATACTTGCCAATCCTATGGCTCGCATGCAGTGGGCAGAAGAGATTGACCGCAACGACGCCTTGCTTCCGCTTAAAACTCCCTACAAGGCATTCTCTGGTTACACTCTTCCAAACGGATGGAAGGTTGGTTTGTGGAAACATGCCCTGACAACCATCAGCTGTGATGGCGGAAACACTTGGCGTGAGCCTGCATACAGAGCGCACGGCTTTGTCAACTCTAACGCAAAGATATGGGGACAGCGACTTTCTGACGGAACTTATGCCACTGTTTACAATCCGTCGGAATACCGTTGGCCGTTGGCTATTTCTACAAGCAAGGACGGACTTGAGTACACTACGCTTAATCTCGTAAACGGCGAAGTTACGCCAGAGCGCCATGGAGGCAACTACAAAAACTTCGGGCCGCAATACACGCGTGGAATACAGGAAGGAAACGGAACTCCTGCCGACGGCAATCTTTGGGTTACATACAGCAACAACAAAGAAGACATGTGGGTTTCGCGCATTACCGTGCCTGTAACCACTCAAGCAACAGAGCAAGCCGATGTGGATTTCTCCAAGTATTCAAAGCTTTCCGACATGGCAGACTGGAATATCTACTCGCCGTTGTGGGCTCCCGTAGAGCTCGACGGAAAATGGTTGCGTTTAACCGATAAAGATCCATACGACTATGCCAAGGCAGAGAAAGTGATTCCCGCAACAAAGGAACTTACTGTTGACTTTGATGTAATGGCGGCGCAAAACGACAAAGGGGAACTTGACATCGAGTTTGTCGACAATAAGGGACAAGTATGCTCACGTATTGTTCTCGACAGCGAAGCCTTTATGAAGGTGAAGGGCGGAGCTCGCTATGGCGGAATGCTGAAAGGATACAAAGCATGTGAAGTTTACCATGTGACGGCAAAACTTTCTGCCGACATGCATGCTGGAACATATTACCTGAACGGAAAGAAAGTGTGTCAGCGTCAGTTCGACACTCCCGTTGAGGCAGTGTCACGCATCGTGTTCCGCACAGGCCCTCTCTTCAACGAACCCAATACTGACACACCTGCCGACCAATATACTGATATGCCGCGTGCCGATGAAAGCGATCCAACGGCAAGTTTTTCTATAGCTAATCTTAAGACAATTTCTTCTGATGCCGATGCTCAGGCGGCTATACTAAAGTACGACAGTTTCGCCGGCTACGCAGAACGCTTCAATACAATGGAAGACGAAAACGTGAAAAACGCCATTCCTAACAGCAAGTCGTCTGAATGGATGAGCCGCAACGTTCCGCTCTTCGACTGTCCGCAGGAAAACTTCACCGAGATGTACTACTATCGTTGGTGGACATTGCGCAAACACATCATCAATACACCTGTGGGCTACGGTATGACGGAGTTTATTGTTCCGCGAAACTATGCCGACAAATATAATCTCATAGCTTGTGCAATTGGACATCATGTAATGGAAACGCGCTGGTTGCGCGACACTACTTATTTGCAGCAAATACTGAACACCTGGTATCGCGGCAACGATGGGAAGCCAATGGCTAAGATGGAGAAATTCAGTTCGTGGAATCCTGCCGCTGTATATGAGGCCTACAAGGTTAATGCAAACGCATCCTGGCTGCTAAGTTTGAGGAAACCGCTTGGGGAAGAATATGCTCGTTGGCAAGAAACACATCGTTTGCCGTCAGGACTTTACTGGCAGGAGGACGTGCGCGATGGCATGGAGGAAAGCGCTAGCGGCGGCAGAAAAAAGAAATATGCCCGTCCGACTATCAATTCTTATATGTACGGCAACGCAAAGGCGCTTGCAGAGATAAGCAAGCTTGCCGGCGACGCTTCAAGTACAGCTTCTTTCGGCAAGGAAGCCACGGAACTGAAGAATCTTGTTGACGCTACTTTGTGGAACAAGAAAGATGCGTTCTACGAAACTTTCAAGAACGACACGTTGGCAGGAGTGCGCGAAGCTATCGGTTTCATTCCATGGTATTTCAACATGCCCGATGCCTCGCGTGGAGGAGAAGCGTGGAAACAGACCAATGATGAAAAGGGCTTCTCTGCTCCTTTCGGCCTGACAACGTGCGAAGGCCGTTCTCCACTGTTCCGTACACACGGCACAGGCACTTGCGAATGGGATGGAGCGGTGTGGCCTTTCGCTACGAGCCAGACGCTTACAGCTATGGCAAACTATATAAACAACTATCCCAACCCTACTGTTTCTGCTGCCGACTTCTTCCGTAATATGGAGGTATATGTTGAAAGTCAGCACAGACGTGGAAAACCTTACATAGGTGAATATCTCGACGAAACGACTGGCGCTTGGCTTATGGGTGACAGGGAGCGCTCGCGCTATTACAACCACTCTACGTTCAACGACCTTGTGATAACAGGCATATGCGGTTTGCGTCCTTCTGCCGACGGCACTGTTACTGTAAATCCGCTTGTTCCGGAAGGAAAGTGGGAATACTTCTGTTTGGACAACGTTTCATACCACGGGCATACGCTAACTGTTCTTTACGACAAGACGGGCACGCATTATCACCAGGGAAGCGGTCTGCAAATTTTCGTGGATGGCAAGAAGGTGGCCCGACGCGCCGATTTGGGAAAACTCACATGTAATCTATAATCCATAATAAAGTCGAGGCCATCAGATCGCCAAGTGAAAATTAACGGTTTGGTGGCCTTTATATATAATATAAGGTATAAGCAATAAATGATGAAAAAACGATTGATGTTCTTATCCGTTCTCTTTGCCTTGTTTGCTGGGGCAGTAACGGCTCAAACCTTCGAGACGAAGTATGCCCGTCCGTTGGGCGATGTTCTGAACGACGTGGCAAAGCGCTTTGGCGTGCGCCTAAAATACAATGTTGACACTACAGGGCTTAAGCTTAACTATGCCGATTTTCGCATAAGACCGTATTCGCTTGATGAAACTTTCGATAATATTCTGAAGCCTTTCGATTTCTATGCGCTCAAACAGAACGGAAACGTCTACAAAATCAAACCCTATGAATATCCGCGACGCCAGGCTGCCGACGGAATGAAGCTTATTCCGTATCTGGAGTCGCTCTATTCTGACAAGACGCAATGGGAGGCTCGCCGCGACACGCTTCGTCGTGATGTGCGGCGGCTGCTTGGAATTGATTCTTTGCTCGCCAAATGCTCAAATGAGAAGCCTAAGTTTTCAAAACAACGCAAGTATGACGGTTATACTGTAGTCAATTTCTGTTTAAATACCGTAGGAGGTCACACCGTAAAAGGCTCTGTCTACGCTCCCGTTTCAAAAGGGAAACATCCGCTTATAATATGTCCGAACGGACATTTCATCAACGGACGGTATGGCACAGTGCAACAACAACGTTTGGCTACGCTGGCGCGCATGGGAGCTATATGTGTGGATTATGACTTGTGGGGCTGGGGACAGTCGGCAGACGAAGTTGGATCAGCTGCCCATCAGACGGCAGAAGCTCACCAAATGCAGGCTCTTAACGGCATACGCATACTTGATGTGATGATTGGTAGAAAGGATGTTGACCGTAACCGCGTGGCTGTAAACGGCGGTTCAGGCGGTGGAACGCAAACAGTGTTGCTGACGGTGCTCGATTCTCGCTACAATGCGGCTTGCCCCGTAGTTAGTTTGTCGTCGTGGTTCGACGGCGGTTGTCCTTGTGAAAGTGGAATGCCAATACAACTTGCGGCTGGCGGGACATGCAACGCAGAACTTGCCGCCATGTTTGCCCCAAAGCCAATGATGCTTGTAAGCGACGGCGGAGATTGGACTTCAACTACGCCCACGTTGGAATACCCTTATCTGCAACGCATCTATGGCTTCTATGGAAGTAAAAGCAACGTATCAAATATACATCTGCCAAAGGAACGCCACGATTTTGGTCCCAACAAGCGACAAGCCGTATACAAGTTCTTTGCCGATGTGTTCGGGCTGGACGCTTCTAAAATAGACGAGGGCCGGGTTACGATAGAGACGGAAAAGCAGTTGCGCTTTGAATGACACAGCGAAAGCTCGAATTTGTTTTTTATTAAGACAAAAGCAAAACGGGTCACTTGCAAAAACGTGTGGATTAGGCAAAAATCTTGGACAGTCTAAAAAGA
>CAVAPC010000020.1:0-42713 GCA_963590505.1 uncultured Alistipes sp. | reverse complement strand
CGTTGATGAATAATAATGGATAGTACATGGCAACAAGAAGTGTTGCCAAAAGGCCAAGCCGAAAGCGGAAGCTCTTGTTGAGAAATAATCTTATCTTGCTTAATGGGTTGTGTATTAGAGCGTTACATTTACCCCCCCCCTGGTTCGTTTTGAAATGGTCTTGCTGTTTGTTTCTTTTGTTTTCATAATTGTTTCATGATGATTGCCTCTAAAAACATCTCCGTTGTAGCCTTCCTCGGAAATTTAATTCCGTAAGTGGTGATTCGTCGGAATAGAATGTCGGGCGTAATTGCAGTTCCTTTTTGTATATACTTAAATGCAAAGGTACACAAATATTACAAAACCGTTACGGTGATGCCGTTTCAACAAATGGAAAAAACGGTATACAAGGAATGCTTACTGACATGTGTTTCTCATGTTTCCAGCACATACGTCTTTTCATGTATTGCCGTTTTGTTTCTGTAGTAACTTGAACGCGTTTGAGAGTGCGTTATGTTGTTTTTGAAAGCAAGTTCCTTTTGTCTGCAAGTCAGTTTGCTTTCCGTTGTGGGTTAAAGAATCGAAAAAACGGCTTAAAGTCTTGTGTTCGGAATCCTTGTGTAAAACTCTTTATAACAACAGGTAATAGCCGGTCTGATGCCCTTCCGCAAGAAAGGGTCGCAGGTTGAAAAGATGTAAAAGTGCTTTGAATGTGGACTTTTTTTACTATCTTTGTATCGAAAACAAACAATAAGACCTCAGTTTTGATGTTTTCGGAATATGCGGCAACGCCTTTTGTTGTATTCCGTCAATGTTGTCAAGGAGGTTGAAACTACAAATCGGGAGCAAGCATCCAAAGCCGGATTTTCTTGGTTTTAGTGTAATGGCGCAAATTCCGCGCCGCGCGTAATGATGCGACAATCCGCAAATGAATTGAATATGAATTTGAAAAACATTAAAACTGTTCTTGCCACATTGTGTGCCGCAGCACTGCCGCTTTTTGCCAGTGCGCAGACGGCAGCCGACGGCGGGGCGTCAGACGAGATAGACAATTATGATTTTCTTTATACCAGCGACGGAAGTATAGAAGACTATGACGTTGCTTCGATGGACAACCTTATGGACGAGGCTTTCTCGCTTATAGGCACACGCTATCGCGCCGGTTCCTCAAGTCCGGCAGGCTTCGACTGTTCCGGCTTCACAAGCTATCTCTATCGTCAGATGGGCATAGAACTGAACCGCTCTTCGCGCGGACAGTATGCTCAGGGCGAGGCTATCGACAACGGCCAACTGCGCACAGGCGACCTCGTGTTCTTCACCAGTCCGCGTTCAGGCAAGTCGATAGGCCACGTCGGCATTGTGGTAGACTACGATCCGATGAACGGAAACTTCAGTTTCATCCATGCCAGCACAACAGGCGTAAGGGTAAGTCAGTCTAACGAACCGTTCTATTCTCGCCGTTACGTTGGCGCGCGCCGAATATCGCAGTAATACACAGGCGCGGCGAAGGGTAAAAGCAATACGTTTATTCAGAGAAACATGAAGGCAATAGCTTCATTACTGATAATTGCAGGCATGTCTACATCCTGCACTTCAACGGGTACAGAGCGCAACGGCACTGTGCCCGTTGGCGTTTCCGTCCGTTCCAATGCTGCGCAAGCGCCAAAGACATTGACAATGGCCCTGGTTGGCGACGTTATGCCCGGAACTACATATCCAAAGGAACGGCTGCCCGAAAAAGACGGTGCGGAACTGTTCCGCGATGCAGCCACGTTGCTGCAAAAGGCTGACATTGCTGCCGGAAACATGGAAGGCGCTTTGGCAGACACCGGCGAGACAAGGAAAAAGGACAAAGCCATGAACTATGCCTTCCGCATTCCCACACGCTACGGAAAGCTGCTTGCCAAGACAGGATTCGACTTCATGAGTATGGCAAACAACCATGCTTTTGATTTTGGCATAGCGGGAGTGAAGTCCACCGAAGAGGTGCTGAAAGCCAACCGCATTGCCTATGCCGGCATTGCAGGGCGCAGCGAAAATGCAATAGTGGAGCGCGGAGGAGTGAGATACGGCTTTTGTGCCTTTGGTCACAACGGATACACACTGAAACACAGCGACGCTGAAAATGCCGCACGCATCATCCGCCAGCTGAAGAAACGGGCGGACATCGTTGTCGTGTCGTTTCACGGAGGAGCCGAAGGTGTGGCAGCGCGCCATCTGCCACAGGGAAAAGAGAAATTCCTTGACGAAGACCGCGGAGACTTAAGGAACTTTGCACATCTCTGCATAGACAGCGGCGCAGATGTGGTTTACGGCCACGGGCCGCATGTGGTGAGAGCTGTGGAACTCTACAAGGGCCATTTCATAGCATACAGTCTTGGAAACTTCTGCACGCCAGTAGGGATAAACATCACCGGTGTGTCAGGATATGCCCCTGTGCTGGTGCTGCACGTAAACAAGGCAGACGGAACGTTTGTGAAGGGGAAGATACATTCCTTCGTGCAGCGTTATGCCCGCGGGCCGCGCACCGACAAACAGAACAGAGCGGCAAAGGAAATAGGGGAACTTACGAAAATTGATGTTCCGCAGGCAGGCGTGAAAATATCTGCTGACGGAACAATAACGAAACAGAAACATATATGAATAAAACAGCAACAGTAAAAATGGCTGCGATTGCCGCAACGGTTTTCACGGTAACGTCGTGTTCCACTCATTACGAAGTGGCCAGCGTGAGCCGCAGCCGCATACTGATAGACAACCGTTATGACAAAAACGATGCGGAGCTTGACGCATTCATTGCACCGTACCGTCAGAAGGTGGACAGCGTTATGACACCCGTCGTAGGCATTGCGGCACGTCCGCTTGAGAGCTACCAGCCGGAAAGTCCACTGTCCAATCTTCTCTCCGACATACTTGTATGGGCAGGCAGGGACTTTGGCGAGACACCCGATTTCGCAGTGTATAACATGGGAGGCATACGTGCTTCGTTTGCAAAAGGAGAAGTGACATACGGCGATGTGCTCGACGTCGCACCGTTTGAGAACCGCCTTTGCTTCCTGACCCTTACGGGCGACAAAGTTGAAGAACTTTTCTCGCAGATGGCAGGCTATGGCGGACAGGGCGTGAGCCACGGAGTGGAAATCGTGATGGACAAGAACCGCAAAGTGGTCAGTGCAAGAATCAACGGCCAACCAATAGACAAGACGAGAAAATACCGCATTGCCACGCTCGACTATCTTGCAGAAGGAAATGACAAACTGGTGGCTTTCAAAAGCCAGACAGACACAAAATGCCTGAAAGGAGCCGAGAACAACGTGCGTGCCTTTATAGTAAAATATTTCAAGACGATGTTAAACGACGGGAAGGCTGTTGACGCACAGACGGAAGGACGTTTCGTTAAACAGAAATAACACGTGCACAACAAAGAAAAACAATCGAACCAGAAACCGAAACACAATATGAAACAGAACAGATTATTGCTGCTTGCAGCTTTTGTGGCAGCTTTCGCCCTGCATGTTGCAGCAAAGCCGAAACAAGTTCTCATACTGCATACAAACGATACGCACAGTTGCATAATGCCACTGAAACCCACACTGAAGGATACCCTTGTGGCAGGACGAGGCGGATACCTGCGCCGTGCAGAAATGATAAAGCAGGAACGGAAGACAACGCCAGGCCTGTTGCTGCTCGACAGCGGTGACTTCTCGCAAGGTTCGCCTTACTACTCAATGTTCAAGGGTGACGTTGAGATTGGACTGATGAACAAAATGGGTTATGACGCCGCTACCATTGGCAACCATGAGTTTGACTTCGGACTTGAAAACATGGCGCGCCTTTTCAAAATGGCAACGTTCCCCATTGTCTGTGCAAACTACGATTTCACGGGAACATGCCTTGAAGGTATCGTAAAACCTTATACTATAATAAAGCGCGACGGGCTGAAAATAGGAATTTTCGGTTTGGCACCCCAGCTTGAAGGGCTTGTTTCGCTTAAAAACTGCGTTGGCGTGAAATATCTTGACCCCTTGAAGAAGGCGCAAGAGACGGCAGACGTGCTGAAAAACAAGGAAAAATGCGACCTCGTGATTTGTCTTTCACATTTGGGGTGGGGCATAAGCGGAGTTAACGACAGGCAGTTGATGCAGAACACCCGCAATATCGATGTCGTTCTCGGCGGACATTCTCACACGCACCTTAAGGAAATGCAGTTTGTGAAGAATCTTGACGGCAAGGAGATAGGCAACGACCAAAACGGCAAGAGCGGCATCTTCGTGGGACGTATAGTCGTTGACATGAAGAAGAAGTAGGAAAGGTAACTATTCGAAGTAGAAAGTGAGAGCGATAATCTTGCTTCTGCTTTCCTTTGCCGAATTGGCATACATGAAACTGTCTGCCATGCTCGGGTCGCTGAAGCGCTGGGCATGTTTCGTGTCAAGGTTGTTTGCCAGCCCGAGGCAGAATTTCAGTTCGGGACGCAGTTTGAAGAAAGGCAGATAGAAGTCGCATCCCAAGCCCAATTCAAGGAACATGTCGTAACGTTTCAGCTTGATGTAGTCGGAGTCGTTGCCCGAAAGGTTGAGCATTGGGTTGAATCCCGCCATTATGTAAGGGCGGTAATTGTTGTGGCGCTTTGCGCTGAAGATAAGATCCATGGCGGTAGAGATGTATATCGTCTTCAGTTGCTGCGTCTTCTGAACGTTCTCTCCGCTGCCTGTCTTGTCCGTAAGGTTTGTGAACGTAAGGTTTCTTGTTCCGAAATACATGGCAGGCGCCAGACGAAAGGCAAAGTGAGTTCCAAGACGCAGTTCACCCAGCACGCCGACAGTAAAGCCTGCGTCCCATTTGTCCTGGTCAACGGTTATTATCTTCTCTACGGTGCCATCGTCGGTAGTTACCATTTGCGGCCCGCGGTCAATGAATTCAAGATCTTGCAGGTGAGTACCAACCATAACTCCGAAGTGAAACGGACGCAAATCCGTGTAAGGGCGGTTCTGAACCTGTGTGTCTTGCGCCTTTACGCCGGTGAAAGCAAGTGCAATGGCAAAAATAGAGAGTAGAAGTCTTTTCATTCCTTTACCTTAATTGTAATCGTTTATAATCAATAACGCAGAATATCCGTTCTTATTGCATTGGAGGCAACTACTTTCTCGGTTTGTTTCCATACCAACAAATGATTAGTGCGATTGTTTGCGTGGCTACCTAAAAATAATGTACAGTCGTGCTCTATTTTAATTGAAATACGGAAAAATCGTTAAAACAGGAAAAATACCGTACCGAAAATTAGGTATTTGAAATAAAAGCGTTACCTTTGCAATGTACAAAACATTAGTACAAGAAAATTATTAACGATTAAAATATAAAAACATTATGGCTTACGTAATTGGTGATGATTGTATCGCTTGCGGTACATGTATTGACGAGTGTCCATCTGGCGCAATCTCTGAAGGTGAAAAGTACTCAATTGATCCGGATGCATGCACAGAGTGCGGAACATGCGCTTCTGTTTGTCCTTCTGAGGCAATCAGCCTTCCTGAGTAAGGAAGCGTCGGCGGGATCGTCGCAAGGAGATAAAAATCTCATATATTATTAAGTTTTAGAAACTATGGGGTATTTCTTTCGGGGAATGCCCCATTTTGCGTTTCTGTTGAACGTGTCTTGTGCCACGTTATAGGGCAAAGCTTTTGAATTATGGTAAAAAAGCAGTAATTTTGCAGCATACTTTTTAATTAGGTCAAGACAAAATGAAAGAGTTACAGCTTAAGTACGGATGCAATCCGAATCAGAAACCTTCACGAATATACATGGATGAAGGCGAACTCCCTATCGAAGTGTTGAACGGTCGCCCTGGCTACATCAATTTCCTTGACGCCCTGAACAGTTGGCAGTTGGTGAAAGAATTGAAACAGGCAACAGGTCTGCCTGCAGCAGCTAGCTTCAAACATGTGTCACCCGCAGGAGCGGCAGTTGGTTTGCCTTTGAACGACACGCTGAAGAAGATATATTTCGTTGATGATCTGAAAGTGGAAATGTCGCCCATAGCGTGTGCTTATGCACGGGCACGCGGAGCCGACCGTATGAGTTCATACGGAGATTTCGTGGCACTGAGCGACACATGCGATGCGGCTACTGCGACTCTTCTGAAACGAGAGGTAAGCGACGGTGTGATAGCACCCGGCTATACTGATGAGGCTCTGGAAATACTTAAAGCAAAGCGCAAGGGCACATACAATGTGATTAAGATTGATCCCGCTTACACGCCAGCTCCAGTAGAGCACAAGCAGGTTTTTGGCATAACATTTGAACAAGGACGAAACGAAATACGTCTTGATGATCCGAAACTCTTTGAGAACATTCCTACTAAGAGCAAGAATTTCACTGAAGAAGCTATACGCGACCTTGTTATTAGCCTTATAACGCTGAAATATACGCAGAGCAACTCCGTATGTTATGTAAAGGACGGACAGGCAATCGGCATTGGCGCCGGTCAGCAAAGCCGCATTCACTGTACCCGTTTGGCCGGTAACAAAGCCGACATATGGTGGCTGCGCCAGCATCCCAAGGTTATGAACCTGCCGTTTGTACCAGGGATACGTCGCGCTGACCGCGACAACACTATTGATGTGTATATCAGCGAGGATCATGACGATGTTCTTGCAGACGGAGTATGGCAGCAGTTCTTTACAGAAAAGCCAGAAGTTCTTACTCTTGAGGAAAAGAAATCATGGATTGCCCAAAATACAGGCGTGGCATTGGGAAGCGATGCCTTTTTCCCGTTTGGCGACAACATAGAGCGTGCGCACAAGAGCGGAGTGCAGTATATAGCGCAGGCAGGCGGATCGGTGCGTGACGACAATGTCATTGAAACATGTGACAAGTACGGCATAACAATGGCGTTTACTGGTGTACGCCTCTTCCATCATTGATTATGGATATCGACCAGATAATTGAGGGCGGAATGACATTCCGCCCAGCTCGCGCTTCACAGAACGGAAACGGTAAGGTGAAAACGAAAGCCAAGAAAAAAGCCTATATAACAGGGGCTCATGGCAGCGGCTCAGCTATGCAGAAAGCAAAGTACCGTCAGCAGCGTGCCAACCGCAAGCGCAAGTGAAAGACCATTTGTTTCTGCTCTTCTTCCGCATGATGCGGGATGGGAATGTTTGAAATGAAAATAAAATCTTCCGTGTAGAGATGATACTCCACACGGAAGATTTTTGTTTTTGCGAGAGCGTTTAGCACTAAAAACATCTGCGGAATTTTCATTCCGTGAGGTTTTTGTTGTGACAAGAAATGACTTTTATGTCGGTGGCGCTCCTGTATTCTTATTTTATCTTTTCAAGAATATCTTTTAGAGTGAACCTTTTGTCAAGAGAATAAAAGATGTGGTCGTGCTGGCATTTGCGTTTCTCAGGAGGGGGAAGCTGCATATAGTCGCCGTAAACGTTTCGCAGGTAAGCGTCGTATTCGCTCATTAACTTTATTGTTGTATCTTCGAATTTGTGGTCGACAGTAGAAGTTGCCCATGAGTGTGGGAATATCTCACGGTCTAAATAGCATCCGTTGTAGTTTATGAGGTTTGTTGCGGTTTCATAATCGTATTTGCTCTCGATGCGTCGAAGCCTGCATAGAATGAATTTCCTGACTTTTTCTCTTCCGAATAGGCATGCCGCCGTTTGCCATGCCATGCGCCCCCAGTTGGAAGGACGTTTGATTAGAGACAGATATTGCGGCAATGTGTATCTTGTCAACACTGCGTCAAGTTTGTTGAACAAACGACGGTATCGTTTCAGAAGCTTTAACGCTTCGGTCCGTGTGGGCGCAGTTCCGTCGATGGGGAACACGTCAACAAAAAGTCCGTAAACAGCATATACGTTTTGTCTTTCAAAAATTGTCGTATGCCTGTCGCAGAACTTTCCGAAAGGGTAAGGATAACCTTTTGTTGCAGGAGAAACGAATTCGTAATTGCCAAGGTCTTCATGGCTGCATATCTTTATGAAACGCTCATAGTCTTTGCGTGGCATGCCTATGTCAATGTCGTCGTCCCATGGAATAAGGCCGTTGTGGCGCACTGCCCCGATTGCTGTGCCGCCAATGGCGTAGTATGTCAGTCCGTGTTCCTCGCAGATGCATGAAAGTTTCTTCATGCATCCTAAAATGCATTCATTCCATTTTGCTCTTTCTTCCGTAGTCAGCTCCATATCGCGGTTTGATTATTTGCTGCAAAGTTAGCGTTTTTCGATTTCAACACTAAGTTGAATAGTAAAATATTTGTAACTTTGCATGGAAAACGCTTAAAGTTTGTAAACAACGACGATGGACTGTTTGTCCATGAAAGAGAAAAGTACAGAAACATCCTTGGCAGATGATACATAGGTTATTGGATATAATGAGATTGCGCCGCGAGGAACGCATGCCAACTGCTGTTGTGGCTCTTTTTTTTATGGTGATGAACATTGTGAATGTTTGTGCCTATTGGCCGGAGTTCAGTATAGTGGGCGGCAATTACCACAGACGTTTCGTAACGGGATACTTGGTTTCAGGCTTTGATCCGCTGACTTATCAAGTTATCTCCGAGTGGTATCCAGCATACAATGTCTACCGTCATCCGCTGCTTGCCTTCTTCATGTATCCGTTTTGGCTTTTGAACAAAGGGCTGATGTCGCTGACGGGCATTAACTTCGCTACGCCTATAACGGCATTGATTATAACCGTATGCGCAACTTACTCTTTCGTGTTCCTTTATCGCATACTGCGTAATGTAATTGGCATCGGCAGAAATTCAACAATAGCTCTGACTGCAATGTATTTTTCTTTCGGGTTCATATTGTTGTCGTCTATGGTACCGGACCATTTCGTTATGTCGCAGTGTTGCCTTCTGCTGACGCTTTGGTTGGCAGGCGAGAAACTGAAACGCGGTTCTGCATTGAACATGTGGCAGACGGTGCTTTTGTTTTTCCTTACCGCTGGCGTTTCGCTAAACAACGGACTTAAGGTTTTTCTTGCCGCTATAGTAACCCGCAGAACGCGTTTTTTTCGTCCGCTTTACCTTCTTCTTGCAGTTGTTTTGCCTTCACTCCTTATATGGGGTACGGCGAACTTTGAACACCGCAAATGGGAATTGCCCAAATACCAAGCCTGCGTCGTGAAAAAGAAACAGAAAGACAACGAGGCTAGAGAGTTGCTGAGAAAGACGGTGGCAGATACAATAAGCGTGAAAACGGACAGTGCCGTGGCAGCTACAGTAAAGCGTATACGGCAAGAGCGCGCTGTAGCAAAATACCGTGCCGATCATAAAAAGATATGGAACGTGAATACCGGCAAGCCTATAGCAAAAGAAGGTTTCATGAAATGGACAGACATAACGACGTCACGCACGGATGTGGCTATACACAACCTGTTTGGAGAGGCAATTCAGCTGCATCGTGACAACGCATTGGGGGATGTGTTGCGCAACAGACCGGTTGTTGTGAAATACAGCGGATTGTGGTCGGTAGCCAATTATACGGCAGAGGCAATTCTTGTTGTTCTGTTTCTTCTTGGTCTTTGGTGCGGCAGAGCCAGACTGTTCATGTGGACAGCCATGTCTTTTTTCCTTATGGACATGGTGCTGCATATGGGGCTTGGATTCGGTATAAATGAGATATACATTATGTCTGCCCACTATTTGTTTGTAATGCCAATTGCAATAGCTTATATTATAAAGAGAAACAATTCAAGCCGCAAGGCCGTTTGCTCGATTAGCAGCCTTGTTGCTGCATTGGCAATATGGTGCTTTTGCTGGAACATGACTGTAATATGCAACTATATCGCGTTGTGACTATGCTAAAACTTACAAAACGAAACAGGGAAACCCTTGCCATGGCAATTGTCGGACTTGTGCTTATGGCAAGTCTGAACATAATGATGTTGCATTATAACTACGAGCCGTGGACAAATCCAAAAGTTGGCTTTTGGAGCGCCTTCTATCCACGCTTCGAAATTTCCGGTTTTGATTCTACTACGTATATTATGATATCGAAGTGGCGTCCGCTATATGTCATTACGCGTCACCCGCTTCTTGCTGTCATGGTGTGGCCATTGTCTCAACTTAACTCATGGCTAATGGCTGAATACCACATAAACTGTGCGATATTCATAGTTTGCGTCGTTTGGACGTTGCTTGCACTGGCATCGTGGCTTCTCACATTCCGGCTTATGCGCGAAGCCGTTAAGCTGTCGTTCTTTTCCAGCGTTTTGATGACGGTGTGGTTCTTCTCGTTCTCGCACATTCTTCTTGTTACATTCACGCCAGACCATATGTCGATAAGTCTACCGCTTCTGTTGCTTACGTTGTTGCTTGCGGCAAGAGCGGCCGAACGGAAACAGACTATGCCCCTGTGGCAGGCTCTGCCGTTGCTGTTCGTTTCAACTGGCGTGACAATAACAAATATGATAAAGGTGGCAATAGCAGATTTTTTTACGCAGTGGGGAAGAAGGCCTTTCAGAAAAATTGTAGCTCATTTTCTGGCCTACTTAATTCCGCTGACGGCCATCGCCATACTTTTCATATATCAACAGAATACAACTGAAGCAGAAGAGAAATCAAACAACGAGCGACAGATGCAGAAGAAGGCAGACAAGGATGAAAAGTTTGCGGCAGAATGGGATAGGCAGAAGAAGAGCGTTGCGAAGAAACACGAGATGCAAATAGTAGACTTGCCGTTTGTGACGAATACTGAGTATTGTATTGACCGTTTGCCCTCTGTTGTGGAAAATGTGTTTGGAGAAGGGATAATACTTCACACCGACTATGCGCTGAAAGACGCCAACAAAGAACGGCCCGTTTTGGTTGTCTATAGGCATTGGTGGTTCTATGCGCTTGAGACTCTAACTGTTTTGCTTTTTATGGCAGGAATGTGGATCGGAAGGCGTGAACGTCTTGTGTGGATGTGTGCTTCAATGTTCGCTTTCGACATGCTACTTCATGTTGGACTGGAATTTGCCAGCGCCGACCTTTATATTATGACTGCGCATTGGGCCTTTGCAATACCAATAGCTGTGGGTTTCCTGCTGAAGTCAACAGAGCGGAAAAGCATCAAGGTCTATACGGTTGTACAGTGTGCAGTCGTCTTTCTAGCACTTTTTCAATGGGTTCATAATATGTCGGTAATAGTGCCTCACATAATGGGGTAAGAGCCGAAATGTGTAGGACGCAAAAAGCAGATATATGAAGATATTCCACATAATATCACGTCTAGATGTTGGCGGAGCCGAGCGGGTGGCGATAAGCATAGCGAAATCGCAGGCAAGTGGATGCGTTCATCATATAGTGGAACTGCAACGGGGACATGGCGAGTATACGAAAGAGTTGATAGCAGAATTGCAACAATGCGGAATACATTTGCATCGTTCCGCTTTACCAGTGTTTTGGCATTTTCATTACTTGCTTGAACGTATATTTTCCATTCTGTTCCCGATAAGAATGCTGTGGATATGGCTCAGATATCGTCCTGACGTAGTGCATACGCATACTGAAATGCCAGACATGGCACTGTGGCTTGCCGTGCGCGTGTTTCCGTTTATGCACTTCAAAATAGTGCGCACCATTCACAATACATGTCTTTGGACAGGTATGGGATGGGTAGGACCAAAGGTGGAGCGCTTCATGCAAGCGCACAAAGCCAACGTTGCCATATCGCAAAATGTACAGAACGCTTATGTGGAAAAATATGGCGGAGCCTTGCCGTCAATTATATTCAACGGCGTATCGCCTGTGGAACAGTGCGAGTTTCAAGGAATAGTGCCTGGCAAAACCAATATTCTCTTTGCAGGCAGATTTGAGGAGCAGAAAGGAATTCGCATTTTATGTAGGATAGTTAAGGCTCTGCATCTTGATGCACGCTATCATTTCCATATTTTCGGTTCCGGAAGGTTACAACCGTTGGTGGATGAACTGAAAAACCAAGAGAACGTAACGGTATATCCTCCACGGCATGGTATATCTGCATTTATGGCTTCGTTTGATTTTCTCATTATGCCTTCACTTCATGAAGGACTGAGTATACTGGCTATAGAAGCTTCTATGAATGGACTTCCGTTAATGTTGAATCGTTGTGACGGACTGGCTGATACTCTTCCTGATGATTGGCCTTTAGAGGTGGCAAACAATGACTTTGAACAGTGGATGAAGCTATTCGAAAGAATCCTTCCACATGTATGTCGTGAACAACTTGTTGTAAAGGCTCGCTCTTTTGCAGAAGATAATTTTTCAATGCGGCAGATGCAAGAATCCTACGAAAAAATATACAAGAATATATGACAGTAACTATTCTCGTTCCCGTCTATGGCGTGGAAAAATACATTGCAGAGTGTGCGGAAAGTCTTTTCTCGCAAACGTATCAAGACATTGAATATGTGTTCTGCGACGATTGCACACTGGACAAAAGCATTGAAATTCTGAAATCAGTTCTTGACAAATTTCCGCAACGTAAGTCTAAAGTCCGTATCGTCAGACAGGAATGCAATAAAGGTTTGGGAGCAGCGAGAGTTCGTTTGGTGCATGAAGTGAAGAGTCCTTACTTTTGTATTGTAGACAGTGATGATGTCTTACCGCTCAATTCCATTGAAATCCTTGTGCGAACAATGGAAAAATGTGACAAAGATGTTGTTGAGGGTGCTTATGCTGATTATATAGACGGTAAAAAAACGTTGAGTCACTTCGCTTTTCATGGGTCTGACAAGAAATTTCTGCGCCTTATATTGTGTCAGAACATGCTTCCAAACAGAGTTTGGGGAAGGCTCTATAAGAGTACTGTGCTTGACAAACTTCCCGACATGTTCTTTGAAAAAATTGACTATTCTGAGGATTTCTGTGCCGTGGCTCGTCTTGCCGCAATTACAACCCGCACATGGACAGATGAAATCGTATACCTTTATAGAAAGGACAATGCTATATCATATACCAATACGGTAAGCATGAAAAATAATGTCTCTTTTCTTGAGGCAAACAACAAGGTGCTGCAGTTCTACCGCCACCGTGGACATCTTCCGATGTGTCTTGAGATTGGAATGCTTAATGCTTACAGACAGAGTGCAATACGAACAACTATGAAGCTTGATGAAATTGACGCTCTATTGCATTACGTGCCAGAGCATTTTCGTGCGCGCTTGCTCTACGCTCTGCTGCGTAACAGAAAGACATATTCTTTGGGTGATTTGCTTTACCGCTTTTTCCGTAAGTTCTGCTGTTAGCAACATTTGATGTAACCCGTTGGCGGAATTACTTTAGTTCATATTAAATTCTGCTGATGGATTTGTTATTGTTTAAATTTGAGTTTTTGGTAATGTTTTTGTTGATACATCAAGTTGTTCATTTTTCCGTGTAATACGGAATTTTCAAAGCCTTTTTTATGCAAACATCTTTACCATAAAATCTAAATTCGAAACTTGAGATATAAGAAATGGGCGACATCGCGTCGCCCATTTCCCAAGAGAAAAACTTACCTATGATCTGTTTTAATTAACGAATTGACGTATAATTAAATTCTTTTGTCTTGTTTTACCTGATAATCTTTTTACCTTGAAATTATACCTTTTGAAAAACAAACTTTTGCCTATGAGAAAACTATACTAACTTTTCTTTCGTAAAGCGTTTCCGCTTCCGTATTCTTCTTGCTTTTTATTGTCTTATGCGAGATTGATTTGAACGGTTGTCGATCAAATTGACCGCAGATGGATTATTTACTGATTTTCATAGTTATAGTCATAGAGTTTCTTGTTCTTGCCATTATATTTGTGGATAATAGTATAAATAAACTTTTCGTATTTTAAGTTGTCAATGCTTTAGCTGCTTGTTTTTTTAGTTTTATGTTTTTTGTAATTATCTTTAGCTTTAGTGGTTCATAAAACCTCGTTGTTTTGTTCTTAACTACTGCAAAGATAGTGCAAAATTCTTAACTGCAAAACCTTTTGAATATTATTTATCTGTTTTTGGATAAAAGTTTGAACTTTTTCGTTGCTTGCTTGTTTAAAAGTCATTTACACCTTATATATATTATAGTGATGCGGAGTGAATATTACTGCAAACTGAAATAAAAGGCATTTATTTCTAACTTCCAATTTTTTGTGCTATTTTTGCAAAATGTTCAAGGCAATGTGCCCTGAACGAAATCCCTCTACCGAAGGTATAATGTTAAGGATAAAAAAATTAGATATATTCATAGCAAGACAGTTTGGATTGCTTTTTGTCGGTACATTCTTCATTTGCCAGTTTGTGCTAATGATGCAATTCCTGTGGAAGTATGTCGATGAACTCATAGGTAAAGGACTTTCTGTTGAGGTCTTGGCACAATTCTTTTGGTATATGAGTCTGATACTTGTTCCACAGGCTTTCCCTCTTGCCATACTTCTTTCATCTCTCATTACTTTCGGTAACTTTGGCGAAAGTTCGGAACTTACCGCAATTAAGGCTGCTGGCATTTCCTTGATGCAGGCGTTCCGGTCTCTTATTGTCATAACGCTTGTGATAAGCGGTGTGTCTTTCTATTTTCAAGATGTTGTGGCCCCTAGTGCAAACATGCAGTTTGCACAGCTTCTAATGTCTATGAAACAGAAAAGTCCTGAACTTGAGATTCCCGAAGGAATTTTCTATGACGGAATTCCAAACTGCAACCTTTATGTTCAGAAAAAGGATATGGAGACTGGAAAACTCTACGGGATTATGATTTACCGTATGACCGACAGCTTTGAAGATGCAGCCATAATCCTTGCCGACTCCGGTATGTTGCAGTCTACTGCAGAAAAAAAACATCTCGTTCTGACACTGAACAGTGGTGAATGGTTCGAGAATATGAAGTCAACCGATGTTACTGGCAGTGCCAATGTGCCTTATCGTAGAGAAACGTTCACCTCTAAAAGAATTGTGTTGGACTTCGACAATGATTTTAGTCTGACCGATGCCAGTTCGTTGTCAAATAACGCAAAGGCAAAGAGCATAGCGAAGATACGGCATGATATGGATTCCATCAGTCACGACTATGACTCGATTGGACGAACGTTCTACCGGGATTACAGAATGATGCGCTACGGAAGTTCACAACTCTCGCAGGCGGATTCTCTAAAACTTGTGCGTAATGCTTCTTCTGTAAAGCTTGACATTAGAAGCAAATACGAAAAACTTCCTGCAGACAAGAAACTTTCTGCTGTTAACAGTGCTATGCGTGATGTTCAGAATATTGTTCAGAACATGGAGTTTAAGGCTTTGATAACTACTGATGGTGACAAACTGCTCAGGCAACACCGAATCGAAGAGATAAACAAATTTACACTTGCCTTGTCGTGCATTATTTTCTTCTTTATCGGTGCACCCCTTGGAGCCATAATCCGCAAGGGAGGACTTGGAGTGCCGGTGATTATCTCGGTGCTTGTGTTTATTGTTTACTATATATTCGACAATACTGGTTACCGTATGGCACGTGGCGGAATGTGGGCTGTCTGGTTTGGTAAAAGCATATCTACTGCAGTACTTGCGCCCTTGGCCGTTTTCTTCACATACAAGGCAAACAACGACTCTGTGGTGTTTAATGTAGATGCTTACCGTTTCGTAATAATGAAAATGCTTGGAATGCGCACGAAACGCACAATAGCGATGAAAAACGTTATTATTGATACGCCCGACTATGCTGCTGATGCACATAGACTGGAACGCATCACTGCTGAAGCAACAACATACGAGCGGACACACAGACTGATGTCGCCGCCAAATTTTATAAACGTGTTCTTCAGATATCAACCTGATCATGACGTAGAACATATGGTAGAAGATTTGGAGCAGACCATAGAAGACCTTTCAAACTCGCGCGACAAAGTGATAATCAACAATTTGAACGAATACCCGATTGTTATGGTGAAGGCACACACGAGGCCTTTTGAAAATAGATGGCTGAATGTCATTGCTGCAGTAGTTGTGCCGGTAGGCATGTTCTTCTATTTCCGTATGTGGCGATTCAGATTGCGGTTAATGCGCGACTTGCGACAGATGGTGAAGATAAACAACACTGTTGTGCAAAGGATAAAAGATATGAACTGACGACAGAAACGATGAAAGTTTCTACTTAATAAATATAAAGAAAACAGACAACAATGGAGAAATTAAAGCTGAATACAGTTGAAGAGGCTGTCGCCGACTTCAAGGAAGGCAAGTTCGTAATCGTCGTTGATGATGAAGACCGCGAAAACGAAGGTGACCTTATCATTGCAGCCGAAAAAATTGATGCAGAAAAGGTAAACTTCATGTTGAAACATGCGCGTGGTGTCTTGTGTGCGCCAATAACAATCTCACGGTGTCAGGAACTGGACCTGCCGCACCAGGTCCTGGAAAATACCTCTATGCTTGGAACACCATTCACGGTTACTATAGATAAACTCGAAGGATGCTCAACAGGTGTTTCAGCACACGACCGTGCGGAAACAATAAAGGCGCTGGCCGATCCTGCTTCCAAACCGTCAACATTCGGACGCCCTGGACACGTAAATCCACTCTATGCGCAAGATAACGGTGTGCTGCGACGTAGCGGTCATACCGAAGCTGCCATAGATTTGTGCAACATGGCAGGATTGTATCCGGCTGGAGCGCTTATGGAAGTGATGAACGAAGACGGAACGATGGCGCGTTTGCCACAGTTGCTGGAGTTTGGAAAGCAATATGGACTGAAGACGATATCTATCAAAGACATGATCGCATATCGGTTGGCTCATGAGGTGCTTGTGGAAAAAGGTGAAGAGGTAGATATGCCTACGTGCTATGGCCATTTCCGACTTATACCATTTCGCCAAACCAGCAATGGACTTGAACATATCGCTCTGATAAAGGGCACTTGGGAGAAAGACGAACCAGTACTCGTGCGTGTCCATTCGTCTTGCGCAACTGGCGATATCTTTGGCAGTATGCGTTGTGACTGTGGAGAACAACTTCATAAATCCATGGAAATGGTAGAAAAGGAAGGCAAGGGCGTTGTCGTTTACATGCAACAAGAAGGACGTGGCATCGGATTGATGAACAAAATCGCAGCATATAAACTACAGGAAAGAGGACTAGACACGGTTGAAGCAAACGTACACTTGGGTTTCAAACCAGACGAACGCGATTACGGATGCGGAGCGCAGATATTGCGCGAACTCGGTATTACTAAGATGCGACTGCTTACCAACAATCCAACAAAACGTGTTGGTCTTGAAGCCTATGGCCTTGAAATAGTGGAGAACGTGCCAATAGAAATTGCTCCAAACAAATATGACTTGAGATATCTTCAAACGAAGAAAGATAGAATGGGACACAAACTTCATCTTTAATGCAAGGCAAATATATACCAGAATAGACAAAAGTGTTTTTGGAAAAATCCAATTTTCTTATATTATATCAAGGACCGTTTCTGCAAAGGACGGTCCTTGTGCTTTTTTGTACACGCATACTGCAATTGACTTTTAATACTTATTATAAATAAAAGCGCCAATATTCATAAAATAAAAACAACTATTATTCGTTAAAGACAAGAAAATACTATACTTTTGCAAGTAAAAACAATACATATCGCTACTATGACACAACTATCAAATCGTCTTAATAGACTGGCTCCTTCCGCAACTCTCGCCATGTCTCAGAAAAGCGGAGAGATGAAAGCTCAAGGTATTGACGTAATCAATATGAGCGTGGGTGAACCAGATTTCAATACGCCGGAACACATAAAGGAGGCTGCAAAGAAAGCCGTAGACGAAAATTATTCAAGATACTCTCCTGTTCCGGGATATATTGAATTGAGAAAAGCCATCGTTGCAAAGTTGAAGAACGAGAATGGTCTTGATTATACCACCAACGAGATACTTGTGTCAAACGGGGCAAAACAAAGTGTATGCAACACCGTTATGGCTCTAGTGAATGACGGGGAAGAAGTGATAATACCTGCTCCTTATTGGGTGAGCTACCCTCAGATGGTGAAACTTGCTGGCGGTATCCCTGTAATAATAGAGGCGGGATTTGAACAAAACTTTAAAATTACTGCCGAACAATTGGAAAAGGCGATAACTCCGAAGACTCGCCTACTAATACTCTGCTCTCCAAGCAATCCGACCGGAAGTGTTTACTCCGCAGATGAACTGGCAGCACTCGCTGATGTGATAAAAAAGCACGAAGATCTCTACGTTCTTGCCGATGAAATATACGAGCATATAAATTATATCGGAAGACATAACAGTATTGCTCATGTGCAAGGTATGAAAGATCGCACGATAATAGTGAACGGCGTTTCAAAAGCGTATGCTATGACCGGATGGCGTATTGGTTTTATCGCTGCACCGGAATGGATCGTGAAGGGATGCAACAAACTGCAAGGACAATATACAAGTGGACCATGTTCAGTCAGTCAGAAAGCAGCTGAGGCGGCATATACAACATCACAGGAATGTGTGGAAACAATGCGTAAGGCTTTTGAACGGCGTAGAGACTTGATTGTGTCATTGGCAAAAGAGATTCCAGGACTCGAAGTCAATAAGCCGGAAGGCGCGTTCTATCTATTCCCGAAATGCAGTAGCTTCTTCGGTAAAAGCTATGAAGGGACAAAGATTGACAACTCTACTGATTTGGCAATGTTCCTTCTTGAAAAAGGACATGTAGCAACGGTGGGAGGCGACGCTTTCGGAGATCCGGAATGTTTCCGTATGAGCTATGCCACAAGTGATGACAACATACGTGAGGCAATGAAACGTATTAAGGAGACGTTGGCGTTGCTTAAATAGTTCTACTGTTTCTTTTCAGACATTCGCCGTCCGGAAATTCTGAATGTCCGGTAAGCGCAAGACGTTCGAAAAGCAGAAAAGTCAAAATGAACACGTGAAAATGCATTTAGGTTGTTAAATTGCATTAACAAACACTTAAAGTATGCATTAAATTATTACCTTTGCAACACAACGTGAACCTGAAATCTAATTTTTCGGTCTAATCGACCCGCTTTGGCAATAATAAAGTAAAGACAACTAATCGAATTTCAATAACTTAAATTTATTTATAACTTAATTAAATCAAAAACAATTATGGCAAATTCACAGAAAGTAGCTCCTGCAAAGGCTAAGAAGCAGGGCTTCCAGGGCGTTCGCGCAGCGATTTGGATTATCGTACTCTGTTTCATAGCAGGTGTATGCTTCTATCAGTTCGTACTCGGTAACCCTGGTAACTTCCAAGGTGGCGACAATGCCAACGCTCCTCTTCCAGGTAACCTTCTCGGTACAATCTACAAAGGTGGTATCGTCGTTCCTGTAATTATCACTCTTCTTTTCACCGTTATTGCACTTTCTGTAGAGCGTGCACTCGCTTTGAGCACAGCAAACGGCAAGAGCAGCCTGACAAAGTTCGTTGCTAACGTAAAGGACGCAGTAAAGGCTGGTGATATGGCTAAGGCACAGCAACTTTGCGACAAACAGCAGGGTGTTGTAGGTAACGTAGTTACTGCTTCTCTCAAAACTTATGCAGAGATGGAGAACACTCCAGGTTTGAAGAAAGAGCAGAAGGTTGCAAAGATACAGCAGGCTCACGAAGAAGCTGTTCAGCTCGAAATGCCTACTCTTCAGATGAACATGCCTATCCTCGCTACTCTCGTTACACTTGGTACTCTTACCGCTCTGTTCGGAACCGTTGTTGGTATGATCAAGTCATTCGCCGCTCTTGCAGCAGGTGGTGGTGGTGACTCTCTCGAACTTTCTACCGGTATTTCCGAGGCCCTTGTCAACACTGCTTCTGGTATCTTGACTTCATGGTGCGCCGTTGTTGCTTATAACTTCTACTCAAACAAGATCGATAAGCTTACTTACGCTCTTGACGAGGTTGGTTACACTATCGCAAAGACATACGAAGCTAACCATACAGAAGAGGCTTAATCTTTATTACTAACCCTTTAAACTTTTATTACTATGGGTAAGATAAAGATTAAGAAAGCCGACGTCTGGATAGACATGACCCCTATGTCTGACGTTATGGTCCTTCTGCTTACTTTCTTCATGCTGACTTCAACGTTCGTGAAGAATGAGGCTGTAAAGGTCAATGCGCCAGGCTCTGTGTCAGAGATCAAAGTTCCAGAAACTGAAGTACTGCAAATCTTGGTAGACAAAGACGGTAAGATATTTATCGGTCTTGACAAGCCAGGATACATGCAGGAAATGCTCGACGGGTTCAAACAAAGATTCACTGACTTGACGCTTTCCTCAAAGCAGGATGCAAATTTCAAGGCTTTGGCATCTTTCGGAGCCCCGATGAACAAAATGTCTGACGTGCTTAAGCACGAAGCAGCTGACATCAACAATATCCAGAAAGAAATGGGAATTCCGACAGACTCAATTAACGGAGGAATGAGCGAATTCCAGTGCTGGGTTGACGCTGCACGCAATGCCTCTTTCGGTGACGATATGAAAATTGCTATCAAGGCAGATGCAGCAACTCCTTACAAGGTTGTGAAAAAGATGATGTCAGAACTTCAGGACATGAGCGAGAACCGTTATTATCTAATCACTACTTTAAAGAAGGAGGCTGAATAATATGGCAAAGAAAAAAGGATCAAGACAGAAAAAGGTCCAGACCCGCGTCGACTTCACCCCTATGGTGGATATGATGATGCTTCTTATCACCTTCTTCATGCTCTGTACATCTCTGAGCAAGCCACAGTCAATGCAGTTGACCATGCCTAGTAACGACCAGAATGTAAACGATCAGGACCGTTCTGCGACAAAGGCATCTCAGACATTGACACTTTATCTTGCAGGCAACGATCAAATCTATCATGTTGACGGTATCGTTAAATATGACGATCCTACTTGTTTGAAAAAGACAACATGGGGAGCCGACGGAATCCGCAACGTGCTGATCAACCACAAGACAGAAGAAGGATATACTCCTGTTAAGAACATTATGGCAGCCAAGAAAATTCTTGACTCTGAGCGTGCAAAGGACAAGAATATGCCTGACTCTGTTTACAATCAGAAGCTTGACAAAATCAAGAAGGGTGAACTTGAAACAGGTAAAGTTCCTGCTCTGACAATCATCATCAAGGCTATGGATACAGCGTCCTATAAAAACCTTGTAGATGCTCTCGACGAAATGCAGATATGTGCTATAGGTAAGTACGTTATCGACAAGATTAACGATGATGACATGCGTCTTTTGAACGCTGCTCATGTAAAGTAATCGATGTCTGGTAATTTGTTTAATGTTAAAATGAATAGACAAAATGGCAAAGATTGATCTTATATCAAATGAATGGGCTGATATAGTCTTTGAAAACCGCAATAAGGTCTATGGTGCTTACCAACTGCGCAGATCAACAGGTAAACGTAACATTTGGTCAATGTTGTTCGTTGCAGCTGTTGCTGCCTTGGCGTATATCGGACTTTCGTTGTTCAATGCTTATCAGGAAGCTCAAAAAGCTAAGTTTGAGGCAGAGATGGAAGCGTCTCTTCTTGAAGCAAAGAAAGAGGCTAAGGTTGAGAAGAAAACAGAAGCTCCAAAGGTTGAAAAGGTTCAGCAAGTGGAGAAAGTAAAGTCTTCTATAGCCTTTACTCCTCCTGTAATCAAGAAAGACTCTGAAGTAAAGCCTGAAGAGGAAATGAAGACTCAGGATGAGTTGAAAGAAACCAAGACAGCCATCGGAGCATTCGATGTGAAAGGTAACGATGAAGCAGGTGGTACAGTGCTTAAGGCTGTTGAGGAGATTGCAACTCCTGAACCTCCGAAGCAGGATGAAGAACAGAACAAGATTTTCGAAGTTGTAGAACAGCAGCCTTCGTTCCCAGGTGGATCTGTTAACGCTTGGCTCAGCGATCATATCAAATATCCGGTTGTTGCAGCCGAGAATGGTATCCAGGGTCGTGTAGTTGTACAGTTCGTTGTTGAAAAGGACGGTTCTGTTTCACAGGTAAAGGTTGTTCGTGGCGTTGACCCGTCTCTCGACAAGGAGGCTGTTCGTGTCATAAGCAGCATGCCTAAGTGGATTCCTGGCAAGCAGAACGGTGTTTCTGTACGTTCAAGATTCACAGTTCCTGTAACATTCCGTCTTCAGTAATAAACTTAGACGATAACAAATAAAAGAAGGGTAGAGAAAGTCCTCTAAGAGGGTTGCCTCTACTCTTTTTTTCGTTTATAACATATTAATAAACCATAAGTTTTAAATTTTACAATAACATTCTTTACGATTATGAAGCGTTGTATTTTTACATGTTTTGCAATGACTGCAGCATTGTTGGTTTTCTTTGCATGTTCGGGACAGAAGTCCAAGAATGCCCGCACCGACACTTATTCGTCGGGCACAATGACATTGATGTGTGACGAAAGCTTCAGTCCTATCGTAACAGAAGAACTTGCTGTTTTTCATGCCATGTATCCCGATGCAAAGGTAACGGCAAACTATACCAATGAAATTGATGCTTTCAATGCGTTGATGAAGCAACAGACCCATTTGATAATAACCGCAAGAAATTTCTCGCAGAAACAATTGGACTATTTCAAGTCGATTAAAATACAACCCCGTTATTTCCCATTAGGTTATGATGGCTTGGCTTTTATTATCAACACAGCCAATGTTGACTCTTGTATAACTGTTAAGGATATCAAACGTATACTTTCAGGGAAGGCAACTAAATGGAACCAGATTAACACAGGTTCAAAACTTGGAACCATTGATGTCGTTTTCGACAACAAACAGTCTGCCGCAGTGCGTTGGGCTGTCGATTCCATTCTCAGCGGCAAACCCATTAACAGTCCCAATATTTCCGCTGTGAAAACAAGTGCTGAAGTAATCAGCTATGTGGAGAAAACTCCCAATGCCATAGGTATCATTGGTAGCAATTGGCTGAATGACAAACGAGATACAACAAATGTTACCTTCAAAAAGAACATTACTGTCATGTCTGTTTGCCAGATGGAGAAGGCAACACCAATGAACAGTTGGAAACCATATCAGCTATATTTGCTCGATGGCCGATATCCTTTTGCGCGAACAGTATATGCGTTGTTGGCCGATCCGTTCCATGGTTTGCCTGTAGGCCTGGCTAATTTCATGCAGTCTCCACAGGGACAGAAAATAATTTTAAAGTCCGCACTTCTGCCTTACCGAGGAGATTTGCAATGGCGTCGGGTGCAAGTAAGCAATGAATAGGACTTGTGTAATAGAGTGCTTGTTACAATCTTCACATCCTTTAAGTGTTAATGATTTATCGTTACTTGATTTGTAGCAACTATAATGTTGCACAAGGTTAAAAGTAAGTTATATTTATATGCTCCAGACAATTTATTTGACAGAAAAGATTTAGATAAATCAAAAAACTCTTATCTTTGCAAACGTTATAATCTACTACTGTAAATTATAGGCAGACCGAAAGTCATCTGCAAATTGCTAAGAGTGAACGGCAAAAAGGTAAAAACAGAAAAACAAACGAATTATGAAAGCGATAAAATATCTATTCCTTGGAGCGCTGATGACAGCAATCAGCGGCTCTGCAATGGCACAGTCTACAGTTAAGGACGCTGTAACTGCCATTAAGACGAACAAAGACAAGGCTGCCGTAGCGGCAATCGTTAAGGCTGTCGTAAAGGAGAACAAAAAAGATGTAAAGGCCCTTGCAGCCATTGGCCGTGCTTATCTTGATGTAAAAGACACTGCCAACACTCGCAAATATGCCGAGATGGCAGTTCAGCTAACCGACAAGGCAAAGAGCGGTAAGGTTGGCGACGGTTACATTCTTTTGGGCGACCTTGCATATTTCAACGACGATCCAGGAACAGCTGCACAGAAATACGAGGCTGCAACCTATGCAGATCCCAATAATATTGCAGCTTATGTTAAGTATGCACGTGTTATGCGCGGTGTTTCTCCTGACATGGCAGTAGGTCAGTTGGAGAAAGTTCGTTCGCTTGATCCCAATTATCCTGTTGATGCAGAAGCTGCACATATTTATTATGAGGCCGCAAAGAAAAACGGCAGTTACATGCAGAAAGTATTGGACTACTATGGAAAGATTTCTCCCTCCAAACTTTATGCACATGAGCCAAGCTACCTGACAGAGTATGCTCTCGCTGCTTTTGCGAACCAGAAGAACGAAAAGTCTAAGGAACTGGCTGTTTATGGACTTAGCCAGAACCCACGTAATGCAGGTTACAACCGTCTTGCTCTCTACAACTCTTATGAGTTGAAGCAGTATGATGAAGCTGCAAAGTACGTTGATGCATTGTTCAACAAAAGCGACTCAGTGGAACTTACAGCCAACGACTATAAGTTTGCAGGCCTCACTTTCAGCGCACTGAAGCAGTATGATACCGCTATTAGCTACTACGACAAGCAACTTGCCGCATGCACAGAAGACGCACAAAAGGCAAATGTTCTGAAAGACCTTTCTGACGCATACAAGGCAAAGGGTGATTTCGCAACATCTCTTGAAAAGTATGAAGAATATCTGAAAGTCAACCCCAAAGTTGGAATCAACGATTATAACGGTCTCGCTAATATCTATCGCAATCAGGCTGCCAATCAGACTGGAGCTGCACAGCAGGCAAGTGTAGACAAAGCTGTTTCAATCTACAACACAATGATTGAACAGTATCCCAGCAACGCTGACTTCTGCAACTTCATGGCTGCACGAACACTCGGCATAACTGACCCGACACAAACAAAGGGTGCCGCACGTCCATATTATGAGAAACTTGCTCAGATTATCGAGACCAACGGAGTTAAAAACGATGCTGACAAGGCTCGCCTTACAGAGGCTTACACATATCTTGGCATTTACTATTACAAGATTAAGAGCGATTCTGCAACAGCAAAACCATATTTCGATAAACTCATTCAGATTGATCCCGAGAATGCTACAGCTAAGCAGGTTCTTGAAACATATAAATAATTGAATTATTTAAAATAACAGATAATTTTAAGTCCGCAGCGAGATGTATATACGTTGCGGACTTAAATTTTTCAGTTTAATTGCCCAAAACTTGCATCAACCCGCCTATTGTCACATCGCAATGGGAGATTTTACACGGATTGGGTTAAAAACACAAGTGAACATGGATTATTTGCCAAGCGATCCCGCCATATTGGTATCTAGCATCAATATGTTGCTAAGAGATGAGGAATATGACTCCCTGGAACAATTGTGCTATGCTTTCAGCCGCGACCCGAAAGACGTTAAAGCGTATCTGCACAAATACGGTTACGTTTATGGCGAAAGCCAAAAACAGATGCGCCCCGAAGGCTACGACAGTCAACGGGCCTGATGCAATTTCACCCTGCCACTTCCCTTTAAGGATTCGATAATAATTTCTCTTCTCAACAATTTAATCAGCATGATACCCCGCGAAAGTATCGAAACGGCTTATTGCTTTTTTCATCAGAAAGAGCGAGTGTATGCTCATTCAACTATGGAGTGGCAATGCGACGATATAGAATACGCCGTTTCCTCTTATGTTGAAAGCATGAATCCCCAACTTTATGCCGAGATTGCCTCCGGCAGAAAAGGATTCCTCTGCTCTCATGACACGTTCCACGCAGACTTGCTTCTTGCTCTCGACAAGCTTGAAAATATGATGCAGCAAGTCTAATACTCGATGGCATTTCAATAAATTGCTTATCTTTGCAGTGATGAATATAAACAAGCGACGCAGAATATCGGCAACTTTTCTTTTGGCAGTCATGCTGTCAATGTTGTTTGTGTTGTCGCTTCATCATCATGAATATGCTGAGCCCATAGTAAACAATTGCTCTGACTGCCAGCATCATGTTCACCACGGTGGACACTTGTCCGCTCAGACAATACATCTTCACGACTGTCTGCTTTGCCAGTTGCACACCTTGCCGGCTGTTCTGCCAGCAAAGGCTATGTTGGCAACGCCTTTTGCTGTTGTTCTAAAAACACAACACAATTATTGCACAGCGTGCCGACGTATTGCAATCGGCGTTGCATCCTTACGTGCACCTCCCAGTCTTTTCTGTATATTTTTTCCCGGGAGTTAAGACTCCCGCATTTCCAAGGGTAGACCGTGTTACAATTGCCTATCCTAAGAAACCGTTTATATAGTTGTAAGAAAAGACCAAATAATGAAACCGACAATATCTTTATTGTTGCTTGCGGCGTTATGTCCGTTTGCAACCGTCAGTGCTGCGGCCAAATTTGAAACATCGCACCTTTTAGAGGAAAAACATAATGAAGCCGCCGATACCGTACGCCATGAGCCAATGACCGAATCGACGGTAAAACTCAGTGAAGTCCTCGTTACGAGCTTCGTGGGAAACCAAAGCGTGAAGCAGTCGTCAGCCCCTGTTACGCTTATATCACCGCGTCAGTTGGAAGCCCAACCGTCCACAAACATTATCGACGCCATTTCGCGCCAACCAGGAATAGCACAAGTAACCACAGGAAGCGGCATTTCAAAACCCGTCATTCGCGGTCTTGGCTACAACCGCGTGCTTGTAGTAAGCGACGGTGTAAGGCAGGAAGGCCAGCAATGGGGCGATGAACATGGAGTTGAGATAGACCAGCATTCCGTTAACTCAGTGGAGATAGTGAAAGGTCCGGCTAGCTTGCGATACGGATCAGACGCCATGGCTGGAGCAGTGGTGTTTCGTTCAGCTCCTGTTTTGCTTGACGGCGAGACAAAAGCCAATGTGCAGACCGGCTATCAGGGCAACAACGGGCTTTTTGACTATTCGCTTAACTTGAAAGGCAACCGCTCTGGCTTTGTATGGAATGCTCTTTATAGCGGAAAATGTGCCCACGACTATAAAAACTCTTGCGACGGATATGTTTCCGGTTCAAGATTCCGGGAGCAAAGTTTCTCCCAAATGATTGGGCTTAACCGCACATGGGGTTATTCGCACCTTCTGTTCAATTATTATCACATTACGCCAGGAATTGTTGAAGGGCAGGAGATAGGCTGCAAGTCGTATGGCATGACGGCACCTTACCAGAAAATTCGTCACATCAAAGCTGTTTCCGACAATTCCTTCCGTTTGTTTGGCGGCTCTCTCAAGGCAACCTTCGGCTATCAGAACAATTCGCGTCGAGAGTTTGAGGAAGAAAATTTGCATACGGAGTGCGGTCTCGACCTCTTGCTGCATACTTTCACATATGACGCACATTACGATTGGGCAAATCCCGGAGGCTGGCAAATTTCGGCAGGTGTCAACGGAATGTTCCAGCGGTCGGAAAACTCCGGTTCTGAGTTTATCATTCCCGATTATCACCTTTTTGATTTCGGCCTTTTCGCTATGACAACCAAAACTTTGGGAAGATGGACGCTTAGCGGAGGCTTGCGGTATGATCACCGTAAGCTTCACAGTATGGAACTCGTAGAGGATGCTGACGAAAAAGCCACTGTGCTTTTCCCCGATTTCAGGCGCACTTTCCACGGTTTTTCGGGAAGCGTTGGCGCAACATGCCAACTTGCCGAAGGATTCAACGCCAAACTAAACCTGTCGCGAGGCTTCCGTGCACCCAACATAAGTGAGCTGGCTGCGAACGGCGTTCACGAAGGTGCACGACTATACCAGCAAGGCAACAGCCTCTTGAAGGCAGAGTCCAGTTGGCAACTGGACTTAGGTTTGGATTACTCTACGTCCGTAGTGTATGCCCAACTTGCACTCTTTGCAAACAGAATAGAAAACTATATTTTCAGCGCACGCACGGCAGACGGCAGCGGGCTGCCGGCATATGCCGACGTTTTGCCTCTGTATCATTATGCCTCGGGCGATGCCCGCATCATGGGCGGAGAATTGTCTGTTGACGTGCATCCTACAGAGCATCTGCACATCGGCAACGGCTTTTCGTATGTCAATTCTGTACAGTTGCACCAGTCGGCAGACAGGAAATACCTTCCTTTTACCCCCGCTCCAAGGTGGAACGCCGACGTGAAATATGAATTCATTTGCGGAGGGCGCACGTTTGACAATCTGTATGTTAAGCTCGCCATGGAGTGCAACCTTCGGCAGAACCATTTCTATGGCGAGAATGCCACAGAAACGGCTACTCCCTCATATACATTGTTCCACATTTATGCCGGAACAGACATACGCTTTCACGCAAAACGCATTGTGTCGGTTTATTTCTCGTGTGAGAATGTATTCGACCGCGCTTATCAAAACCATCTCAGCCGTTTGAAATACCTCGGCGACAACCCTGTTACAGGGCGGAAAGGCGTTTATAACATGGGGCGTAACTTCGGCGTAAAGGTTGTTGTTCCTTTCGATTTTGGCAAATCTGCTGACTGACGTGCCAAAATCCCAGTGAAAAGTTTTTGAAAGGCAGTTTAAACGCAAACCGTTCTGCGTTATGACAGAATAGCATCGAAGCTTGATGCGCAAGAAACAAACAACGCCCCGTTTGCAAAACTGATGCAGACGGGGCGTAATTCTTGTTGTCAATACAAACAGAAAAGCTTATTTCTGTTTATTTCTCCACAGATTCGACATGTCTTCCAAAGTCTTTCCTTTTGTTTCTGGCACGAGTTTCCATACGAATATTGCTGCAATGACACAGATTGCACCGTACAGGCCATATGTAAACCAGTGGCCGAAGTCGTCACCCTTTGTCAGGTGCATGTTGAACATGGGGACAAAGGTAGAACTTACGATAAAGTTGAAAATCCATTGGAACGCAACTGCAATAGCAACAGCCGCACCGCGTATGGTGTTCGGGAATAGTTCCGCAATGAGAACCCATGCGATTGGACCCCACGAGAACATGAAGCTTGCGCTGTAGACCATGATGCTTATCATTGTTACCTGGCCCAAAGCCGGGTTGCCGAACGTCAGTGCAACGCCAAGAGCGCCAATCGCCATGCCGATAGAACCGTATATGAGCAGAGGCTTGCGGCCCAGTTTTTCAACGGTGAACACTGCAACGAGCGTAAACGATATGTTTACAACTCCCATGATAACCGTCTGCACCATAGGATTGTCCATGCCCATATCCTGGAAGATGCGCGGAGCGTAGTAGAGGACAGCGTTGATGCCTACTGCCTGCTGGAACACAGAAAGCATGACACCCACAAACAGACACATAAATCCGTAGGACATGATTTTCTCCGTCTTTACAGTGATTGTGTTCTTTATGTCGTCAATGATGTGTTTCGCTTCGGTTGCACCGTTTATCTTGGAGAGAATTCCAAAGGCCTTGCTGTCTTGTCCAACCATGACAAGGTAGCGTGGCGTTTCAGGCACGAAGCAGATAAGTATTGTGAACAGTCCTGCCGGCACCATCTCGCTGCCGAACATGTAGCGCCAGCCTGTTTCTATTGTCCATTGTGCCTCTGTCAGGTTTGTTATCGCACCGCTTACGGCATCGTATACAGGGTTGGCGTGAGAGCCCAGAATCAAGAAATTGACGAAATATACAACCAACTGTCCGAAGATTATGGCGAACTGGTTCCAGCTTACAAGCATTCCTCGTATGTTGCTGGGTGCGACTTCACCGATATACATCGGGCAAATGGCTGAAGCCATGCCCACTCCAATGCCGCCAAGCACGCGGTAGAAGTTGAAAACCATTAGGAGAGTCCAGTTTGCTTCGCCATGAGTCATTACGTATGACTCTGGTTCCATTGAACCCCACGCTGAAAGGAAGAAGCAAACGCCTGCGAATATCAATGAACGCTTGCGCCCGAAGTTGCTGGCGAACACGCCTGAGAGTGCACTTCCTATGATGCAGCCAATGAGTGCGCTCGACGATGTGAAACCGTGCAAGAAGTCTGTGTACTCAAAGTCGGGCGCTCCTTTGAAGAAAGCCTGCAACCCCTTTTCCGCTCCTGAAATAACGGCTGTGTCGTAGCCGAAGAGAAGTCCGCCCAACACAGCAACCATTACGATAGAAATAAGATATGCCTTGCTTCCTTTTTCGGGTGCTGGCGTACCTGTGGTAGTTTGTTCCATTGTTGTTTTTCTTTATTTTAGGTTAGTATTATTCTGAGTTATTTTCTGACGGCCTTTGACGCAGTATCGTCATGCCGCTGTTCTGAAAGCAAAGGTAACACTTATTGGCGAAAAAGGAAACCACAGTTTTTGTCTTTTATGAAAAAATCACAGACGAAACAGCTTATTCCACTTCTTTCAGCATTTTTTCCACCATAAAAGATGCGCCTCTTTTCCTTTTTGTATAAGCAATAAAATCAAAATCGATAATTTTTGCGTAAATTTGCATCCACGCAAAGAAAAGAAGCGAAGCAGTTTGTTCTGCTTTTTGTCAAGCGTGTGACAGGATTAGGAAAAGATGAAATTCAACGGAGTTATAGGACAGGAAGAGGCATCCCGCCGTTTGCTTCAGCTTGTGGCAGAGCGTCGCGTGCCGCATGCCATGATGCTTTGTGGCCCGTCTGGCTGCGGGAAAATGGCGCTTGCCCTGGCCTTTGCCTCGTTTCTGCTTGGTGAATACGACGAAACCGACGCTTTGCAGGCCGAAGCGGCAAAGGCTTTGCCGCAACTCACGCCTGAACGCAGACGCAACGCAGAGGCAATGCTCCATAAGTGGGCTCATCCGGATTTGCTTTTCTCTTATCCAGTTATACGTCCAAAGGATATTGGCAGTGAACATAAGATGCAGAGCGAAGACTTTGCCAAAGAATGGAACGAACTGCTGGGCAAGGGCGTTTATTTCTCGCTTGACAACTGGCTTGAAACCATGGGCGCAGAAAACCAACAAGCTAGGATTGGAGTGGGCGAGAGCGAGCTTCTCATACGCAGGCTTAGCATGAAATCGAGTCAGGGCGGTTACAAGGTCTGCATAATATGGTTGCCAGAGAAGATGAACGGCGAATGTGCCAACAGTATGTTGAAGCTTATTGAAGAACCTCCTGCGCAAACTGTATTCATTATGGTTTGCGAAGAGCCGGAGTTGCTGCTCGAAACGATACGCAGCCGCACGCAACGCTTCGACATAAAGAAGATTTCCAACGAGACGATAGAGCGCACTCTCATAGAACAAAGATGTGTTGAAACTGAGAGGGCACACCGTATAGCGCGTGTTGCATCCGGAAGCTGGTTGGCCGCAGTGGACGAAATGGATGCACGGAACGAGAACCTGCTGTTTCTCGACATGTTCATCATGCTGATGCGCCGTGCTTACACGCGCAACGTAAAAGACTTGAAAAAATGGAGCGAGGCCGCGGCATCATACGGGCGAGAACGGCAGAAAAGAATGCTGGCATATTTCGTACGCATGGTGCGCGAAAATTTTATGTACAACTTTCACAATGCGGAGCTTGTTTACATGAGCCAAGAGGAAGAGAACTTTTCAAAGAAATTTTCTCCCTTTATCAACGAAGATAATGTGGTGGAACTTGCTGAACTCTTCGACCGTGGCATACGGGAAATAGGGCAGAACGCAAATGCAAAAATAGTCTTCTTCGATACGGCGTTAAAGACAATAATGCTGCTGATACAGAAATGATGAAGCAGCCAACACTATATATAATTTCCAAATATAGATTATCAAGAACGATATGGACTTCAAAAATATGAGATTTACTGTCGGTGACGGCTGTTCGCGCGGACTTTGCCGCAAAGGATGCGGAAGGCAGAACCGACAACTTAATACTTACGACTGGCTGGCCGATGTGCCGGGCAACGCAGAAAGCACCGACCTTGTGGAAGTGCAGTTCAAGAATACCAGAAAAGGATACTACCACAATGTAAACGGCCTCGATTTGAAAAAAGGTGACGTCGTTGCTGTGGAAGCTAGCCCCGGTCATGATATCGGAGTCGTTACGTTGACAGGAAAACTCGTTAAGTTGCAACTCAAAAAGGCCAACCTAAAGTCGATGGACGACATCAAACGCGTTTACCGAATAGCCAAACCCGTAGACATTGAAAAGTGCAAAGAGGCCAAAAGCCGCGAACACGGAACAATGATACAGAGCCGTCAGATTGCCAAAGACCTGAATCTGCAGATGAAGATAGGCGATGTGGAATATCAAGGCGACGGCAACAAGGCAATTTTCTATTATATTGCCGACGAACGCGTGGACTTTCGTCAGCTCATAAAGGTGCTGGCAGAAACGTTTCATGTGAGGATTGAGATGAAGCAGATTGGAGCAAGACAGGAAGCAGGGCGAATTGGAGGTACGGGACCTTGCGGACGTGAGCTTTGCTGCGCAACATGGATGAAGAATTTCGTTTCTGTTAGTACAGGGGCAGCACGTTTTCAGGACATTTCGCTTAATCCGCAAAAACTTGCCGGTATGTGTGCAAAGCTAAAGTGTTGTCTCAACTATGAAGTAGACAACTATATGGAGGCAAGTCGCAAGCTTCCAAGCCGTGAGGTTGTATTGCAGACATTGGACAGCGACTATTATCTTTTCAAGACAGACATTCTTGCCGGCATGGTGACATACTCAACCGACAAGCGTCTTGCTGCAAATCTGGAAACGATCACTGCAAAACGCGCACTTGAGGTGATAGAAATGAACAAGCGTGGCGAAAAACCCGAGGATCTGTCTGGCAGTGATGCTCCGAAAGAAGATGCAAAACAGGTTGACTTGCTGGCGGGAGAAAGCCTTACGCGTTTTGACAAGGCAAAGAAAAAGAAGAAAAACAAATCGCGTACACCTAAGGCTGCAACAGACAAAGCTCAACAGACAAAAACCGCTGGCAATAATTCCATGGAGCCTGCTGCGCCTAAAAGTAACGGAGACTCAAATAAACAGAAACAACGACAGCCTAAGCAGAAGCAGACTGGCGAACAACGTCAGCCGCGCTCAAACCGTCAACAACCACCACGCGGAAATGGCAATGGTAACGGTAATCAGCAGGAGCCAAAGGGCGGAAATCCAAACCAGAACAGGAAAAACAACCGGCAGAAAGGGCAGAACCCAAGCAATCAGCGAACTGGCGAAAACGTTGTCAACAAGAAGAATTCAAACAAGACCGATGATGCACAATAGAAGCGCACTGCTGAATTGCATTGTTGCCGCTTCGGTAAACATGTTGGCAACATTGCTTTTGTCATGTTCTTCTAACGTGGTGTATGACAAATATGAACATGCACCTTTGTCTGGATGGGAAAGAAATGACACGTTGGTTTTCAATGTGCCAAAAATGACTGAAGACGCAACTTATTGCCAAAGTGTTGGGCTAAGAATGACGGGCACTTTCCCCTTCACAAGTCTTAGCCTTATCATAGAACAACATGTATGTCCTTCAGGCAAAGTTGTTGCTGATACCATTAAGTGTCCCATTACTGATGAACGTGGCAATTTCCTTGGTGACGGAATAAGTGCGTACCAGTATTCTTTTCAGTTGAGGGAATTAACGCTCAGTCGTGGAGATTCTCTTCACGTCACTGTTCGGCACAACATGAAAAGGGAGATTCTTCCGGGTGTGTCGGATGTCGGACTTCTCTTGCAACGCAAATGATGCAATCAACTACAAGTCTGCAAAACAATATTTAGGTTAAACAACAAAGGCATGCATCTCAAACCCGTACTGTTTGTGATGCATGCCTTTGTTGTATGCTTTTTGTGTTACCTCTGTCGGTTCTGATTTCTGGCTGCGTCCAAACGGAGGAATATGAAAAGCAATATGGTGAATCCCCAAAGAGAAGAGCCGCCATAGCTGAAGAACGGCAGTGGTATGCCTATAACCGGCGTTAGACCCAATACCATGCCTACGTTTATGAAAACGTGGAACAGGAAGATGCTCAATACGCAGTAGCCGTAAATGCGTCCGAAACGGAACGGCTGCCGCTCTGCCATCTTTATCAAACGGATAATCAGCGCCAGAAACAAAAGCAATACCGTAGCAGAACCCAGGAAACCTTCTTCTTCGCCAACGGTGCAGAAAATGAAGTCTGTGTCCTGTTCAGGCACGAATTTCAGCTTTGTCTGTGTACCGTTAAGAAAGCCTTTGCCTTTCAACCCTCCGGAACCGATGGCAATCTCGCTCTGATGGACGTTGTAGCCTGCTCCTTTCAGATCTTCGTCCAAACCAAGAAGAACGTTGATTCTAACGCGCTGGTGCGGCTCCATGACATTGTTCAGCACATAGCTTGCTGAATAGAAGAAAGCAACGGAACCTATTGCAAAGACAAGGATAAGGAAATAGTTGCGCATTCTGGTATATAACGCTTTATATAAAAGGTAAAACACCAGTCCTGCTGTCGTTGCAAGCTGAATATAAACAATGTTGAAAGGCATAACCCATTCGGCGAAGAGTATGCTAGCCAAAGAAATGGCAAAGCAATATTTTATTATGTTCCAAGCTTCTTTCTTGTTCTTGCAATAAATTCTGACCATGCCTGCTGAAAAGGTCTGTACCAGCAGCAGTACAACAAACGGCCCTATAGGTGTTGGCGTACCTTGAATCATCGTTTCGCCGTAGCGTATGCCTACAACGAAATAAACAACCATCGCAACACCCGTGAAAAGGATGCTTCCTGGCATTCCTTCACGGTAGAACATAAGGAAGAACGAAAGGTAAACAAGTGCCGAACCTGTTTCCTTCTGTGCCACGATGAACAACATCGGCAAAAGAACCACGGCGCATGCTGCAAGGTAATCTTTCAGACGGTGAATGTCGAAACCGTATACGCTCATGAGTTTTGCCACAGCCAGTGCTGTGGCGAACTTTGCAAATTCTGCGGGCTGCAGACGCAACGGACCCAATACGAGCCACGAGCGCGAACCTTTAATTTCATGTGGATTGAATATCGTTGCAAAAAGCAGCAAAAGAAGCACCGCATAGATTATGTATGCGAAAGTGTCGTAGAATTTGCTGTCGAGCATGAGTAGGACGAAGCCTAATGCGATGGATGTTCCAATCCAGATTATCTGCATTCCAGAGCGTGCGTCAAGGCTGAATATGTTGTTGTCTCCGTAAGTGTAGCTTGCTCCGCATACGCTTACCCATCCGCATACAAGAAGTGCTATGTATATGCCGATTGTCCACCAGTCGAGTGAACGCAATATGCTTGGTTGTTTATCTGCTGCTTGAGCCATAAGATATATGTCTGTGTTGGAAAACCTCCGCTTCTTTTTCTGATGCTGGCGAAAGCTTCCCGTTAATATATTGTTCCATCATCAATCCGCCAATGGGTACGCCATAGTCAGCTCCCCATCCACCGTTTTCCACATACACGGCAATGGCTATCTTGGGATTGTTCATTGGAGCGAATCCCATGAATACAGAGTGGTCGTGGCCTCTGTTCTGCGCTGTTCCTGTCTTTCCGCATGCTTCGAATGGAAGACGAGAGAGCATGCGACATGTTCCGTCCATCGCAGACTTGCGCATTCCGGCAGCAACTATTTCATATGCCCTGTGGTTCGCTTTTGTATAATGTCGTTCGTGAAATTCCGGTTTCAGTGCTTCACCTTTTACTTTTTTCACCACGTGTGGCGTGTAGTAATAGCCGCGGTTGGCTATCGTCGCTCCAAGGTTGGCAATCTGCAACGGGGTGAGATTCACTTCACCTTGTCCGATGGAGATGCTTATCACGGTAAGTCCGTTCCATGACCCGTGGTATGCCTTGTCGTAGAACTGGGCATTTGGTATAAGTCCGCGCTTTTCGCCAGGTAAGTCAATGCCAAGTTTGTAGCCGAATCCCATGCTCACCATATAGTCGCGCCAAATGTTCATGGCGTCTTGTACTGTCTTGTATTTTCTTCGGTTGCCCATCATGTAGTACAGTCCCCAGCAGAAGAATCCGTTGCAAGATGTGCCGAGAGCGGGTACTATGCTCAATGGAGCCGCATGTCCGTGGCATCCTACGTGGAGACCGCGGTATGAGAATCCATGGCTGCATGGAAAAGCCGTGCCGGGCGTAATGATTCCTTCTGAGAGGAAAGTCAGACCCTGCGATGTCTTGAAAGTGGAGCCTGGGGGATACTGCCCCATAATGGATCTGTTCAATAGTGGGCGGTATGGATCTTTCATCAGGTAGCTATGCATCTTTCCGCGTTTTCTTCCTGTCATAAGGCGTGGATCATAGCTTGGTGATGACACCATGCACAGAACTTCACCTGTGGATGGCTCAATTGCCACTATACTGCCGATTTTTCCCTGCATCAGTTTTTCTCCCAGTGCCTGAAGTTTGAGGTCTATACCTAATGTCAAGTCTTTGCCGGCAATGGGCTTAGTGTCAAGTTTCCCCTTTTGGTAGCTTCCTTGTATACGGCCGTGTGCGTCACGCAGCATAATGTGAACGCCTTTCGATCCGCGAAGTTCTTTTTCGTAGTATTTTTCAATGCCAAGTTTGCCTATATAGTCTCCTGGCTGATAATATTTGTCTTCCTCTATGTCTGCTTCCGATACTTCGCTGACATCGCCCAAAACGTGGGCTGCACAGGATGTGGCATATTGGCGTATGCTTCGTTTCTGTATATAGAATCCGGGGAAACGATAGATCTTTTCTTGGAAAACGCTATATTCTGGCCGTGAAAGCTGCGACATGAAGAGTTGTTGCGTGAAACGTGAATATCCAGGATTCTTTGAACGGTCTTTTATCTCGTCCATTCTTTTTATGAAATATTCTTTCGTTATGCCCAGTGCCTGACAGAATGCAGCTGTATCAATGCGATTACGTTCTTCGTTCATTATAACCATGATGTCATATGAATGCTGGTTATAGACGAGCAGCTTTCCATTACGGTCGGTGATGACACCGCGGGCAGGATATTCTATTTTTTTCAGGAAGGCGTTACTGTCGGCGTTTTTCTTGTAGTCTTCGCTCATTATCTGTAGAGCGAAAAGACGTATCAAGTAGATGCAGATTATGGCAATGGCCACCCCGCCGATTACATAACGCCTGTTTTCCAATCCTATATCCTTGTTCATGTTTATCTCTTTGCGCTTTATTTTTTACCTAGTCCCTTCTGACATTTTCTATCACGAGTACAAGTAGTATAGTCAATACACTACTGCCCACAACATTGTATATCCATTGCAGAAGATTGAAGAAGCTGAATGCTTCAAGACTGAAGAAGGCAAGACAGAATATAGATACGCATATTGATGAGTAAGAAACGTATTTTCCGGGGCTGAGAGTTCTGAACGAGGGTGTCAGGTCATCTTGATTGTCGTGGGCAATGAACAGATTAAGTATGTATGGTTGCAGCAATGCCAGAAGTGTCATCGAAGCAGATGCCAATCCCGGCGTATTTGAGAATGTGTCGATTGTTAGTCCCAGGGCAAATCCCCATAGGAGAGTAGCCCAGCGTGGCGAAAATCGGTTGATACGTAGTAGCAGATACACGTAGAGTAGCGGCGTGGCACATCCCAATAATTGTATATGATTGAATACCAACACCTGCGCAAGTGTCAGTATCACGAACATTACTGCTCTTTTTATTATGTCGATGCTCATTGTTTTTCTTCTTGTTGTTGTTCTGCAGCCTTGGTTCCCTGTCTTTTTTCATTTGTTGACTTCGGAATGCTAATTCTTTCCGTCCTGTCGAGGTTTAAGGGAATCCTGTGCCGCTTTTAACAGTAGTGCTTTGTCTTTTATGTCTTTGTTGTCGATAACGCACACGTGGCGCAGGTTGCCGAAGTCTGTAGACAGTCTTACTTGAACGCGGTAAGAGAGGCCGTCGGGCGAATTGAAAACGTGGAGGATCTTTCCAACAGTTATGCCTGCGGGGAATATAGCGGAATATCCGTTTGTCACAACATAGTCTCCCAAAGCGAACTTTGCATGTCGTGGAACATCGTCAACATATGCCAAGTCGGATGGTTCACCTTTCCAGTGAAGAAAACCGAAATACCCACGCTTGCGTATTGTAACACTTATGTTTGATTTCGTGTTTATTACAGGCAATACTATAGCATAGTGGTCGGAAGCCATGTAAACGACTCCAACAACTCCTGTGCCGCAGGCCACACCCATGTCTTCATATACTCCGTCAGCGTGTCCCTTGTCAATCGTTATCAAGTTGTCCTCTCTGTTTACAGTGCTTTGTATGACTTTTGCCGGAATAAGCTTGAAACCTGCAAGCGCCTTTTTCTCGACATCGCTTATTATCAGTGAATCTCCGTTTTTTGTAGCAAGCATTTGAGTAAGCACTCTGTTCTGCTGTTCAAGTATGAGGTTCCGTTCGCTCAAGGCCTTGTTCCTTTGCGACATGTTGAAAAATGAAGTGACGGCAGAGTTGTATTCATAAACCTTTCCGGTTATTGCATTGGCCGACGAGAAATATACGCTGCCTTGGTAACTGTTGTAGCTGAATAGCATAATGAAACTGATTACTTCCAGTATGATGAACAGAAACCAATGGTTGTAATTTGCAAGAAAAGCAAGGAGATTTCGCATTTTGTAAAATAAAAAAAGGCTAGATGGCAGAAAAGAAGGAAGGTAAGCAAGCATTGTCGCGCGTTTCCCTTCTTTCTTTTCTACGGCTCTATACCTTTTCGCTGTTATTTGTCAGATATTCAGTTTACCCGATTTATCTCATCAGGAAAGAGAAACGGTCAACGTTCTTCAAAGCGATACCGGCACCCTTTGCAACGCTGTGCAACGGATCCTCTGCTATGTGGAACTTGATGTTTATCTTGTCTGTAAGGCGTTTGTCCAAACCGCGTAGCAAAGCTCCGCCACCTGTTAGGTATATGCCGTTTTTCACAATATCGGCATAAAGCTCTGGTGGTGTGTTCTCCAATGCTGAGAGAACGGCGTTTTCTATCTTAGCTATTGTCTTGTCTATGCAGTGAGCTATTTCCTGATAGCATACAGGTACTTCCATCGGCAACGCTGTGATGCGGTTCGGACCATGCACAATGTAGTCTTCGGGGGCCTCTTCGCCAAGATCGGTCAGCGCAGAGCCTACATGTATTTTGATTCTCTCTGCCATGCGTTCGCTGACTTTTACGTTGTGTTGGCGGCTCATGTATTCTTGAATGTCCGCCGTAAGATCGTCACCTGCTGTGCGGATTGAGTTGTTTGATACGATACCGCCAAGAGAAATTACAGCAATCTCTGTGCTGCCACCGCCAATGTCAACAATCATGTTTCCTTCAGGAGCTTCAACGTCTATGCCAATACCGATGGCTGCTGCCATTGGCTCGAAGATGAGGTAAACATCGCGTCCATCGGCGTGTTCGGCTGAGTCGCGCACTGCTCGCAGTTCTACTTCGGTAGAACCTGAAGGAACACCGATTACCATGCGAAGTGACGGCGAGAACAAGCGGCTACCTGTATGAACCATCTTTATCAGGCCTCGCATCATCTGTTCGCATGCGGTGAAGTCAGCTATTACTCCGTCACGAAGTGGGCGTATTGTGCGTATGTTGTCGTGAGTTTTCTCATACATCATTTTGGCTTTCTCACCAACGGCAATCATTTTGTCTGTGCGGCGGTCTAGAGCTACTACCGAAGGCTCGTCAACGACAATTTTGTCATCGCTGATGATAATCGTGTTGGCAGTGCCAAGGTCCATAGCCATTTCCTGTTGAAAAGAAAAAAATCCCATGTTTCTTGTACTTTCTTTTATCTTTCTGTAATCTCCGTCTCGTTGTTTTCATGTAGCCCGCTTTACAGGCTATTGCCGTCAAGACGGTTTAAATTTATTTTTCAAACCATTCATGGATGGCTGTATCGTAATGGCTGCTTACACCGAATGCATGTGCAGCGAACATCTTTCGCTCTTCTATTTCTGTTTGTGCGCCCTTTTTGTTGAGAATATCTAGCAATAAGCTATATTCTGCCTTGCTGGGAACTATTATAACGTCTTTGAAATTCTTTGCTCCGGCGCGGATAAGCGAGATTCCGCCAATGTCGATTTTCTCTATTATGTCAGCCTCAGTTGCACCGCTTGCCACGGTGTCTTCAAACGGATACAAATCAACTATAACCAAATCAATTTCCGGTATCTCATACTGTGCCATCTGCTTTTGGTCACCTTCATTGTCGCGGCGCCCCAATATACCACCGAATATTTTGGGATGAAGTGTCTTTACGCGTCCGCCCAAGATTGACGGATATGTGGTTACGTCTTCCACAGCTTGACATTCGTAGCCTAGAGATTCTATGAATTTCTGTGTCCCTCCTGTTGAAAGGAATTTTACGCCCTCGGCATTAAGTTTTGCCAGCAGTTCGTCTAATCCGTCTTTGTGAAACACAGAGACCAATGCAGTCTTGATTTGCTTTGTTCCAGCCATTACTTCTTATAATATGTTGTTAAAAATATATTTGGATGCAAAGTTACAAAATAGCATTTGATTTTCAAGAGTTGAACCCCAAAATATTACTCGTTTTTAGGTTTTTGTTGATTTTCGCCAAGAACAACTTATGAGGTATATCGGCATTCTCTAATGTTGAATCCGTAAACTTGCTGGAACATGTCTTCCATATATTGGCTAGACTTGAATCCTAGTTCCTTCGCTATTGTTTTCAATGATCCATTTGTATCTGAAATCCTTTTCTGAGCTAGAGCTAGCTGACGCATTTTTAGCAGTTCCTGCAACGTGTATCCTTTTGAAAATAAAATGTAGTCGGCAAGATATGCCTCTGACATTTGCATTTGTTCCGATATGTAATGAAAGGCCATTGTGTTTGCCGTTGCTGAATGGGTATTTGTTATGTAGACGTCGACATGCCTTTCCAGTTTTTTCATGACGCATGTGCACTGTTCACTTCTTGTTTGAAATTGTCTGTCATAGAATCTTTTACAATAGGTAAGGAACACCTCAATTTTCCTGGCTATCAATTTGCAAGAATATTTGTCGAGGTTCCATACTGTTTCTTCTTTTATAGAGTTTAACTCACGGCGCAGGATTCCTTTCTCTCGTTGCGAAACATGAAGCGCCTCATTCTTGTTGTACTTGAAGAATGAAAAAAAATCAGGTATTAGTAAATGTTCGGAACAGTTGAGCAATTTGCGGCTGAATAGCAAAACTATGCCCTCAGCTTTGTTGAAAGGCGTGAACTTCTGACGACATTCGCATCTTTTATCGAGAAGTAGTGGCATGTGAAACAATAAAGTAGCTTCGTGAAAATCATAAAATTGACATCCTGTACCTTGACAACTTGAACCTTCAACCATAAATACAGCAAAGTATTCGCTTGTGTCTTGTGGCGTATCGCAAATATTCAAAACTTGTACTAATTCGTTGCTACCAAAAATATTCCCCATTTATGTTCCTGCTTTCTTTATATAATTAATGTATAAAAGTTCTCTTTATTACTTTACTTTTCTGTAGGCACTTGGCGTTGTGCCTGTCGCTTTCTTGAATAACCGGATGAAATGTTGTGAATATTGGAAACCAAGTTCGTAAGATATTTGGTTTACAGTTCCTTCCGTTCCAAGAAGCATTTCTTTTGCAAGGTCTATTATTTTAGTGTGTATATAATCTAGAGCAGTCTTGCCTGTTTCTTTCTTTATCAGATCTCCGAAATAGTTTGGGGAGAGACAAACTTTGTCTGCAAAGTATTTTACTGAGGGAAGTCCTTCTGTCTTCGGTCGTCCAGCATTGAAATATTCATCCAGCAACCGTTCAAACTGTACCGTTACGGCGCGGTTGCTTGCCTCGCGTGTAAAAAACTGTCTTGAATAAAATCTCATACAGTAATCAAGTAGAAGCTCGATGTTTTTCGATATTAACTTGCGGCTGAACTGGTCGATGGGTTGGCAAAGTTCTGTCTTTATGTTGGACAGACAGTCTACGAATATGTTGCGTTCTTCATCGCTAAGATGCAGAGCTTCGTTTGAAGAATATGAAAAGAAAGAATAATTGCGTATTTCCTTTCCTAACGGGGTTCCCTTTATAAGGTCGGGGTGAAATATCAATCCTGTAGCCTTGGGTGGCACGTGCTCGCTGACGGTTGTTTCAACGACTTGTCCTGGCGCAAAGCTTGTAACCGTACCTTCCTCATAATCGTATTCCTGTCTGCCGTAAGTCAAGGTGCATCCCTTTGTATCTTTCAGAAATATGGCATAAAAGCCATAGTTTAAAATGAAGTGCTTAGGCATCTTGGTGTTGCTGTTAAATTCAACAACGTTTACCAACGGGTGAAGGGTTTCGAAGCCGAATGCCTCGTTGTACTGGCTGATAGTACTAATCTTTATAATCTCTTCCATATACTTTCTTTTGAGACAGCTGTTCGTGTTTAATGTTTTATATAGCAAAGATAATGTTTTTCTAAGAAACTTATTCTTTTTAGTTTTAATAGCAACAATTAGAATGAAATAGTTTCTTGGAGTTTATTCGTGAATTTTTATTTGTTATTGTTATGCTTGGCTATGAACTGCCCGAATTAGCATGGTATATGCTTTCTTGTTACTATGATGTGGTTGTATATTATATTTGCCTACAAAGTTACAAGGCAAATTGTTATCTGGTACTACCTGAAATACTGATTTATCTACCATTTATACAATGTTTTTCGTATGCCTCTCTCTTTATAATAAGTATAATTATTATTTATATACAATCTGCAATTTTTCGAATGCGTTTTCCTCTCGTCATGATACGTTTGTTCTACCTTTCATTTTATGGTTACCGAATTTGTTCAGGTTTCGCATTCTGGCATAACAAGGCCGCTTCGTTTTGTTCCCTAGGCCGTTTGCCGTTAAAGTCCATGTTTGTTGGATTGTTTCCGGCAATGCTCCGCATTTTTATGGCAGTCCATGCAGGCTTTGAGAAAAACATCAGAACTTTTCCTGTGTCTTCTATATATTATAAATAATGTGTAATTCTCTGTTTTCGCTTTTATTTTGTCAAGAAAGAGAAATTTTGATGTTTTAGGGCATATTTTTGTGT
>CAVAPC010000019.1:0-43700 GCA_963590505.1 uncultured Alistipes sp. | reverse complement strand
TTCCGTTGTCGGTAATCAGGAAAGTGTTGACGAAATATTCCCTCACCATGTCCGCAAAGCATCCCTTCGCTGTGAGATACGCCACAAACGGCAATACAGTCAGTATGATTCCCGCCAGTCCATAGGCAATGGCACATGCACAACGTCTCTGCAGCGCAACGATGGCAACGACTATGGCCATGCCGCCCATCATGACAAACAGGTTCCATTTGACGAGCAGACACCATGCCATGCCAACGCCGAGCCAAAAGGCGTATTTCCTTAGATTCGTGTCGGACGGACTCTGGAGCGAACGCGTGGCAAAATAAATCCCGGCGCAAATCCATGGCATGCAGAAGTCTTCGGCACGCACCTCGCAGTGGATTTCACGGAGAAACAACAGTATGCTCAGCAAGACCAAGACGGTCATTGCCTCTCGCCTGCCGACAAAGAGTCTTGCCGTGCGCCACAGAATGGCAAACGTGAAGGTGTAGGCCAGCACGCTGAGCCAAAACACGCCGATATAAGAAGTGGGGGAAATTAGATAGCCGATGCCGTAGATGAGCCAAAGCAGCGGACCTTTCGAGTCGGCAAAGTCAACGTATGGTGTCATGCCCTCCATCCATGCCTTGCCGCATGTGAAGAACCATGCCGAATCGGCACGCATCGTACACAGATGGGTCAAGAAAGAGTCGGGCGAAAGCCACATCAGCAAGAAAAAGGAGAAGAAGAAAAGGCCTACCCAATGAAGGACTGTAAGTCTACAGGGGAGGGGTAAATTGCAGATGGTTCATAAAATCAGTGTATTTCCAAGAAAATCATTACATCAGGGTCGATAATTGGCACGTATGTGATATCAACATGATGCAAAGGTAGCAAATTGTTTTGAGACAAGCGAACGATTCCCCCATCCCCGATAAGCGAATGACGGCTGATTGCACCTGCTAACAACACATCTACTCTTTAGCATACACGGGCACCGCCTTCCTTACGGTCTTGCCGTTTTCTTCTACTGTGACATAGCACTGGCGGTAACCGCTCGTGCGGAGAATGGTGAAGAACTGCGGGTCTTCATTTTTCCCGTTAGTCCAACCCGACTTGTCAAACCTATCGTAAACTAAAACAAAATCGGGGATTCTCGCCCGTATTGCCTGACGGCGATTTTCCACCATTTCCTTGGTCGGATTGGTCTGCAAAGCCCAATATTTGCATGCCGGCAGGGCACGTGTAAGGAGTCCGTAGCCATAATCACCAGCCCCGACAAGAATACGCGGTTGTTGTTTCTGTTGTAAAACCGACTGTATTTCATCCCATCTTTCTTGCTCAGCAGAGTGCGAAAACACAAGGTTCCCCCAACGTGTATTATATGCCGTACTACCCAAGCAGGCTACAAGAACAATGGCAACAAGCACTGACCTTGGAATTCTACCGATATAAGCGGAACAAGAATGTGTAAGTGTTACAGGAAGGAATACACAAAACGGTATGACAATGGTGAAATAATAGTAGCCAGATGGCTTAAAGCCGAAAAACAAGAAGAAAGGCAGATAAGCCAACAACAACCAATATGACACACGAAAACGGCGACAAAAGAAAAAGATAACCGCTATGATACCTACCAACAAGAATGTCTCGAAGAAAGCAAGACGATTCGCCAACATATTGAAGAATGCCACGCGCACATCGCCAATGTCTTTTGCTCGCCCTGTAGTCAGAAACGTATTGACAAAATACTCCTGCACCAAGGCCGTAAGGTTGCCCTTCCACAGGAAGTACATGACAAAGGGCAGCGTCAACGCGGCAATGCCGAGCAGACCGAAGAGCAGACCGTCAGCACGCTTCCTGCCAAACGAGACACCCAGAATTATTAGTGCCATGCCGCCCATCAGCACAAACAAGTTCCACTTGATGAGCAGACACCACGCCATACCCACACCCAACCAAAAGGCATACTTCCTGACTGACGCGTCCGGTGGGGACATCAATGCACGGCAGGTGCAATAGATGCCAATGCAGATCCACGGCATGCAAAAGTCTTCGGCGCGCACTTCATCGTGGATTACGCGGTAGAACATCAGCATTGGCATAACGGCAAGCACCAGCAGCGACTCGCGCCTCCCGACAAACAGCCGCGCCGTGCGCCATACGGCGGCGAATGTCACGGTATAGGCCAGCACGCTGAGCCAAAACACGCCAATATAAGAAGTGGGAGAAATAAGATAACCAATGCCGTAGATGAGCCAAAGCAACGGACCTTTCGAGTCGGCAAAGTCAACGTATGGTGTCATGCCCTCCATCCATGCCTTGCCGCATGTGAAGAACCATGCCGAATCGGCACGCATCGTACACAGATGGGTCAAGAAAGAGTCGGGCGAAAGCCACATCAGCAAGAAAAAGGAGAAGAAGAAAAGGCCTACCCAATGAAGGACTGTAAGTCTACAGGGGAGGGGTAAATTGCAGATGGTTCATAAAATCAGTGTATTTCCAAGAAAATCATTACATCAGGGTCGATAATTGGCACGTATGTGATATCAACATGATGCAAAGGTAGCAAATTGTTTTGAGACAGACGAATGATTCCCCGTCCGATAAGCAAATGACGGCTGATTACACCAGCTAACAATATCCCTTACTCTTTTGCGTACACGGGAAGTGCCTTCTTCGTTGTCTTGCCGTTTTCTTCGACCGTGACATAACACTGGTGGTAACCGCTCGCGCGGAGAATGGTGAAGAACTGCGGGTCTATACGTTTTACTTCTCTCATGGCATTGCCTTTGCTGACAAGCAAAATAAAGTCTGGCTTCCGCGCCCTTATTGCCCGACGGCGTTCCTCTATCATCTCTTTACTCGCATTGAGTTGCAGCGCCCAGTACTTGCATGCGGGCAGGGCACGGGAAAGGATGCCGTAGCCGTGATCTCTCACTCCAACAAGTATCCGCGGATATTGTTTCTGCCGCAATACCGTTTGCGCTTCATCCCATCGTTCTTGGTCTTCTGAAGGGAAGAAAACAAAACGGCTCCAACGCGTGTTGTATGCAGTGCCGCCAAAGAAGAGGCACAACACAATGGCTGCAAATACAATTTTAGGACATTTGGTTATTCTCTGCGAAACGCAATGCACAATCACCAGCAGAAAGAAGATGCAAAACGGCGTGGCAATAGTGAAATAATGGCTTATCGACGGTTCAAACTCCAAAAAGAGAAAGAATGGAACGTAGCCCAGCAACAACCAATAGGCAACGCGGAAACAACGGCAGAAGAGAATGATTCCTATAATAATGCCGGCCAGCATCATTGTGAAAAATAAAGACAGGGGGGTGGTGAAGAGTGTGTAGAACAATATTCGCTCTGTCGCCGGAGTTTGGCCTTGCTCGGTAATAAGAAACGTGTTGACAAAATATTCCTGCACCAAGGCCGTAAGATTGCCCCTCCACAGGAAGTACACGACAAAGGGCAGCGTCAACGCGGCAATGCCGAGCAGACCGAAGAGCAGGCCGTCGGCACGCTTCCTGCCGAACGAGACGCCAAGAATTATTAGCGCCATGCCGCCCATCAGCACAAACAAGTTCCACTTGATGAGCAGACACCACGCCATGCCAACGCCAAGCCAAAAGGCATACTTCCTGACTGACGAGCCCGGCGGTGACATCAATGTATGGCAGGTGCAGTAGGTGCCGATGCAGATCCACGGCATGCAAAAGTCTTCGCCCACCACTTCTTCGTGCATCACGCGATAGAACATCATTGCCGGCATTATGGCAAGCACCAGCAGCGACTCACGCCTGCCGACAAACATCCGTGCCGTGCGCCATACGGCGGCGAATGTCACGGTATAGGCCAACACGCTGAGCCAGAACACTCCTATATAAGATGTAGGAGAAAGAAGATAGCCTATGCCATAGATGAGCCAAAGTACCGGACCTTTGGAGTCGGCAAAGTCAACATAGGGAGTCATGCCCTCCATCCATGCCTTGCCGCATGTGAAGAACCATGCTGAATCGGCACGGTGTGCACACAAATGGGTCAAAAAAGAGTCGGGCGAGAGAAGTGCAAGCAAAAAGAATGAAAATAGAAAGAAACCTGTCAGTCGGAGGACGGAACTTTTACAGGCCTGGGGGGGGTAAAAATTGTGGTGTCATTTAAAAATAATGTGTGTTAAACGGAATGTGCCGAGCGACGCGATTCAAAAAAGAAAGAATCGTATGCACGGCTTGGCAAAAGTAACAATAAAAATCCTGAACCCCGTACCTTTTGAGGGAAGAAAGCATGTTTACGACTACAAAAAAGCGGAAAATCTTTGCAGTGAGCGGAAAAAACGCTAAATTTGCAATTGAATAAAAAGGATTTTGTCATGAAGAAGATGTTTTACATAGCTTGTCTTTTTGCCTTCCTAGGCACGCCGGCCGTAACAAGGGCTGCCGTTGCTGTGGAGATTACGGAGACCGACTATGACTCGCTGAAGGGCAACGCCACGGTGCGCCTTGTGTCCGACGGTGACGGGCAGGCAAAAATCCGCGTCACCAATGCCAACGGCCTCACGCTGCTCGTCTACGACGTGTCGGGAGCACCGGTGAAGAAAGTCAAGGTGGAAGGTCAGGACCGCGTGTTTGAGCTGAACCTGAAGAAAGGCTGCTACATCGTGAAGGTGGGCAACGTGGTAAGGAAAATATCCATAGGCTAAAAAGGCAATGTCGGCAGAGTGACCCTTTCGGCGAAATGCACACCACGAAACGCTATACATCGTGCTGCTTATCTGACAATGAAATGCAGCACGGTATTTTCATGCGATACGCCGAAAGGGGTTGCATGAAAGCAGAGGCTTATGGAATTGGACTTTTCTTTGGTTGGAAAAGCCAAAAAATGTGTAAGTTGCCGTGAAAACCACTAAACAATCCTTATTTTGGCCTAAAAGCGGAAATAATATTTTGAAGAGTGGGCAGGAATGTGTATTTTTGCAACTCAAATTGATTTCTGAAACGATATGAATAAGAATATCCTCATTGTAATGGCTTGCGCCACGCTTGCACTTTCAAGCTGCGTCAACCATTTCAACCAGATATACAAGTCGGCAGACAACGACCTGAAATACGAATACGCCAAGGAATGCTTTCAACGCGGAAAATACGTAAAGGCTTCCACACTGCTGCAGGAACTCGTAACAATACAGAAAGGAACCGACAATGCACAGGAATGCCTCTACATGCTGGCAATGTCGGAGTTCAAGAACAAGGAATACGAAACGGCTGCCGAGTATTTCAAGAAATACCAAAAGTCATACCCCAAGGGCGTATATGCCGAGCGTGCGTCGTTTTTCGTAGGCGAGAGCCTTTATATGAGCACCCCCGAACCCAGGCTCGACCAGACGGAGACGGTGAACGCCATAGCAGCCTTCCAGGACTATCTTGACCTCTACCAGGACGCCACGATGAAGAAGCAGGCACAGGAGAGACTGTTTCAGCTTCAGGACAAACTCGTCAAGAAGGAACTCTACTCTGCACAGCTCTACTACAACCTAGGCACATATTTTGGCAACTGCACAAACGGAGGCAGCAACTACCAGGCATGCATCGTTACGGCACAGAACGCGCTGAACGACTATCCGTACAGCAGCATGAGGGAAGATTTCGCCTTGCTCGTGATGAAAAGCAAGTTTGAACTTGCCGAACAGAGCATTGAGGCAAAACGCATCGACCGTTACCGCGATGCCGAAGACGAGTGCTACGGATTCATCAACGAATACCCCGACTCGAAAGACCGCGCGTTGGCAGAGAAATACATCGCAACCTGCAAGAAGTACGTGAAAGACTAAACAAGGAATCAAATAAATAAAACATAAAAGAAAGAATGGATTACAAGAAGTCAAAAGCACCGTCGAATACCGTCACACGCAACATCATGGACCTCTGTGACGAGACAGGAAACATCTACAAAAGCGTAGCCATCATAGGTAAGCGTGCCAACCAGATTTCGACGGAGATAAAGCAGGACTTGAGCAAGAAGCTGGCTGAGTTCGCATCCTACAACGACAGTCTGGAGGAGGTGTTCGAAAACCGTGAGCAGATAGAAATCTCCAGGTACTACGAGAAACTGCCAAAACCAACACTGCTCGCAACACAGGAATTCATCGACCACAAGATGTATTGGCGCGACCCTTCTGCTGAAACAGGCAACGAATAAGGTATCCCCACGAACACATCTAAATAACAGCAGACATGATACAGAGAAAACAATCAGTGTTCCTTCTGCTTGCCGTAGTGGTAAACATCATCTGCCTGTATCTTCCCGTCGGAACGCTCCAGCCTGAAGGCATGGGGGTAGCAAGCAAGGTTTACAACCTGTGTATAGTTGACGGAAACGGCACTTTCTCATTCCACACTTTGCCGCTGTTCCTTCTGCTTGCCGTAGAGACGGTGACAGCACTTGTCACAATATTTCTCTACAAAAACAGAAAGCGACAAATGAAACTTTGCACGTTGTGCCTTTGGCTAGCCGTCCTTTGGTATTGTCTTTACGCTGGCATGATGTTCTTCGTGCTGCACGGCGACGCGGTAAATAGCCGGTTGGCATTTGGTGCAGTACTGCCGTTGGTAAGTGCCTTACTGGTTTTCATGGCTCGCAACGGAGTAAAGGCTGACGAGGCTCTAGTAAGGGCAAGCGAGAGACTAAGATAACAACATACACGAGATAAGAAACATATCACTACAATATAGCGCCACCGCTGCATTGTTCCATTCAATATGGACATTCATGCAGCGGTGGCGTTGTTGTTTTGCTCAGTCGGTAACTGCAAATTTACAGACTTTTCAGAACTTCTGCCGTAAGCCCTGTCACGGTGGCTATCGTGTCGAGAGGCAATCCCATTTCTTTCATCTTCTTGGCACTGCGCCGGCGTTCCTCTTCCATGCCTTTCGCCAAGCCTTCCGACAGTCCCTCTGCTTTTCCCGCAGCAAGTCCTTCGGCTCTACCTTCAGCCCTTCCTTCGGCCCTTCCTTCAGCTCTTCCTTCAGCTCTTCCCTCTGCCTTTCCTTCAATCCGACCTTCTTCACGCTCGGTATAAATATTGTCGCGAAGAATCACGATGTTGTCCAAGTGACGGTAGTAGGCGTTGCGTTCCGCCTTGTTCATCTTGTCAATTGTCAACTGTTCCTTCACTTCTTCCATGCCAGGAGCCTTTGCTCCGGAAGGTACGTCACCGGTGTTCAGATAGTATGCCCATTCCTCGATGGAGCTTTTAGCCACGCGGTTGAAATCGTTGACTTTCAGAATGTAGTATTCGGGGTAGAGGTCGCTAACTACATCGGCGCTGAACTTCTGCTTCTGGAACGGACTAAGCTCCAGCAGTTCTCCGTTATGGATGCCTCGGAATTCCGTCTTGCCGTGGTAGACGATGTCTGTGCCCTTGCCCAGCGAGAAGTAGACGATGTTCACGCTGTACACTTTGCGCACGTTTTCGTATCCCTCGCCTTTCTTGATGTATTCCGTCACGAGTTTCGAGGTTCCGAAGAGCATTCGCTGGAAGTATGCGAACTCAGTGTTGTTCTGCACTTCGATGAGGAACAGGTCGCCTTTGTCGTTTTCCGCCAGCATGTCCACCCTGTTGTACTTGTCGTCCTCGTCGTCCTGGTTGCTCTCGCTCTCCAGCATTCTCTGTATCTTTATCTTCATGCCGAGCAGCGTTGTGAGCAGTCCTTCAAGAATCCCGAAGTTTGCCTTTTGCCTGAGCAGCCGTTTCATGGCCCAGTCGAAGCGTATGTACTTGTTCTCTTCCATTGGCGTTGTGCTATTTATTGAGCAAATATAGTCATTTCCTGCTTTATTGCAAAGCATATCGTTCCTTTTTAGCGTGGCTGACTGAATTGACGCTTTGCCGATGACACCGGAGCGTAAAATGAAAACAGGAGGAAACCGTTCATGTTTCCTCCTGCTTATAGATTGTTGGTTCGTTTTTTCTTCCGTGGCAAAGTGTTATGCTTTCAGTCCGAATGTCTGTACGGGTGTTCCGTCGTCAATCTTTTTCTCCACCCTGTCCAGCAGATATTGCAGGAACATCTGCAAGGCGCTTGTAGTGGCTTTTGCAAGGTTGATGTCACGTCCGTAGTCGTCGGTAAGCTTTGTCGTTACAATGTCGTCAGCGCTGCCGCATGCCAGCCATATTGTTCCCACGGGGATGTCGGGTGTTCCGCCTCCGGGGCCGGCAAAGCCCGTTGCTGCAATTGCATAGTCAACGTTGAGGCATTTCGTTGCGCCTTTCACCATTTCTATAGCCACCTCTTCCGACACGGCGTTTTTCTCCTCTATGAGTTGTGCGCTCACTCCGAGCAGGTTTTCCTTCACTTCGTCGGTATACGACACTACGCCGCCCTTGAAATAGTTTGATGCACCCGGCATGGCAATTATCGATTCGGCAATCCTTCCGCCCGTGCAGCTTTCCGCCGTGCCCAGTGTCTTGCCGTTTTCCCATATAAGCTGGCTTATCTCCCTGCTTAAGATCTTGTTTTCAAATCCCATATTTGTGTAAGTATTTTGTTTCAGAATATAGTGTAGTCCGTTGAATGTCATGTTATTTCAGCGTAACTTTCGAGTAGGCCGGTGCATCGATAGGGCAGAAGTCGCCGTCAAGGTATTTGTAGTAGCCCGTTATGCCTATCATAGCAGCGTTGTCTGTCGTATAGCTGAATTTCGGAATGTATATTTTCCATCCGTAGCGCTCGGCATGGTCTCTGAATGCGTTGCGCAAGCCGTTGTTGGCACTCACTCCGCCAGCCACTGCCACATGCTTTATGTGCGTCTGCTTTACTGCCAGCCGCAGCTTCTTCATCAGGATGTCGACAATGGTGTGTTCCAGACTTGCCGCAATGTCCTCCTTGTGGTTCTCCACGAAGTCCGGCTCCTCTTTCACCCATTTTTGCAGACTGTAGAGGAATGATGTTTTCAAACCGCTGAAGCTGTAGTCGAGTCCCGGTATGTGCGGTTCGGCGAACTTGTATGCCAATGGGTTGCCCTGCCTTGCCAGTTTGTCTATTATCGGTCCGCCCGGGTATCCCAGTCCCATCACTTTGGAGCATTTGTCTATGGCTTCGCCGGCAGCGTCGTCTATGGTCTGTCCGAGCATCTCCATGTCGTTGTATGCGTTTACCTTTATGATCTGCGAGTTTCCGCCGCTCACGAGCAGGCAGAGGAACGGTAGGGGAGGGCACGACTGGTCGTCTTCGCTCTCCTTTATGAAGTGTGCCATTACGTGGCCCTGCAGATGGTTCACGTCGATTAGCGGAATGTTGAGTGCGCGTGCGAACCCTTTTGCGAAGCTCACGCCCACGAGGAGCGATCCCATCAGTCCCGGTCCTCTTGTGAAGGCCACGGCAGAGAGCATCTCCTTTGTCACTCCGGCGCGTTTTATCGCCTGGTCAACCACGGGCACCACGTTCTGCTGGTGAGCCCTTGATGCCAGTTCCGGCACCACGCCGCCATAAGCCATGTGCACGTCCTGCGATGCGGTGACGTTGCTCAGCAGCACGCCGTTGCGCAGCACGGCGGCAGACGTGTCGTCGCAGCTGCTCTCGATGGCAAGTATGTAAACATCCTTTTTGTCCATAATGCGTAAGGTTCTCCTTGTTTGTTTTAGTGTGTAAGGATTTCAACGCCGTGTTCCGTCATCACGAATGTGTGTTCCCACTGAGCGCTCGGTTTCTCGTCGCCGGTTATTACTTCCCATCCGTATTTGTCGTCAGCGTCGATGAACACTTTCCATGTTCCCATGTTTATCATTGGTTCTATGGTGAACACCATGCCGGGGACGATGAGCATGCCCGTTCCGCGGTGTCCGTAGTGAAGCACTTCGGGTTCCTCGTGGAACTTCAGTCCTACGCCGTGTCCGCACAGGTCGCGCACCACTCCGTAGTGGTATTTTTCGGCATATTTCTCTATGGCGTGGCCTATGTCACCCACGAAGCAGTATGGCTTTGCCGCCTCGGCGCCCACTTCCAGACATTCCTTTGCCACCCTCACAAGTTGTTCCTTCTCGGGTGTGGTCTTTCCTATTATGAACATTCTCGATGCATCAGCGAAGTATCCGTCGAGTATGGTGGTGAAGTCCACGTTCACGATGTCTCCCTCCTGCAATACGTCTTCCTCTTTCGGTATGCCGTGGCACACCACTTCGTTTATGCTTGTGCATACGCTTTTGGGGAAGCCCTCGTAGTTGAGGCAGGCTGGTGTGGCACCGTGTCCCACGCAGTAGTCGTAGCAAATCTTGTCAATCTCCAGCGTGTTCATTCCCGCATGTATCTGTTTTGCCACTTCGTCGAGCACTCCCGTGTTTACCACTCCGCTGCGGCGTATTCCTTCAATTTGCTCAGGTGTTTTGATAAGGTCGCGTGTGGGCACGAGTTTTCCCTTGTTCTCCCAATACATCACCTTCTTGTCGAGTTCCGTTGGCTCCTGTCCTGAGATGCAGTGCCATCTTCTTTTCTTGTTGAACATTTTGTTTCCTTATATCTTGGTTTGGCGCGGAGCGTCTGGCTGCCGTGCCGTTTGTATGTGTTATATTTCAGCTTAGCCCACTTGGTTCAGCCTGTCGAGCAACCGGAATATCTCTCCGGTCCAGTCCTCGCCGTTGCGCGGGCACATGGTGTTCAGTCCGAACGACTGTCCCACAGCCACGTTCTTCTCGCCGTCGTCAACGAACAGCGTCTCTTCCGGCTTGATGTCCTCCTTTTCCAGTATCTCGCGGAACATCTTGGGGTCCGGCTTCATCGTCTTCATCCTGTAGCTCATGTACAGAGCGTCGAAGAACTGCGTTATGCTTCTGCCGTCGCCCGAAAACTCCGTGCTTTCGGCCCAGTCCATCATGAAGGGGTTGGTGTTGGATATGAGTATCAGCCTGTAGTCTTCGGCGCGCAGCCTGTCGAGAGCCTTTATGTTGCGCATTGGCACTTCCTTGGTGTATCCCCGCCATGCATACTTGCATGTTTCGAAGTTCTGCTCCCTGCCGGTCATCCTGCTCATCTCGGCTATGAATCCGTCGGCCGAGAGCTTTCCGTCCTCCAGGTCGCCGAATATGCCGCTCTGAGTGTAAGGGTCGAGCCTTTGCTCCGCATCCTTGAGCCCTATCTCGCGGAAGCGTTCCACGGCCTGCGGCTGGCAGATGGTCATTATCACTCCGCCCAGGTCGAAGAGTATGTTCTTTATTTTTTTTGCCATGTTTGTCCTGTTCGTTCCGTTACGGTCAGAAATGCTTTCTTGCCCTGTCCATTTCGCGTCTGTCTTCCTTCTCTTTCAGCGTCTGCCTCTTGTCGTATTCCTTCTTTCCACGTGCCAGTGCGATATCGAGCTTTGCCCTGCCGTTGGCGTCGATGAAGAGCAGTGTGGGCACGATGGTGAAGCCCGGCTGCTTGGTGGCTTCCTGCAGGTTGCGTATCTCGCGCTTGTTGAGCAGCAGCTTGCGGTCTCGCTTGCTCTCGTGGTTGTTGTACGAGCCGTAGAAGTATGGCGATATGTTCATTCCTTTTACCCATATCTCCGAGTTGTAGATATAGCAGAATGTGTCCACAAGCGAAGCCTTTCCTGCGCGTATGGACTTTATCTCCGTGCCGGTGAGCTGTATGCCTGCCGTGAAGGTGTCGACGAAGTAGTATTCGAACGACGCTTTCTTGTTCCTTATGCTCACGGGGCTTTTCTTCCTCAGGAGTTCCTGTTCCTTGTTCATTTCTCTTTCTGTTGGGTTGCGCCCTTTTCTGGCGCATCGTGTGTGTTAGTCTTTCTCCACGGTGGCGAAGTCGTCGATGTGCTCGTCAACGTATCGTGCCACGCTTGCCGTCCATTCCTCCTCGTTCTCCACGAAGTCGTCGTCGTAGTCGTCGAACTCGGGGAATTTCTCGAACAGTGCCATGAACTCGTCGTCGGTGCACTCCACAGTAATCTCGTCTGCGTGTGCCAGCCACAGGCGGCGCACCGCGTAAACCAGTTTCGAGAGGTCTTTCATTCCCCACTGCTTCAGCATGTATGCAAAGGGGTTGTCGAAGATGAACGGTCCGTAGCCGTTGTGTATCAGCTGCACAAAACCTCCGTCCATCACTTCGTCGCGCATCCACAGATACGCCAGCAGTGTTGTCTGGTGAGCGTTGAGCGTGGCCATGCTTTCGGCCGTCAGCGTTCCTCCAGCCGATTCGAGTATGGCGTCGGCAAAGATCTTCACGAAATCGTCCATTCCGCTTTCTGCCGCTTTTATGATGTCCTGTTCCTTTATTATGGGCTTCATGATTGTTGTTTTTTCCGTGTCGCGCCTGTGTGCCATTGGTGCGTAGGCATGCAGTACGTGCTAATAATTTGCAAAGTTAGTGAAAATAGGGCGCATGGCAAAAGGATTTTCTTCTTTTCGGTTTAATTGCCTGTTGCTCTTTTGCTTAATTGATATTAGCGCTACTTTTACAGATTGAATAAAAAATTCCATATTACAAAGCCGTCTTTCGTCCTTATATCAGTTCTATTGTACGCGATTACCATTATACGGACAATAGCAACGTTGTTTTATGCAGGATAAACGATTATATTTGCAACGTTAAAGTGTTAAACCTAAAAACGACAATACAATGAATAAAACTATCGGCATCTTGCTGTGCCTTTTCATGCAGATGGCGTGTATGGCGCAGACACGCGACACTGTTGATCTGAACAGAGGGTGGCAATTCCGTATGGACAGCCAAAAGCAATGGCAGACCGTAAACCTGCCTCACGATTTCCAGATAGGACAGCCATGGGTTGCTCCTGCCAAGAACGAGCGTGCAGACAACAACGACGTGGCGGCAAACATAGCAAGCCGCCTCTCTGCCCGCGGGTTCAAGGAAATGGGTATTGGCTGGTATAAAAAGACTTTCATACCCGATGATAATTGGAAAAACGGACGTGTACTGCTCGACTTCGGGGGCATCATGCTTACAGGCGAGGTCTGGCTGAACGACTCGCTTGTTGGCGGCACGGACTATGGTTACGTGGGATTCGACATAGACATCACCCGTCTGCTGCGCTACGGAAAGGAAAACACTGTTGTGGTAAAAGCCGATACCCGTGGCTCCGACAATTCACGATGGTACACCGGCGGTGGACTCTACCGCGATGTCAGAATCATTACCACCCCGCGCGACCGCTACTTCGGACGCCATCCGCTTTACATAACCACCAAGGACAACAAGTTCGTGAACGTCAAGGCCGAAATATACTATGCCGACCGCAAAGCCAAGCAGCTGAACATCGGCATAAGAATTATGGACCGGCAAGGACGGGTTGTTGCAGAGAGCAGACAGACACCGCGCTACTACCGTCAACAGAGGCTGCGCGAATACGATTTGGATTCCATCAGTCTACCCAATGCACACCTGTGGGATACAGAAACACCTTATTTATATACTGCCGAAGTATCACTCTACGATGAGCAAGGCCATACGATAGACCGTGTCAGTAGCCGTTTCGGCATGCGTACCGTTCAGTTCTCGCCGGAATACGGCATGAAGCTCAACGGCAAGAAGACGCTTCTGAAGGGTTATGCAGTACACCATACCCTGGGCATGCTTGGAGCTGCCGCATATCCACGCGCTATAGAGAAGCAACTGAGGCTGATGAAGGAGTTCGGGTTCAATCACATAAGGACATCGCACAACCCTTACAGCACCGACCTGTATAGACTGTGCGACGAACTGGGCATCCTTGTGGTTGACGAGCTTTACGACAAATGGACGCAGCAATATGCCGGAGGAAAACGGCCATGGCGCGAACTCTGGCAGTATGATGTGGCAGAATGGGTAAAGCGCGACCGCAACCATCCCTGTGTGGTGCTTTGGAGTCTCGGCAACGAACTGCAGCAGATTTCCACCCTCGACTACAACGACTGGGGCGTGACGGCATACAGGCTTCAGCGTGAGCTGCTCCGCCGCTACGATTCCTCACGCCTGTGCACGGTTGCCATGCATCCGCGCTTCCGCGATCTCGACACCGACTCCGTGCCTGCCCCGCTGGCACGCGCCACAGATGTGCAGTCATACAACTACAGATACATGTATTTCCCCGGAGACCGCAGACGCTTCCCGTGGATGAACTTCTATCAGAGCGAAGCCAACGAGACAGGATTGCCAGGCAACTTCTTCGAGATGGAACTCGACAAGGTTATAGGACTGGCATACTGGGGTGCCATCGACTATCTGGGAGAGAGCCGCGGGTGGCCGATGAAAGGCTACGGAGACGGCGTGTTCGACATCTCGCTCCAGCCCAAGCCTATGGCATGGCTCATACGCAGCATGTTCCGGCCTGAGGAACCTGTCGTGCGGCTGGCCATTGTTGATGTGGCTGCCGACAACAAAGAGTGGAACGGCATCAAGTTCAGCATAGACCAGACAAGCGACAGTTGGAACCGCACCGACGGCGATCATCTGAAGGTTTACACATACACCAATGCTGACGAGGTGGAACTGATTGTAAACGGCAAGAGCCTGGGCAAGCAGAAAAATCCGTCCTCGCCAAAGAGCCGCAACAAGATAACCTGGCGTGACGTGGAGTACAAGGCCGGATACATTGAAGCTGTGGCATACAGAAACGGAAAGGTTGTGGCACGCCACCGCAGTGAAACAACAGGGGATGCCGTCGCGCTGAAACTGGAGCCGGACAACAACCGTTGGAAGGCAGACGGCATGGATTTGCAGCATGTACGCATCACTGCCGTAGACAGAAAGGGCAGGCGTGTGCCCACAGCCAACCACGATGTCAGCCTCGACGTGTCGGGAAAGGCCAGTCTCATTGCAGTCGGCAACGGAGACTTGAGCTCTGGCGAAACAGCCAACCAGCAGCACATTCACCTATACCAAGGCACGGCCACAGCCATACTCCGGGCCGACACAAATAGCGGAGAAACCGTGTTGAAAGCCACTGCCGCCAACATCAAGTCGGCAAAGATCAAACTCAGAATGCAATAATAAATATAAAAGTCATTAAAAAAACAATGTAGGTATATAGTTTTATTTTTTGCCGTTGAAATACTACAAAACAACTAACCTATATATACATTTATACAGACTGCTTATCGTATGCTACATTCTTTTGGCAACGACGTTGCAGGCAGCGGATCCACAGTACGTCAGCTATCGTGTATCGGCTGATGACGGACTGGCATCGAACAAAGTATACGACATGGAACAAGACCACTATGGATTCCTTTGGATGGGATCCATAAGTGGTCTAAGTGTACGAGGCAGACGAATACCCCATAGAAACGGCCATTGACAATACGGAAAGCGAGGAAGGCAAATTGACTGCGGTTATACGCAAGCTTATGCCGCAGGCCATGAACAACGAGCTGGTTATCATCATAGAGGATGATCCCGACATGCAGGAGCAGCTGCGCTCAGAGATTGGCGTATATTTCCGTATATTGCTGTCCTTTTGACTTTTATCGGACAGCAATAATATTAAAGGGCAATCTTCTTGATTGTTGTGCCGTGAGCGGTCTTCATCTTCAGTACCGCTACACCCTTATATTGTCCATATGATAGCGTTGCGTGAGTCGTAGCTTGCTGTGTGCTTGCCAATAGTCTGCCAGCGGCGTCGTATAGGCTGACCTCAGCGAGTGGCTCTTTGCTATCGATAGACAGTCTGCCGTTGGCCAAACGTACTGCTAACGCATTGTCGCTTCTATCGTTGATATCCGCGGTAGCATCGTAGCTAATCTTCAGCGAAGTCAATTCTACATCGTAGTATGGACCATAATAGTAGGTGTCTTGGTCGTCTGGGTTGGTATTGGTGCGAAAACCGAAGTAGTATTCAGTCTCATCTTCCTGTGGTACCATCTCATAGGTGTACGTATCCTTGTCGGTAGGAAGCTTTGCGAGAACCTTCATTGCGGATGGATTGTTCTCCTTGCCACCATAGAGTTGCAGTGATAGCGTGTCGGCATCGCACGTAACCTTGTATGCAACTTCCACATTGACCTTCGCGCCAGCCACTAAGGATAGCTTTGGAGTGACGAGCAGCCCTTCGAAGTAGTTCCATGAGTCTTCCGTTGTGCGATGAAGCGCAGCCTTGCCGTCTTCTACTTGCCACTTTGTGAAGTTTCTTGCGTTGCTGTTATACCATGTCCAAGCTGTCGAATCGTTAGCGAAATCGCTTTCGAAAGGCAATGCTAGACCTTCCTCAGCGGGCTTCACGGATACCGCATCGATATGTGTCTCGCCCTGATTTGCCACACTTGTCGAATGGATACCGAGGTAGTAGTCGCCCTCTTCGGTGATTTCAACCACCTTACCCATCTTTCGATAGGCGGGTTGATAGACATCTTCGTTGTCCGACTGACCTACACTGATCGTCATGGCTTCTGGTGTGCAGTCCTGACCCATCTTCACCTCGAAGCTCTGGTTGTAGTCATCGCTAGCAAAGTAGGTACGTCCACGATAGAACAAGGATACGTCATATTTGCCAACAGGCAAGTGGAAACACTCCGAATAAGCCCAGTCGTCAGATGGCTCACCACTATAGTTGGTATGCATCAAGTCGTAGTCGCCATCATAAGCAAACCAGTAGTTGTTCACCTGCCATTGGCTATCGGGGTTGTCGGTGCTAGTAAAGGTCCATCGTGCGTTGCGTGTCTCGTCAGTGAATGACTGATAGTAGGGTAGCTCAGCCACTTTATAGTGTTCTACGCTCTCACCTTGGATCATATCGTTCTGTGTATCCTCGCCCACGGGAGTGACGATCTGACCGTACAGTTGATATACTGTTTCTTCGGTTGAAAGGTCTGCCTCTTCCTCGAAGGTGTAGTAGATGGTGTCACCAGGAGCCACTGCGTCGGTCACGGTTTCCTCTGCATAATGGTTTAGGTCATTGATATAATATCTTACGACGATATTCTTCTGTGGCGTCAAGCCATGGTTGATATATGAGAGAGTCACCTTAGAGGTTGTCTTCTTGTATCCACTCTTCGTGTCAAAAGCCACCTTGTTGATGCAAAGATCCTCTGCAGCATCCACCTTGAAGTTGTCTATGATGATCTGATCACCACTACCTGTGACTTCGAAGATGAAGTAACGATTACCTGCGGTGTTGATATCTAGTGCGTGATAACCATTGAGCCATCCGCTATTCGTGATCTTTTGGTCGAAGAGAAGGTCTGCACCCTCGGTGGTAGGTGTGGTGTTCATGTATAGCTTTAGTTCTACGCCACCTGAGCGATAGGCACCCGAATAGTAGAATGAAACCCTTGCCTTTCCTTCAGGCATGACGATGGCAGGTGAAACGAGCAGGTCGTTGCATGTAGCGTAGTTGTCTGCAAATGCTGCCACATTGTTGCCATCCGTCATCGAATAGAATCCCCATGTTGTGCCATCATTGTTGTTGTCCACTGTGGCCCAATTGTCATTGCCTTCGTCAAAGGTCGTGGTGTAAGGGAAGGACAATGCCTCATAGAAGGTGAAGTCTTTCGAGATAGAGTCGTTGCTAGCGTTCTTGTCACCATCAGCTTCGCACCATGCCTTCAGCGTGATGGCCTTTGCAGAAGATACAGATAGCGGTTTGGTAAACTCATAGGTCAATGCCGCTCCGTCTGTTACCGTGCCTTCGTAAGTCTCTCTTACCACTTCGTCGCCCACTTGATAACAGAATGTCGGGTTGACAATGTCTATTGGAGAAGCATTCTTGTACGTCACCTTCACGGGGATTGGGTCATCGCTGAGAGCCATCTGGCTGAGTGTTGGCGACACAATCGCTTTTGTCGAGAGATCTTTGGACGCTTCCTTGAAGCAGATGTTGCGCAGATAGATCGATCCGTATGTGTTCCATGAAGCGTCAAGGCTAGCCGAGATACGCACGATGGCGGCTTTCTTTGCGGTGAAACTGAAGAATGCCGTAGAGAAATCCTGTGTACTTTCTTCTAGTTTCACTTGGCTCAAGGTGTCCCTCGAGTCGCCATAGTCGATCACAACGTCCAGCAGAACGTCTGCGCCCGATGTTCCATAGTCGAAGGCGCACATCACCTTGCCATCTGTCGGGAAGTCGATTGGTAGCGAAGCAAGGTCGCCCATCCAGTTGGTCGCCTTGCCAGTCATATAGAATGCGTTAAACTGGGTATCGTCATAACCCCAGCCCATACCCCAAAACTGATTATAGGTGAAATCGTTCTTGCTCGTTTCCGTATCCCATGTGTAAGGGTAGGGGAGCAGTCGGGGCATATTCACGCTCACGTCACGATAGTCGTTGGATGAATCGGCGTCGTTATCTGCATGCACAAACACACGAAGCGAGGTTGTCTCTCCATATGGGCAGTCGACGTTGTACCCTAGGTCCAGGGTCTGAACGTCCTCTGAGTTTATGGTGTTGTCATACGTTTTTTGGCAGACGGTGTCCTCATTGAGGATCACACCCGCCGTAAAGTGGCTCGCGGCAGTAGCGCCATCGTTCCTCACCGAAAACTTCACCGGTTGGCTAGCGAGTGCCGATGCCGTTGGCGAGAATACCTGCCAGATTCTCAAGTCACAGCCGTCACCTGTCGTTTCCTGTGCCGATACGCTTGTTACCGCACCGAACAACAGCGTGAGAGCTGTGGTTTTCATTAATGTAAATACTTTCATAAGCGTTTGCCTGTTATGATATTAATAATGTATACAATCTATCTGCGAGAAAGAATGCGTCTCCTTAGACGATGCCCTAGAGCTTTTGGACGATTACATAAAGATGACGATCTGTGTTGCAAAAGTAGCAATATGAAAGCAAAATGTGGTGTTTGGTGTGTGATTTTGTGTGTTTTGTTAGGATATAACACAATGTTGGTTAGTTTTTCTCCCTACTAGTAACGTCATGATACGCTTCCCGTTGGTATTCTGATGGCGATATACCGATCTCTCGTTTGAAGGCTTGAACGAAACTCGAGCGCGACTTAAACCCCACACTCAGTGCGATGCCTTCGATGGTGAGGTTGCCATAATGCTCCTTGTCGGCTAGCCGGCGGCACGCTTCACGGATGCGATAGGTTGATGCCGTCTGCTTGAACGACTTCTGATGTAGCTCGTTGATGACTTGCGACACGTTCTTATAGGTCGAGCCAGTGAGTTCTGCTAGTCGGTTGACCGAGAAACTCTCCGAGCAAACCTCGTCCGTATTGTCAAAGATCCGTAGGATATGGTTGTTGAGTCGTTCCTTCTCTTCCTCGGTGAGGTTGCTGCCTTGATACTTCTGTCGCTTCTCCTTCTGCGTCTCGTTGTCGTCAGCGGACATCTGATCTAGCAGTCGTTGTATGGCGTCGCGTTGTTGCTGCGCCTCTTTCTCCCGTTGGATGATGTCTTGGTTGTTGCGATAGATCTGATGGTTGCGCTCTAGCAGACGTCTGTTTCTCCGATACAGCGCAATGCTGAAGCCAATCACACTCACCATCACCGCCAAGAGACCATATAGCGCTACATGCTCCACCTGTCGCTTCTGTGCCATCTCCATCACGGTTTGGTTGATTTTTCCTATCTGGTTGAGGAAGCGGATGCGATCGATGTTGCCGATGCCCCCTTGCTTCATCAGTGAGTCCTTCTTTTGGTAATAGTCTAGCAACCAGTCGTGAGCTTTCTCGGTGTCTCCCATCGTCTTGCATAGTTGACTGAACTTCAAGCAAAACTCCACCTCTGCATCCTTGGCATCATATTGCTTTGCTAGCAGCATCGCTGATAGGAGCGCTTGGTATGCCTTGTCATAATCGTGCATGCTGGCATAGATCTTCTCCTTGTGCTCGAAGACACGCATCTGACAACGTTCCATGGCAGAGTGGGGATAAATCTGTTTCCCAGACTCGTCCAGCCACCTCAGTGCCTCGTCATAGCGACCTGCAGCATAGGCTTGTAGCGCCATGCAGTCATATTTCACGAGCTTATAGCGTGGCGTCTTGGGTTGTATAGCCATGCGTAGATAGTCGTTTACGATGCTGGTATATTCCTTGGGCGAGCTACTGTCGTATGCTAGCTCGAGGATGTTGCCCATGATGATCACGTATGCTTCCCAGTACTGCGTGTCTTTGGCATACCGCAGTGCCTTCTTATACATCGGTAGCACGTCGTTGGCAATGCTCCCGCCGCCGTTGGTTTGCAGACTGATCATGGCTATATTGCCAAGGTTGAGGTATATATAAGGTAGGTTCTCGGTAAACCCTTCAGCTAGAGATAGCTCCAGGCTCTGCTGCATATATCGATATGCTTCATCATAATTGTAGAAGTTGAACATATAGATATATCCCATCCCGAACATCGCTTTCGATGCCCAGCGCTTGTATTCTTTGCTTTCTTCTCCCTCATGATATTTGTTAGCTACGATGGTATAGCAGACGAGGGCACTGTCTGCCATCCCCTTGTCTTGGAAGACGCTACCCTTATGCAGTAGGACATCAGCGCTCAACCCTTCCCAACGATCGTAGAATGGCATGTTGTACTTGTCCTTAGCACCATATGTCGGTAGCCCGATGCATGCGGCGAGGGCTATGAGTAGGCTGGTAAGGACTTCCTTCGGATGAGATAGAGGATAGAGTTTCTTCACGCTTTGAGGGATTGTTACTGCAAAGATAAGCATTGTTTTTGGATTTCGTCACCTTGTGTGGGAATTTCGTTCCTTGCGTTTCTGCTCCTCAATCTTTGTTTGGCAACCCTCCTGCATCTTCTCTATCTGCACCACTCGGGCCTGTCTGTTCTCGGGGTAGCCGAAGCGCTCGTAGTATGCCAGCGCACTGTCGAGCATCTCCTTTGCGGCAGTCCACTGGCCGGCGTCCATATGGCAGTAGGCAAGGCGGAAGAATGCGTCGCCCTTCTCCTTGTCGTAGCACACCAGCAGCATCCTCTCGTACATGGGCACTGCCTTGGCGTATTCCCCCAGGAAGAAGTGGCTCTCGGCCGACGTGAAGTAGTAGACGCTCCTCTCGTGCGGCGCATATACTTCCAGTTCGTCGATATAGGGGTCTATGTATGCGCATGCCTTGTCGTATGCCCACTGGTGGTAGTAGCACAGTCCGATGTACGCCTTGAAGCGTGCGTTGAGCCTGTATTTCCTGTCGAGCCTTACGAGCAGCGTGAGCGCCTCGTCGTATTTACCGCTGCTGAAGTATTCCAGTGCAATCTGCAGCTGTTCCCTGTCGGGCATGTCGGCAGCCGTCTGTGCCGCAGTCGCCACAGGGTGCATGAAAACCATGACGGCGGCTATGAGTGCCGCCGCCATCCTCAGTGTCCGCCGTGTGTGTCTGGCGGATATGTCGTGTCGTATGTATGCCAATGTCGTAGCCGTGGTGCGGCCTGTATTTTACTGTTGTGTTATTCGGTGTAGAACTTTATCAGCTTCTCAAGAGCGTTGCGGCACACTATGCAGAACTGGTCGCACTGGTTGATGCGCATGCGGCAGTCCTGCACTCCGCGGTAGACGCCCTTCAGACTGTAGCCCGCCCCCTCGAAGAGTCCCACGCGCGTCTCGGCCACCTTTTTCTTGTCGGATGTCGGGGTGGGGCAGGGTGTTCCCTTCGGTATGAGGTTTTCCCATTTCCCGTGGAAGTCGGCAAGCGTTGTTATGTTGGCCTCCCATGGCTCCACGTCGTGCGGATACATTGGTATCTGCTCGAAGTCGTAGGCGTATTCGTCGGCCAGTCCTGCAAAGCTGTGGCCGAATTCGTGAACCACCACCGGCTCATACTGCTTGTGCCCTGTACTCACCAGGTTGAAGAAGTTTAGTATTCCGCCGCCGCCGTATTTGTCGGTGTTCACCAGTATTATGATGTGCTCGTATGGCACGCCTTGCAGCAGGTCGTGCACCTGCTTCACGTTGAGTGTAGTCAGGTATCTGTCGCTGTAGAACGTGTCGAAGTGCGCCCCCACGGCCGTGTGCTTCCATTCCCCCTTCGAGGGCACGCTCGTGCCGCTCTCGAGCGACGGTGTCTTCACTGCCACGATGTTGAACCTGTCGCGGTATGTCTTGAAGGGTTCGTGCCTGAACAGTGCTTCGGTGGCTCTTTTTGCCTCGCTTGTGAACTTTGCCATCTCCGCGCCGGTGTATCCTTCGGCCAGGAAGGCGATGTTGATGCAGCGTGTGGTGTCTGCCGCCCTTTGCAAAACGTCGTAGGGCGCATGTGCCGACTGCAGGCGGCTTATCAGTATGTCGCCCGGAACGATGGTCTCCTTCAGCCGTGCCACAACCTCGCGGCGGTTGTTCTTCATGCTGATGTAGAGGTCGGCCGTGTCTTTCGGCACGGGCATCAGAATGACGTTCTCGAACGAGCGGCTTGAGTGCTCCGCCTCAGGATATGTCTGCCACTCCTGGAAGAGTGTCGAGAGCGAGTTGCGGTAGATGGTCTTGCCTGTGCGGCGGTCTTTCATCTCGAACTGCGTATTGCCCTCCACGGGGTATTCGTCAAGGTGCACCTTGCGCCCGTACCATCCGGGCGTGCGGCTCATGTTGTCGATGAAGATGTGCTGCTCTGTGGCGTTTCCTGCCAGTGTGCAGTTCACGCGCAGCGTGCTGTCGGCAAACCACTCTGTGAACTCCTGTGCCATGGTCTGCGTCGTGGCAACAAGCGTTGCAAGCAGTGCAGCCGTCTTGAGTAAAGCGTTGGTATGTAGCATAGTTGGTGTATTTGTTTATTTGTTTTGTTCAGTGTCCCGTTGCAGTGCTGTTTTTCCGTTGCAGCGTTGTTATATTGTTGGGTCGATGACGAACATTTTCTTTCCGCCTTCCAGGTCGTCAATCAGTTTCGCCACGTAGTCGCGCTTCCAGTCGTCGGTGTGGAACTTCTCGTCGCCGTATTGCAGTATGTCCAGGTCGAGCGTGATCTTTCCAACCTTGTTGTTTTTCGCGCACCTGCCGCACTGCTTCTCTATCCTCTTGAAGGCATGCGTCAGCTGTCCCATGGTGTGGGTTGTTTCTGCCACGCAAATGCAGTTCAGGAAGTTGTCCGACTCCATCCCGATGGGCTGTGTCCACACCTCTTCCGAGAAGTAAGCCGAATGTCCGAGTATGGCCTTCAGCTTTCGTTTTCCGAAGTCCACGTTCTGCTTCTGTTCGCAGTTGCTGCCTATGCCCACTATCAGTTTATGGTAATCTCTCATTCCGGTCAGGGTGTGTCTTGTCAGTTGTATTTGCTTATCAGCGCGTCGGCCTGCGGGTTGCCCATCTCCTTTGCCTTTTTCAGCTTCTGCAAGCCGGTCGCTTTGTCGCCCTGCCTGATGCTTGCTATGCCTGCCACGAGGTATGCGTCGGAGCAGTCGGGGAAGTTCTCTATGCATTTGCCTGCCGTTTCTGCGGCCTCCTTCACCATGTTCAGCCTCAGCTGAAGTGCGGCCTTCTCTGCCTGGTATGTCATCTCGCCCGGTGCCAGGAAAATGGCGTTGTCGATGTCCACAAGGGCCTGCTTGAACAGCTTTGCCTTGGTCTCCGTCTGCTCGCGCATGTAATAGAAATCGGCAGTGCAGTTGCGGCCCGTCACCACCTCGTAGCGTGTGTAGTCGAACACCGCCTGACGGTAGTTGCCCATGCGGTTGTACACGTCGCCGCGCATGAGGAAATACTTTCCCGCCCCGCCCACGTTGAGCGAGTCGATGTTGTTCACCGCACTGTCGAGCAGCGCCACCACCACAGAGTCGGGGCTCTTCAGCATGTTCTGGCAGAGGGCAGCGTTGTAGTATAGGTCGGGGTTCTTCAGCTTCCCTTCGGTCAGCTTCATGAATGTGGAGTAAGCCTCCTTGTAGTCGCCCTTTCCGAAGAGAATCTGCCCCTCCAGGTCCTTGTATATGTCGAGCGGCTGTATGGCATACGCCTTGGCGCATTCGTCGAGTGCCGTCTGCCATGTCCAGGGCTTGTATTCCTTTTCCTGCTTGTATGTCATCTTAAGGTACACCAGCTTCGCCAGGTCGTAGTGCGCCTCGTCCTTCTTCTCTGCCTTCTGCAGGGCTTCGCCCATCAGTCGCGCAGCCTCGTCGAACCTGTCGGCGTTGAGCATTGCCTGTGCCTTGGCCTGGTATCCGTCGGTCAGTGTGGGGAATGCCGCGATGAAGTCGCCGGCCGTCTCCATCAGCATCTTTTCCTTTCCCGTCTGCTGCATGAGCATGAGCGCGAGCGTTGCCTGGTCCTTGTCGGCAGGCAGTGCAGGCGTGATGCCTGTCTTGCGGAACGTGCCGTCGTTCACCGAGAGAGCCGTTGTCTTCAGCTGCATGGCGTAAGCCGCGTCGGTGGAGTGTATGTCAGCTCCCGTGGTTGATTTCTGCATCAGTCCCACCACCTGTCCCTGTTCGTTCACGAAGGGGCATCCCTCTGCGTTCTCGGGCGTTTCCATGCTGAAGATGCAGAAGTTGTACGATCCGTTGAACTTCTCCACGCCCGTGGGCTTTGCAGCCACCATGCGCGGCTGTTTCCCGGCGTATACGGCGAGCCACATCTGCTGTCCTGCCTGTGCTGCCGTCGTGGCGAGCTGCGCGCCCTTGGTCTTGCCGTCAACGCGGAAGCGTGCCACGTTGTATATGTCGTCGGCCCCCAGCATGCGCGTAACGTTGTGTTTCGTGCCCTTGGCGTCAATGGCCACTGCCGTTTCTGCGCCGTCGAAGGGTGCTAGGTTGCTCACTGCCTCGCCGTCATTGCCCACGAACACTCCGTGGCTTGTGGCCAGCAGCGAGCCGTCGGCCTTGAAGGTGGTCAGTGTGAACACGCTCTCTGCCGCTTTCTTTGCGGCACTCGTCTGTGCGCCTGACGGGAGCGACATCGCCAGGGCCATGATTATTGCGGTAACAGTTCTTTTCATATCCTAATTTGCGTAAAGCTGTATGTTTTCCTTGTTTAACGGTTGTTTCCCTGTGTTGTTCATTGTTTTTGCATGGCGGCTTTCTCCAGCAGTTCCGCCGCGTTGCTGCGTGCAGCGTCGGTAATGTCGCTTCCGCTCAGCATCTGTGCAATCTCGTCGATGCGTTCCTTGTCGGAGAGCTTTTTCATGTGGCTCACCGTGCCGTCGGGCGTTTCCTCCTTGTACACGCGGTAGTGGTTCTTTCCCCTTGCTGCAATCTGCGGCAGGTGTGTTATGCTGATAACCTGGCGGTCGGTGCGTGCCATCTGTTCCATTATCACGGCCATCATCTCGGCAATCTTTCCGCTCACGCCCGTGTCAATTTCGTCGAACACAATCGTCGGCAGCTTCACTGCGCTGCTTATCATTGCCTTCACCGAGAGCATAACCCTGGCTATCTCTCCGCCCGATGCCACCTGCGACACGGGCTGCATGGGCGTGCTGCTGTTTGCGCTGAACAGGAAGGCTGCCTTGTCTGCTCCGTCCTGCGCCAGTTCCTTGGGCTGCAGGTCGACGGCGAACCTCACCTTCGGTATGCCCAGTGGCACGAGCCTTTCCTTCATGCCCTCTTCCAGCCGCCTTGCCGCCTCCGCTCTCGTGGCCGTCAGCTTCTGTGCCGCCTCGCGGCATTCCTCCAGCGCCTTCGCCTGCTGCTCCTCGAGCATGCGCAGGGTCTCGTCGCTGTTGTCAAGGTCGTCGAGCCGGCCTTTCAGCGTGTCGCGTATCTGGATGAGCTGCTCCACGGTGTCAACCCTGTGTTTCTGCTCCAGCGAGTAGATGCGGTCCAGCTGAGCGTTTGCTTCGTCGAGCCGCCTGGGGTCGAAGTCCACGCCTTCGGCGCAGCGTGCTATGTCGTCGGCTATGTCCTTCAGCTCAATCATGCAGTTCTCCATGCGTTCTGCCGCAGATCCTGCGTCGCCGAAGAGTTCCGCCACCTGGCTCAGTGAGCGCCACGCGTTCTTGGCGCGTTCCACTGCTCCCGCCTCGCCGTCGGCTCCCTGCATCCATGCGTCGGCTTCGGTGAGCGCCTGCTTTATCTCCTCCACGTGCGATAGCTTGTTCGTCTCGCTTTCCAGTTCCTCCTGCATGCCTGGCGCAAGGTTGGCGTCCTGAAGCTCGTTGAGCTGGAACTTCATGAACTCCTCGTCCTGTGCCGCCTTTTCGGTCTGCTGCCTCAGCGTCTCCACTGCCTTGCGTGCCTGTTGCAGCGTGTCGAAGAGCTTGGCGTAGTCCTGTCGCAGCTCTGTGTTTCCTGCCAGTATGTCGACCACTTCCAGCTGGAAGTCTCCGCTTCCCAGCATGAGGTTCTTGTGCTGGCTGTGTATGTCGATTAGCTGTTCGCCCAACTGTTTCATCAGTGCCAGCGGCACGGGTGTGTCGTTGATGAACGACCGGCTCTTTCCCGTTGCTGCCAGTTCCCGCCTCAGTATGCAGTCGGTGTCGTCATACTCTATGTCGTTGTCGGCGAAGAACTGCTGCATGCCGTAGGCCGAGAGGTCGAACGTTGCCTCTACCACGCATTTCTTCGCCCCTGCCTTTATCTGCCTTGTGTCGGCCCTCTGTCCCAGCAGCAGGTTTATTGCTCCCAGGATGATGCTTTTTCCTGCGCCCGTCTCTCCGGTGATTACCGAGAATCCCCTGTCGAAGTCCATCTCCAGGAGCGTGATGAGCGCAAAGTTTCTTATGTGGAGTCTTTTCAGCATAGTAGGGTTATGGTTATTCCTTTATCTTGTCCCACGAGTTGCTCTGCGAGGCGTTGATGCCGAAGAGTATGTCGTATACGCTCTCTTTCTCCTTCGGCGTTCCCTTGCCTTTGTATATCGACGCCAGCTCGTCTTTCTTGTAGTCTGTCCATATGGCGGGCAGCGAGCTGAGCGGCTTGTCCTCGTGTGCTTTTTTCAGTCCTGTTTCCAGGGCGGTCGTTATGTTTGTGCGGCCGCGCTCCGCGTTGTTTGCCATCTCGTCCAGCCCCGAGCGGTAGTAGTCGTACTGCAACTGTCTGAAGGGTTTCATCGCCCCGTCGAGATAGTCGTTGATTATGGCGAATCGGTTGCGGCTTGTCTCGAACGACTTCCATCCCGTGAAGTTCAGGTTCTGCGCGTTGTTCGTCAGGTTCATGCAGCGCTGCAGCACGTCGCTTCCTCCCATCGGCGAGAAGGTGTCAAGGTCGAGTCCTATTATGAGATAGGCGTAGTATGCCAGCAGTGCCGTGAGCTGGTTGTCCACCTGCTCCTCGTTGAAGTTGAGCTGGTCGAACTGCGCGAACTCGAAGTTGAAGTCGTTGTCCTTGTTGTTGTATATCGTCGTGGTGTAAGCCGAGTTGTATACGGGGCGGTTTGCCTGGATGAGTGCGCTGCATGTGAACTTGTTGGCCGACTGGTCGTATTTCGTCACCGTGATGTTGAAGTTGCACGTTATGCGCTCGTTCTTCTGGAAGTGGTAGTCTGTCCACTGCCTGTCGTTAATGAACTGCTCCAGCGTTTCCTTCAGGTTGTCGAACACGCTTGCGTCCGTGCCCTGTATCTGGTTGTGGTTCACGGTTATCTTTGCCAGCAGCTCCTGCGCTGCGGCCTGTGCGGGCATTGCTGCCGCCGCTATGGCGATGATTGCCGCCGCTGTGATGTCCTTCAGCCTTTTTCCCATCGTTGTCTGTTTCTGTGGCCTGCCGCTCCGTGCCGCCACGCATATTGATGTCTTGTAGTGTGATTGTCTATTCCTGCCAGAGTTTCTCCATCTCGTCGGCTATGTCGACCGCCACCTGGCTCTTGGGCTTCTTCCCGTAGTCTTTCCTTCCGCAGCGCGAGATGATGGCAATCTTGTTGTCGTCGGTGCCGAACGTGGTTCCCTCGTTGCGCGTGGAGTTCATCACGATGAAGTCCAGGTTCTTCTTCTCTAGCTTGCCCATGGCGTTCTGCTCCTCGTTGTCTGTCTCCAGCGCGAAGCCCACCAGCTTCTGCCCCTCGGCCTTCATGGCTCCCAGCGCAGCTGCTATGTCGTGCGTGGGCTTCAGCCTGAGGCACAGGTCGTCGCCCTTGCGCTTTATCTTCGTTGCCGCCTGCGTCTCTGGCCGGAAGTCAGCCACCGCCGCGCAGAGCACCGCCGCATCCTGGCCTTTCCACAGCGTTGTGGCCGCCTCGTGCATCTGGCTGCAGCTCTCCACGTCGATGCGTTCCACCGCCGCGCTGCACTTCAGTGCCACAGGCCCTGCCACGAGGGTCACCTTGGCGCCCCTTGCCGCCAGTTCCTCGGCTATGGCGAATCCCATCTTGCCGCTGGAGTAGTTGCCTATGAACCTTACGGGGTCGATCTTCTCGTAGGTCGGTCCGGCCGTAACCATTATCCTCTTGCCCTTCAGCGTGCTTGGCTTCTGCTTCTCGGCCTGCTCCCGGAAGAAGGCGTCGAGCCTTTCCACAATCGTCTCCGGCTCTTCCATGCGTCCCTTTCCCTCCAGTCCGCTGGCCAGGAATCCGCTTGCCGGCTCAATCATCGTGTTGCCGTAGGCAGTGAGCGTCTGCATGTTGCGCTGTGTGGCAGGGTGGCGGTACATGTCGAGGTCCATTGCCGGTGCTATGAACACGGGGGCTTTCATCGAGAGGTATGTGGTGATGAGCATGTTGTCGGCAATGCCGTTGGCCATCTTTCCCAGCGTCGATGCGGTGCATGGCGCTATGAGCATGGCGTCGGCCCACAGGCCCAGGTCCACGTGAGAGTTCCACGTGCCGTCTCTCTGCGCGAAGAATTCGCTGATTACGGGTTTCCTTGTGAGTGCCGACAGCGTGACGGGCGTTATGAACTCCTTTCCCGCTGGCGTTATGACCACCTGCACTTCGGCTCCGCGCTTTACCAGCAGGCGTATTATGAGGCACGCCTTGTATGCCGCTATGCTGCCCGTTATGCCGAGCACTATCTTCTTTCCTTTCAGCATGTGTGAGTGGCGTTTTTCCTTTTACTGTCTTACCGTTCCCATTTCCCTCATGCGTATGCGCGTGAGTTCCTGTTTCGTGTTGCTGGTGAAGTCGCTGGTCATTATCCAGTTGTAGTATCCGGGGTCTCTTCTCAGTGCTTCAGCCACGCTCCATCCCTTGTATTTGCCGAAGTTGAACACCTCCTGCATCCTTGGCTTTCCGTCCTTGTCGAGCAGCGTCTTTCCCTGCGCGTCCTTCATCTCGGCCCACACCATGCGCCCGCTGAAGTCAACGTTGTTGTTCAGCTTCGAGAACTCCGCCAGCTTGTCGATGTCGTTCTCCAGCCGACGGTCTTCCTCTTCCTGTCTCTCGGGCGAATACATGTCCAGCTCGCCCTGCAGCACGCGGTATGTTGCCTCAGTGTCCTGGTCGGCACGGTGCGCCTCGAAGTCGTCCTCCATCTTCCTGCCGCAGTAGAACTTGTATGCCGCCGCCAGGTTTCTGCGCTCCATCTTGTGGAAGATGGTCTGCACGTCAACCAGCCGGCATTTTCCGAAGTCGAAGTTCACTCCCGCGCGGAAGAACTCCTCTGAGAGCATCGGCACGTCGAAGTGGTTGGAGTTGTATCCCGCGAAGTCGCATCCCTGGAACTTCTGTGCCAGTTCCGGCGCCATCTGCTTGAACGTTGGCTTGTCGGCCACGTCGCTGTCGGTCGTTCCCGTCAGTTCCGCCACGACTGGCGGTATCGGCTTGCCCGGGTTGAAGAAGAGGTTCTCGCGCTCCTCCCGTCCGTCGGGCCACACCTTGATGTATGATATCTGGAATATGCGGTCGTTCACGAGGTCCAGCCCCGTTGTCTCGAGGTCGAACACCACGAGCGGCCTTTTAAGGTTCAGTTTCATGTCTCTGTCTTTTATAAATTACGGTGGCAACGGCACATCGTCTCCGGCCACTGCCACCATTCATTCTGTTTTTCCTATTTCTCTTTGCGTATTACCCTGTCCTTGTCCTGTCAGTTTTCAATGCGGAGCAAAAGTCGGTCCCGTCGCACGGGCGGAGCAAACAACGCTCCCCGTCGCATGGGGCGGAGCAAAAAACGGTCCCGTCGCACGGGCGCATGGGGGTCAGTCGTTCAGGAGCATCGGCATTACGAGCATCAGCACTTCCTGTCCCTCCGGCTGCTCCATCGGCTGAATGATGCACGGACGGCTCGGGTCGGCGAGCATCAGCTTCACCTCGTCGCCCTGCAGACTGCTGAGCACCTCCACCATCGTCGGGCCCTTGAAGCCGATGCTCATCGGCTGTCCCTGGTAGTCGCACACCGTCGATTCCTTCGCGCTCGTTGCGAAGTCGATGTCCTCCGACGACACTTCTATCTGTCCTGCCGAGAGGCGCAGCCTTATCATCTGGCTGCTCTCGCTGGCGAACGGCAGCACGCGCTTCACGCTGCCCAGCAGCTGACGGCGGTCGATGGTTAGCTGGAACGGGTTGTCGGTCGGTATCACCGAGTTGTAGTTGGGGTAGCGGCTGTCGGTCAGGCTGCACACCAGCGTGCCGAACGCCGCGTTTATCTGTGCCGCCTTGGCGTTGAACAGTATCTCCACCGGTTCCTCGCCGTGGCCCAGTATGTTCTTCAGAATCGACGCCGGCTTCTTTGGCAGGATGAACGCCACCGGCTCGCTGCTCTTCAGCGCCTCCAGCTTGTTCCTCACCAGCTTGTGGCCGTCTGTGGCCACCACGTAGAGCGCGTCCTCCTTCTGGTCGAAATACACGCCGTTCATCGACGGCATCACCTCGTTGTTGGCCGTGGCGAACAGTGTGCGCGTTATGTTGTCGGCCAGTATGCCTTCGGGTATCTCCAGCCTGTGCACGTCTTCGTCGACGCCCTTCGTCAGCGGGAACTCGTCGGCGTTCTGCGCCGTGAACGTGTAGTTTCCGTTCTGGAATGCCGCCTTCACGCTGTATGTCTCCATGTCCACCTCAAGCGTTATGGGCTGCTCCGGCAGGTCTTTCACCGCGTCGGTTATCGTTTTGCTGCTTATGGCGAAACGGCCGTCCTGGTCGGCCTCGTCGGGTGTCAGCACGGCCTTTATCTCGTTCTCCTTGTCGGAGGCCGTGAGGTAGAGCTTACCTTCCTTCACCTCGAACAGGATGCAGTCGAGTATCTGCAACGAATTCTTGCTGTTTTGCACTTTCGATAATGTGGCCAGGCGGCTGCCGAGCAGCGCTGAAGACAATGTTATTCTCATTTCCTTTATCTCTTAAAAATATACTTAAGTTCAGATCTATTCTATCCGACAAAGTTACGGAAAATACTTCTGACAAGCAAAAAAAAGGTGTTAAATCTTTCCTGTTCCGAAACAAAATCAGTACTTTTGTAGCATGAAACAACAACCGCGCCAGCCGGCCGGCGGGTGCGTAATCAATACGTATATTTATATAAATGGAATTAGAAGGAAAAGTTATTGCTGCCCTCAATCCGCGTGAGGGCACGTCGCGCCAGGGCAACCCCTGGAAGGCGCAGGAGTTCGTTATAGAGACCCAGGACCAGTATCCGCGCAAGATGTGCTTCGAGATTTTCGGGGCTGACCGCATCGAGCAGAACATCGGTATGCTTTCCGTGGGCAACAAGGTAAAGGTGTCGTTCGACATCGACGCACGCGAGTGGAACGGCCGCTGGTTCAATTCCATCCGTGCCTACCGCATCGACCTGCTCGAGAACACCCAGCAGCCCGCTCCCGATGCGTTTGGCGGTATGCCCGATCCGGCTCCGTTCCCGCCCGTACAGGATACGGCGGCCGACACCGACAGCAACGAGGAGCTGCCGTTCTAGGCGTACCGCGTTTCCTGCCAGGCCTTGGGTTAAGGCAGGTTCTTCGGGCGATGACCCTTAAAGCAATGCAGGGGACAGACATTTCCTAATGTGTCTGTCCCCTGCAGTACGTTTATGCGGTTATGCCGCCGTGCCCTTTCATTGCCCCAGCAGCGCACGCGTCTCGTCTTCGCTCCTGTTCAGTGCCCGCGCTATCACGGCAATGTCAAGGCCGTTCTGAAGCATTGCCTGCGCCATGGCCCTTATCTGCGCCTTTTGGTCAGAGATCTGCGCCTTTTGGTCTGATATCTGCGCCTTTTGGTCTGATATCTGCGCCTTTTGCTCTGATATTATCTTGCTCTGCTTCATAACCTGTGTGTCGCGCGCCTCGATAACGGAGTAGAACTCGTCCTCGTCGTTCATCTCCTGCCTCACCTCGGCGCTCATCGTGGCAAGACTGAGGCGGCGCAGGATGTGCATCATGTCGGGGTCGTCCTCGTAGAGGTTCTCCTCCAGACTGATGGTCTGCTGGCTGCCGGTTGTCCGCTGGTTCTGGTTGAACACGCTGAGCACCTTGTCGAGCCGGTTGTTTATCCTGCCGTGCAGCAGCGGTATCTGCACTATTATGCTGTCGTGCGTCAGACTGTTTATGAACGGGTCGTCTGCCCCGTTCTTCACCTCCGCACCGTCGTAGTCGAGCGCCTTGTGGCTAACGTATACCACTGGCTCCTCGATGTCGCCCACGCGGTGTCCCAGCAGATAGACGGCTATCATCGGTATGGCGAAGCCCTTGTCGGCGCCCTCCTTCTGCATGTTCTCCTCCGAGTTGTACTGCGCCGCCAGGTATCGGCGGAAGCGCAGCGTCTCCGTGTCGAGCCACGTCTTCTGCAGCTCTATGAGCACCAGCCGCAGCGTGCCGTCGTCTTCCCTTATGCGTGCGGCAAAGTCGATGCGGAACATCGATAGCTTGTCGCGCGTTATGTTGGGGTGTTCGTGGCGGCGCATCTCTACGCTCTCCACGTCTTTCTTCAGCAGTGCCGAGAGCACGGTGCGCGCTATGCGCTCGTCGTCCATCAGAAACTTGAACACCGAGTCGTATATCGGGTTGGCTACGGTTATCTTCATTCTTCTTGTCCTCCTTTTTCCTTTGTGTGTGATGTTATGCCACGGCAAAGATAGTATTTTCTTTACTTATCTGCAAGAGCCTGGCGATGGTTTCCGGCGGCGGTTTCCTGCGACGTGTCCCGTCCCGTGCATGCCCCCGTATCAAAAGCGCCGCACCCGCGCCGGATGTCTCCATCCGTGCGGGTGCGGCTTTACGTGTTGCGTATGTTACATTGATCATGAATTCATTGCCATGATAAACTCTTCCGTGTTGGTCGACCTTTCCATGCACCGTTCCACCGTGGTCCATGCCTCCAGCGTGTTCATGTCGGCTATGTACTGTCGCACCACGGCCATCTTGTCGTTCACGAACTCGGTGTGCAGCAGGTCGTCGCGGCGGGTGCTCGATGCCACCAGGTTTATTGCCGGGAACTTGCGCTTGTTGCTCAGCTGTCGGTCCAGCTGCAGCTCCATGTTGCCCGTTCCCTTGAACTCCTCGAATATCACCTCGTCCATCTTGCTGCCGGTGTCTATGAGCGCCGTGGCGATGATGGTGAGCGATCCGCCGCCCTCTATGTTGCGGGCCGCTCCGAAGAAGCGTTTCGGCTTCTGCAGCGCGTTGGCGTCAACACCTCCGGTGAGCACCTTTCCGCTGGCGGGCGCCACCGTGTTGTAGGCTCTTGCCAGTCGGGTTATGGAGTCGAGGAATATCACCACGTCGTGTCCGCACTCCACCATGCGCTTTGCCTTTTCGAGCACTATGCCCGCTATCTTCACGTGGCGTTCCGCCGGTTCGTCGAAGGTGCTGGCAATCACTTCCGCGTCGACGGTGCGTGCCATGTCGGTCACTTCCTCGGGCCTTTCGTCGATTAGCAGCATCATGAGGTAAGCCTCGGGGTGGTTGGCTGCTATGGCGTTGGCTATGTTCTTCATCAGCATGGTCTTTCCCGTCTTGGGCTGTGCCACGATGAGTGCGCGCTGTCCTTTTCCGATGGGGGAGAAGAGGTCGACGATGCGTGTGCTCAGGTTTGTGGTGCGCTTCTCGCCGCAGAGCGTGAACTTCTCGTCGGGGAAGAGCGGCGTGAGGTGTTCGAAGGCCACGCGGTCGCGCACTTCCGACGGCGGTCTGCCGTTTATCTTGTCGATGCTTGTCAGCGGGAAGTATTTCTCGCCGTCGTGGGGTGGCCTTACGTGGCATTCCACCACGTCGCCCGTTTTCAGTCCGTTGCTCTTCACCTGCTGGTTCGACACGTACACGTCGTCGGGCGACGAGAGGTAGTTGTAGTCGCTGGAGCGCAGGAATCCGTATCCGTCGGGCATCACCTCGAGTACTCCGTTGGCTGTTATCAGTCCGTCGAAGTTGTATTTCGCCGTCTGTGCGCCGTTTGACGCCTTCTCCTGCGATGCGGGTGCGGGCGTGTCGTTTGCTGCGGTGTTGTTCACGGGCATGTCGAATATGTCGTTCACTGGCATTGCCGCGGTGTCTATCACGGGCAGGTCTTCTATCGTTATGAAGTCGGTGCCGTCGCCCGGGTCTCCGTCCCACACGGTGTCGGCTCTCCTGCCGCCCGTCATTGCCTTGCCAACGTTCTCCTTCAGCGTCTGCATGAGGCTTGTCTCCGTGTCGTCGTCAGGCGTGCTCTCGCCGGCGCTTTCCTCGCCTGCCGCCTGTGCCGTCTGCGATGCCAGCTGCTCGGCTATGAAGTCGGGCGCGTCGTCGTGCCCGTCGGTTGCGGGTGCCTCTGCTGCTGCCGGAGCCTGCGTCTGCGGCTCTTCGGCTTTCTGCTCTTCCGTGGCTGCCGTCTCCGGCTGGGCGTCTGCCATGAAGGGCAGCTCAGCCTGCATGGGCTCTGCGTCTTCGGCCTTGGTGCGCCTGGTGCGCGATGGCTTTGCCGGTGCTGCCGCGGTGTCGGCCGTTGTGTCGGCTTTTGGCTTTGCTGCGGGTGTGGGCTTTCCTTTCTTCAGGTCGAAGTTCTCGCCGTCTTTCCCGCTCACGCTGTACACGTGGTCTGTGTCCTTCTTGGTTATCCTTGTGCGCTTGCGCTTTGTGGCGGTCAAGGGGTTCTTCGTTCCCTCCACCTCGGCCTGTCGGTCGAGTATGGCGTAGACGTTCTGCTCCTTCGTGCCGTCGCTGTCAAGGCGCGCGTCGATATCTTTTGCGATGGCGGCGAGTTCCGCCGCATCCTTTTCCATTAGTTCGTCTTTGCTATACATTAACGTATTGTTGTGTAAGATGTATGATATAATCCGGAGTGGATTTCTTTTCTTAGTGTGTGTGATTGCCGTTTCCGCCGTGTTTATGGGGGTACGCTCCCGTGGACGGGCCGTGCCCGTTGCCGGGCGTGTGCCTTTGGGTGCGTCGAGAATTCGGAAACGTGCAAATTTACTCGTTTTCCGCCATGTGTGCAACTTTTGCGGCGTTTTTCTTTTCCTCTGTTTCTGTTCCGGGCTATTGGTTTATGCCGGTTCGGGCCGTTGGAGTTATGCCAGTTCGAGCCACTGCATTTCTTTCTCGTCGAGTTCCGCGCCCACTTCGCCGTAGCGCCGGCTTGCCTCCGTCAGCTTCTCCACGCTGAGCGTTCCCGACGAGAGTGCCTCTTCCAGCTCCTGTTTCTCTTTCTCCAGCCGGCTTATGTCCTGTTCCAGCTGCTCCAGCAGGCGCTTCTCCTTGTATGTCAGCTTGCGTTTCTGCTGCGTCTGGCGGTCTGCCGCCGTGCCTTCTGCCTGGCCGTCGGCTGCGGCTTTTGGCTGTGCCTGTGCGGTGGCTTTCTGCCGGCGTTCCTTTTCCTGCTGGCGTTCGCCTTCCTGCTTCATCTGGCTCCACTCGCGGTATTGCGTGTAGTTGCCGGGGAAGTCCTTTATGTCGCCGTTGCCTCGGAACACGAGCAGGTGGTCCACCGTCTTGTCGATGAAGTATCTGTCGTGGCTCACCACGATGAGGCATCCGGGGAAGTCGGCCAGGTATTCCTCCATCACCTGCAGCGTCTGTATGTCGAGGTCGTTTGTCGGCTCGTCGAGCACGAGGAAGTTGGGGTTCTTCATCAGCACGGTGCATAGGTAGAGCTTGCGCTTTTCGCCTCCGCTGAGCTTCGCCACGTATGAGTGCTGCTGTTCGGGCGTGAAGAGGAACTGCTGCAGCAGCTGCGAGGCTGTGAGGTGTCTGCCTCCGCCCATGTCTATGTAGTCGGCGATGCCGGTTATCACGTCGATGACCTTCTGCCCCTCGTCGAACTTGAGTCCCTCCTGCGAGAAGTATCCGAACCTCACGGTGTCGCCTATGTCGAACGATCCGCTGTCGGGCTTCACCTTGCCCAGGAGCATCTGTATGAAGGTTGACTTCCCGGCTCCGTTGTCGCCCACGATGCCCATTTTCTCGTAGCGTGCAAAGTTGTAGTAGAAGTCTTTCGTTATCACCTTGTCGCCCCATGCCTTCGACACGTAGCGCGACTCGAATATCTTGCTCCCGATATACACGTTGCGCTGCTTCAGCCGCATCTGCCTCTCCTCGAGCCTCTGGTGCGCCCTTTTCTCCAGTTCGGCGAATGCCTCCTCGCGGTATCTCGCCTTGTGTCCGCGTGCCTGCGGCTGCCGGCGCATCCACTCCAGCTCCCGCCTGTACAGGTTGTTGGCCCTTTCCGTCTCGGCGCGCATGTTGTCAATGCGCTGCTGGCGTTTCTCCAGGTAGTAGCTGTAGTTGCCGCGGTATCTGTAGATGGTCCTGTTGTCGAGCTCCAGTATCTGCGAGCACACGCGGTCCAGGAAGAACCTGTCGTGCGTCACCATGAGCAGCGTTCTCTGCCCCCTGGCCAGGAATCCCTCCAGCCATTCTATCATGTCGATGTCCAGGTGGTTCGTCGGCTCGTCGAGAATGAGCAGGTCGGGCTCGTTTATCAGTATGTTTGCCAGTGCCACCCTCTTGCGCTGCCCTCCGCTCAGCTGCCCCATGGGCTGCGAGAGGTCGGTTATGCGCAGCTGCGTTAGAATCTGCTTTGCGCGCAGCACCTTCTGCTCCTCGCCCTGGTGGTTGAAGCATGCGTCGAGCACGCTCTCCTCTGGGTCGAACTCTGGTGTCTGCTCCAGGAAGCCCGTCTTTATGCCGCTGGCGTATACCACCTGTCCGCTGTCGTATCCCTCGCGCCCGGTGAGTATCTGCAGGAGTGTCGACTTTCCCGTGCCGTTCTTCGCCACGAGCGCCACTTTCTGCCCCTGTGCTATGCTGAATGATATGTCGCTGAAGAGCACCCTGTCGCCGAACGACTTCGTGAGGTTCTGTACGTCCAGGTATGGCTTCATCGGTTCATCTCCTCGTTGATGCCCCCGATGTAGTCGAGCAGTTCCTGCCTGCCGTCGCGCCTATCGCTGCTGGTCACGAAATATGGGGGCAGCTCCTCCCACGTCTCGCGCAGTGCCTGCATGTATTCTGCCGCCTTCTTGGCCGCCTTCTGCGTGTTGCCCACCTTGTCTGCCTTGGTGAACACTATGGCGAAGGGCACGCCGCTCTGTCCGAGCCACGTGATGAACTCCATGTCGATGCGCTGCGGGTCGTGGCGTATGTCGATGAGCAGGAACAGGCATACCATCTGCTCCCTGGTCAGGATATACTCCTCGATCATGCGCTGCAGCTTCTGCTGCACCGTCTTCGAGCGCTTGGCGTAGCCGTAGCCCGGAAGGTCGACCAGATACCACTGGCGGTTCACTATGAAGTGGTTTATGAGCAGCGTCTTTCCCGGCGTGGCCGATGTCTTGGCCAGGCCCTTGTGGTTGCAGAGCATGTTTATGAGGCTCGACTTGCCCACGTTGCTCCTGCCTATGAAGGCGTATTCCATCTTGCCGTCGGAGGGGCACTGGCTGACCCTCTCCGAGCTTATGGTGTATTCGGATGAAGTGATGTCCATTTCTTTTGTTTCCTTTTCTTTAGCTGATTCGGGGATGAAGGGTAATGGGTAATTGGGTAATGGGGGATGGGTAATTGGTAATGGGGGATTGCCTATCGGCGGTATTCGTCGAGCAGTCCGCCCAGCCGCGCGATATACTTGCCCAGTATGTCGAACTCCAGGTTCACCTTCGTGCCCGGCCGTATGTCGCTGAAGTTGGTGTGCTCCATGGTGTAGGGTATTATCGCCACTGTGAAGGCGTCCCTCTCGGGCCGGCACACGGTGAGCGACACGCCGTTCACCGTCACGCTGCCCTTGTCCACGCAGAAATACCCGCGCCTTGCCATCTCCTCCGACGCCTCGTACCTGAACGTGAAGTACGTGCTGCCGTCGGCGTCCTCCCTGGCCGTGCACGTTGCCGTCTGGTCAACGTGCCCCTGCACGATGTGGCCGTCAAGCCTGCCGCCCATCTTCATGGCGCGCTCCACGTTCACGCGGTCGCCCGCCTTGAGCAGCCCCAGGTTCGACCTGTCCAGCGTCTCCTTCATTGCCGTAACCGTATACTCGCCCTTCTCCCGGTCGGTGCCCGTTACGGTTAGGCACACCCCGTTGTGGGCCACGCTCTGGTCGGTCTGCAGCTCCGCTGCAAAGCCGCACGCCAGCGTTATGTCGATGTTTGCGCCCGTGTGGGCAACGGCCCTGACCACGGCGAAATCTTCCACTATTCCTGAGAACATGATGGTAATGATGATGTGTGTGTGTGTGAGTGAAGTGTATCCGTCCCGCAGGCGAGAGAAGCGCCTGCGCGTTGTTGAAGGTAAAAAGGACCGCACCAATGATGTGATGAAACTCCGAGCTTGAAAGATTTGGGATTTCTCCGCCTTTGTAATCCACCGGCCCTCAGGCTGTCCCCTCCGCCTCGCGGCCCCCTCTGGTCAAGGCCGAAGCCGCTGGCCGAAGGGCAAGGGATGGGATGTGGCCCGCCATTGGCAAGAGAGTCCGTCCCGGTTTTCGTATTTTATTTGATGAGTATCCCGATCTACTTGGATACGGTCCTTGCAGTTTCCTGCACTGCAAAGGTAGTGCAAATCGAATACAATGCAAAGGAAAAATGAAATTTTTTCTTTCATTGCCCGGATGCCGCCTACCTTATCCAAAGGTAGTGCAAATCGAATACAATGCAAAGGAAAAGGAAAAGGAAAATGGAAATTTTTCGTTGCATCATTCCCACAATGGCTGTTCTCGCCAGTTGCCGGGGAATCCCATTGCATGGAGGTTGATGAACGGGTTGTCGGCAAGAAGTTGCTTGAGTCTTTCCTTGAAATCGTTGGCCGGATGAATCTGGTCTTCCAGATATGCCAGGCAGCTTAACAGACAATACATTTTCGCCGGCCGAACCCGCCGAGTGTCTATCCACTTGCCTCTGAGCTGGCATGAAACGGTGGGTTTCTGCGAGAAACGCCTGTTCCATATGCGTGCATGGTGGGCAAGACAGTTGCGCAGCACGACAATGCTTCTGATCCAGCTCTCAAGGCACAGGTGCTGCGGAAGGTTGAACTCGCGTGCTATCGTCTTCTTCACCTTCGCGTCGTCAAGGTTGTAGAACAGTTTTGAAAGGATGCCGAACGAAGCCACCTCCAGCGTCTTCCACACAGGGGGCACGTCGGGATTGTCGTATTTTGCGTAATGCTCCTGTATGAAGTCTTCTTTCGAGCGTTTCAGCTCTTTCCTTATTTGGGCAAGGTTGTCGTGAAAAAGGGCATGGTTGCCGCTTAGGGCTTCGTCTGAGAACCAAAACGCACCGTGCTTCAGCGAAACGTGGTGGATGATCTTCGAGCGCAATGCAATCTCTATGCTCTGTATGGCGGTGAATACCAGCGCACGCAGCTTCTTGTCAAAATAGTAAACCTTCAGTGCGTCCTCAAAATGGCTCCCTGGAAGATATACATGGTTGCTTCCCGCTGCTTCAAACGTGCGGAGATAGTTCGCAATGCGAAAATAGCTGACGATTTTCAGCTCCTTTTCGGCCGTCTCCTCGTCATCGAACAAGAGTCCGCGGCCTTATAGCTGCTGGATTATTTGGATGTATTCGAGCGGTTGCTTTGTGTAGTCCATAGTGTATATAAAAACGAAGTTCCGCCCTGGTTCGCTGTTCTGACGGGAAGCGTGGCGGAATCTGTTGCTGCAAATTTAGACATTCGTGCCCGAAATTCCAAATTATTTTTGATTTATTTTCTTTCTTCTGTAACCAACCTTGTTAAGAGGCAATGCAGGCCGGATGTCATGCCATGCCCTTCTCCTCAGTACCCCAGTCTCTTCAGCGTCTCCTGTGCGTCGGGCACTGTGGAGGGCGCCTCCGAGTTGTCGTACGCAGCGCCCTTCCCGAAGGGGTTCTCCAGCTTGGCGTTGCACCTCAGGCCGTGGGCTATGAGGAAGCCGAGGGTAAGGTCGGAACGGTTGGTGAACAGCCCGTCATACCTGCTGTCGCCGCTCTGCGGCTTGCTCCCCGTATATGTTTCCGTCTGCTCCAGGGTGTCGAACGTGTAGGGGTGGTTCAGCATCCCCGCGCGGCGTATCAGCGCCGCCTGCCACGGGGAGTCCAGCTCCTCGTAGTTGTTCGGCTCGCCCGCTATCGATGGCCCCATGATGTGTGCCCCCAGCCGCAGGCCCTCGTCGATGAAGGCGGCGTATCCCTCCGGCGTGTCGTGCTGCGCCGGTGCGTCGGAGCCGCTCTTCTTCCACAGCAGGTAGCACATCGGCACCCTGCCGCCGAACACCGTATAGGCCCTCTCCAGCGCATCCTTCGAGAACGTCTGCATGACCACCTTGCCGTTGGTGTTGCCCACGTTCACGCGGCCTCCCACGTAGAAGGCGTTCTTGCCCTCGGGCTTCGTCATTATGTTCCAGCCGTTCTCCGCCAGCAGGTTGTACACCCTCACCTCCATGTCCTCCGGGTTCAGCGCCGGCTTCTTGAACTCTATGTACAGGCCCGGCCTGTTGCCCGTGTCCTGCGGGTCGTCGGTGTAGGCATCGGCGAAGTCATACTCCACGAAGTCCATGCACTGCTTCGGCGTGGCGTATGCCACCTTGCTGTCGTCACACTTCACCGTCTTCCTCTGCGCGTTGTAAATCTGCTCCAGCGTCATGCCCCTGTATTCCTTCTTCACTGCATAGGGCAGCATGCGCTCCCCGTCGGCGCCGCGCCTTAGCATCTTGCCGCGCGCGTATGCCATCTGGTCCTGCAGTGCCGACACGTAAAGGTGCGTCCCGCCGTCGGCCGCGAACGCCTGCCTTGCCTGCTGCGGACACGCCTTGTTGAACCATGCGCCCGCGTCGAGCGCCAGCAGCTCGTGGTAGTAGTACGACATGGTGCGGTAAGCCACGAAGCTCTCCCTGTCGCGCAGGCACTGCGCCCGTATGTCGTCCTCGGTGAACGCCTGCGATCCGTCGGCGTTGCGGAAGCTGCGGTAGAAGTCGGCGCGCGATGCCGGCAAGCTGTCGCCGTACACCCGGTCGATGTCGGTGGTGCGCTGCAGACTCTCGTCGTGGTTTGCCAGCACTATGCCGTCCTTCGACGCCTGCAGGTCCGACTCCAGGTAGTCAGCCCCCGTCTCGCGCGCCCATCGCCAAGCTGCCTCCGTCTCCTCGGGCGCCCAGTATGTAGAGCCGCGGTGCGCCACCACAGCATACAGCGGCACATAGTCGCGCACCTTCGCCATGGCGTCGCTGATGTGCTCCACCTGCAGCTCCGTGCCTCCGTCGCCGCCCTCGTCCTGTCCGTCACTGTGGCACGAAGCCATACACGATGCCAGCACCGCCCAGATGATGACGGTGCCTGAAAATTTTCCTTTGTATCCAAACATATTGTGTGATTGTCCTGTTTTCGCTTTTCCGTGCGCACCCGTGGCAGTCCCCGTGCGCCGTTCAAAAAAAACAGCAGCCCTGCCCGGCTGCCGCCCACGTTCAAACAAACACCGGCCCTTCAATGGGAAACCGGCCCTTCCCAAATGCCCCCGGCCTTAAAATAAATTCCCCGCCGATAAAAGCCCCGGTCCTTCCCAAAAGAGTACCGGCCCTTCAAAGGAAATCCCTCTCGGTGAATGCGCTGCCGCCCCGTATCAGAAGCCCCTTGCTTTGCGCCTCTCTCCGGCCATCTGCTCCTTTATGCCCCCGTTCCGGAGGAAGTGGCTCTTCTGCCACTCTATCAGTCCCCTTATCATGACGTCGGCCTGCATGATGAGCGTTATGGCGATGTTGCATATCGTCTCGGGCGACCGCTGCTGTATCTTCTCCGCATAGTCCTGCGGGTCGTTGTGCGTGCGGCAGTAGCGTCGCGTCTGCTCCGCCTCGGGCGAGTCTACGGGCCATATCCTCATGCCGTGCACGCGCAGGTAGTCCTTGTAGTCCTCCATCAGCTCGTGCAGGCTCGCCCTGTTCACGTTGGTCAGCTTTATCTCCATCTCCGTCGACGTCACCCCGTCGATGTTCCCCTCCACGATGTTCTGCTTCCCCGACCGTGCCGCCTGCACCATCTGGTCAATCGTCCTGTCGCCCCTCTCCAGGTATTTGTGCGCGAAGTAGTAGGTGATGTCGTATATTATCACCGCCTTCTTGTAGCAGATAAGCGTGGTGTAGTCCTTTCCCTGGCGTATGAAGCCTTTGTCTACCGGGTGTGGCATGGGGAGCGTGTTTTTTGGGGTTAGAGTTGTTGTTGTTCTTTTTGGCGGCCGATGGCCGCCGTTTTGCTGCTTTGGGCTTTTGTTTTTGGGCCTATTGGGCATAATAGGCATATTAGGCCTATTGCCGCTGGCTTTTGCCGCAGGGCTTTTTCTTTGGGCCCATTGGGCATAATAGGCCTAATAGGCCTATGCCTGCGGCCTGTTCCCAACTTTTTACAAAGTTATGCAATTTCTGCCATAGCTGCAAGCAGGCGGGCGGATATTTTTCTGAAATTTTTGGAATGGGGCTTTTGTTTTTGGGCCCATTGGGCATAATAGGCATATTGGGCCTATTGCCGCTGGCTTTTGCCGCAAGGCTTTTTCTTTAGGCCCATTGGACATATTGGGCCTAATAGGCCTAGGGTGACGGTGGGTGGCCATTGGCCCAGCGTTAACAGTAAACAACAGTGCGTAACCGTATGGAACCGAATGGCGCTTCCCGGTGCGGTGTATTTTTGGGGGAGGAACAGGCCGCGGACATAGGCATAATATGCATAAAGGGCCTATTGGGCCTAATGTTGATGAGGGTCGGCCTAAGAAACAGGCCGCGGACATAGGCATAATATGCATATTAGGCCTAATGGGCCTAGGATGATGGGTTGGGCCTAAAATGACAAACTTCATAAAAAACATAACGAACCATGGAAAACAGATTTTCTTTCTTCCGCGCTCCCGTTACCAACACTGCGCCGCAGGCGGAGTGGGGGGTGGCGCAGGCTTACCGCCACATCACGCTCGACCACGACACTATGCTTGCCACTCACCGCTACCGCCAGCTGCTCGCCCTACAGCGCGAGGGAAAGGCGGACGCCAAGCAGGCAAAACGGCTGAAGGCCACGTCGTTCGCCTTCTGCACCTTCAGCGGGGTGTTCCGCCGCCGCAACGCCGGACAGATGGTGGAGCACTCGGGACTGCTCTGCCTGGACTTCGACCACGTGGGCGATGCGCACGAGGTGTTCCAGCTGAAGAACCAGCTGTTCCGCCTGCCGGAGTTCCGCTCCGTGCTGTGCTTCACTTCGCCGTCGGGCGACGGCGTGAAGTGGGTGATTGCCATCGACACCGCCGTAGCGCCCCACGACGTGTGGTTCGAGGAGGTGGCGTACCACGTGAGGCGCCGCCTGGGCATAACGGCTGATGCGGCGTGCCGCGACGTGTCGCGCTGCTGCTTCCTGCCACATGATGCGCAGTGCCTGGCGGCGGAATAGCCGCCAGGCAAACAAGCTGCGGGGCAAACAAGCCGCTGATTTAGGCCCAATGGGCATATTGGGCCTAATGGGCCCAGGGTGATGGGGATGGGCCTATTATGCATATTGGGCCTAATGGGCCCAGGGTGATGGGGATGGGCCTATTATGCATATTGGGCCTAATGGGCCCAGGGTGATGGGGATGGGCCTATTATGCATATTGGGCCTAATGGGCCCAGGGTGATGGGGATGGGCCTATTATGCATATTGGGCCTAATGGGCCCAGGGTGATGGGGATGGGCCTATTATGCATATT
>CAVAPC010000018.1:0-45975 GCA_963590505.1 uncultured Alistipes sp. | reverse complement strand
CAAAGTGCCACGCTTGCACTTTAGAGTTCATTTTATTATCATCATTGATTATCAAGGAGTTATATTTTTTGCTTCTTTGTGACAAAGCGTGGCACTTTGGCACTTTCACAAGAAAATCCAGTCATTTCAGTGGTCATTTGGACAAAAACGGTGTTTTGGGGTAAAGCTGCCGGTTCATGATGTGACATTTCTTCCGCCTGCATACCGCAAAGACACACCGCTCCCCTACCCTTGTCAAGAGCCGTGCGGCAAAAAATGCGGAAATGTTTCGCAACACTTCCGCACCTGCTTAAAATAGACATATTTATAAAAGGAACGTTTAAGATTTTATTGAAAAAATCATAATGCTAAAGACTCACAACATGTATTCACTACATGCCCGTGAATCGGAAAACATGAAATTTTATCTTCTGCAAAATTACTGCATAACTGACAATTGTCTGTTATACATTTCACCCGAATAGATACCTTTTTTACCGCACGCTGGCTCAGGCCTGCTAAAAAACGCTAAAACGGCGGTTTCCACGCCTGCGAAAAAAAGCACGATGCGTGTCAATGTTTCAAGCTATTGGCTTAACTTTGCACCTGAGAACAAAAAAACATCATCACAATGGACATATCTGAACTTTACTCCATATTCAGGGAACACCCGACGGTGACTACCGACAGCCGCGACTGCCCCGAAGGTTCCATATTCTTTGCGCTCAAGGGCGCATCGTTCAACGGCAACGCCTTTGCAGGAAAGGCCATAGCGCAGGGATGCTCCTATGCCGTGGTGGACGAGAAGGAATTTCTGCCAGAAGGCGACACGCGCTTCATACTGGTCGACGACTGTCTTGCCACGCTGCAGCAGCTTGCCAACCATCACCGCAGGCAACTGGCAACGCGAATCATCGGAATAACCGGAACGAACGGCAAGACCACGACAAAGGAACTCGTGGCAACCGTGTTGCAGAAGAAATACAACGTGCTCTACACCCATGGCAACTTCAACAACGACATCGGCGTGCCGAAGACACTGCTGCGCCTCACCCCCGAACACGAGGTTGCCGTTGTGGAGATGGGCGCAAGCCATCCGGGCGACATAAAGACGCTCGTTGACATCGTGGAGCCGGACTGCGGCATCATAACCAACGTGGGCAAGGCACACCTGCAGGGCTTCGGCTCGTTCGAGGGCGTGGTGAGGACAAAGGGCGAGCTCTACGACTTTCTGCGCCAACGGGCAGCCCCCGTGTTCGTGAATGCAGACGACAGCATACTGAGAAACATTGCGGGATCGATGCCAGCCGCCTTCTACGGCACACGGAAAGACAACCCCTACCTCTCGGTGTGGGGCGAAGTGGCGGAATGCGCCCCCACACTGACATTCAGATGGGCAGTGAAGAGCAGAGAGCCGTTTGCCGGCGACAAGCTGGGCAAGGTGCACACCGTGGCAACGAACCTCATCGGCTCGTACAACCTATACAACATGCTTGCCGCCGCATGCATAGGCACGGCATTCGGAGTGGACGAAGACGACATAACACAGGCACTGGCCTCTTACATACCCACCAACAACCGCTCGCAGCTGGAGGTTACGGCAAGCAACAAGCTGATTGTCGACACATACAACGCCAACCCCACGAGCATGCGGGCTGCGCTGGAGAACTTCCGCGACATGGCGGTATCGCCCAAAATGGCAATACTGGGAGACATGAGGGAACTGGGAGACGCGAGCGCCGAGGAGCACCAGCGCATAGTGGACTTCCTTGAACAGAGCAGCATTGACAACGTATGGCTCGTGGGCAAGGAGTTTGGCGCGACAGACTGCCGCTTCAGGAAATTCCAGGACGTCGGGGAGGTGAAAGCCGCCATCGGGGAGCGGAAGCCGGAAGGCGAATACATACTCATAAAAGGCTCCAACGGAATGAAACTGTTCCAGCTGCCGGAACTGCTGTAACTGCGGAACACGGCATCCGGCACAACGGCATACGGGGAAACGGGCAAATAAAACGTGCAGCATTAAAAAGTCTGCACTTTTTTTGTTACTTTTGCAGTAGTACAATCAAAGAATATCCGATACCTGCATGACACACAGCAAAGCACCCGCCACATACTGGGCAATCCTTGCCTTTGCCGCATTTGTATGCGCCATGGCCATTGTGTATTCATGCCAAGGCTGCGGGCAGGGCGAGGCGGCAGACACGCTGCGCATGAAGAAGCTGCGCGCACTCGACGACTCGGTGGCACAGCTCTCGCCAAAGGCAAGGGAACTTATAGAGAGCGGGATGCAGGAGACTGCCGACAGCCTGGAATATTTCGAATACAGCCTGCGGCTGGCACGTCTGTTCGTCACCGAATCGAAGACCGACTCCGCCAAGAGGCAGATACACCGCGCCATGACGTATCTGGAAAGGCAGAAGCCCACGCCACGGACGGAGGGGATACTGGGGATTGCCTACAACACGGCAGGAGTGGCGAGCCACAACTTCCACCAGGACACGGAGAAGACAAAACGGTACTATGCCGAGTCGTACAGGCACATCATGCAGAGCGACGCAAAGGACATGGCGCCCGACGTGTGTGCGAACCTTGCCGACGCATACATGTTCGACAACGATCTGCCGCAAGCCGCATCGTGGTACAGGCGTGCACTGTTCCTCGTTGATTCGCTGCAGCTGGACAAGACCAGGAACACCTCGCTCTACATGGGGCTGGCAGTGGTATACCTTACGCTCGAAGACTACGGATCGGCACTGCGCAACCTGGAGGAGTGCGAGAAATACTTCAGTGCGATGCGGCCCGAAATGCAGGTATACCTGGTGACAACCTTCGGCAACTACTATTACTACACGAAACAATACGGACAGTCGCAGAAGCAGTTCGAAAGGCTTGAGAAGTTGCTTCTGAAGAACAACATGCAGCACACCTTCGCATGGTACGCCTGCAAGCTGAACATGAGCGACGTGCTGCTGAACCTGAGCAAGACCGGCAGGGCGAAAGCCGCGCTGGACGAAGCGGAACGGTATTTCAAGGAACACGGCGACGACGTGGCGACATATTACGCACGCTCGATAAAGCTGGGCATTGCACTGCGCACCGGCGACATGCAGACAGCCGCCGGCATAGCAGCGGACAACGGCAACAGGGCGGGCATCATGTCGGGACTGGTGGACATACGCAACAGATACCTGCAGGAATACTACGAGAAGACAGGCGACTACCGCAGTGCATACCTTAACCTAAGGGCCGAGAAGCAGAAGAACGACTCGCTGGTGCATGCACGCCAGCACATGATTGCAGCCGAGATAATAAGCCGCTTCGCGCAAGACACGCTGCAGCTGCACCACGAGATAGAGATGCAGCACAAGGAGACCGACATGGAACAGGCACGGTACACCATAGCGGGAAGCGTGGCGGCACTGGTGGTGCTGACACTGGCGATAATATGCGGCGTTACATACTGGCGCAAGAAGCTGATACAGGAAAAGATACGGATACTGAAGCTGAAGATGGAGAACGCGCGCAACAGGATATCGCCCCACTTCGTGTTCAACGTGCTCAACAACCGCATAACGAGCACGCAAGGACCCGACGAGGCGAACGAGCTGCTGCTCCTTGCCAAGCTGATACGCACGAACCTGGACATGTCGGGACGCGAGACAGTGACAGTTGCCGAGGAAATGGAGTTCGTGGACAACTATGTGGCCATAGAGCAGCGCACGATACAGGGCGGCATAACCTACGGCAAGGACGTGGCGCAGGGAATAACGGCCCAGAAGCTCAGTTCGTTCCGCATACCGTCGCTCTGCATACAGATACTCGTGGAAAATTCCATCAAGCACGCCCTCAAGGGGAAAAACGGCGAGAAGCGCCTAAACATAAGGTTTGAAGCCTGCGGCGACGGCATTGCCATAACCGTGGCAGACAACGGCGCAGGATTCGACATCAGGCGGTGCAACTCGCTGGGACAGGGACTGACAATACTGCGCACAACGATAAACGCCATAAACCAGAGGAACAAGAAGAAGATAAGGTTCAACATAACAAACACCACCGGCAACGAAGGCAACACGACGGGATGCGAAGCCACGATATGCTTTCCGGAGAGCGTGAAGGAAATCTGACAGAAACAGCAGCCGACAGGAAAAGCCTCAACCGCAAAAGCAAGCACCTGACCATGAAAATAATCATAATCGACGACACGCAACAAGCCATTGACGCCCTCAAAGGCAAGCTTGCCGACTACCCCTGCGCAGAAGTGACGGGGACGGCAAACAACGGGACAGAAGGGCTGAAACTGCTGCGCAAGGAAAAGGCCGACGTAGTGTTCCTTGACGTGGAGATGCCCGACATGACCGGTCTGCAGCTGCTGACGCAAATGAAGCATGAGGGATTCGGCAACATCCTGGCAGTAATCTACACGGCATACGGATCCTACACCCTGCCCGCACTGCGCAGCAAGGCTTTCGACTTTCTGCTGAAGCCAATCGACGACAACGAGCTGAGGGCTGTGATGGCAAGGCTTGAAGCCGAAACAGACTGCACGGAAACGCAGCAGGCGGACAGGCAGCAACACAATACGGCAGACGAACAAACAGAAAGGCAAAACGGCAACGTGTTGAGCCGGAAAGACGACAAGCTGCTGCTCTATACCAATGCTTCGGACTTCCGCCTAGTGGAGATACAGGACATTTGCGCCTTCCAGTACAACCGCGACCTGCGCATATGGGAAGTGGTGGCGGCAAACTGCGAACAGCCCATCCGGCTGAAACGCTGCGCCAACAAGGACATCCTGATGGCGCTCGACGAGCGGTTCGTGCAGGTAAACCAGAAATACATAATAAACATAAGATACCTCATGGAGGTGCGCGACAACGTGTGCTACTTCTTCCCGCCGTTCAACCGCATAGACTATATAAAAATAGGTAGGATGTACAGGCGGCAGCTGATAAGCAAATTCAACACCATCTGACAACCGTCCCTGCCACACCCGCCAAGAGGCCAGCGAAGAAGCCGCGCAAAAGGCAATCACGACTTTTGCAATCTCCGTTTTGAAAAACGCCGCGCCAAGCATGCCGGTATTTAATTTATGTCAAAATTCACAAGATTGCAACAACAAAAAAGGCACGCATTGCTTTGCAAGCCGGAAAGAAAGCGCTAACTTTGCCATAGATATGGTGAAGAAAGAACCATCTCCGCTATCAGACATAACTAATTAAACATAACAACAAATACTATGGTAAGTTACAAAGAACTGGGTCTGGTAAACACCAAAGAAATGTTTGCCCGTGCCATCAACGGCGGATATGCAATCCCCGCTTTCAATTTCAACAACATGGAGCAGCTGCAAGCTATCATCAAGGCATCTTCAGAACTGAAGTCGCCGGTTATCCTGCAGGTATCCAAAGGCGCCCGCAACTACGCCAACCCGACACTTCTGCGCTACATGGCACAGGGTGCTGTGGCTTACGCCAAGGAACTGGGATGCAACCATCCTGAAATAGTGCTCCACCTGGACCACGGCGACAGCTTCGAACTGTGCAAGAACTGCGTGGACCTCGGCTTCTCTTCTGTAATGATCGACGGCTCTGCACTTCCCTATGACGAGAACGTTGCTCTGACAAAGAAGGTTGTTGAATACGCTCACCAGTATGACGTGACCGTTGAAGGCGAGCTCGGTGTGCTTGCCGGCGTTGAAGACGAAGTAGCTTCAGAAGTTTCACACTATACAAAGCCGGAAGAAGTTCAGGACTTCGTTTCGAAGACTGGCGTTGACTCGCTGGCAATATCCATCGGCACAAGCCACGGTGCATACAAGTTCAAGCCGGAGCAGTGCACACGCGACCCGAAGACAGGCCGCCTCGTTCCTCCGCCATTGGCTTTCGACGTGCTCGACGAAATCATGGTAAAACTGCCTGGATTCCCAATCGTACTCCACGGTTCATCTTCTGTTCCACAGGAATATGTAGACATCATCAACGCCAACGGCGGCAAGCTGCCTGATGCAGTAGGTATACCAGAGGAGCAGTTGCGCAAGGCTTCAAAGAGCGCCGTTTGCAAGATCAACATCGACTCTGACTCACGCTTGGCATTCACGGCAGCAGTGCGCAAGACTTTGGCAGAGAAACCTGCAGAGTTCGACCCGCGCAAATACTGCGGTCCTGCACGCGACCTCATGGAGGACATGTACAAGCACAAGATCATAGACGTGCTCGGTTCTGACAACAAGCTCGCACAGCTCGACTAATAACAGTGCACAACAAGGTTTCAGCCCCACGGCTGAAGCCTTTGCATAAAGAAACAGGTTCGGGGAGTTTCAGCATTACCATGCGAAGCTCCCCGAACTTTTTGTCTTTATCACCGAAAACGACTTGCCACCATCCGCAGACACGGCAAGCCAGTGCCGACGGACTGCCTTATTTCAGGCTTTCCGTCTGTATGCTTTCCACGCTGCCCGTTATCGGATTGAGCACTACATGCGTGGTAATCTTCTTGCTGAAGAGTTCGCCGCTGAGCGACTCCGTCGTACCGAACTGCGCGGCATACAGTTCGAACGCCCCCATCAGACTGTTGCCGTTGAACACCGACACTCTGATTTTTCCGGGCAGGTTGACGTAGATGCCAACATTGTCCTTGTCTTTCTTCTCGCCCTCAATGCCGACGTTCAGCGTAGCGGCGTTGTGCAAGTCTTCTATCGTAAGATAATACGGGTTGCCACCCAGGTCGTCGGCGTCGGTCATGCCCATAAGCGACGAGAAGCGGAAGAAGAGCTGGCGGTCAACCTCGCGCTCGGGCACGAACGTAACCACCGTTTCGGCAGTGTCCTTCACCGTTGTCCCCTCGAACATCTGCAAGAGAGCGCTCTCCTGCTTGTCCAGGTTGCCCAGCATTATGCGCAGTTGCTCGCCGTCTTTCGGCATGTAGTCGGCCTGTCCCTTGTTCAGAAGGCCCTTGTTCTCGCGTATGTCGTATATTTCCTGCACCGTAAGCTCAGCCATTTTCTCCATGCTGCCGGCATTCAGGATCTCCTGCGTCATATAGTCGCGCGGATTTACTGCGGCTGGTTTCGGAGCCGGAACGAAGGGCTTTGGTGCAGCCACCGTGCGAGGTTCGGCGTTTACGGCAAGCAGCACTCCGTTGTCGTTGCGCTTCAACGAGCGTATGCTGTGCTTTGCGTCCATTTTTGCGGTATAGAACTTGGCCGTGTCGGGCGTGGCGTCCGAACTGAGTTTCAGACTGACGATGCGGTAGGTTGTCGACGGTTCGAGTTTCACGTCGTCGCGTTTCAGATAGCGCGAGGCGTATGGTGCGAAGTCGCCCGGCGTGTATACGGTCTTTTCCACCTGCAGGGCGAAGCGCAACACTGTTTTCGGAAGATAATACGACGAGCCGTCAACCGACACGCTGCCCGTCTGTGCACCGGCGGTTGCCAGTGAGGCTGCTGCCAAGGCAGCCATTGCCATGGTCCTTATCCTGTTTTTTTTCATGTCTTGATGGTTTTTATGTTTCAGTCAGCCAGTTGTTTGAATGCTTTCGGCAGGAAATCCACGATGTCGCTTGCCGTGAGGCTCTCCATTCCCAGTTCCTTTGCAGCCAGGTCGCCCGCCAGTCCGTGTACGTATACGCCGATGAGCGATGCGTCGCGCTGGTTGTATCCGCGTGCCATCAGAGCGGTAAGGATGCCTGTCAGCACGTCTCCGCTGCCGGCAGTCGCCATTCCGGCATTTCCTGTCGGATTGAACGATACAGTCCCGTCGGGCATGCACACAGCCGTGTAGTGGCCTTTCAGTATTATGTATATGTGCATTTGCGTAGCCAGTTCCGAAGCCTTGCAGAGTTGTTCGAAGCCGTCGTTGAACCTTGTGTCGGCCAAGCGTTCAAACTCCAGCGGATGTGGAGTTATCACTGTCCCTTCGGGCAAGCGCTCGAACCACGCCTTGTGTGAGGCAAGGATGTTCAGTCCGTCGGCATCCACCACTATGGGGGATTGCGTGCGCCGCAGCTGCGCCACGAAAGCCGTAGCCGTTGTCTCGTCGGTTCCCAGTCCGGGGCCTATCCCCATGGCGTCGAACGATGTTGCGTCGATGGCTTCGGTGAAGCGGCAGTCGTCGGCGTCGTGGCTCAGCACGGCCTCCGGCACTGCAACCTGCATGATGTCGTTGTTGCGTTGCGGCACGTGAACCGTCAGCTTTCCTGCGCCTGCCCTAAGGCAAGCCCTTGCAGCCAGCATTGCAGCTCCCGCCATTCCGTAGCGTCCCGCCACGAGGAGCGCGTTGCCTGCCATGCCCTTGTGCCAGAAATCGCCGCGGGGCGTCATAAGTCTTATCACGTCAGACTCTTCGATTATGGTGTATGGCGTTGACAGTTTCTCCAGTCCTTCTGCGCTGAGCCTTATGTCGAGCACGCGCAGTTTTCCTATGAACTGCTGGTTTTCGGCAAAGAGGAAGGCTAGCTTGCGGTGCTGCAGGGTGAAGGTGCAGTCGGCTTTCACTATGTTTGAGCGGCTGTTGCGCGAGTTGTCTTCCGCCATCAGTCCCGAAGGCATGTCGATGCTTGCCACCTTGCAGGGCGACATGTTGATGTAGTTAACGAGCGAGGCGAATCCGCCGTTGAGCGGTTTGTTCAGTCCCGACCCGAACAGTCCGTCGATGAGCAGCGTGGATGCGTCGAGCTTCGGCGGGTCGAACTCTTCAATCACTTCGAAGAATTTTTCTGCCGGCAGACTGTTCTCCAGCCTTTCCTTGTTCTTGTTGCAGTCGGCCGAAAGCTTTCCTGTAACGTTGAAGAGGTATGCCGTCACGTCGTATCCCTGTTCTGCCATCATCCTGGCCACGGCAAGTGCGTCGCCGCCGTTGTTTCCCGGTCCGGCGAAGACCACCACGCGCATGGTAGTTCCCCACACCTGCGTTATGGCGCGCGTCAATGCTTTTGCGGCGCGTTCCATAAGGTTTATCGATTCAATAGGCTCGTTTTGTATGGTGTATTTGTCGAGCTCTCTTATCTGTTCGCTTGTAAGAATTTTCATATTTGCAAAAATACTAAATTCTGCCGTTGTGCGAAGAACCGCCGGGGCGTTTTTTTGTTCCCCGGCGTTCAATTTTGCGGCGACAGGGGCAATATTGCGTGCCTAGTCAGCCATCTGACGGCCTTCGAGCCATGCAATCATGTTGATCACAAGGAAGTTCCAGTTCTGGAATCCTTTGTTGAGCACGGGTTCTCCGTTCTCGGGTATGTAGTATTCGTGCAGAGCGCCGAAGCGTTCGAAGTCGCGCCCCAGAAGGAGCACTGTCTTTTCTGCCAGTTGGCGTGCGTCTTCGGTGTATCCGTAGTTGAGCAGTGCGCGGAACACGAGGTAGTTGACGTTTATCCACACAGGGCCTTGCCACGACGATGGGTTTCCGCTTGCCCTGAGGTTATACATCTTTTCCAGCGGCGAGAGTGTCCTCACTCCGGCGGGTGCGTTGAACGAGGTGGTGTCTCTGTAGTGGCGCTCCACCATCTGCTTTGCCTGTTCGGGCGTTGCTATGCCCGCCCACATTGCCATGAAGCCGCTCCACACGTCGAAGCGCTGTATCAGGCAGTCGTAGTTGCGTGGCTGCCCCACGTGCAGATAGAGGTCTCCGGGGTTGAGCGCCTTGATGTCGGGTTTCTCCACGGGCAGCAGGTTCAGGTCTACGCTATAGTAGAATCCGTCGCGCCTGTCCCAGCAGTGCTCCCTCACGCTGGCCATAAGCTTTTGTGCGTCGGCCTTGTATCCGTCGGCAATGGCGTCCATCTTCAGACAGCGTGCCAGATATTCCATTGCAAGCAGTTCCTTGTACATGAGTGCGTTGAGGAATATCGAGCCGGAACTTTCGTGAGGTCTGTAGAAGGTGCTTGGATCGTTGTCCACGCCAATTGCCTCGTCGGTCTCCCAGTAGAGCAGTCCGGTTGCCTTGTGGCGGTGCCAGTTCATGTATTTCGACTCGAATGCCTGCAGGAAGTAGAAGCTTTCGCGCAGCCACTCGGCGTCGCCGTTCATCTTGCGCACTATCATTGCGGCATGCTGCGCTATTGTGGGCTTGTGCATGTTGCTCTTCCATGGGTTTCTCTTCTTGAGCATTTCTTCGCGGCTGGGCGCGTTGCGTTCTATCCAGATGGGAATCCATCCGTCCATGCCTCCGTAGCTGAGGGCGTTGAGCACGCATCCCTGTTCGTATGGCAGGGCTTCCGTGCTGTCCTTGGGCGTTCCCTTGTCCTTGAGTATCTGGTTCAGTGCCACATCGCTGAGCCATGAGTCCCAGTCCCAAAGCATGTCGAGATACTGGTTGCTGCCGGGGGCAAGGAAGGGGTACTTGAGTGCGCCTCCAGCCTTGCGGTACATGCCGTGCATTTCCTTGTAAATGTTGCGCTTGCAGATTTCCTTGTAGCGCTCCACGTTTTCCCTGGTCCTTTCCGGCATGTCTGCCGCTGCACGAAGCGGAAGGAGCAGCATTGCTGCAAGCAGGGGGATGATTGTCTTTTTCATGTATATTCTATTTATATAGGTTTTGTTACTGTTTGATATAGTCTTTGTCTGCGTCCACCACCACGAGCACTCTGTCGTAGCCCTGCTGGTAGGGTGCGTCATACTGGAAGTCCGTGCGCGAGTTGTCCGTTTCCCCGATATACTTGAACGTTCCGTCGGTGGGGTTGAACCACCATGCCTTCTTCTTGCTGCCGCTTATCTTGGTGAGGTCTACCTTCATTGGGCGCGCGCTGTAGTTGTAGACGAGCATGTAGTCTTTGCCGCGCGTTGCCGTCAGACGGTCGTAGCGGTATCCTTCGTCGCCCAGGACGATGCTTTGGTCGGGCACTCTGTCTTCGAACGGGAACTTGAGCATGAGTTCCTTCAGGTATTGCATTTGCAGGAATCCCGGATCGCCGATTGCTTCATACCACGGTTTCTTGCATCCGTAGCCGCCGCCGTTGCCCGGCTTGTGGAACTGCATTATGGCGTTGTTTCCATAGGTATGGCCGAAGCATCCGCTGAACACTGCCCAATAGGCAGAGCGTCTCACGTCGGCTGCCTTCCATAAAGGTTGCGTCGTGTCATGGAGTCCCTGCGGTATGCCTTCGTATATCGGTTCGCCGTCTATTACGGGCTTCAGCGGTTCCATGGCAAGGCTCTGCTGGGCATAGCGCCAGTTGTCTTCCTCGGTGTTGGGACTGACAGACGTGTCGCCGTCGCCTTTCTTCTGTCCGTAGCGGCGGTGACCGCTCTGGAACATGTTGAAGTCAAGCCACTCGGCGTTGTTCCACCACGTTGCCGACATTGTGCGGCCGAAGGGGTGGTACGTCATGAGGTGGCTCTTGTCTATCGACTTTATCGTTGTGGCGAGTGCCGTCCACACTTCGGGCTTCACGTCGCCCCTGATGTCTCCGCCGATAATCCACACGATGTTCGGCGAGTTCTTGTATCGGTTGGCGAGGAAGCGTCCGTATGCCTTTGCCTGTTCCACGTTCATGAGGCCGTGCTTCACCAGTCCGCCCCAGATGCACACCATTCCGATGTATATGCCGCGCTGTTCGGCCTGCTTTATAATGTAGTCCATGTTGCCCCAGTAGCTCGTTATGGAGCGGTCCTTCTCGACGTTCTTGAAGTTGAAGCCGTCGGGCATGGAGCTTGAGCCGTAGAGGTTGGTGGCAGGAACGCCGTTTACGGTCTGCACCTGCACCACATTATAGCCCGCCTTCTGGCATGTTTCCAGATAGTAGTTCACCTCGCTGCGGTCGAGCTTCTGCGGCAGCAGCCAGCCCGTGTCGCCGAGCCAAAAGAAGGGTGTGCCGTTTTCGTGCTGCAGGTAGCGGTGGTTTGCCGACACCTTCAGCTTTCCGTTGTCCCAAGGTTTCTGCGCCATGGCGCACGTTGCCGTTACTGCCGCAAGGAGCAGGAACAGTAGTCTTTTCGTATTTTTCATCATTCCAAGTTAATGTGGTTTGTATTTTCATCACAGGCCTGAACTCTTCTACTTTAGGCCATATCTTCATTATGACGTAGCAACGGGGCGTTTTGTACTGACTGCATATGTATTCCGCACTTCGTCTGCTGCGGGAAACTGTTGCCGTGCATAACACAAAGTTAATGTTTATTAAGAAATTCGTTCTTAGTGTTCTGTTTTTTTTCCTTACCTTTGCATAAGACAGGCGGCACCTCAGCAATATGGACAAGTTCCATTGCATTCGGTTTGCACTGTCTTTGCACAATAACCTTTTTGGCAATTACGAAAGAAAACAAATCACTAACCCTTAAATTCTATGCGCAAATTTCTATTCATCGCAGCCATCATCCTTGGGTTGACGGCAACAAGTGCAAAAGCCCAAGACTATCCATACTCTGAGCTGTACAACAACCTGCCGTTCAAGATGCAGAAGGTTACAAGGCCGTCTTTCCCCGACCGCAGTGCCGACATACGCGACAACGGGGCAGTGGGCAACGGAATGACTCTCTGCACCAGCGCCATTCAGCAGACCATCGACAAGCTGGCTGCCAAGGGCGGCGGAAAGGTCATCGTGCCGCAGGGCGTGTGGTTCACCGGACCGATAAAGCTGAAGAGCAACATCAACCTCCATCTGGAGAAGGGCGCAATAATGCTGTTCTCGCCCGACTACAACCTCTACCCCATCGTGTCGGCAGTGTTCGAAGGCCTCGACACACGCCGCTGCCAGTCGCCGATATCGGCTGAAGGCCAACAGAACGTAGCCATCACCGGCCAGGGAGTGGTTGACGGAAACGGCCAATACTGGCGCCCGCTGAAGAAACAGAAAGTTACGGCTTCGCAGTGGAAAGAGTTCACATCAAAGGGCGGAGCATACATACGCGAGGACTTCTGGATTCCTACCGAAGGTGCAAAGAAAGGATACATGATGGCCGACATGAACGTGCCCATGGGCAATCTTAGCGACGCTGAGTGGGACAGCATCAGAGTGTTCGTGCGACCCAACATGATAGAGATTTCAAACTGCAAGAACGTTTGGCTCGACGGCGTAACCTTCCAGAACTCGCCGTGCTGGAACGTGCATCCCATCATGTGCGAGAACGTGCTGATAGAGAACGTCGAGGTGCGCAACCCGAGCTATGCGCAAAACGGCGACGGACTGGACCTGGAGTCGTGCAAGAATGCGCTGATTGTGAACTCGCGCTTTGACGTTGGCGACGACGGCATATGCATAAAGAGCGGAAAAGACGCCGACGGCCGCAAGCGCAACCGCCCGTGCGAGAACGTGATCGTTGACGGATGCACCGTGTTCAAAGGCCACGGCGGCTTCGTGGTAGGCTCCGAGATGAGCGGCGGCGTGAAGAACATCAGCGTGAGCAACTGCCAGTTCCTGGGCACCGACGTAGGCCTGCGCTTCAAGAGCAAGCGCGGCAGAGGGGGCGTGGTGGAGAACATCTGGATAAAGAACGTGTCGATGTTCGACATACCGACCGAAGCCGTTATCTTCAACCTCTACTACGGCGGCATGTCGGCGGCAGAAGCACAGGCTGCCGGAGCGAACAAGACACAGGAAATAAAGCCGATGCCTGTTGACGAGACTACGCCTTGCTTCCGCAACATATATATCGAAGACGTGGTGTGCCGCAATGCAAACCGCGCCATGTTCTTCAACGGACTGCCCGAAATGCCGGTTTCGAACATCACACTGAAGAACATAGACATCACCTCGAACAAACCGGCCGAGTTCAAATACTGCGAGAACATAAAGCAGGAAAACGTGAACATAAAGACCGTGGAAAACAAATAAAACGACGTTTCGACAACACCATAACGAAGCGGGCTCTCATGGCAACGACACTGCCGGAGAGCCCGCTTTCAACTTATATACATTTCAGCTTACCTATATTATATATATTGTACAGGCGCACACGCTTTCCAACCGACGAAAAAACAGACGTCAGAAATAATAATGTTAAATTATGGTTACATACATTAACCGGTTGCGTCTTCTCTATTACAAGATGTTATATTTATTTACAAAATCTACTTTTATGAAGACAAGAAAGATGTTTACTTCAAGCTCTAGCCTGAAAACGATGTCCATCACACTTGCTTTGTCATCAGCAATGCTTAGCCCGACAGCCGCCAACGCTGCCGAAACAGGCAAGGCAGCGCCTGCACCGCAGGCTGTTCAGCAGAGCGGCGTAGTGAAGGGCAACATCGTAGACGAGACCGGCGAGCCAATGATCGGCGTAACCGTTATACCTTTGGGACAGACCAAAAACGGCACAATAACCGACCTTGACGGTAACTTCACACTGCACAACGTGTCAGGGAAGGCAACAATCGAAATTTCCTACATAGGATACAAGACACAGAAAGTGTCCGTTACACCCGGCACACCGGTATCCGTGAAGATGGTTCCGGAAGCAAACGAGCTCGACGACGTTGTGGTTATCGGTTTCGGTACGGTGAAGAAACGCGACGTTACAGGTTCCGTGGCATCAGTGAAGTCTGACGTCATCCTGCAGACCCCGACCACCAGCGTGGCTTCAGCAATGCAGGGACGCATATCAGGTCTCGACGTAAACGGCAGCGACCTCCGCATCCGCGGTAACCGCTCCATCTCGGCAGGCAACTCACCGCTCGTAATCATCGACGGAGTGCAGGGCGGCAGCATGAGCGACCTCAACCCCAACGACATCGAGTCTATCGACGTGCTGAAAGACGCCTCCTCTACGGCCATCTACGGTTCGCAGGGTGCCAACGGCGTTATCATCATCACCACGAAGAAGCCTGAAGCAGGCAAGATGCAGGTGTCTTACGACGGATACGTGACTGCGGCTTTCCGCCCCGACCGCGCATCTTACCGCTCACCCGAAGACTACTACAACACACGCCGCCTTGCAGCCCAGAACGCAGGACTGTGGAGCAGCGCGGCAGACGACGAGTCGCTCTTCGCCAGCACAGAGGCTTATGCCGCTTACAAGGCCGGAGCATGGACCGACTATGAGAACCTGCTGCAGAAAAAGACTACATGGAGCACCAAGCACACCGTGACACTTTCCGGCGGAACAGAAAAGACACAGGCGCGCTTCTCAGTGGGATACGCCAACGACGGCAACAAATGGAAGCAGAGCAGCGGAACAGACAGATACACACTGCGCGCAAACATCGACCACAAGTTCCTGAAGTGGATGAGCGCCGGCGTTACGTTCCAGCTCGCACACACGCGCTCTGACGCTTCGCCATACTCAAAGTCTAAGACAACAGGACTGGAACTCGGTTCTCCATACGGTTCATACGATGCAGAAACCGGCGTTTACAGCATTGGCACATCGCTCGTGAAATACCCGCTCGCTGCCGGCGACTATGTCAACCCGCTCATCGACACGGAAATAGACGACACATACAGTGCTGAAAGCTACTCGACAAACGTGGTTGCAAACGGTTATCTGGACATTCACCCCATCGAGGGACTCACATTCCGCACGCAGCTCAACGCACACCTCACGAACTCGTCGACAGGCAACTTCCAGTCGAGCGCCAACTCTGCCTTCATCGAATCCGGAACAAACAGAAGCAAGGCCTACATGGACAAGGCATCGGGAACATACGTGGAGTGGAACAACGTGCTTACATACAACTTCAAGAAGCTGCTGCCCGAAGACCACAACCTGGCAGTAACGCTGCTCACCACTTGGAACAAGTCCATAAAGGACGACCTTAACGCCACATCCTACGGCCAGACACTGGCCACCAACCTGTGGTGGAACCTTGCATCAAACGACGGCGGCCAGGGAGCGCTTGCACACGCAAGTTCATACACCCAGGCACAGAACTTCTCATACGCAGCACGCGTGCAGTATGACTGGAGAGGACGCTACCTCTTCACGGGTTCTATCCGCCGAGACGGTTCGTCGAAACTGGCACCAGGATACAAATGGGAGTGGTTCCCGTCTGCTGCCTTCGCATGGCGCATCTCTGACGAGCCTTGGATGAAGCAGTCAAAGTCTTGGCTCGACGACTTGAAGCTGCGCGCAACATACGGTGTTGCCGGCAACTCCAACATCTCTGCCTACGCGACACAAAGCGGCGTGACGTTCGCCAACTGGAGCTATGCCTTCCAGGACACTCAGGCAAACCGCTACCTCCTTGGCGTGCTCGACGGCAGCTACTACAAGATTGCCAACAAGAAGACAAAGTGGGAACGCTCCACTACATTCGACCTCGGCTTCGACGCTGTGCTCTTCAACAGCCGACTGAACATCACCTTCGACTGGTACACACAGAGGACCACCGACCTCATGCTGCAGCGCTCTCTGCCTACATCGGCAGGACAGGACGGAAAGTATGCAACCGTTACGAACATCGGCGAAGTGAAGAACACCGGTGTTGAACTCTCCATCAACAGCCGCAACATCGTGACAAAAGACTTCACATGGAGCTCTACGCTCACATTCTCTGCTAACCGTGAAAAGATAGCCAAACTATACGACGGACTGGACGAACTGCAGATTGGTACGAACAAGGAAACACAGACCTATATGGTCGGCCATCCTATCAACTCGTACAAGACGTTCAAGTATCTCGGCATCTACACTACCGACGAGGTCAAGTCATGGACCGACGAAACAGCATACTATAAAGACGCAAAGAAGACAAAGCGCTTCGAAGCCGGCGACATAAAGGTTGCCGACCTGGACGGCGACCACGTTATCGACCAGACAAGCGACATCTGCTATGTCGGCTCAACGTCTCCTGACTGGTTTGCTGGCTTCAACAACGACTTCCGCTACAAGAACTGGGACTTGACAATATACTTCTATGCACGCTGGGGACAGTGGGGCGAAAGCAAGGTTGCCAACTACAACCCGTCAACAGGAGGAATCTATTCAAACTACGACTACTGGGTGAAGGGCGAAAACGAAGGCGGCTCGCTGCCGGCTCTGTTCAAAGGACGCAACCTCTTCGACTACGTAGGCTACCAGAGCATCTCTTACTGCGACAACTCGTTCATCAAGCTGAAGAGAATCTCACTCGGATACACCCTGCCACGCAAGGCGCTCAAATCAATGGGACTGAACAATATCCGCATCTACGCAACAGTTAACGACCCGTTGTATTTCGTGAAGAACGACTGGCAGAAGCACTACGATCCGGAAGGGAACCAGCGCAGCGTAACCGTTGGTCTCAACATCAATTTCTAAACAAGAAGGGCTACAAGCCAACAGACCTTTAAATACTAACAGGAAACAAAATGAAGAAATACGACAAAATTATCATAGCGGCACTGCTCGGCGGATCGGCAATGGGACTCGGTTCTTGCTCACTCGACGAGTACAACCCCGGCGGTGAGGATGCCGACAAGGTGTTCGTTACCGAAACCGGAATGGAAAACCTCGTGAACCAGATGTACTACAACTTCAGATGGAAATTCTACGGACGTGAAGACCCCGTGCTCTACATGGAAGGCTCGGCCGACATCTGGCAGAACATAGGAAACAGTTACGAATACGGAAAGCAGCTCACACGCTGCGTTGACCTGCAGGGCGACCGCGGACAGATTCAAAACGTATGGAACCGCGTATACGACAACATCAACGTGTGCAACAGTATCATCAACCGACTGAAGGACAACAAAGAGATTGACGCAAAGCAGACTCAAGACTTCGACGGCGAGGCGCGCTTCATGCGCTCATACTGCTACTGGTGGCTCGTGGAATTCTTCGGCGACATCGAGCTTCGCCTTGAAGAAACATCAGATCCAGTGTTCAAGGCTTACCGCACAGACCGCAAGACAATCTACGACGAGGTTATCATACCCGACGCACAGAAGGCTGCGGAAGAACTGCCCGTAACACCTTACAACGGAGAAGTGGGACGCTCAACGAAAAAGGCAGCCAAAGGGCTGCTCGCACGCGTGCTGCTCACCAGAGCACAGTATGAAGCCGAAGGCAGCGACGCACAGAAGGATTTCTACCAGAAGGCGCTCGACGCTGCACTCGACGTGATAAACAACAAGGCTGCCTACGGCATTAAGCTCTACAACACCTATGACGAGATATGGCAGGCAAAGAACAACAAGAACAACACCGAGTTCCTGTGGGTTTGCACCTTCTCGTCCAACTCAACGCTCAATCCGGATACAAAGCCAAACCGTCTGCACTCATACTTCTCGCCGAAATTCAACGGCAGAGGCGGTATAACAACCACGACGACAAGCTACGACTATCCGAAAGACGGATCTGAAAGACTTATGCCCACATACTATTTCATGAACCTGTGGGAAGACTGGGATGCACGCTACGACGCCGACTTCCAGGAAGCATTCATGAACCCGTCGAAATACAAGTACACATGGAAAGCTGAACAGGCAGAGAGCTACTACAAGATGCCGGAAATCACTGGCAAGAAGTCTGCACCCGGCGACACCCTCTTCTACTTCACGAAGAAGCACATTGCCGACGAAGCCAACCGCAACTACATCACTATCGACATCGACAAGCTTTACAAGACGGAAAGCGTAAACGAATACGGCGGAGCACCTCTGCGCTACTACAATGCGGGCTATGCCAACAGCGACACAGCTACCACTACACAGTATGTGGCTTCATCGTTCCCAAGGTTCACAAAATACCGCATCTGGGACGGCGACCCCAACGGCACGATTCTCGTCATGAACAAGGATGCCAGCCAACAGGCAAGCTGTGCCGACGTGCCTGTGATGCGCTACGCCGAAATGCCGCTCATTGCAGCAGAGTGCTACATCGGTCTTGGCAACAAGGCTGCCGCTGCGCAGATCATCAACCAGGAAATACGCAACGCACGCGTAGTAAAGGCTGGCCACAACCTGAGCGAAGCACAGGTGACGGCAGCCGACATGACTGTTGACTGGATTATCGACGAGCGTGCCCGCGAGCTTTGCGGCGAATGGCTGCGCTGGTTCGACATCAAGCGCGTTTACAGTCCGAAGGGAACCTTTGCAAAGATTATCCGCGGCCGCAACCCGAGCATGATCAGCGACGACTGCATGGAAGAGTACCACGCTCTGCGTCCTATTCCAAACGCATTCCTCGACAAGCTGGAGAATGCTGACGAATTCGGACAGAACCCGGGATACAACCCATACACCAAGTCCAATTAAAGATTAGCCACGGGAAAATAATTGCCGGCTAACAACCGGCTAACATAATCTCACAATCTATAAGAAAAGCGCTCAACGTGAGCGCTTTTCTTGTTTATATACTATTTCTCATACCCCTCATAATAATAGCTTTGCTCTATTCCCTTGAAAATCACTTCGCGGCTGTCGGTGTCGGAAGTGAGGTTTTGCGAGAGAAGACAGCGCAGTTCGAGGTTGTTGATGGGAGAGCGTTCCATGGCTGAGAGGTATTGGTCTTTGTCAACGAACCGCCAGTCAACCACCTTGCCGAGCGATCGTTTGAGAATCATGTCGAGCCAAATGCGGATGGAGCGGCCATTGCCCTCCATGAAAGGATGGCACACGTTCATCTCGACATTCTTTTCAATGATATGCTCAAAAGAATCTTCCGGCATTTTCTCCACGGCTGATAGAGCCGCTTCGAGATAGAGCGAATTGACAAAGCGGAAGCTCCTCTTGGCAATGTTCTTGCCACGGATGATGCCGGCAAAGGGATACAAGCCGTCTAACAGGTAGCGGTGTATCTGTTGAAGTCCTGCCGTTGTGCCAACTGGCATTTTGTTTATGTCGCCCGACTCAAAAAGCCGATGCGCGTTTTCCAACGACTTTTCATCTATATCCTTTGTTGTCATAATCGTTTTGTTCTAATGGTTGGATGCAATATTCAGAAGTTTTCCTGTTTTTTACATTCGGCTTTACTTCGTCTGCACGACAAGCGTCCGAACACCTGCGCCGAGCACATACGCAACATGAACAAGCGTTTCACGGCTTTAAATTTTGTCAGACTACAAAACCAATTATTCATAACAATCACGAAAGATTATGGGAATACTTATCCAAGTCATCACGTTTCACCTCCGCTCTAAGCTGAAATTATTGTGGAGTTTGGACGAACAAGGCAAGGAAAGAGCCGAATACGGGAAGCAACTACTGACAATTCTTGCAAAGGATCTTACGCCAAGAAACGGAAGAGGTTTTAGCCGTTCCAATCTGTTGCAGATGTGCAAGTTCTATTTGGCCTTTCAAAAAAAGTGGGACACTGTCCCACAAATTGACATGAAGCCAATTACTATGAGATTCAGGAAAAGCCCGAAAAAAAAAATAACAAAAACGAGGGAGTGTAATGGTTACAATGCCAATGGCACTCCGTCCTCTAATTAACTCTGTATAGGCAGGCATTGGCTCTGCACGGAAAAAACGACTGAAGACTAATAACATAAAAATAACTCAAAACTTTCAATTATGAAGAAAATTCTACTCTCAGCAGCAGCTCTTATCATGGCCGCTGCAAACGTTTCAGCTGAAGAAACAACAGTTCCCTACATCCTTTCAGCAGTTGGCGACAACACTTACGCTGTTACAATGACCAACGAGGAAATACAGGCAGCATATGACGCACAGTGGATTGCTGACGCATGGAACATGGGTGCAGCTCTTCCAGCAGGAACAGTAATGTACGAGAACGACGACCTCGTTATCAAGGCAGCCGTAGACAAGACTCCCGTTTACACTTCAGGCGGAAAAATCAGCAACATAAAGACTGACTTCCCTTCTTACACAGGTTATGTAAACGCAGGTTCTACACTTGGCCAAAACAACTGGGCTGACGACGTTACCATTCAGGACATCGCCGACGTAAAGGCAAACAACCAGGGTATCGTTTCGGTAACTCCAAAGAAGGCAGGCGTATTGAGCTTCGGCGTTTACGCTGGCGACAACAGCCGTGAGATAGGTATCTACCAGCTGGCAACAGACGAAGAGAAGGACAACGACAACTTCGGTTCGATGATTGCAAAGAACAATTTCCGCAACGACGGTGAAAACGGTACAGTGAAGAACGCTCCTGCCTATGTAGAGGCTTCAATCGCTCCGGGTCACGACTACGCTTTGGTTGCAGGCGGCAACAAGAACCTCTGCATGCACCAGATCAAGTTCGTTCCGAGCGGTGCTGACGGCATCAACACTGTTGACAACGCAAGCGCAAAGACTGTCGTTTCTGTTTACACCGTTGCAGGTGCACAGGTTAACGGCATGCAGAAGGGCATAAACATCGTTAAATACAGCGACGGCACTTCAGCAAAAGTCATCAAGTAAAAAGAACGCGCAAAAAAGCGCCTGTACGTTTCGCCCCATTGGCGGGACAAAAAATGTATGACATTTTATGAACAACAAGTTGTGCATACCATGATTTTGGTAATTCAATAGCGCCAAAAGCTATTGATGCCGGTCATAGTATGCACAATTTACATATACAAGGTTCGCAGGAAAATCCCGAAACATGCGGGGTCTTTTCAGAGAATCTTGCCGATGAACCAGGAAAAACACATAACGGGGGAAAAAGCTTCCCGACTAGACTTGTTGGAGACAGTCCATATCGGGCTGAAACATATCAATCCTCTTAACCGGATGGATTTGGAACAATCATTCGTTCTATTAAAGTAAAATACTAAAAAACACACTGCTCTAACCGTTTTGCAACGAACTAACCTTTTTGCAACGACAAATATAGGAACGCACATAGACATAACAAAAAACGCATTAAACATATTTCGCCAACAGGCTAATGTACATATACAAATCAAGTAAAATTTAAAACCTTAACTACATGAGGAACGCAGTCTCAAAATTGTGTAAAGTCTGCCTAGTATCGACCCTGGTGCTCGCACCAGCCTCTGTATTCGCACAGGGTGTCGTGAAAGGTACCGTCCTGGACACAAACAACGAGCCAGTGATCGGAGCATCTGTCATTGAGAAGGGGAATCCCAAGAATGGCACAGTTACTGACCTTGATGGAAATTTTACGCTCAATCTGAAGTCCGGCAAAACAGCCGTTATCTCCTACATCGGTATGGTGACGCAGGAGATAAAAGGAGATGGGCAAAAACAGACCGTCATATTGAAAGATGACAACAGCCAGCTCAACGACGTGGTTGTTGTGGGTTATACCAGCAAAGCCCGCAAGGACCTTACGGGTTCAGTTGGTTCAATCTCAGGCCAGAAACTGGCCATAGTTCCGGTGGCTTCAGCCGCCGAAGCCTTGGCGGGAAAGATTGCCGGTGTGCAGGTAACCACAGTGGACGGTGCACCAGGCGCAGACATCAACATCCGCATCCGTGGCGGTTCGGCAATATCCGACAACCAGAACTCTAAACCTTTATATATCGTGGATGGCTTCCAGGCCGACAACATCAACGACATTCCCCCTACGGACATTCAGAGCATCGACGTTCTGAAAGACGCTTCCCTTACGGCAGTCTACGGTGCCCGTGGCGGTAACGGTGTTGTCATCGTCACGACAAAAAGCGCACAAGCCGGTAAGGTGAAGGTAGACTTCAACGCCTACGGCCAGCTTTCCTGGCTGGCGGGCAAGCAGGACATGCTGGACACTTACGAATTCGTGAAGTATCAGTTAGACGGAACATACGACAGTAACGACAAGAAGCGTGCTTTCCGCCGTGATTTCGGCAACCCGAACGACCTGGACATCTACAAGACAAAGACAACCCACGACTGGCAGGACGAGTTGATGGGCGACCCGGCCTTGACACAGATGTACAACTTCACCGTAAACGGCGGTAGCGACAAATTGCGTTTCAGCACTTCTCTCACCCAGCACAACCAAGACGGTATAATCTCCAACTCTGGCGTTCGCCGTACCAATATGAACACGAAGATAAACGTCAAGCTGGGGAAAAACGTAAACCTTCTTATCAATCCACGCTTCACTTACAGGCGTGACCTCGGTGCAGGTGCAGGCAACATCGGCACTGGCGGACTTGTTGGCGTTCTCAACTACAAGCCGACCAACGGTATCCGCGAGTTCACCAGCTACGATGAAGAGTGGCAGGATTTCGCCGTGGAGAGATATTGGAAACTGGCCAGCCCGCTGGACGACATCAACCAGAACTATCTGTTGAAGCACAGCTACAGCTTCACCAACCAAGCCAGCCTTACATGGGAAATAATCCCCAACCTGACATTCCGCTCTGACATTGCACAATTCTGGTCGTTCAGCGACAACAACCGTTACTATGGCTATCTTACAGACAAGGCTGCCAGCAACGAAAACCTGCCTGTGGCAGAAATAACGAACAGCCGCTCACTGAAGTATACATGGACCAACACGTTGAACTACAGTCTGTCACTCAAGGACAAGCACAACTTCTCGTTCTTGCTGGGCCAAGAAATCCAGCACAACCAGAGCACGACGAATTTCCAGTCGTCACGCTACTTCCCACAAACCACAACGCCACGTTATGCCTTCAACAACATGGGACTCGGTTCTGCTTTCCAGAGCACATCCAGCGTCACAACGCCTAACCGCATCGCATCGTTCTTCGGACAGGTGAACTACAACTACAAACACCGATACCTGATATCCGGCACCATGCGTGCCGACGGTTCAACACGTTTTGCACCAGGCAACCAGTGGGGTTACTTCCCTTCAATCTCCGGCGCATGGGTTATCTCAGAAGAGCCTTGGTGGAACAAGGACGTAATCGACCAACTGAAAATCCGCCTTGCCTTCGGTCTTTCTGGCAACAACAACATCGGTGACGACCGCTGGAGATACCAGTACAGCATCAATGCCAACGGCGGACCAAGCTGGGGCGAAAGCACCACCACGCAGAACGGCGACAAGTATTATGCGTCAGACGGCTTGTTCCCCAACAACAAGATTAAGTGGGAAACCACTGTTACCCGCAACTTGGCAGCCGACATATCGCTATTCAACGGCCGCATAACGCTGACGCCGGAAATCTATTGGAACACCACACGCGACTTGCTGTACAAGTGTCAGATTCCTACCACTACTGGCTACTCGCAACAGTGGCAGAACGTAGGCCGCGTATCCAACAAGGGTATTGAGCTTTCCATCAACGCCGACATTCTTAGAGGCAAGGACTATGTGCTGTCTGCCAATTTCAACATGGGCATGAACAAGACAAAAGTAGAGAAAATCAATGGAACAGACGCCTATATCCCCGGCCGTTCCTGGGACTCTGAAGACAACTTCCGCCTCGTTGAAGGTCAGGAGGTCGGCCTTATCTACGGATACGTGTATGACGGTATCTACCAGTTCAACGAATTCCACAGAGACGGCTACAACTATTCGATAAACGACCAAGACTACATCAACGAGAACCCTGGCGTGCAGGAAAAGCCTACAGTGGAAGGTCTTTATGGCACCAAGCCGGGTTACATCAAGCTGAAAGACCTGAACGGCGACGGCAAGATAGACATCAACGACCGCACCGTGGTGGGCAACACCAACCCGAAGGTGCAGGGAGGTTTCGGACTGTCGGGCAAGTGGAAGAACTTCGACTTCACCGCCAACTTCACCTATATGCTGGACTTCGACGTCATCAATGCCACACGCTACCAGCTGTCGTCTGCCGTTGGTGCCAGCAACACCAACCCGCGCAACGTTTTGGCTGATTTCGACTATAACAACCGTTGGGTTTACCACGGAGACATCTACAACGAGAACGCCGACGGAACCAAGAGCATATACAACTACAACGAGAGCTTGCTGGGCAACTCACAGCATATCGAGTATCTTGATGAATACGAAAGGTTGAACCAGGGCAAGACCCTGTGGAACCCACAGAGCGTGACAAAGAACTATACCCTCTCCAACTTCGTGGAAGACGGATCGTTCCTTCGTCTGAACGACTTGACCATCGGTTACACTCTTCCCACGACCATCACAAAGAAATGGGGCATCTCACGCCTGCGTTTCTACGTGACGGGCTCAAACATCTTCTGCCTCACAAGCTATTCAGGCTATGACCCTGAAGTAGACATCCAGAACGGTTTGACACCTAACGTAGACTGGAACCGCTATCCACGCAGCCACAGCTACCTCTTCGGCGTAAACCTTTCGTTCTAACATTATCTAATACAAAAAGGAAAAACATATGAAAATAAAGAATATATTGATGTGCAGTTTGTTGCTGGCAGGCTTGTCTTCCTGCAACGACTTCCTGGACGTAGAGGCACCATCAAAGGTTACAGACAGTCAAGTGTTCAGCAGCACAGAAGAAGCCGACCGCTTGCTGAATGCAATATACCAGTCTACATGCAGCGGAAACACATACGGCAACGCTTATCTCACGACCTTCAACTTCAACAGTGACGTAGAATGGGGAACATCCTCATCAGAAGAGCAGAGCGTAAGCCATAACGACTGGAAACAGTTTGACGGCGAAGCCGACGGAAGCAGCATAAAGAGCACATGGGACGCAGCCTATCAGACCATTGAACGTGCCAACAACTTCGTTTCGGCAGCCGAAAGTTCTGACCTTTACGGAGACGAAGACCTCGACCAGATGATTGGCGAGGCAAAGTGTATCCGCGCCATGAACTATCTCGACCTGGTAATCCTCTGGGGCGACATTCCGTTTACCTTCACCCGTACTTACGACCAGGAATCGCTGATTATGCCCATGGGACAACGCGACGAAATACTCACGACCCTCATCAACGACCTGAAGGTTGCCGCTCCGAAGATGAAGAAGGCGAAGGAAATAACTGAAGGAGTGGAGCGCTGCTCAAAAGAATTCGCATGGGCGCTCATCGCACGCATATCTTTGTTCCGCGCAGGCTACTCGCTCCGTCACGGTGAAGACACCCAGGCTGCAGGCACAATGGAACGCGCAGCAGACTATGAGGATTACTACAAGATTGCCCGCACATACGCCGACTCGGTCATTCAAGAGGGAACACATTCGCTGACCAACGACTATATGAAAGTATTCAACGACGAATGCAACTATACGGTAGTAAGCGACGATGACGTGATCTTCGAGATTCCGTTCGTACAGAACGTAAACGGCAATATCGGTTATATCCAGGGACCGAAAGCCGACCTTTCGAGCGCAGGAGACACAGACCATCCTTGGGGCAGAATGAGCGGCAGCGTTGGCTTGAACGCTTTCTATCGCTTCACCTTCGACAAGGAAGATGTTCGCCGCAACACAATAGGCTATTGGTCATACGGCTATAACGGTGTGGCAGCCTTCAACAACGGCTACACCAATTATTGCATGAAGTGGTCGAAACTTTGGGACAAAAGCCATACACAAGGCAATTCATCGCAGGGAAACACCGGCATCAACTTCCCGTATATGCGCTATGCCGATGTGCTCTTGATGTTTGCCGAAGCAGAGAACGAGCTGAACGGTCCGACGGACGAAGCCAAGAACGCTCTGAAACAGGTTCGTGAGCGTGCGTTCCGCGGTGCTGCCAACAAGGCAGAGAAAGTGGACGACTATGTAAGCGCGCTAAGCACAAAAGAAGACTTCTTCAAGGCAATCGTAGACGAGAGGGCATGGGAATTCGGAGGCGAGAACATCCGTTGGAAAGACCTTGTACGCTGGAACATATACAACCAGGTGCTCTACAAGAACTTCTGGAAATACTATGGCATGGGATGCGACCGCGACGACAGTTATTACGTGGATATAGACTACACATCATTGCCTAACGACTTCTACTACAGAACCCGTACAAGAGCACAGTGGAACCAGCAGGTGGCGGAGAACCCTGACAAATACAACGCCCAGAACTATCCCGAGGTGTTCAACTTTGCAAACACAGACGCAAGCATCGGACTCATCGAGGTATACAAGGTGCAGGGAGAAGACTTCAGTATTGACAACCTGTGGGAAAACTGGGGACTAAACGGAAGTTACATGCCTCAGGAAGGCGGTACTGAAGACTGGAAAAGGGCTTATCTCTTTGATTGGCTTGACGAGAACACCGGCATTGCCAAGGCGCAGTGCAGATGCTCCATCAGAGGCTACATCTACATAGACCAGGCAGGAACCATCCAGACCAGCAACATTCCCGAGTATAGCAGTGAAGTAAACTTGTCCACCCTGCCGGCAGTCAGATATATCCTGCCGATTCCAAAGGACGTTATCAGCCGAAGTATCGGACAGTACAAGAATTATTACGGCTATTAATCAATGACTTAGAAGCATAAAGAAAGATATGAAAAAACTATTTATATTTTCAATGATGTTGGCTGCCACCATGTCGTTCTTCGCCTCCTGCACGGACGACGACAGCTACAACGATGCTGATGCAGACCGTCTGCCAATGCCTATGTTCCGCAACACACAGAACACAGCATCCAAGACAACCCCATATTATTGCGACATTGCCTCAAGAGTAGACCCCAACATTTCGCTCTATCTACAGCAACACGGATATAAGGCAAGTACACACGTGAACGACATGCGCCTCTTTTGGTATGGTGTGGATGGTGCAGATGCCTACGAGCTGAAAGCAAAAGTGCAGGGCACATCCTGGGAGAAGGAAGAGAACGCCAATCTTCTTGACACGATCCTTACGGCCGACCAACTGTCGTTCCTGCACGAAGACTTGCAGTATGGCACAGGCTATCTCTATGCCATCCGTGCACTCGTGGACAGAAACGACTTGAACAATCGCCACAACTCCAAATGGTTTGGCATGGGTGACGGTTCGCACCAGAGCGACCAGTCGCGTGATGACGACCGCAACCAGACCGGAGCACTGACAACAGGTATGCGATACGATGTGCCTAGCGTGTTCTGGACGGAGAACGTTGGCAAGACATCCATGGATGTTTGTTTCATGCCACAGACAGAAGAGGGATATGAAAAGACCTACGAAGAGTTCTTCAAGGCCGGTGCCGAGACAAAAGACGGCGAATGGGTATTCGACGAGATCCGCGTCGTACCGTCTGCCGACAACGCCCAGTTGGAAGATCACATCGTGAAGCCGACAGCGGCAGACCGTGCTGCCGGCCGCGTACACATAGAAAATCTGACGCCAAACGCAGCTTACATCGTAAGCGGACAGAACAACAACATCAAGCGATACTACGACCGGCAATACAACTCAACGATGGTTCGTATGATGGGCGACGCCGGAGCACCTATCATCATCAAAGCAAATACTGCGGAAGAAGCCAAGAAAGACACCTTGCTGCAGAATATGGGCTTCCAGAAAGGCAAGACATTCGGATGCGAGGACCTCGTTGCCACACGTATCGACACTATCTTGACAAACTATATGTCCGACAACAACATTGCCGAAGGCCAGATATTCTATCTCGAAGGTGGCAAGACATACTATTGCTCAACCACAGTAGAAATGACCAAGGGCTTTACGTTGGCTACCAACCCTGAGGACCTCGCTGCCGGCAAGGGACGCGCCACTGTATTGCAGGGCATAGGATGGAACACCGACGCCAAGACCGCTGCAAACGCCGTCAACTGGGGATTGTGCCGCAATGCCCGCTCCGGCACAGAAAACGGCGTGACTTTGGCCATCCAGCCTATCGTCATGGAGGATATAAACTTCCATCCTATGGCATGGTACAACTACTTTGACAAGAGCGGTGAGGGTGGCAACCCTAACTACTCCATCAGCGCCAACTACTTTATGAACATGTACAGCCAAGGCTTGTCTTTCTCTCTCTCCGAGTTGCGCATCGAGAGATGTACCTTCTCCGGTCACGTGCGCGGATTCATTCGTTTCCAGGGTCCTAACCGTCAGATTATCGAAAAGCTGACCGTCAACGACTGTGTGTTCTACGACGAGGGCGGCTATGACACCAACGGACGTGGATATTCATGGTTTGCAGGTCCGGGCAACAACCGCAAGTCAAACTTCTTCAACAACCTGACATTCACCAACAACACCATCATCGACTGTCCACGCCACGCTCTGATATCCGAGAACAAGAACCTGGCATGGCCGGACGGAACGAAATGGAACATCAATGTATCCAACAACACGTTCATAAACTTCTCACCACGTTCAAACAACAAGAGCCATGGACTTGTTTTCGAAATCGGATACGTTCCAAACGGTTCAACAATTACCTGCAAGAAGAACCTCTTCGTGTTTGCAGGCAACAAGAACGACGTGTCACGCGACTACTTCCAGAAAGGTATGGTTATCAATACCAAGGACCTCACTTACGACTTCGCTGACAACTACTCTACCGTAGTTCCATCCTACGACAAGTACACATCGTCAACAGATGCCAGTACGACTCTCATCGACGGTATGTTCATGCAGAACTCGTTCTCAAACACAAAGACAGGAGCCGGCTACAACAAGGGAGCACTGAACCTTGGCGGTATGGGCGAGACCCAAATCAAGTTTGGCGACAACCGCAACGAGAACGAAAGTGACGCCGTTGGCTACCAACTTGAGGCTGGCGAACTCTTCAAGAATCCTTGGACAATAGGTACAGTGAATGCCAAGGAGAAATTCCAGAAGGATGCTTATCGCCACTCAGACATCAACGGCTTCTACTACAACAGTTCTGACAAGGTGAAGAACCACCCCATCTATACCAAGGGCATAGGCGACCCACGCTGGCGCACAGGCAAGTCTTGGGATGGCGGAAAGAACCACACCGTGAAGAGTGGCGACATCACTTACTAAACAACAGCCAATATATTTACCAGACATAAACATAATGGTTATTAGTTAAATGATTGAAGGAGGGCGAGTCTGTGAAGGTTCGCCCTCTTACAATGTATGGAGTTTTATTTCCGCTGACGGCATCAATCCTAAGCATTATTTACCGGGCAGCCATCCGCAGCTTCCGACAAGAACACCATCGGCAGGGCGTTTTGCTCCCCATAATTTGTGGAATTGGCTGCAATACGCTATATTTGCAAAACATCCTGCATAACAGAATATAAACTACTAATAAATTACTCACTCATATGCTCAAAAGAACAAAAGCAGCCTGCATTGCCGGCTTGGCTTTACTCACGCTTCAGCCCGCATATGCCACAATTGAGGGCAGTCTAGACCCGCAATCGGTGGTGGCTCAGTGGAGCGACATCTCCACATACCCGAAAATCATAGACATAAACTTCAGCGACGACACATGGCCCGACACTTGGAAAGGCGAGACAGGAGTGGACTGTCCCGACTTCTCGACAGGAGGCTATGTGAATGCGGTGCTGGATATCAACGCCAACGGCGGAACGGAGGTGAAATATCCGGTATTGTTCCACAACTGCACTTTCGCAACAAAGAAATCAGCAAACGGTTTCGCCGGAGCTACGGCAGCTTTCTGCCGACAGTTCTATCTTGGACAGAACTACACGGGCAACAGCACCGCAACATACAACAACTGGACCGTGGCCGGCCATACGCTTCACCTGGAAGACAACATCGCGTACGACGCTGACAACCACCCCACCTACGGTGAAGCGGGCTTCGTTCAGATGTGCCGCGACGCAGCAACGACAGACAGTGCCGGTAACAAGGTGTCAAGACACGGATGGATGGAAATAGACCACATCCCGTATGTAAACACAGTACAATGGTCGTGGTCGTCAACATCGTGGGGACGCGGCATCAAGTGCGACTACAAGATAGGCAACGGCGACTGGCAACCGCTCGTATGGATGGGATCGGACAAGCACAAAGCGGGCTACACCGTATTTTCCGACCAGGGATATTTCATGGAGAACACAATCAACGCCAACGACGTTTCAATACGCTGGCGCGTGTGGGACGGAGAAGATCCAAACAACCCCGTGCAGGTGGGAAGCGACGGGAAATGTCCGTTCACCAAAACAATCACTCCTTTCGACCAGCAACAGGCACCAAGAGTGCACAAGATACGGATTTACGGCAACGAGATAACGGCAGAACAGGCGCAATATGCCAAAGAGAACCCGGTGGGCGACGTTGGAACGATAACCGTGATAGACGGAGACTCGAAGGGTGACGACACTACGGTGCCTGCGCCTGACGACAATGCAGTTGTGTCGATAAGCACCGTATCACAGGACGGCAGCGGCGACTACACCAGGATTCAGGACGCCATCAACGCCATACCCGAGGGAACGCGCGGCATAATATACATACGTCCGGGCGTTTACGACGAGAATGTGCACGCCGGCTACAAGAGCACGAAGAACAAATACTTCTCGCTGATTGGAGAAAACAAGGAGACGACCATTCTCACATCAAGCGTCAGCCGCGGCAGCGGTGACAAAGACTACACCGACTGCGCTGCCCTCAACGTGTTCACCAGCCGCTTCTACGCACAGAACCTTACCATACGCAACACCAGCGGAAGAGTTGGCCAAGCCGAAGCGCTCTATACCAACGGCGACGCACACATATTCAACAACTGCCTTCTGAGCGGTTTCCAGGATACATACAAGGCAAACTCCGGTTCGAGAGGATATTTCACCGCATGCACCATAGAGGGAGGCACCGACTTCATATACGACGGCGGACTGGAATGGTTTGAAAACTGCACGCTGCGCGTTCTGAAAGGCGGGCAGTATATCACCGCCCCGGGCAACAGCAGCATGCCAATGACAAGGGTGATGAATCCGGAACTGAGCCAGTCTACCTTCTATCCCGGCTTGTTCTTCCGCAACTGCACCGTTACTGCCGGCGAAGGCGTGGCCGACAACAGTTACTATCTGGGGCGCCCGTGGCAGGAAACAAGCGGCAGCATGTTCATAAACTGCAACCTTGGCAAAGTGATACGCCCCGCAGGATGGGCAGCATGGGGCGGTTCTGAAAACAAGGCTTCGCTATACGAATACAAGAGCGTTGACAACGAGGGAAAGACCATAGACACGTCAAAGCGCGCCTCGTTCTCCCATCAGGCCACCGATACGGAGGTTGACGCATACATGAACCCTGAATACATGTTCGGGAAGTTCAGCGAGGTGCCGTTCGACTACAAAGCCATTCTTCGCGGAGCTGCCGCACCGATGAACTTCGTGGTTACGCCAAACGAGATAAAGTGGGAAAGCGACGACAATGCCGCTGCTTACCTTATATATAAAGACGGAACTTTCTGTAAATTCACCACAGAGAACTGCATCGCAAAGGAAACCGACGACAATGCAAGCTATAGCGTGGCATCGGTGTCGAAGAAAGGCGTCGTCTCGAACATCGTCACTGCCAGCGACGCCCTTCGTCTGAAGGCGTTCCCAACAGCCGAAGGCTTCGGGAAATACACCAGCGGCGGACGTGGCGGCAAGGTTGTGAAGGTGACATCGCTAGCCGACGACGGTTCGGCGGGCACTCTGCGCTGGGCGTTCCAGCAACATGCGGGCGAACCCATAACCATAGTCTTTGATGTGAGCGGCGACATAAAGCTGAACAGCCAGCTTCGCGTGAAGCGCGCCGACTGGACGCTTGCCGGACAAACGGCACCGGGAGAAGGAATACTGATAAGCCACAACAAAATAAACTTCGGCGGTTCGCAGAACTTCATCGTGCGCAACGTGCGCTTCCGCTCAGGCCATGCCGATCTCAACGGCGACGTATTGCAAGACCAGGCCATCGGAGCGGAAAACTGCAACAACTATATCTTCGACCACTGCGTCTTCGGATGGTCTGTGGAAGAAAACATCAATACGCAGGACTGCCACTTCCTAACCATACAGAACAGCATCGTGCATGAAGGGCTATACAACGCCGGACACAAAAAGGGAGCACGCGGTTACGGTACGCAATGGGGCGGTTCGCCTGCCACTTACTACCACAACCTGCTTGCCGACAACAAATCGCGCTCGCCTCGCATCAACGGTGCACGCGGAGAGGACTACGTTGTCTTTCTGGAATACATCAACAACGTGAACTACAATTTCGGAGGAAGCGGTGGATGCTACGGAGGGGAGAACACTGCGGCAATAACGTCGTACAACGGTATGAACTCCGCACACGAATGCAACTTCATCGGCAACTACTACAAGCCCGGACCTGCAAGCAACAAGACGGGAATAGTGCTTGTCAACTCAAGCTACGCCCGCACGGGGGCAACATCGTGGGGACCGGCAAAATGGTTCGTGAGCGGAAACGTGATTGAAGGCGACGCCGACCGCACCGCTGACAACTGGAAAGCCATGACGGCAGAGAAGTATTCGCTCAGCGACATACGCTCAGACAGCCGCATCGTGCCGGAACACAACTACTACAAGTATTCCGCAGCAGGAAATGTAGGCACATACGACCCTGAGATGTATATGATTTACGACATCGAAACAGGCGAGAAAGCATACGAGAACGTGCTCAATACGGCGGGAACAGTTAACCGCGACGCAGTGGAAAGGCGCGTCGTCGAGGAAGCCCGCACGGGTGTAAACCAATACGGCGGCAGTACGATAGGCGCAAACAAGGGAATAATCGACACGGAGAACGACTGCGAGGGCTTCGTTGACTACTCCACCGACTATACCGTTCCTGCCGACACCGACGGCGACGGCATGCCCGACGAATGGGAGAAGGAGCACGGACTGAATCCTAACGTTGCCGACCAGAACCTTGTCAACGCACAAGGATATACGGCTCTCGAAGTTTATCTGAACAGTCTGATGGGCGAAACGCTGGAAGACGGCTATCACGTGAATGCCGTGAACAGCGTGAATACCGGCGTGGCAGTGAGCTACGACTCCTCCACAGCCACACTGCGCGTGGGCGAGAAAGCCATAGGGTCGTTTGTAAAAGTCTACACGACATCCGGACACCTGCTTTCCGTACGCGAGATAACGTCGACAGCCATGAGCCTTGCCGACATCAAGGAGCCGGTCTTTCTGATTAGAATCGACGGGAAAGTTGCTCCAAGAGTGATGAAAGTAAGAAAGCAGCATTAAGTGTCAATATAACTATTTTATACCTATTTGTCAATTTAACGACAAATAGGTATTTTTTATTTAGAAAAGCGTTCCAAAAATTTTAGAATTAAGCAAATTTTATTACTTTTGCAAACATACCGCATAACAATACGGTTATTGGTATATGAGACATAACGTCGTCCGGATTAAAAGTCCGTTACTTACGCTATGCAAACAAGGCTTTTATGCATCGAAAGCCAGTGCGTTTTTTCAAAAAGGAACAAAGCATTTTGCACAATACATGTTATCCATTTCAAATAATACCGCAAGAGAAAAACAAAAGAACATATACATTAATTTTTTAAACTTTTATTTATGAGAAAAACGTTACAAAGAGCAATGAGTCTTGTCCTGCTCGCCATATTGGGCGTTACCGCAGGATGGGCACAAAGTACTTTGCCGTATTCCGTAGATTTCCAGGAAGGCATGGGCGACTGGACTGCGATAGACAAGAGTACTACTCCTGACACGACGTGGACCTACACCACTGGGCTTTACAGTGCAGCTGCCCAGACATGGAAGAAACTCGTCGTTTTGAAGCACGATGCTGTATGCCCCCACAACGACTACCTCGTTTCTCCCGCTTTCGAGCTGAAGAAAGGCAAACGCTATTCCTTCGCCGTAACAGGACAACGCAGAGGCTATGCACTTCTGGGCGCAGAAATAGGGAAAAGCTCAACCGACATGTCGGCAAACGAGCAGATCTCTGCCGACATCTCCGGCGACCTGCACTCCTACTACTACGGCTACATGGACTACAACGGCACAAGCTATGTAAGCACTGCCACCGTGGAATATTCTCCGGAAGAAGACGGAACATACTATTTCTCACTGCATGCTTATTCAACAGGCTCTGAGAACGACGATTCAAACTACTTCTACCTGACGGGAGCAGCCGTCGAGACAGTAGGCGGAGAAGGTCCGGTAGACCTTCCGTACTCAACGACTTTCGAAACGGCACCGAAGTACTGGACCGCACTCGACGCTAGCGAAGTGGCATACCGCACATGGGCTTGGGGCGACTTCTACGACTATGCAACAAGCACCACACACTACGGCATGGTAAACACCTATGACGGCGACTACGCATGGAACGACTACTACATCTCGCCTGAGTTCACCCTCGAGGCCGGCAAGAACTACAAGGTAAAGACACGCGCTTGGAAAAACAGCGACCCAAGCGACTTCAACCTTGCACTCATGATCGGAACATCCGTTACCGACGCTTCGACATTCAGCAAGATTGCCGACATCGAAATGCAGTACAACTACGATGCCGACAAGACCGACGACCACGTGTTCACGGTGAAGGAAAGCGGCAACTACCGCGTGGCTTACCTCGCAACAACCACCACGACAACGAACCAAAAGATTGCCCTCGACTATTTCGACATTGAAGAGACGACCGACCCGGTTGACGTTACGCCAACAGATCTTCCATACGAAATAACATTCAACTCCACCAACGACGTATGGACAACCATCGACAACAGCGCCACTCCAGGCACGACATGGGCCTTCAACGACAGTTGGGGCGATGACGGATTCTGTCTGTCCGGCTCATGGACTGCAATTCCAAGCTACTGCATCGTGCAGGACAAGGGCGTGGCAGACGACTACTACGTTTCTCCAGCCTTCAAGCTTGAAGCAGGAAAGACATATACAGTGAAGACATACACTGGCCAGATGTACGATCCTTCGCACAATGCGGCACTCTCAATCGAATACGGAAAGAGCAGCACCGACGCTTCCGCCTTCACAAAGATTTCAGACATTGCGATGGAAAGCGCAAGCGTTCAGTACGCAAATTCATACGATGTTACTCCTGAAGCAGACGGCATTTACTACTTCGCTTACCACATGAAGCAGAACGACAGCGAAAGCGACTATAAAGGCTATGCTTACAACTACGTGTTCAGCTTCGGCATCGGCGAAAAGACAAGCGGTGGCGACGAGCCTTCAGAGGAAGATGTTGTAGAAGTACCTTACAGCATAACTTTCGATTCTTACGAAAAGACTGCAACATGGACTGCCATAGACAACTCGACAGAAAAGGACATCTATTCATGGCAGCACAACGACTACGCATACTACGACTCTGATACACGAACCAACGTGCCTGGCGCTGCATTCACTGGCGACTGGGCAGCTGCTGCAAACGACTACTTCGTTTCTCCAGCCATGACACTCGAAGCCGGCAAGACATACAAGTTCTCAGCCAACACCATGCTGCGCACAGAAGACAGCAACATGATTCTCTCGTTCGTTTACGGTACATCAAAGACTGACGCCGCTACGTTCAGTGAAGTCGGCGCCATCGCTTCCGGCACGACATACGATGCAGCACGCGCAGACGAAGCTACGTTCACAGTTCCTGCAACAGGAAACTATTATGTAGGTATCCTCGGCAAGTCTCCCGAGAGCGCTACGACACAGAGCGACTGGCAGAAGTCACAGGCAGCAATCTTCAACTTCGCTGTTGAAGAGGTTGTTCTTCCGGAAGACACTCTCGACGTTCCTTACAGCCTGACATTCACTGCTGAGAACGTCGGAACATGGAAATCGTTCAACAACGCAGAAAGCAGCGAAGCCAACAAATGGGCTTGGGATGCTACAGGCTATCAGGAGAAAGATGCCGACGGCAACAACGTTGGCGATCCACACCCGAGCGTACGCATCACTACCGACGCTACAAACAGCATCAACGCTTGCTTCTACTCTCCCGCACTGCGTCTGAAGGAAGGCAAGACCTACAACGTATCGTTCAAGGTACGTGCTCCGAAAGACAACGAAATGGCCGTACAGTACGTTTACACCAAAGACCGCACACAGACCTATCCGTCGAACATCGACTACAACTATAACATTCCTACCGCATTCGAGGCAAAGGATTCGGTATATTCAGTTGAAATTACAAAGGACGGCATCTATTACTTCGGCGTGAAGACGCAGACTTGGCAGGCTGGCAACGAGCTTGACCTCAACTTCTTCTCGTTCTCCATCGAAGAGGCTGCTCCTGCACAGGAAGACACAACGGTGGCTCTGCCTTACTCTATCGACTTCACACAATATGAGAAGAAGGAAAACGAATGGGGCTATGAAGAGGCAGTTGATCCTTCTACTGCATGGACTATGCTCGACCGCAGCGAAAGCGTTTCCTCAACATGGCGCTGGAGCACTTGGGGATACACCGAATATGACGAGAACTGGCAGGTTGTAGGCGAAACTCACCCGGCACTCGGTTTCAACAGCGACTGGAACACTGACGCCAACGACTATGCAGTTTCACCTGCATTCGAGCTGAAAGCCGGCAGGACATACGGCGTAACGGCTAACGTGACGGTGAACAGAACTTGCCTTGAAGCTGCTACGACAAAGCTATCGCTTGAAGTTGGAACAGAGAAGAAGCTTTCAAGCTCTTACAAAGAGTTTGCTACCATAAAGCTGCACACTGAATACGACAGCGCTATCAGCGACTCAGTATACACATTCACCGTGGAAGAAGACGGCAAATACTATGTTGCACTCCACATCCAGGATGAAAAGGGCGAAAACGCTTACGGTTATATGATGCAGTTCGCAATCAGCGACATCACTCCTGCCGCTCCTGCTGCTGCAACTGACCTGACAGCAACTGCCGTTGAAGCAGACAAGGCTATCCACGTGGCTTGGACAAACCCGACAACCGACGCTGACGGCAATGCTCTCGAAGTGAGCGAAACAAAGAAGCTCGACATCCAGGTTTATCTCGACGACGAACTCGTAAAGACTGTTTCTTACACCGAGGCTAAAGCAACCGACGAATGCGACGTTGTTCCCGCAACATACGAAGGCGAGCACAAGGTGAAGCTGGTTGCCGTTTACAACGGTATGGAATCAGAACCTGTTGAAACGACAATAAACATCGTGGTTGACGGCATCAACGGAGTGACAAACATTCCTGCCGGCGCTAACGTGACAGTACGCACCCTTGGCGGCGCAGTTGTAGGCAACAGCATGTCGGCTCTGGCTAAGGGCACATACATCGTTACCGTGCGCGAAGCTAACGGCAACACCAAGAGTTTCAAGATTACCAAATAAGGCAGCGCTGAAATACAGACACTGACATAACACACAAAGCCGCCCGACTTGCAAACAGCGCAAGCCGGGCGGCTTCTTTTTATAGAGTATTAATAAATGATTGGCTAAGCGTCCTTTTCGGCGGGCAAAGCCTTGTGCAAGGAGTCGCCGTTAAGGTGGAACGTATCTTTTGCAACAGACGGGAAGTCACGCTTCGCTGCAACAGAATCGGCAAGGGCTGCCGCCTCGCGCTCGTTAACGGCACGGTCTTTCGAACCGGGAACAACAATTACGGGCATGCCACGCTCTACAAACGCCACAAGTTCAAGAATATTCTCGTTCTTAAGGCGTATGCATCCATGACTGCGGCGTTTCCCCACCGACCACGGGGCGTCTGTTCCATGTATGCCTATGGAACTGTAACCCGGCGTTATTATTCGCATAAAGCGCGGACCGTATTGTCCGGGATTCTCGCTGCGTTTGCCGTTCTCGTCGGTGTAATGCCAGTCTTCGCTGTCGTAGACTTTACCCGCATGGAAATATCCTTCGGGCGTGCGGCAGTCGCCCTGCGAACGCTTGTTGCCGAAGTTCTTGCCCAAGGCACAGCGGAACGAACGTTTCAGACGCCCGTAACGGTCGTAGAGCTTCACGCGCATTTCTCCCTTGTCGACAACGATGAAATGTTCATGGCGCGAGTTAAGCAGACGCTGACAGTAATTGAGCGAGTCTTTCGCCACCTTATACATTATTCCCTGCGCATAAAGATTATGTTCGGCACATGTGTCCAGATAAGCCAACGCTGCTTCAAGACTGTCGAAGTGCAGTTTCGGATGCAGAGGTTCCGCCTCAGGCTTTTCTTCCTCGGTGAGAGCCTGCGTCATCTCCGTTTCAGAAACGTCGTCATTGTCCTGCCTCTTGCTCGCCGAAGGCGAACAACAGACGGTTGTTGCAAGTATGGAAACTATAATAGGTGCGGATAATGTGAGTGTTCCTTTGGCCATAAGATTAAAAGCGTGATGAATTTTGGCTGCAAAGATAGCGAAAAAAAAATGACATGTGAGCATGCCGCAGCGCGTTGACACATATAGACGGTTATTGCCAGCTGACGAACGGCCTAAGGACTGACACACATTAAATTATGTTTAAAACGTGCTGCATACTTGGCGAGTGTAAATATAATTTTTATCTTTGCTTTTGATAAACACACCTCCACGGGGGGAGAGCAAAAAGCTCCACTGCCCAGGCAAGAGAACATATAAATAATGTAAGTACAATACAAACAGGAATGAACATGATGAACAATACAAGAAAATACCTCGCTGCAACGATGGGCGCAACAATACTTCTGACCAGTTGCGGTTCTGCCAGCAGCAATTCTGTAGGAGGCGGCTTTATGGGCGCACAGTTAGGCAGCATATTGGGAGAAGCCATAGGTTTCATCAGCGGAGGCCCGCGCGGTGGTGACGTGGGCACTATTGTCGGTATGGCAGGAGGCGCTGTGGCAGGTGCCGTGATAGGCCACGCAGCCGACAAAGCAGGACAAAAGCAAGACACAGAGACATACAGACGCTCAACGGCGCAGGCGATTCCCGACAGCAGTTACGACAGCGGAATGAACTATTATGGCGGTACAAGCGGACAGGCACAAGGCACAGACAACGGCAGCACTGCCAGCGGCTTCGATCCAAGCAACAGCGGCAACGACATTATCGACTTCGGCAACTCGCCGGCAGCGGGCGCACCCACAGAAAAGCAGAATGCAGCAACGGACAGCAATCCGGCTTTCGCCGATTCTTCAACAGTGCAGGCAGGCAGGCCAGCCCTTGAGATACGCAACGTGGCATTCAAGGACATAGACAACAACTTTGCGCTACGCCGCGACGAACTGGCCAAGATAACAATGGAAGTATACAACAACACATCGAAACCGATGTTCAACATTCAGCCCATGGTGAAAGAAACCACCGGCAACAAGCACATCTACGTTTCGGAACCCGTTATAGTGGAACGCATAGCACCGGGCAAGGGAATACGCTACACCGCTATGGTGAAAGCGGACAACAAGCTGAAAGAAGGGACGGCACATTTCGTTGTCGTAGTGCGACAGTCGCCAAGCAACAAAGCGTTAGCGTATAAGGAATTCGACATCACTACCCGTAAATGACGAGCAGGCTTGACAATACGCCATTAAGCGCACCCGCTTTTAACAAATTGCAATCATTCGCACAAAATAAATCCGCTTTTCCTTGGACACTAAGTGCAAAACACCTATATTTGCCACACATAAACAAGCATATTGACATTACAACAAAATAACCCTTAAAAAGAAAATTACTATGGAAGTGGAGAAAATTATGCAGCAACTGGAGCAAAAGCATCCAGGCGAGCTTGAGTTTTTACAGGCAGTAAGAGAAGTGCTCATCTCCATACAGGACGTTTACAACCAGCATCCTGAATTTGAAAAGGCCAAAATCATAGAAAGACTTGTTGAACCGGAGCGCATCGTAACATTCCGCGTGCCATGGACAGACGACAACGGCGAAGTTCAGGTGAACATCGGCTACCGCGTTCAGTTCAACAGCGCCATTGGCCCGTACAAAGGCGGACTGCGTTTCCACCCGTCAGTAAACCTCTCGATACTTAAATTCCTCGGCTTCGAGCAGACATTCAAGAACGCTCTTACCACTCTTCCAATGGGCGGTGCAAAGGGCGGTTCCGACTTCTCAATCCGCGGAAAAAGCGATGCTGAAGTAATGCGCTTCTGCCAGGCCTTCATGACAGAACTATACCGCAACATCGGTCCTAACGAAGACGTGCCCGCAGGCGACATCGGCGTTGGCGGCCGCGAAATAGGATACCTCTTCGGCATGTACAAGAAGCTGACACACCGCTGGGAAGGCGTGCTCACAGGCAAGGGCCTTGAATACGGCGGTTCGAAAATACGCCCTGAGGCAACAGGCTTCGGCGCTCTCTATTTCGTTAACGAAATGATGAACACCCACGGCTATGACATGAAAGACAAGATTGTTGCAATAAGCGGCTTCGGCAATGTTGCATGGGGTGCTGCCACAAAGGCAACGGAACTGGGTGCGAAGGTTGTCACCATTTCCGGACCAGACGGATACATCTACGACCCGACAGGCATCAGCGGAAAGAAAATCGACTATATGCTCGAACTTCGTGCCAGCGGCAACGATATCTGCGCTCCTTACGCAGAGGAATTCCCCGAAGCAACGTTCGTACCGGGCAAGAAACCGTGGGAAGTCAAATGCGACATCGCCCTTCCTTGCGCAACACAGAACGAACTTGGCGCAGAAGACGCTGAAATGCTGTTGGCCAACAAGACTCTTTGCGTAGCTGAAGTGTCGAACATGGGCTGCACGGCAGAAGCTGTAGACAAGTTCATTGAAGCAAAACAGCTGTTCGCCCCCGGAAAGGCAGTAAACGCAGGCGGTGTTGCCACATCAGGACTTGAAATGACACAGAACGCAATTCACCTTGGCTGGACAGAAGCTGAAGTAGACCAGAGACTGCACCAGATAATGAGCGACATCTACGACCAGTGCGTCAAATACGGCACTGAGCAAGACGGCTACATCAACTATGTCAAAGGTGCAAACATTGCCGGATTCATGAAGGTTGCCAACGCTATGATGGCACAAGGCATCGTATGATCCGTAGGGTAGCCATACTTATCTTATCAACTATAACTGTAGGCTGTTCCCTTCTGCACGCTCAGCAGAAGGGGATGGCCTCTTATTATTCCAACAGAGTGCACGGACGCCGCATGAGCAACGGCGAAAGATACCACCGCGACAGCCTTACATGCGCACACGCAACCTTCCCCTTGGGCACCATGCTGAAGGTTACGAACATAAAGAACGGCAAACACGTGGTAGTGGAGGTTACCGACCGATGCGCCCGACGCTCACGCCGCATTATTGACCTTTCGCTTGCGGCAGCAAAAGAGCTTGACATTCTGAGAACCGGTGTTTCGATGGTTGTTGTGGAACGCTGGCACGAGGAACGTCCATTCCCCTATCGCGATGACAGTAAACCGGAAATTCCGGAAATAGACTTCGAGGAACTTATCCCGCAAAAAGCCATCAAGGATTTAAAGCCGGCGTGGAAAAAATGATTTCTTGCTGATTGTACTTCAAACAGAAGTAAATGCAAGGGCATAAAAAAAGTCTGAAATGCTCACGCATGCCAGACTTCCACTAAAGCTATTTAACCTTATGTCGCTAATTACATAAGTAAACGAAGCGTCGATTCACATCGATTTTTAGACTTTTGCCTTACGACCAAATTGCCCGTAAGAAGCCTAGCTTCATAAAAAGATTCTAATTTCTTTCTTAACCTCTCTAGGTTTAACTATATAAATATGTAAGTCAATAAATTCTTTCCATTCTGACTGAATCAATAATCGCTTCCGCCCATTTTAGACGACCGCCATTGCCAAGACAGTCAAACAAGAAAAGGAAACCGTATGTACAATGTTACAGGTTTGTCACCCGTTGTTATCGATTCCTCTTCTTACATTTGCAAAATTACTCTCTTTCGTTTAAAGAATGAAATATTGATTACTTTATTTACACCGCTTTTGCTATTTTTAACTAAAAGATGCTTTTTTCAGTCATATAGAACATTCAAACAAAGACGACAAATAGCATTATGAAATTTGTTTGAAGACGCTACCGACGTAAAGGTTAATGCAAGGAACTCAAAAACGGACGACAAACGGGTTCATGCTACTTGGCAAATGAAAAGGCAAAACTTGTGGTTTAAAAGCAAAAGGACTATCTTTGCATGTAGAACAAATCAGCCACGCTATGAAAGAACAGCCTCCGCAACAATGGAACAAATTCTATCTGAAAGATGTGTCGTTCAAAAACCTCATGACACACCGCATATTCAACGTGCTCATAATAGCGAACCCTTACGATGCATTCATGCTTGAAGACGACGGGCGCGTTGACGAAAAGATTTTCAACGAATACACGGAGCTTGGACTGCGATACCCGCCGACGTTCACGCAGGTAAGCACCACGCACGAAGCCTCGGAGGTTCTGACAACCACTAGCATTGACCTCGTAATATGCATGCCTGGAAATGCCGACAACGATGCCTTCACCGTGGCGCGTGCCGTAAAGCAGGAATTTCCGGACATACCGTGCGTTGTACTGACACCTTTCTCGCACGGAATAACGCGGAGAATGGTAAACGAAGACCTTTCAATATTCGAATACGTTTTCTGCTGGCTTGGGAACACCAACCTCATACTTTCCATCATCAAGCTCATCGAAGACAAGATGAACCTTGAACATGACATTGAGGAAGCCGGAGTGCAGATGATACTGCTTGTGGAAGACAGCATACGATTCTATTCTTCAATTCTGCCAAACCTATACAACTATATACTTCAGCAAAGCCAAAGCTTCGCCACAGAGGCTCTCAACCCGCACTCGGCAACGCTGCGAATGCGCGGAAGGCCGAAAGTGGTGCTTGCAAGAACTTACGAAGAGGCGATGCAGTATTATATCAGTTACCCGGAGAACATCCTTGGAGTGATTAGCGACTGCCGCTTTCCGAAAGACGGAGTGAAAGACTCTGAGGCCGGGCTTAAACTTCTGTCGGAGCTCAAGCGCATGAATCCCTTCCTGCCGCTGATTCTTGAAAGCAGCGAGAGCGATAACGCAGAGAAGGCAAGCAAACTGGGACTGCGCTTCATTGACAAGAACTCGAAGAAGATGAACATCGACCTTCGCAACACGCTTGCCAACCACATGGGCTTCGGCGACTTCATCTTCAGAGATCCCAAGACACACGAGGAGATAAAGCGCATACACAATCTGAAGGAACTGCAGGACAACATCTTCAGCATTCCAAACGACTCAATGCTCTACCACATCTCGCGAAACCACATGAGCCGCTGGCTCTGTGCAAGGGCAATCTTCCCCGTTTCGGAATTTCTCCGCACAATCACGCTGGAGAAGCTCAAAGACGTGGATGCGCACAGGCAGATTATATTCGACGCCATCGTCCAGTACAGGCACATGAAAAACGTGGGCACTGTGGCTGTGTTCCGGCGTGAGCAGTTCGATGCCTACAGCCATTTTGCACGCATCGGCGACGGCTCGCTGGGAGGGAAAGGGCGCGGACTGGCTTTCCTCGACCATATAATAAAGATGCATCCGGAGTTCAACGACTTTGAAGGCGTGAAGGTTTCCATCCCGAAAACCGTGGTTCTCTGCACCGACGTGTTCGACCAGTTCATGGACAACAACAACCTCTACCAGATTGCGCTTAGCGACGCACCTGACGAGGAAATACTTCAGGCGTTCCTCAAGGCGCAACTGCCCGACCAGTTCATCGATGACTTCATGACATTCTTCGAAGCCACACGCTGCCCGATTGCAATACGCTCAAGCAGTCTTCTGGAAGACTCGCACTACCAACCTTTCGCAGGAATCTACTCCACCTATATGATTCCGTATCTGGAAGACAAAAACGAGATGCTGCACATGATGGCGGCTGCCATAAAGAGCGTTTACGCATCGGTTTATTTCAAAGACTCCAAGGCATACATGACTGCAACCAGCAACGTTATCGACCAAGAGAAGATGGCGGTCGTACTACAGGAGGTTGTGGGCAAGCAATACGGCGACCATTATTACCCGAACTTCAGTGGAGTGTTGCGTTCCATCAACTATTACCCGCTGGGATACGAGAAAGCAGAGGAAGGAATAGCCAGTCTGGCACTGGGACTGGGCAAATACATAGTTGACGGCGGACAGACGCTGCGCGTAAGCCCCTACCATCCCGACCAGGTGCTGCAAACAAGCGACATGGAAATTGCATTGCGGCAGACACAGACAAGCTTCTACGCTCTCGACATGAAGCATACCGGCGTGGACTTCAAGGTTGACGACGGTTTCAACATACTGAAACTGAAAGTGAGAGACGCAGAGAAAGACGGATCGCTTAACTTCATTGCATCGACATACGACCCTAACGATCAGATAATACGCGAGGGAATATACGAAGGCGGGCGCAAGATAATAAGCTTCTGCGGAGTGCTTCGCCACGGCGTGTTCCCGCTTACAGACATTCTGAAGCTTGCCATGAAGCATGGGGCGGAGAGTATGAAACGCCCCGTCGAAATAGAGTTCGCATGCACGCTAAACAACAACCGCACAGGGGAGTTCTACCTGTTGCAGATACGCCCTATCGTGGACAGCAAACAGATGCTCGATGAAGACATCGCATCTATTCCCGACGACGATTGCCTGCTGCGCTCGCACAACTCGCTGGGACATGGCATTGGCGATGACATTACAGACGTGGTGTACGTAAAGACTGACGAGAATTTCACGGCGGCAAACAATCCCGCCATCGCCGGTGAGATAGAGCACATCAACAGAAAATACATCGGCAAGAGCAATGGCTACCTGCTTATTGGTCCGGGCAGATGGGGTTCAAGCGACCCTTGGCTTGGAGTGCCGGTAAAGTGGTCGCACATAAGCGCCGCCAAGGTAATTGTGGAAACCACGCTGAAGAACTACAGCGTTGACCCTAGCCAAGGAACGCATTTCTTCCAGAACCTTACAAGTTTCGGAGCGGGTTATTTCACCATCGTCGAGAACAAGGGCATGGGATTCTTCCGCAAAGAGATACTCGACGCCATGCCGGCAGTGTACGAAACAAAGTACGTACGTTGCGTGCGTTTCGAGAAACCGTTGCATGTAATGATGGACGGATTGAAACAGGAAGGCGTAATACTGATCCACAATCAGTCATCTGACTGACGGACACAGGCTACACAGGGAAAGAAATATCTTGACAATCCTTGACTAATGTCAAGAAAAACAAATAGACCCAATCATTATATGGGAAAACACTTGCAACTTTGTCCAATAACAAATACCTTTGCAACGTGTTTTTCATAGTATTAGATTTAAGGTTAACAAGGTTGGAGTACAGCGGTACTCCTTTTTTTATGCCCGCATACGAAGGAAACATCCTAATGAACCTCTGGAAAACGACAATGTGACGCTAGAAATGCAACAGAAAAACCGGACCACCTGCAAAAACGTGTGGCAATCAAAACACAATAAAATTCCCAGTTGTACGTTTTGAT
>CAVAPC010000017.1:0-47265 GCA_963590505.1 uncultured Alistipes sp. | reverse complement strand
TTCTAGAGAGAAGAAGCCTCCGGACAGGAAACGTCCGGAGGCTTCTTTCGTTTCGTAATGAATCGTGTCTTTTGCCATTCCAATTCCCGTTAATTATCTTTATCTTAAAATTCTTTTTCTTTTTTTCGTCTCGCTATATTTGCCTGATGAATTTGCTGTTTGTTAAGTTTCAATATTTAATATAAAGATAGTATGATGATGACTCTTTTGAACAGTTGTTTAGATGGATGTGCTTTTATTTCGCAAATGCTTGTATGATATGCAAAAATAACTTAACTTTGGACGCAGATATAATATTTGGGCTTCTGAATTTCTTTTATCTATGGCGTGCAATATTTTTTATAAGCATACATGATACTTCGAAATTTCCATTAGCTTTTTTTACAACATTTATTGAAGCAATGTCTTGAACACACATAAAATATAAAGCGAGAACATATGGAGAAAAGAAAATTATTGGTGTTAGCGTGCTTGGCTGCTTTCACGAGTTGTTTTGCCCAAGATGAGATAACCATTAAACTCTCGTCAGACAACAAGTCTTATAAAATCGACGATGTGGAGTCTATGACTTTCGACGGTGCCAATCTCAAGGTTAACAAACACAACAGCATGTCCGATTCATACCCTTTTAGCGACATTGTGAATATCAGTTTCGATACTTCCACAGGCATTGAAAACATGAAGATTGCAGGTGGAAAGCTTACGATAAATGTTGCTCCTGGGAGTGATGTCATTCGTATCGGCGGTTACGACTCCAAGGAAAATTACAACGTAGCCGTCTACGATCTCTCTGGCGAGAAGGTATACGGTATCGACGGATGGAAGGGCGAGAGTGTGGATATCACTTCGCTTGTAAAAGGTGTTTATGTGTTAAAGATCAATGGTACGGCATTAAAATTCAGAAAGTAAGAATATGAAAAAAAATATACTCTTATTTATCGTTGCCTTGACTGCTGCGACAATGACCGCACAGACGCAGAGCTATAAGCTGAGAATCACGCAGAAAGACGGCACAGAAACTTACATGCTAACAGAAGACGTGTTGGATATGAGGTTTGTAAAGTTAGGCAAGGTGAAGGTTAACATTTCAGAGCGTTACGCCACTTCGACGTCGCTCGGTGTAAACCTTGACATAGAATCGAACGTGTCTCGCCTTAAAGCGGTGTGTGTTCCGGCCTCGCAGACAGTCGATGACCCACAAGCATATGTTGAGGAACATGCTGAGGTGCAAAGCTTCGTTTCCTATAAGAAGGCATGGGATTTCCTTACTCCTGAGACAGATTATGTAGTTTATGCGTTGGCATACGATTCAAATGGTCTCCCAAGCGAAGTAAGTCAACTTGCACTACGTACAGGCAAGGTTGAAGACGACCCGTTCAACGTGGAGGCAAAGAACATTACTACTACGTCACTTGACTATGTCGTGAGTCCAAAGAATGATCCATATGTGAAATACGTTGTGCAGACAACGGGACTGGAGATGTACAACAAATGGTGTGACGACGGCGACAACAACGGCGATGTGTTCCAGCATTTCGTGTCCTACTGGAAGGCTATGGGTAACATATACGGGCAGACATGGCAAGATCAGATACAATATGACGCAAGGACCGGCACATACGATTCTGAGGCAGACTACAATACACAGAAGACCCTTCTCTGGGATGCCGACCAAGTGATCATCACCTTCGGCGTTACACTTGACGGAGAGCTAGTGACGCCAATACAGACAACTAAGGTAAGGACGCTATCCCCTGTGCCGTCTTCAAATGTTATAGCTTTGGAGCTTAAGTCCAATGCCTGGAGAGATGTTGTTGTCACAGCAACAACATCAAACGATGATACATACATCGTCAATGTGCAGCGTGCGGAACTTGTTGACCCTCACCTCAAGGATGGAGACCTCGTGAAATGGTTGCTCAACAGTGGCACAGACTATTCGCTTTACAGTAAGAGCGGTAGCCAGGACTGGGAGTTCTCACCAAACAGAGGCGGCGAGAAATACTATGCGATAGGAATAGGTGTGGATGCATACGGTGCGCCTACCACCGGGCCTGTGTTGATAGACTTTGTTCTCCCCGAAGGTGGATTCTAAGTGTTGGTAGACAATATTGTATAAACATTTAAACAGAATCATATATGAAGAAGATATTGACAATGGCTATTGCAGCATTGTTCTCCGTAGCGTCTTTCTCACAGGAAAGCGCAGACAATGCCTTAAAGATAAAGATGTGCGACGGCGATTCCCTGTCGTATCTGCTCAGCACTATCAAGGACATCACGATAGAGGAGGTTACGCCCCTATCGATGGATATTCAGGTGAGCGATATCACCGAATCGTCGATGACGATAGATTTTCCTAAACCCGACGGTTGCAGCTTCTGGCTGATGTGCATACAGAAAGAGGAAATAACAGGCACCATGCAGGAAAAGCGCACTGCGATATGGCAGAAATACAACGACCGTTTTGATGACTCTCGTTATTTCAAGATACCCAACCTTGATCCCGGTACAACATACCATATCTATGCACTGTTGTTCGACGAAACTGGTGTTGCCGCAGGTCTTAGTCACGTCACAGCCACAACTTTGGAGAAGAAGGCGAACGATGAGTTCTCAATCAATGTGAACGAAACCACCAAGACTTACGCATCACTTACCTTCACGCCAAAGGACAATGCCATGAAGTATTACTACAACGTGGTGTCGGAGAGCGAACGCGAGCAGATGATATCACAGTATGGCAATCTGCAAGAGGCAGAACTGGAGTATATCAAGTACAACGCAGAGTCGTCTGGCTTCACCCTTAGCGAGTGGCTTGGCTACGTTTTGGTACAGGGAACAAAAACGGCCGATACACGCGACATCACCTCTTTCAACCTTACTCCAGGCACTAAATACTATGCCTTATGCTTCGGAATGAATGCCGACGGTTCATTCACCACCGGCCTGTATGAGAAGGAATTCACTACGGAATCCGTTGTTCCATCGGAGAACGTGATAACATGCGAGGTGCTGAATACATATTCAGACGGTTGCGATGTCAAGACTACAGTAACCAATGATGACCCATATATCGTAACTACACAGACCAAGGAGGTGTGGGAGAAATATCTCGCCCTTTCCAATGGCGACAAGAAACTTGCTGCCCGTGAGCTTCTCCGTATTTCTTACAGTGGATATGCTGACAATTATACCATGACAGGCAGCAAAGACAGTTTCAAAGTTACCACCAGTTCATCAGACTCCGACTGTGTGCTTATCGTATGTGGCTTTGATGCAGATGTGACTACTGATGTTCAGATTATCGACTATAAGACGCTAGCCGAATGACAACAGAAATGAATTTTCCCAAGAGTTGAACAACTCTATCCAATAGGGCTGATACTTTGTGAGTGAAGTGTCAGCCCTTATTTAATGCTAAACATCATAGTACATATTATGTGACTTTGGGTCTCTATGAATAGAGTGATGCAAGATCCTTTCCGTGGTGATATCTTTTCAAAATACAACATAAGAATTTAAATTCCATATGAAACAAAAGTTAGACAAATTTAAAGGAACACTGTATGGCCAGGCTATTGGTGATGCTCTTGGACTTGGTACGGAAGGTATGACAGATGAAGATATGGCATGGAAATATCCTGATGGCTTACAACATTACAGTCAAATTTATCAAGATCGGCATCGAAAGAGATGGAAAATAGGAGACTGGACGGATGATACAGACATGACACTTAGCATTGCCCAGGCTGTGATAGACGACAAAGGAGTAAACTTCAAGAACATAGCAATGAAATTCAAAGATTGGGCTAATAGCACTCCGATGGGAATCGGCGAAAATACTTACAAAGTATTGACTATTGGGGATTATGTTGACAAGCCTTTTGAAGTGTCAAAGAAAATTTGGGAAATGAGTCGTTGCCATTCAGCTGCTAACGGTGGCCTCATGCGAACATCAATTGTCGGCTTGTTTCCAAAGGCAGTAAAGGTATGTGCCGAGAATATATGTATGCTAACACACTATGATCCTAGATGTGTTGGAACATGTGTTATTGTCAGTCAGATAATTCATGCTCTGGTTTATGGACTTCAACCTCCTGGCTACGAAGAAATAATAAACACGGCAATGGAGTATGACGAACGTATTGTGGAATACATAGAAAAGGCACGTTACGCGACAAACATAAACAACCTCATGGACGACGATTGCATGGGATATACATTGTTGACGTTCTCTGTCGCGTTGTGGGCATATTGGAATTGTAATTCTTTCGAAGACGGTCTTTTGGCAGTGGTAAATGCTGGCGGCGACGCAGATACGAATGCTGCTGTAGCTTGTGCTTTACTCGGTGCAAAATATGGCTACAGTTCTATACCTTCAGAATATGTTGACGGATTGTTGTATAAGGACGACCTGCAAAATGTTGTGGAAAAACTGGCGGCTATTTGTATAAAGTAGTGCATCTATTTCAATTACACAATTTAAGAATTTTAAGTTGTGTAATTGAAATTCCTGTTCTGTAAAGCTAAACAATAAGAAATAACGTGCCGCCTAATCCGTTGAACTTCCGTTATTTCCCTTTTCTTTATTTTGGGGAAGTACGATGTTGAGAAGTACGCCAACAACAGCAGACAAGCCAATTCCCGAAATGGCGAAACTTCCCGACGAAAGGACAGCCCCGCCCAATCCCATTGTTAGCATCACAGAAATAATAATTATATTGCGAGTGTCATTCAAGTCCACCTTGTGTTGCATTAGATTTTGTATGCCGACAGACGCAATGGTTCCGAAGAGTAAAAGCATTATGCCTCCGAGAACGGCTTGCGGTATACTTTGCAGCAACGCACTTAACTTCCCGCATACGGAGAAAACTATTGCCGTTACGGCAGATATGCGAATTACTGCGGGACTGGTTACTTTAGTAATGGACATAGCTCCCGTTACTTCAGAATAAGTCGTTTCTGGCGGTCCTCCAAAAAATGCGGAAACAAGACAGGCTATGCCGTCGCCCAGCATGGTGCGATGTATTCCCGGATTTGCTACGAAGTCTTTTTCTGCAACGGCACTGACCACATATATGTCGCCGATATGTTCAAGTACAGGCGCTATAGCTACAGGCAGCATATATAGAAACGGTTGCCACTGGAAATTGCTGAATGTCTTTAACGAAAAAGGACTTGATACCCATGCCGCAGAAGCAACTGAAGTGAAATCTACTTTGCCTAATGCTATTGCAACAATATACCCGGCAATAACACCTGTTATGATAGGCACAAGTTTCATAAGACCTTTGCAGAACGTTAAAACGAGAATAGCCGTTGCAAGAGATACGAATGCCAACAACCAGCTTTCTTTTGCCATGTTTACTGCACTGCCGGAAAGGGAAAGTCCGATAAGTATGATTACCGGTCCTATGACAACTGGTGGAAAAAGGCGGTCGAGGAGCTTTTTACCCTGCCATTTGACCAAGGCGCTCATTACGAAATACACGACAGAAACGCTTATCATTCCTGCAAGCGTGCTTTCTATTCCCCATTCCTTCGAAGCCTCTATGATAGGTGCGATGAATGCAAAGGAACTGCCAAGGAATATAGGCACATTGCCTTTGGTTACCAGATGAAACAAAAGCGTGCCTATTCCTGCCGTAAAAAGGGCAGTGGCTGGGCTTATGCCTATAAGCAGTGGCACAAGAACTGTTGCACCAAAAGCAACGAACAGAAACTGTATGCCAACTATTGTTTTCTTTGTCAATGATAGTTGTTGTTTTTCCATTGAAAAATTTTTTTGTTTTTCAGTAATAGTTTTATGCGTCAGAACGGAAATCCTACGGCAAGATGCAGGCTCTGACCGTCTCTGAAGCGGGGAATGTTGTAATATCCGCTCTTTCCCGTGTCGTATGGCAGGTGGATGCCTACACCCCAGTCGAGACGTAAAACAAGAAACTCAAGGTCGTATCTTACTCCGATGCCTGTGCCTGTTGCCAGTTGGTCGAATGCGTTGCTCATTTTGAACTTTGCTCCGCTGCGCGAATCATTGCTTTGCAGCGACCATACATTGCCGACATCCAGGAATACGGCACCGTAAAGGTTTCCGAAGAAGTTGAAACGGTATTCCAAGTTTCCCTGAAACTTCAGGTCACCGGTTTGGTCTATGTATGAAGCACCGGATGAAGTGGACCTGTATGAACCCGGACCGAGGCTGCGTGCGGCAAATGCCCTGACGCTGTTAGCTCCGCCCACATAGAATTGCTCGCTGTAAGGCGTGCGTTTGCCGTTGCCGTAGCCCCATATCGCACCTGCGCTGATGTGTCCCACCAACTGTGATTTCATACCAATGGCCCATGTCTTTGTGAAATCGCTTTCTATTTTCAGAAACTGTGCGTATGCGTTTTTGAAGAGTGTTTTGCCGTCTTCGTTCCATTTCCTTCCCGCAGCCAGATATCCTAGCGACAGTATGTTTCCGGCTTCTGAAACGCTAACGTTCCAGAATATGGGATTGCGGTAAGACAAAGGGCTGGTATACGTGAACGTATATTTCATTTTCGGTATGAACACGTTCTGCATTGTTGCCTGCAAGTATGGATTTGCCTGCATTATGGAGTCGAACTTTTGTGTTGTGTAGTTCAGATATTGATATTGCAGGACAAGAGGGCTGAACTCATGTTTCGTCTTCTCCGTGTTCTGCCATTTGTACGTCCATTCCCCCGACGCATTGTGCATCTTGAAGTAGCCCGGACGGTTCATCACGTTCATGGACACCTTTGCTGTAGTTGACGGTGTGGTGTGGTAGCGGTATGGTTTGATGAAAGGCACGAGCATACGCGGGAACTTCACGCTTAGATCAGCTCCGTACTCATAAGAGTTCATATTGCCGGACTTTCCGCTTGAACCGCTTGCCGTTTCCCATTCGTAAGAACCGTGAAGGTTAAGGTCTACAACCTCGCCTCCTCTGAAAGCGTTGAGCTTTTTCAAACCGATCACAAGCTCCGGTCCTGTCTTTCCGTTAATCTTGTTGCTGTAGTTCGTTTCAATGTATGCCTCATACGGCTTGTTCAGAACACACTTCACAGTCATGTCGAGTGTGTCGCAAAGAGCCGAAGAGTCTCTTGGTTCGAATGAGAACTGCACGGTGGAATACTGCCCGGAATTGTTTAGCCTGTCTACACTTTCTGCGTAAGCATCGTAGTTGTACATCTGTTTTGGCAGCAATCGCAGATGTCTCAGAAGCACTCTTGCCCTGATTGGCGGTTTTTTGCCGTTGAATCCAATGTATAGCCGGCGATAGACGAAGGAGTCTTTCAGCTCTTCCATGAATTCGCGCATGATGTTGACCTTCAGTTTTCCTATATACCACTTGTGCTTGGCCTTTTCCGGAATGCTGTCAGCCAACTGCAGGCGCAGCTTCGCTTTTCCAGACACTGCCGTTGTGTCGGCCAGATAAGAGGCATAGGCCGACTGATAGTAATAGTAGCCGTTGTTTCTGAACAGGTTTGCAATGCGTGAACGTTCTGCATCCAGAAGTGAAACGGAGAAAGGTGATCCGCTTTTTACGATGGCATCGTTTCTTGTCGACGCTATTATGCTGTCTGCCACGGTTGGGAAATTCACGTATTCAAGCGTGTCGACCGTGGTAAGATGGTTCATGTTCACATTGTATTTTATCTTTGCCGTTTTGGGATTCTTTTGTGGCAGAATCTGATACCCCACGTTTGAATTCAGATAGCCGTGGTTTCTCAACACCGACTGTGCCACAGAAGCCCGCAGGTCGGGGTTCACCCAGCTCATCAGAACGGGGGCCTTGCCGAAAGTCTTTGAAAACCATTGTCCCACTTTCCCTTTTGAATTTGAAAAAGCGTTCCATATCCATAGCTTGTAAGGCATGAAGCGATGGTATGAACTGCCGAAAAACGCTCCGTTGGGTGCGGTGGCGAGTGCTGCCTCAACTTCCTCTTGTGTTGTATAGAAGTTGTCGTCTTTGCTTTCCGCCTTGTAATCGATGGGTTTCAGACCGGTGTATAGCTTGTCGCCGTCGGGCACACTGCTTGTTGATGAGCATGCCGCAAATGCGATTGTGCCCAGAATAAAGATAAAGCTCTTTATTATATAGTGTGGTTTCATTGTTGTTTTGTCTGTTTGTTATTGCCAACCGTTTCTGTCTCTGTTGCGGCAGGTTTAGCATCTTCTGCCTTTCTTTCCGGCAAATTCTGGTTCTTGTTTTTCGACGAGCTGAAAATTTCCTTCAAGCTCTGCATTGAACGTCTCCATGTGAAGCCGACTCCAAATTCCTGTGTGGTGCCCTCAAGCCAGTCATACGAGTTGTTGTCGTAGAAGAGATTCAGATATTTGTTTGAATTTTCGCCGAGTCGGTATTCAAATGTAACGTTGTCGAAGAACGATTGGTTCTGTCCGGGTTGTTCTGCTCCTGTAGACACTTTTCCGCCGACTATAATCTTCAGTCTGTTGTTCCAGAAGCGTTTTGAGAATTTGAAGGAGTAGTCGGTGTGCATAGAGCCGTTGCCGTCGGTAGTGTTGTCAATTCCAACGCTGAGGTCGAGTGTTCTCAGTGCATTGCCCGTTATGTTGTTGATTTCGCTTTGCAGGAAAGTGCTCAATGCACTGTTCATCGAGAATCCGCTTGTGTTTCCGTCTGCAAGATACATGCCTGTGGTGAGCATTGTCACAGCAAGCTTTCCGCGCTGTTCCAAGCTCATTGACTGCAACTCGTTGTGCAGCGACATGTCTTCAGGAGCGTCGAGAGTGAACTCAAGTCCCATGTCGTTGAGTGTTTTTGTTATTACCACTCCACATTTGAACAGTACGCTACGCCCTTGCTGACCGTCCGAACCCACAGTTGCCTTCGTTTCCTCTGTTGCCGTAATGTTCAGTTTCGGGTTCAAGATATCGCCTGTAAACTCTATGTAACTGCCGTTTTCGATGGTAAAAGTCTTTAGCGGAATAACAGGGAGGGCGTATTTCATTTCTCCGTTGTTAAGTGTGTACCGTCCCGTCATGCGCAGTTCGTTCAGAGGGTCGTATGTCATTCTCAGATCTCCGCCTCCCATTAGGTCAACATAGTTTGAGTGGTCTGAATTTAGATAACACATCACTCTTGCCCCTTCGTCCACGCTAACCTGAACGTCCATGTCGAAACCCGTCAGTTCCGGTTTTGCAACGCTGTGTTGCGTTGTGTCGCTAAGGTTTGTAAACTTCACCAGTTCGTCCATCTGGTTGTCGGTTGTCAGCGGAGAATCTCTAAGAATATATGCCACGTCTGTCGATCCCAGAACGTTTAGCTTTCCGCGCATCGTGAGATTGTTGAGTTTTCCCTTTATGAAACCGAAGAAATCTATGTATGCCTTGCCGTAAGCAACGCTTCTGTAGTTTTCTTTCGCATTGATAAGCTGATAGTTCTTGGCTCTCATGCGCAGGTTCATGCTCATGTCGTTGAGGTCGGCAAAATCAATGTTACCGTAGATGTCGAGAGGATTGTCGTTGTGTGAGTAAACCTCAAAGTTCTCGAAAAGCAGTTTGCTGTTTTGTATTCTTACGGGGTCGCTGCCTACTCTTAGCTCAACTCCGTAAGGCACGCTCACAATGTATGTTGAATCGAGATAGATCTCTCCGTTCACCTGTGGCTTGTCCAATGCTCCTCTGATGTCAAGCTTTCCGTCGGCGTTGCCTCTGAAACCGAAAAGCTGTTCAGGAATGAAGCCGTTAACGATAGACAACGGCAGTTCGTCCAGTTGCATCGTAGCGTCTAGCACGCCTTTTCCCGCAGGATGGTATGTTCCGACAAGCGAGCCAACCTTGTTGCCGTCGCTGTAAAGCAAAGCATCGACATAGTGGCTGCCGTCGTTCCGGGGCATATAGACGAATTCTGTGCTTACATCTCCCATAGAACAACCCTCGTAAGTCATTTTGTCTACCGATAGGGTAGAGGAGAGGGTAAGTTGGTCTTCCGTCTGTATGGCGTGGAAGTCACCGTTCATCGTGCCTGTGATGACAGGGAAATAGGGCAGTATGGATGTCACTTTCGACAGGTCGAAATTGTTCATGCTCAGCGTCACGTCCTGCAGAGCGTCCGTGTTGCTGTCGTCAGTATACACGTGAAGTCCTGTTCCGTCAGGTGCTGTTAGTTGCAGTTTGGCCGAAAGTCGCTTGTCGTCGGCAAGGAAAAGATAGTTGTCGTTGTTTGCCTTGAATTTTTTGTAGCCTAGAATGATGTCGTCTGTCAGCAGATGCAGCCTTGCTCCCGTTTCCTCCAGTTCGGCCGTCGCACCGAGTTTTATTCCAAGTTTGTCGTTTGCATCATATACGGCTACGTTCATTCCCGATCCGCGCTCCATAAGATATCCGTCCACAAGGGCGTTGAATACGTATTGCGGATTGTCCTTCGCATTTTTCACCTGTGCGTTGTAAGTGCAGTTCACAGAATCGGACACGATGTTGAAGCGCACCGTGTCAAGCTTTACTCCTTCTGCCGTCAGCTCACATAGTTCCATTGAGCCGTTAAGTCCCGATGCTGCGGAAGTGTTCATGTTCAGATTGATACTGTTGAAGCTGTAGCCGCAGTATTGCATGAAGCGGCTGAAGATGTTTTCCTTTCCCGCCTGCATTCTAATTTGCGCTTCGGGCAGAATCTGCCTCAATGCAATATAGTCTATGCGGCGATTCTTCAAGTCGTCGGCAAGTCGCTTTCCGAAAGCCGTTGCTTTGTCCAGTATCCTCTCGTATCCGCCGCTGGCGTTCATGTTAAGATAGAAATCTCCGCAGTCAACAAGTGCACGTGTCGTGTCGTTGTTGGTAAAGATGTCCAGGTCAATGTTTACGGGGCGGTACGTTCTTGCCGAATCTATGACTGTAACGTCGCTCGTTCCGCCCTTAAGCATATACGTTTTCTTCATGTCCGTCATTACATCGAAGTAGCAGCACAGCGAGGCATTGAGCGGTTTTTGTGTAACTCCCAGGGCATAAAGGTCAACACTGTTTATGTCGGCAGCAAATGTAGCGTCAATCTTCTTCATTCCCACAAGTCCGTCTACCGACACTTTGCCGTTCAGCAGCTTGTTACGGCTGTCAATCGTTGCCTTCAGCAGACCGTTGTTCAAGCGAGCATCGGCAGTAATGCCTGAAAGGTTGTATCTGTCGTAGATGAATTTCTGTATGTCGGCACTTGCATCCACGGTCATTCCCTTTGCAAACGGGTCTGTTCCGCTGCCGCTTACGGCAAGTTTTCCTGAGAAGTCTCTCATGCCCAGCGACGGCATGAAGTGGTGAATCTTCAGGTTGTTTGCTTTGATGTCGGCCTTGTAGGTCATTCTCTTCATGTCGAACGATCCTTTTACTCCCATTGTTCCGCCTCCCTCATGCATCGTAAGGTCGGCGGAATATTGTTGCAAGCCGCTTGTTTTCACGTTTCCCGCCAGTGTTATGCCTTTGGGTATTACAGCTCCGCCCATGTTCTGCTTGCCGACCATTGCCGTTATGAGGTTTCCGCTATACACGTTCGCATTGAACTTCACGTCAGCCTTCATCCTGTTTATGTCGGTAAAGCCCGAAGCAAAACCGCTGGCGTTGAGTTTCATTGCCGAAGGCAACAGGATGTTGAGCAGTTGTATGTTCATGCGCTGCATGTTGCCGCTCAGTTTAGTGTTTATTGCAAGCGGCTTCTCCGGCCATTGGCGGCGCAATGCTGCAGGCATGCCGTTGAGGAATGGCAAGATGTCGCGCTTTGCCAGTTGTGCGTTGGCTGTAAGGTTTATCTTTCCCGGGCAACTGTCGCTGAACGCATCAAGATCCATTGTCAAGTCAGCTTTCAGCCAGGAGTCCGGCGTGCGCACAGTGAGTTGTGGCAACTTGAGCTGCAGCGAGTCCATGTACACAGGTCCTGTCAAGTCAGCAAGTTGCAGCCCCTGTTTCTCTTTGAAGGCGCAGTGTCTTACGCATACTTTGGTTACGGGGGCTTCATAGTAAACCGAATCCAAACCGATATTCACGTCAGTCAGCAGAATATGGTTGGGGTCTATAATGCCTTTTGTTTTTGTCTTGAAGTTGTTGTCGTATGCTATAGAACCGTCGGCGAGTTCAAAGTTCGCGACGCGGTAAGCGTTTTTGTAGAGATCGAAATCGCCTTCGTGCGCCGAAGCCTTGCCCATATAGGCTGCTATTTGCAGAGTGTCGCCCGGCATGTGTATCGTGGCCCGTGTATTTTCAACCTGAAGCCTGTCTACTTTTATCTTCCAGTAAGTAGGTGTGGAAGTCGTGTCGGGCGGGACAGTATCGCTCAGCTCCACGTTTACGTTGGCGTTGCGAAGCGTGGCCTCGTTAACTTTCACAGTCTGTTTTCCCCAGTCTATGCCGTGGCTCTGAAGTGTCAGCCTTCCTACTGTTCCTTTCACGCGTGCCTCGTGGATAAAGTCGGTGGTGTTCATTTTCAGTTCCTGCAAGTCCAGTTCGTCAATTTCCACCTGTTGTTTGAAAAGTGGCAGCAGCCTCACGCTGACCACCAGCTTCCTTACGTCGGCAACGGTATCTTTGACCTGCGGCAGAGAGTCGTTCTGCTTTATCATTTTGAAGCTTTCTATGCCCAAGTCCAAGGGAAACTGCAGGTGTACCTTGCTTACGGCAATCTGCATGCCGGTCTGTTTCGATGCATAGTCAGCCACCTTGTGAACGGCAAGGTTCTGTAATGGCGGAAAATACAGCGCCAAAGCAAGCAGAATGAAAAGTATGAAGGGGGAGGCAATGATTGCAGCGCTCCATTTTATAGCTCTTTTTGTAGATATGTTCATTTCTTCTTAGTGAGGAATCTGCATATAGTTTTCAGTAACGCCCTGGCATTTGCAAGTCTGCAAAGCCTGCCGTCGGTGCAGATATGGGCGTTTCCTATCAGTGCAAATGTAATGCAAATTGACTAGATTTCAAAATCTGAAAGTATTAAAGTTGTTTCTGTTTGAAAACCAGCGGGAAGCATGTGGAAATGCACTTCCTTTTGCATCGGAAGAAAGTTGCTTTCAAATCTGTTTAAGCGCAAAAAGAAACATGTCGCAGTGCGGCAAAGGACCGGACTGCGACATGTTGACCTGATGTATGGCTTTAAGCCGAAATGTAGGTGTGGAACATAGTCCCGCTTTTCATTTTATTTTCTGAGATACGACATAACCTTGTCGTAGTAACGCTGCGTACCTTTTATAGAGTATCGCATGCCTCCGTTCCATGAGCGGATTGCCTTTTCGATGTTGTTCTCAAGATTGTAGAACGATTGCATGAGGATAAACATCTCTTTTGATTTTGCCGTGTTGAAACGGTCTTTCAGCGTGTATCGCTTCTTGCTCTTGCGTGCTTTCAGGATGATGTTGCATTGAGCAACGCAGATGGGGGTTATCTGCATGGCGCCGCATGAGTTTCCGCTAACCGCCTTGGCGTCTCCGCCGCTTTCAACCTGTATGATGGCGTCCATTACAGGTTCCCAGTCAAAGTCGTTGTTTGTTGGTTGGGTGTCGCCGCTTGCATACACTGCTAACGACAGGCACATGAAAAATACAGTTAATACAATTCTCGTCTTTTTAAAAAACTTCATAACTTGTTGTTTATGGCATCTGGGCCGTAGTAACCGAACAATACAAAAGTTCCTTGCTATTACGAATGAAAATGACAAAAACCCGCGGAAAGCAACACTATAACTGTGACGATAAATGACGTCCGTTGCTCCTGGATACCAGTTAATTACATGGTGACAGACATGGCTTTAACAAAGCGTAAGCCACCGCACCGTTTCTTAATTCGTTTGCAAAGGTAGTAATAATAATTGACATATGCAAGTTTTTGAGTGGTCAACGTCCGTTTTATGCGGTTTCTTAACGCGGATAAACAGTTTTTATGACGGACGGGCAAAAAGAAAGTTGCAGGCCGGGAATGGCGATTTTAGCCCGTTTCCCTGTGCCTGCAACTTGTAGTGTGGCTTAGTATACTATTTTCTTGCCGTTGTGGATGTAAATCCGTCCTCTTACGAGTTTGTCAACCTTCTGCCCGAGCGTGTTGTAATAGTTTCCGCTGCCTTCAATGCGAACGGTCTGGGCGTTTCGTATGCCCGAAGGCTCGTTCGGATTGGGGCGTGGAGTGATGACATACGGGTGGTCGTCATATCCGGGAATTTGGTGGAGGTCGGCAAAGTCAGACACTTCAGTGCTTGTTTCGCCAAGCCATCCGCAGTATTGGAAGATTCCTGTTGCCACGCGCACAAAGTCAACCTTGTCGAGAGCCACAGGTCTGCCGTCCTTGTCAACCGCCCAACTAATGTCGAACGAAGAATAAAGGCTGTCGTTGGTAGCTGAGGCGTCTACATATCCGTAGCTGTCTGCCGAATATCTGTAAAGCACCCAGTACGTTCCTTGGCCGCTTTGCTCGATAGCATTGTTCGGCAGACGTCCACCGGAGAAGGTTAGCTCGTCTTTTCCCTCGTATTTTGGCCAGTAGCTTTGGCTATGGGAACCGTTCTTTGCGTGGTATCCGGTAGAATCGCGCTTCACTCCGTCGGAGTCTGTCCATGAACACTCCCAACGGATATAGTCGTTTGTCACGTTCTCGCTTGTGGGCTTATGGTATGTAATGCTGAAATCGTGCACTTCGCTGGTGAAATACTCCGAGCCGGCAAGCTCATACCATTGTGCAGTGGCTGGATCGGAACCGACACCAACATATACGATTCCCGGTTCTATACTTCCGCCGATTGTCTCGTCGCCATACACGGGGTCGGCATTGGCGTAGAAGCCGTTGCCTTTTATCAGTATGTCGTTGCCGGTTTTGTTTTCAACAGGATGGTCAAACTTGACGGTTATGTATCCGCCGTAGGTGCCAAGCGAAACGAGAGCACCCATTTCCAGTTGTTCCTGTGCGTTGGCGCATACTTCTTCCTGAGTCGTTTCCTCGTCGGCGTAAGGCAGTTCGTTTATGAACTGTCCTGGAGCCTGGTGCAACTCAACAACCGTAAACTTCTGGCTCTGTGCCGTTGCCGCAAGGCATAAGGCCGTGGCTGTTGCCAGCAATAGTGATTTCTTCTTGTATAGCATACTTGTCATGTTAAAATGTAACTGTTACTTGAACCATTCCATTGCCGATACTGTACCGGTGTTGTGCAAAGTATATGCAATCAAGTGTCCTTCTTCGTCGGTGAACATCCAGTATCTGTAGTTCTTTTCATAATAGGTGCCGCTTACATCGTCGCTCAGTTTAAGTGCCACACCGTTTTCCTGCAACTCTTCGCTCATGTATTCTGCATTTTCGCACATGAAACTGTAGTTGCAACGGTGCATGATGTGGGCAGGCACTATTTCTGAAAGACTGTATGGCATGTATGTCCATACCCGCGGCACGAACGGTGTGGTAACGGCGTTTGCCGGATCTGCTTCGAGAGCGTGGGCTTCATCGTAACCGAGCACGTTCTTTTCCAGTCCGTTCTTGCTTCCCATGTCCAGTGCCATGAATTTCAGGTTGAAATACTGCGCTACGCCGTTGTCTTCGTTCTTAATGCTTGTCGTCACGTTGATTTCCGGTTCTTTTGTCTGCTCCCATTCTCCGTCAACGGTGATTACACCTTTTTTGTTTATGCTGAGATGCCTTTTGTATTCAGCGCCGTCAATCATGGTAGCGTGGATGTATCCGTCGAATTTGCGGTATTTTGAGAAGTTTGTCCCGTCGCTTGGCACTAGATACAGGCACGTTGCGCCCATCCATGTGTTGTTTTCTCTTAAAGAGTACGGTGATGGCGTAGTGTTGTCGGCCGATTTTAGTTCCGGATACTGGAAGGTTGCGGTAGAGTCAGTTGCCGTGTAGTGATAGTTCACTATTGCATTTTCCGGGTCGGGACTGTCGAAACGGTATGCCACCTGGTCGTCCAAGTTGGTTTGCGTGGGTTTTGCAGGACTGATGTTCGTCCTTATGTCTGTTTTTAAAGGCTTCAGCAGTTCACTTTTGTTCACCGATTCTTCAACGAGACTTGTTCCCGCTGTGAGATAGTTCCATGTAGGGGCAGAAAGCCCGTAGCTGTCAGAGCTGCGCGAGAAGTTCTCGGTATTGAGCGCCACGTCCTTTGCGGTCTGCAGGTCGTCGAAATACATCACGTATCCGCTGGAAGTGTATGTATTGCCGCTTATTCCAACATAGTTGCGAAGTTCTGACGACCATTTTGCTATGCCAACTGCATTTGACGCAATTTCGCCCGTTTTTGCATCTGTGGCGTAACTTATCACCAGTACGGCTATCTTGCCGACATGAGTCGTTTCCTTGTATGCGCACAATGTGTCGGAAGGCAGACTGCGGTAGCCTGTTTCGCCGGTTGCAACCTTGAAGAACACCATGTCGACGCTCTTTCCGTAGTATTTGTGCCAAGCGTCAACCATGTTTACGTTGCGCACTGTGTCAACCACCGTGCCCGACAGATAATAGTCGCCAAAGCTGACATTGTCGTCTTTCCAGCTGAAATCTTCTTCGTCTGACGAGAAAATGCCGTTGGAAGCCGATGTTAATGAATTTAATCCCGCTATCCATTTGTTGTTTTTGATGGCTATGGGCAATTTTGCCTTGCCTTCGGCGGGAGTTATTTTTGCGTTGAGGCTAAACTGATAGTCTTTCCTGTCGAGACTGAGTGTGAAACCTTTGTCGCTGTCGATGCGTATTTCCGCCCCGATTGGAATGTTGTAGTGCCCGTTGCCGTCAACAACGGAAAACACGTTCTGTGCTTCCGTTGTGACAGCAGTCAGGACGAACAACATAGAAATAACTGTTTTCTTCATTGTTCGTATTGTTTTTAATTATTCCGCAAGGTCAAAAGCGTATGCATAATACTTGCTGTTGCTGGAATTTTTCCATATCAGTATTGCAACTTTGTCGCCATCAGCGTTCTTTGCTTTAAGAATCATTGCTCCTGAGAATTCGCAAGCCTCATTGTCTTTGCTGTAGGTGAACGGCATTGTCGTAGTGTCAACTGTTACGCCCGGCTTTGAAATTTCGCCCGGCAGGTTACTTTCACATGTTGTAACGACCTCGAAATCGGAGTAATTGGAGAGGTCGGGGAAGTCTGTTGCGCTGGCAGCGATTTGAGTGCGCACGCCGTCGTCATCGTAGTTAAGCTTCACCCAAGTGCGTTCGGCCAAATTTCCGGAACTTTGGCCGAAGTGTTGTATAGCCTCGTCAAGCGTTTCGTAGCAGTTGGCGTTGTTGCCCTTCCACTGTTCAAAGGTGATTCCGTTGCCTTCTGCAAGATAAATGGGGAAATATTCCTTTCCGTTAGTGCTGCAAGGGTTGTATATCACAAAAAGGTCAACTTTCTGCAGTCCGTCGAAGCAGTCGTTTCTGCCCATGTATTTGGTGAACATTGTTGCAAAAGCGGTAGAGTCGTTAACGTCAACGTCTGTCTTTGCATATGCCACATAGCCGCTGTTTTGCTTTACGTAACCGTTGTAGGATGCATTTTCGGTGTTTTTGCTTCTGAAGTTAGCGTTGAATGCCATGGCACTGAAACCGCCCTGACCGAGGAACAGGTATTTTCCTACATATTCAGGCTTCATGAGGTTCTGTGTGTAATAGCCATAAGCTGTAGCAACTTTTTTGAGTTGTGCAACTGCCGTTTGCCAGTCTTCGGTTGACGTTACCGTTGAGTCGGTAATTTCTGCTGCATCGTTGTAGTATCTTGCATATTCCTTGAACTCACTGTCTGAAGCGAACTCATACAAGTGGGTTGTTGAGTTGAGAACTTCTTCTGCGTGTTTTCCCGCAGCGATGAGTTCATCGGCAGTCAGCTTCTTCTTGTCAACGTAAACGGTGTCGTGTTTTGTTACGTAAACGGTGTCATGTATGTAGACGACAACATCGCTTGGATAAGTAGAAGAGCGTCGCATTGTCGTTCCGGCGGGAACGGTGAAATGTTGTGTTACAGTCTTTTGCACATCACTTCCGTCTTTGGTCTTGTTCCATAGTGTGAATTCCATACCGTTGGTAGAAACAAGCGTGTTGCGGTCCTGTATCGTGAAGTCGGGATAGTACGTGAAAAGCGAATCGGCAGTATTTTCTTTAACAGACTTGAGTTCCCATTCATAGCTCTCTGCGCTTAGACCGTCTTTGCAGAAATGGAAGTCCCAGTCGTGTCCGTTGGCATTGTCGGCTTCATCGGGGAAGTATCCAAGAATGTCGCAGTTCATATATTTTACAGTTACTCGTCCGGTACCTGATTTGTAAGGTATGCCATCAACAGTCCAGTAGCGGTCGGTAAACGGTTCAGCATTCAGTCTCCATTCAATGATGGTGTCTTTTGATGCGCCGTTGCCGTTGTCAACAAGAGCCTTGAACTTCCATTTCCCGCTCACGTTGTCGATGTTAAGGTCTTTTGCGGCCGTTTTGTCAACAGTAGCCTTCAGCGAATTCAAATCCATTGCAAGTTGCTTCTGCGCGTCGCGGTTTACTATTGCATAAGTGTTGGTCAATTCGTTGTAAATCCACGACCAGTGGCCGTCTTTGCCGTAGCTTGCAATGCGGAAATAGTTTCCAGTGTTGCCTTCTGTGTTGCAGTTTCCGAGGTTTTGCTGGGTGTTGCTCTTGTCTGCAAGCACATTTCTTGGGTTGCTGTCGTCTGTCGCTGACGTGTAAGCCTTCACCATAAGCTGAACGCGCTTGTATTCGTTTGTGGTGAAGTCTATTTCCCAAAGGTAGTCGCCGATAAGACGCGGAGCATCATAGCTCTCCACTCCTGTTTCCGACTGCTGCGTTGCCGTGGCGAAAGAACTTTGGAAGTCTGCCACAAGGCGGGCATAATTGGACTTGAACTTTACTTCGTCCTTGTCGTTGTCGGGATGCCAGATTTCATTGTCGGTTATTGTTATTTTTGAGCTGAGAGGGAACGAATACGTCGTGTCGTTAGCTTCAACCGTGAATGCAGACTGTGCTGATGCCTGAATGGCAACGGCTGCAAATGCAGCCAAATATAGGATTTTTTTCATTGTTATTTAGCCGTTTTAAGTGTTGAACCATCTGTGAACTTGATTAGATAGACCTGTCCGGGAAGGATTTTGTTGACCTTTTTGCCTGAAAGGTCGTACACTGCATCCACCGTTCGTCCCGTCTCGCTCGAAATATCTTCGATGTTGTCGGTGTCGAAATCGTGGTAAACGGCAGTAATCACGTCTACATCAGCGAAGGGGGCAATCACGAGCTTGCTTTGGTCTTCCGAGCCAGTAACCTGCAGTTCACCGTCTTGAGCCAGGATTACAGGCTTTTCGGTGAATGCAACGTATTTTGCTTCGCCAGATTTAAGGGTAACACACACGGCATTCAATGCCTTTTCTGAGTTGTCTGCTGCCGACAACCCTGCCGCACCCGTCGACAAGAGTGCGGCAAGAAACAATAGTTTCTTCATCGTTTTTACTTGTTAAGTCCATCATCGAATGGACATTTGTTAAACATTGTTCGGGCAGGTTTTCGGACTTATGCATAAGATCTCGGCGTCTTCTCCCGCTTTGCCGTTGGCGGAATGACTTTTCTGAGCCGAGCCCGATAGGCAATCACCGCAGTCGATGCTGTGTCCCGTTTTCAGAGAACTTCCCTCTCAGCGAAATTTGCTTCACCCGGACTTATTTGTTTTGCAGAGCACTGCTACAGGCAGATGCTCATGGCGTTTATTCTTTTTCTGTCGCCTGTCGCGGCGAGTTTGATGCAGGGCTTAATGCCACCATGTGACCAGGATTAAGACCTACGAGGTTGTATTTTGCAATAGTATTGTCAGTAGGATTGTATTCATAGAGAAATCCGTTTGTGGCATAGCTTCGCGCATCGGCAACATACATGTGGCCAGAATATGGACTGACGTATATACCGTAAGGCGCCTGTAGCTTTTCTATCGTTTCACTTACTTGCTGATAGTCGCCAAGCCCTGCGCTGGATTCCAAGGAAGGAAGGTCTATCGTATGTACTGTGTACGTATATTCGCCCCCCGTCCCTTTGTTATACGAAAATTCAGAGCCTATGACGTAAAATTTGTTGCCGTAGGTGCAGTTGTAAGTGGCTGGAAAATCGTAAACTTTAAATTCCTCGTTGGCCATGTTCAGCACAACAGTTTTCGGTTTAACGTCGTAATAGTCTCCGGCAGAGTTAATGCATACGAATTGTCCGCACTGGGTCATTTCACCATACAGGTTTATGCATCCCGTGTCAATGCGCTTCAGCTCCCGCATGGTTTGCGCATCAATCACCGAAACCGTCGATTCGTATTCATGGCCCTCTTGAAAAGAGTAGCCGCCAGTGTTGGCAACGAACAGACGCCCTTTGTAATAGGCGATGCCTTCAGGTTCGTAGCCCACGTGACAGGTGTCGACGATTTCTTTCGTAACAAGGTCTACTTTTGCAACATATCCGTTGTTTGCGTAGGACGTGCAGAAAAGATAGCGTTCTCCGTCGGTTGCGAGCCGTCGGTTGTTTGGAATGTTTTCCGTTGCAGTTATCGCTCTTCCGTCGGGATAGATGTATTGTATTATGTTCGACCAGTTGACGCTTATTGCAACAAGCGTGTCGTTCACCTGCAGAATGTCGTTTCCTGTGTCTCCAAGCTTGTGTCCGGGATTGTTCTCCCTGAACCATCGGTTTGTCAGCGTTCCGTGGTCAATGAAACTGATTGTAGAATTGTCCATTCCCCACAGTCCTTCGCACAAGACGATGAGTCTGTCGCCTGATTCTGTGGGGGCAGACGGTTGCACCACGTCTGCCGGTTCCAACGAGCACGATGCCATAAATACTAACGTGCACAGAATGGAAATGTAATTACCTTTATAATTGATTTTCAACATTGCGAAGCCTTGTTATAGTTAAATTCTTTCCGTTGCCGGTGAGAAGCTTACAATTCAAATTTCAGTGTGCATTTCCAGTTTCTCCCCGGCATGGGGTAGCGCTTTACAACTTCATGTCGGGAATTAGTAAGGTTATTGCACTCTAAGGTGGCCTGTATGACCATGTTGTTTTTCAGCTTGAAACGTTTGTTAAGTTTCAGGTCTATTGTATACCAGTCGCTCAACAAATCATCCTTGTTGTTTGAAACCAGCGCAAATCTCTCTCCGGTGTATAGGAACGACGAGCACAAAGAATAAGAGTCATAACCCAAATCGAGTATCAGCGAACCTGAATGTAGGGGTGAATACGGTATGTAGTGTTTGTATTCCGGGTCGTCAGGCATTGAGAAATCGCGGTCTTGCTGGCATGTATAATTGGCGTTTGAGGATAGAGTAAACTTTCCCCACTGTCCGTTGTAGCCTCCTGATACTGACAAACCTGCTGACTTTACCTTTCCGAAATTGACCATTGACCACCGGAACTGGCATTTCATCGGAATGGCAACAATCTTGTCTTCGATGTCATTGTAGTATGCGTCAACGGCAAAGTGAAGGTGCTTTCCGCGATAGTCAATGCCGGCATCCCATTGTGATGTGTATTCTGGTTTAAGGTCCGTGCTTCCGACCAAAGTGTAATAAAGGTCGTTGAGTGTCGGAGCGCGGAACATCCGCTTATGGTAGGCGCGGAATATCCAGCCGTTCAACTTGTATGACAGGAGGTACATTGGTGTAAGACGGCGCAGGGGAGCCGCACTGTTGCGAGTGTGGTCCTGTACGAATGTGTAGAGCAGGGCAATGTTGGCTTCGAAACCCTTGTATGAACCGATTAACGAAAGCAGTGACTTTGAGTCAATTCTGTAGACATAGCTGAATTTGTAAACGTTGCAGTCAAGGTCTGACCATCTCAAGTCTGTGCTTGCAGTGACAGAAACGTAGCGCGTGTTGAAAGAACCGGCCACAGAGGCATAGAGATCCTGCTGCGCATAACGGTTGTTGCAGTACATCGTGGCGGCATTTGTTGACGGGTCTTGCAGGTAGTGGAGATAGTCGTAAGAGTATTTGAAGTTGGCACGAAGTCCGAACTTTTCCCACAGCTTCTTGTATGAGGACTGGATGAAAAAGTTCTGGTCCCATTGGCGATCTGTTGAATCCCATTGGTCAGTGAGCCTTCTTATTACAGGACCGGGCAGTCCGCGGCGTGAGTTGTAGTAATAGACGTGTGTGGTAAAGCCCTTGTAGAATCCTGCCGCTTCAAGTCGATAGAATGATATGTCGGAGTTGTGGCGTTTGCCAATTGTATCTTCCGATTCTGAACGGAAGCGGAATTCGTAGTCGCCGTCAGTATGCTGGTATTCTGCATCGAAAAAGAGCCGGTTCTTCAGCGAGAAATAAGCCTTAACCTTGTTCATTCCGAACGAACCGTTGCCGTATTCAACGTTGAATGTGGTGCGTTCCGGGCGTTTCGTCTGCATGTACACGGTAGCAGCCGATGCATATTCCGAAGCTGATTGCAGCCTTTCGTTCTTGTTGGCGTTGTAGAGCGAAACGCTTTCCATATTCGACAGTGAATACTTTCCCAAATCCACTTGTCCGTTTTGTGCGTTTGTTATGCGTATGCCGTCGAGATAGACTCCGACGTGCTGCGAACCGAGCGAGCGCACGTTTACTGTCTTGAGTCCGCCAAGCCCGCCATAGTCCTTAATCTGTACGCCGGAAAAATATTTCAGTGCATCCGCAACAGAAGTCGTAGAGAGATTTTGAAGCGTTGCCCCGGAGATCGTCTGGCTTGGAGTTAGATAATGGGGCTTTTCGCCAACGCAGACCACGTCGTCGAGCACCTTTGTCGAGTCTGAAGAAACACTATCTTTAGCTTTGGTAGCTGTCGGCAGGATAAGCATGCCGATGATAGGCAAAAGTGAATATATTGTTTTCAAGACATTAGATTTAACTCTTTCAATAGCAATTGCCCGAAATGAAATGCATATTGTCGGGCATACAAATGCTTAACAATATGCAAAGGTAATGAATTAACATGTGGCATGAAAGCTCCGCTGCGAAAATAAATTGCAGTACAGTGGCAGTTCATTTAGAACTGCTCTAGTATCTCAATTCTCTTCCGTGTGTCCGGGTGAGTGCTGAAGAGCGATGACATGAAACTGAGTGCTCCCCCCGCAGTAAGATGCTGCGGATGAATGATAAAGAGCTGGGCTATATCATCGCGTCCCACGTTCTGTAGGCCAGGATCGCCGCTTATCTTGCGGAGTGCCGATGCCAATGCAAGAGGGTCGCCGCACAGCTCTGCTCCTCCGGCGTCTGCCATGTATTCACGTTTGCGGCTTATGGCGAAGCGTGTGAGCAGGGTGAAGAGATATGCCACGGCACAGAGAACGTAGCCAATCACAAGCACCACGATTATGCTCAAACCGTTGTTGCGGCTGTTGCCGTTCTCGTCGTTGTCGCCACCTATGCGCCTTCCGCCTCCGCCGAACCACATTATATTATACATCATCTGTACGACGACGCTCATTACAGTGGAGATTATTCCGACAAAGATGATGCTCGTGATGAGCAAACGCGTGTCGTGATTTCTGATATGGGTTAGTTCATGTCCGATTACTCCCGCCAATTCATCGTCGTTGAGCAGCTGAAGCAGTCCCGTCGTAACGGTCACGGTATAACTTTTCTTGTCGATTCCGCTTGCAAAGGCATTGAGTTGCGGGTCGTCAACAACGTTGATCTTCGGCATGTCCATGCCGGCAGTCATGCAAAGATTCTCCACGATGTTGTAAACTCGCGGGTTCTCTCTTCTTGAAAGAGAGCGTGCTCCGGTGGCGGCTTTTACCATTGATGCATTGCAGAGATAGGCTATCAAGAACCATATTCCCACGCCGCCTACCACCCAAGGCAGTGCCTGGAGAAAGTAGTAGTTGACGGTTTCTGCATCCATCTGGTGCACAATCTCTCCGTATTGGTTGTAGTAACCGTTGCCAAAATAGTTGACAAGAGCGAGGAACGCCCATACTACGCCGAGGATGATTACAGGAAACATCAGCAGCAACAGAACCGTCATGCGGTTGTTGCGGCTGATTTGCGTTTGCATTCCTACGTATTGCATAGAGAAATGTTATCGTTTTTCTTTCAGTTGAAATTTATTTCTGGAGCCTTGTCCATTGCTGCACGGCTTTCCTGCGGTACTTCGAACATGGGCTGACGGCTGAAACCGAACATCTTTGCAAAGAGGTTGGATGGAAATGTCTCCACAGCGTTGTTAAGTTCGCGTGTTGCCGAATTGAAGAAGCGGCGCACGGCTGCCAATTTGTTCTCTATGTCGGAAATCTCGCTTTGAAGCTGTATGAAATTTTGGTTTGCTTTAAGTTCGGGATATGCTTCCACCGACACTTTCAGTCCTGCCAATGCGCTTGAAAGCATGTTGTCCGCTTTAACTTTGTCGTTTATTGTCACTGCTCCCATGGCAGCGGTGCGTGCGTCGGTAACGCGCTGCAATGTTTCCTTCTCGTGGGTGGCGTATCCCTTTACCGTTGCAACCAATTGCGGGACAAGGTCATAACGCTGCTTTAGCTGTACGTCAATATTGGCAAAGGCATTCTCGCGGTTGTTGCGGAGCTTCACCAGATTGTTGTAGATGCTTACCAGCCATATCGCGATAACTATAACTGCGATGATGACAATGATGGTTGTTGACATAATTCTTTCAGTTTTTTATAGGTTAATGAATGTTGTTCGTATTATTCGTTTCTACAAATATACGGCCATTCTTTTCATTATCCTTGCCGTTTAATGATTATTCAGTATTCTTTCGTTACTTTTGCCATGTTAGTGTTGCCAATCTGTCAGATACCAGCAAAAGGCTTCCATTCCGGTGCCTTAGGCAATGGGGCAATGGCTGTAATAGTCTGCTTTGATACAGGGTGGACAAATTCGACACGACGTGACAACAGGGAAATGCTTCCGTCGGGATTGCTTCGCTTTGCGCCGTATTTCAAGTCTCCCTTAATTGGGCAGCCTATGCTTGCAAGCTGACACCGTATCTGATGATGGCGTCCTGTGAGCAGATGTACCTCTATGAGAGTATAGTTGTCCGACCTTCCGATGACTTTGTATTTCAGAACTGCCTTTTTTGCATTGGGCTTTTCGGTAGGGTAGGAGTAGCTCTTGTTCTGTTTTTCGTTTCTTACGAGCCAACTCTCTATTGTTCCTTCCTCTACCGAAGGACAGTTGCGGGTCAAAGCCCAGTAGGTCTTGTGCACATCACCGGTCCTGAACATGTCGTTCAACCGCGACAGGGCTTTCGATGTGCGGGCGAAAACAACCAGTCCGCTTACCGGTCTGTCAAGCCGGTGCACTACGCCAAGAAAGACATTGCCTGGCTTTGCGTATGCCTCCTTGATGTATTCTTTCACTGTTTCACTGAGAGGCTTGTCGCCGGTCTTGTCGCCTTGTACTATCTCTCCGCTTTCTTTATTGACTATGATAACGTGGTTGTCTTCGTAAACAACGTTCATTTTTATTGTTTTTAATATTGTATAGCAACGGTTGATAATGATAACACCACCAGAAATAGCCCCACGTGATAATTTTGCATGGTTGCTGCTTTCTGATGGTGTATGGTTGTTGGAACGTTTCCGCCTTTTGTTTTGACGGCTTACATGTTCATTCCGCCGTCAATCTGTATTACCTGTCCGCTAACATAGCTTGACATATCAGAAGCCAGGAAGAGACAAACGTTTGCGATGTCTTCTGTCTGTCCGCCGCGACGCAGAGGAATCTTCTTCATCCAGTCCTTGCGGATTTCTTCAGGAAGCTGTGCAGTCATGGCTGTTTCGATGAAACCTGGAGCTACTGCGTTTGCACGTATTCCCTTTGGACCGAGTTCCTGTGCGATGCTCTTTGCGAGAGCAATCATACCGGCCTTTGAAGCAGCATAGTTGCACTGTCCGGCGTTGCCGTGAACACCTACGACAGATGCCATATTGATAATGGAACCGCCGCGTTGGCGAAGCATGATAGGTGCGCAAGCGTGGATAAAGTTGAACGCAGACTTTAGGTTTACGTTCAGCACAGCGTCCCATTGAGCTTCACTCATGCGGAGCATGAGGCCGTCTTTTGTTATTCCGGCATTGTTTACCAGTATGTCGATTGTGCCAAAGTCTTCTTTTATTTGCTTTACAGTCTTTTCTGTCTCTTCAAAGTCGGCTGCATTGCCAGCATATGCGCGGCAAGTTACGCCGAGTGCCTCTATTTCCTTGCGTGTTGCTTCCAGTCCGGCAGCCATTTCATCGTTGAGAACGAGGTCTGTGAACGCTATGTTTGCTCCTTCTGAAGCGAATTTCATTGCGACTGCCTTGCCGATGCCGCGTGCAGCACCTGTAACGATTGCAGTCTTGCCTGTTAATAATCCCATTTTGCTTTATTGTATTTTAGTTGTTTCTTTTTCTTTCGTGTTTTTTCTCTCTTTGCTTTTCAGTCTGTCTGCTTTGTGGTGATTTTCCCCAAAGCTCCGTATACCACCTTTGCCACTAACGGCTTGCTCGCTTCTGGAGTGATTCCATGTCCAAGTCTGCCGCAAATGTATGGCACTTCGAGGCCTTTTATGCAATAGTGGGTTATGTCTGCCACAAGATCAACGTTTTCTATATCGAATTCACCGGCGCGTTTTCCGTCGTTGTAGACGTTACGGAAAAGTTCTATCTCGTCTTCGTCGAAATTCTTCCTTACTTTTTCCACCATCCAAATGTTCCTGAAAAAAGCGGCGCGCAGATTGCCGTTTCTTACAACTGTCTCCTTAATCATATTAAGGTGAGTGTAAATAAGCTCAATTATTTTGTCTTGCGGACGTATGTTTTTTGCTGCAACCTCGTCAAGTTTGTCAGAGAGGCGTTCAAGCTCACCTTCGATAACGGCATAGTAAATGTCTTCTTTGCTTTTAAAGTAAGTATACAGTGTGCGCCTGCCTTTGCCTGAGGCTAAAGCTATGTCGTTCATCGTTGTGTTCTCTAAACCGTTGCGGGCAAACAACTGACGGGCTACATCTACTAACTTTTGTCTTGTTTTGGATATTGACATGATTGTATATTTGAGCTCATTGCATTTCCTTCTGTGGTCTTGCACATACTGTTTTACGTGTGCAAAATTATTAAATAAAAGTGATGTTGCAAAATTTTTGGTGGCTTTAAAGCATTTTTAAACTATGTTTATTCTTATATAACGTTGTTTTTCAGTTGTTTTGCTGAAAAACGAAAATCGAATGCTGAAAAACGAAAGACGTTGTCTGCGGCTTGCCATATCTTTGCCGGCAGAAAAACAGAATAATAAACAAACAAAAACCTATGACAATTTTAATGATAGTAGAGCTGCTTGTTGTTCTTGTGGCTCTTTGGATTGGAGCTCGCTACGGCTCACTAGCTCTCGGTGCCATTTCAGGCATTGGTTTGGCAATTTTGGTGTTCGGTTTTCAGATGAAGCCAGGAGAACCGCCAACTGACGTAATTTACATTATTATAGCAGCAGTAACATGTGCAGGCATGTTGCAGGCGTCTGGAGGTATGGACTGGATGATACAGATTGCGGAGCGACTGTTGCGCAAACATCCCGAACGTATAACCATCCTTGCTCCATTTACCACTTTCTTCCTGACGATGCTTGTCGGCACGGGCCACGTGGTTTATACGTTGATGCCGATTATCTGCGACATCGCACTGAAGAAAGGCATTCGTCCCGAACGTCCCTGCGGAATTGCAAGCATTGCCTCTCAGATAGGTATTACCTGCTCGCCAATTGCTGCGGCTGTAGTTGCCTTTTCTGCCATAAGCACCGACAACGGTTTTGCTGTCAGCAACGTTCAGATTCTGCTTGTTACCATACCTGCTTGTATAATAGGTATACTTATGGCAGTTGCAGTGAGCTGGAACAGAGGACTTGACTTGGACAAGGACCAGAAGTTCCTTGCAAAAATCAAAGATCCAGTGCAGCGTGATTATATCTACGGTAATACAGCTACCACTCTCGACAAGAAGATTGCGCCGGTAAGCAAGCGCGCTGTCTATATCTTCCTCTTTGCACTTGTTGTTATCGTTATAATCTCCGTGTGCAGCATGATGGGGATAAACTTGTTGCCCTCTTATGAAACCGTGCAGGTGGTGAAGGGCGGTCCGGAGTCAGTGACACTCGCCGACGGAACAGTTGAGACTGCAAAGCAACTGGCTAAGGCTGGTGTCGTAATGGCCGGCGTAACCCATGTGGTGAGCAAGCCTTTGGCGATGAACATCCTTATACAGATAACGATGATAACTGCCGCAGCGTTGATGATAATCTTCTGCAAGGCAAAGGCAAAGGCTGCCGTTAGCGGAGTGGTATGGCAAAACGGTATGGTTGCAGTTGTGGCAATCTACGGCATAGCATGGATGAGCGACACGTTCTTTTCCAATTACGAGGCGGAAATACAGTTGATGCTGTCAGACTTGGTTAAATCCTATCCATGGACAATAGCTTTGGCGTTCTTCTTCGTTTCCGTTCTCATCAACTCACAGGGTGGTGTTGTTGTAGCCATGTTGCCTTTGGCTTATTCCTTGGGTATAGACGGTTGGATATTGCTGGGCGTTATGCCTTCAGTCTACGGATATTTCTTCATTCCCAACTACCCGTCAGACATTGCCACAGTTAACTTCGACCGGTCCGGAACCACAGTTATAGGAAAATATCTGCTCAATCACTCGTTCATGCTGCCTGGAATGGTGCATGTAATAACGGCAACAATAGCCGGACTCGGTATAAGTTACGTTTACCACTTCATGTTCGGAATATTCTAACCGGCATGAGTTTTTACAGAAGAATATATAAAGCGTTATATATTATATTAAGGTGAAAGATTGTATTTCAGGTAACAATATTATAATGATGTGATATATTGTTGGAATTTAGATGTGGAAAAAAGAACAGAATTGCGAATTGAAAGATCTTGGTAAGAAGAAATGAAGTGTGAATATATTTAGACAGAAATAGGTTTAGTTATAATTCTGTGTTAAGGCCATCGGGTGTGATTGTTGTCATCCCCGGTGGCCGTTTTGTTGTAGGTGTGCATGTTTCCTTTCACGCTTGATATTCGCTGGGCGAAACGCCAAACTGCTTTTTGAATGCCACAGAGAAATGGGCGGCAGTGGCGAAACCTGTAGCAATTGCTATTTCGGAAACAGTCATTTTGCCTTCCTTCAGATATTGTGCCGCACGGTTCAGTTTGTATTTGCGGAAGAAAACTCCGGGAGTGTCGCCTGTCAGTTCCTTTAGTTTATAGTTGAACTTGCTTTGGCTGATTAGCAGGTCGCGGCATATCGTCTGTACGTTCAGTTCCATTTCAGCCGCGCGTTTTTCCATAAGGGCGTACAGTTCGTCCATGAAGCGGCGGTCTTCGTCGGAAAGTGCGTCTGAAAGTTCTTTCGTTTCAGTGCTTTCGCCAAGGCGCCGGCGTATGGTGGAGATGTTTTCCAACTGCGTTTCCACCACGGCACGCAGGTATTCCGGGTCGAAAGGCTTCGTTACGTAACCCACGGCGCCAAGCTTCAAACCTTGTATCTGCTCGTCGATGTTCGACTTTGCCGTAATCATTACAACCGGAATATGGCAAGTCATAAGGTCAGACTTAAGCTTCCGGCAGAATTCGTAGCCCGACATCTTGCCCATTATGATGTCGCTAAGAACAATGTCCGGCGCTGTTTCGGCAATGTCCTGCAATGCGGCTTCCGCAGAATAACGGTTCTCTATGATATAATCGCCGCTGAAGATGGATCGGATGTACTGTGCCACGTCTATGTCGTCATCAACGATTAGGATTTTTTTCCGCTTTTTTGAGTCTTTGCAATTGTCCTTTTCGCTTTTTCCTGTGTCTTTTTTTTGCAAATCCTTGTTGTCCGTGTAAGTGACAGGTATTTGAAGCACTTCCGACTTAGCCTCGCACAGTTCGTTTTCGCTGAAGGCATCCTTGTTGCAAGGCAGTTTGAATGTGAACGACACGCCGCCTCCGCATTCTTCGGCAATGTTCTTCACGCCGATGCTGCCGTGGTGCAATCCTACAAGCCTTTTTACGTAATACAGTCCAATGCCTGTTCCCCAACCATAGTGGTGGCTTCCTTTCGTGTCGGCAAGCTGATAGTAACGCTTGAAAACGTCGGGCATCCGTTCTTCCTCTATGTGAGAACCGCTGTTCCTTACATCTACGATAAGGATCACCCTTCCGCTTTCGTTTTCCATACTGGCTTTGATTGATATTTTCCCGTTGTCGGGAGTATGTTTCAGTGCATTGGTGAACAGGTTGCTTATTATTTTCTCGAATTTGTCCGTGTCAATCCATCTCTCGCCTATGGCCTGTTCGCAAAAGGCTTCGAACGAAATGTTCCTGACTGTGGTCGATTCCACAAAAGCTGCCGCCATGCGGCTTATCTCTTCTTCTATGTCTGTTTTCGTTACCTTTAGCCTTAGCGCGTCAGTTTCCAGTTGATTGAAATCCAACATCTGGTCGATGAGCCTCAACATCCTGTTCACGCTCATGCATATGCGCTGTAATGTTGTCTTCACGTTATGCGGCAGCGAGTTGTCGGCAGCGAGTTGGATAAGCGGTCCTGCTATGATAGTGATGGGATTGCGGAATTCGTGGGATATGTTGGCGAAGAAACTCATGTTCATTTCCTTTGCCTGTTTTTCCCTCTCGCGCTCGTTCTTTTCCTGTTCCAACAACAGTCGGTTTGCACGTATGCGCAGATAAAGTGAGTTTATGTAGTATAACACAAGTCCGCAGAATGTTATATACAGAATCCATGCTGCGGTACAGTTCCACGGACTGCTCATTATGTTTACAACGACGGTTGTCTCGTCTACTGGCGGAAGGTCGGGCGACGACAACAAGCGCAGGCGGAAAGTGTATTTCCCCGCACGAAGGTTACTGTAGCTTGCCGCATGTTGATACGTTGCCTCGTGCCAGTTGTTGTCAAAGCCTTCAAGTTTGTATTGGTACATAAGCGAAGACGTTTGACTATAGTTTGGACGGAAATACATGAACTCAAGCGAATTTTCGTCGTGAGCCAAGGTTATCTTCTGCTTTTTGCCCGTTTTTCCGCATATCGCAAGTTGTTTCCCGTCGGAAGTCTTTATGTTCGTGGCGTAGACCATCAGTCCGTGGCTATACTTTCTTGGTTTTCTTGTTTTTGTCTCAATGTCGGCCGGAAGGAATTTACATCCGTCAGAGCTGCCTAGCACTACGTTGCCGTTTGGGGCAATGGTTATTGAATTGTCGAAGAACTGCGTCTTGGTGTGGTTCTTGCTTGAAGAAACAAGACTGTTCATTGTGGCTTCTCCCGACCGTGGTTGATAGCAAACGGCGTCTTTCAGCGTTGTAATCCAGATGTTGCGGTTGTTGTCTTCAGCAAGACCTTGTATGTGCACGTCGTTCACAAAGTCCATGCGCACGATGTTGCCTGTTTTCAGATCAAGTCTGTACAGTCCGTATCGTTTCGTTCCGAGCCACACTTCTCCGGAAGTGTCTTGCAAGGCGAAAGCCGCATCGATGTTGCCGTAGTCAGGAGCACCGTGTGTCTTGATCTCGCTTGCTTTTCCCGACGAGGGGTCGAGAAAGGCAATGTGCATGTCTTTCATGAAGAGCAGAATCTTGCCGTTTCGCGTGGTGGCAAGCTGCGTTTCGTTGTCATACCACCTGCTTCCGATCTTTATCGAATCAACCCTTCCGGTGGTAGCCTCGCAGCGGATGATGTAACCATTGTCGCAACTTGCAAAGACGGATGTTCCTAGGCTTGTTCCTACGCCGAGTTTCCTGTCTTTTGCAGCGGAGTATACGGTGCGGCCTTGCGTGTTCACATTCCCGTCGATGGTACATTCCAGAATTTTAGCGTTTCCCACCAGCCAGAATCTCCTTTCGTCCATTGCCACTATGCTGTGCAGTTCCTGCGCTTCGCCGAACAACTGTCGGTAGAAGGCTTGGCTGATGTCTCGTGTCTGCGTGTCGTATGTGTACAGACGCAGTGTCGTTCCAGCCAGCAGACAGCGGCCTACAGTTTTCATGCATACTATGTCTCGCCCCTCAGTTTCCTTTGTCAGAGGATTGTCGTTGGCGTTTCTGAATTCAGCAATGTTGGCAGACAATACCTGATAGCCTGCGTTCCTGAACCCGATCCACAGGTTTCCGGCATTGTCGGTGAAGGTTGTTGAGGCAAGCTCGCGTGGTTTGTTCAGCAAATTGTCGGGATATTTCGACAACGTCGCAGCAATGGCGTTTTTTTTCTCAGCTTCTTTGTTGCTGTCGGCATGACTTCTCTTCTTGACTCCGTTGTCATCCACGCAGAATACTTCCTTTCCGTTGCCGGCAATAACTTCGCCTTGGTCTTTACTGTCCTTAATCCACAGAATGTTGCCGTTTGCAGAAGGCAGACTGTAACGCTTGAACCTGTAGCCTCCGATGTATCTCGCCAGTCCGTTCTGTGTGCCCACCCACATTCTGCCGTGCCGGTCGAGAAAGAGCACGTTGATATAGTCGTCGGGTAGTGCGGTGCTGTCCTTCGAATCATGGTAGAACTGAATGAACCTCAGCCCGTCATAAACATTTATGCCCGCCGACGTGCCAATCCAAATCAGCTTCTTCCCATCCTGTGCAATAGCCGTCACGTTCAGTGAAGAAAGCATGTCGTCGGTTGCAGTCTGCTTCCCCTGCTCAACCAAATTCTTTCTCGTTTCCCTTCTGCCGGGGTTGAATATGAAAGCAAAGGCAAAGAAACAGAATAGAAGTGCCGCTGCCACAATGATGTAACGCCCTTTGTGGCGCACGGCGCGTCTTGCCGTATTGTCTGATGCGGTATCGGCAGACGGTTGGCCTTTGCCTGGAAAAAGATTCAGTATGCTCATTCGTGTTCTTGGTATTGGATTTCTGTCGTTGCATGCAAAGGTAGCGCATTTTGACTGTGCCGCAAAATATAATTTTCAGTTCACAATTTCTTTTATATACAAGTTTTGTGCTACATTTGCATACGCATTGAAAACGCATGCTCCAACATTAAGCTTTACCGGCATGCATTTTCACGCATGTTTAGTATATCATAAAAAACACTGTAAAAATGAAAAAGTTTATTCTCCCTCTTCTTGTACTTGCCGTTACAGCGGTGCATGCAAAGGTCACTCTGCCCAACATCTTCGCTTCGGGTATGGTTATGCAACAGCAGACAACGGCGAACATGTGGGGCAGCGCTAAGGCAAACTCCACAGTAAGGATAACCACATCGTGGAACAAGAAGACACTGCTTGTGAAAGCCGATGCACAGGGACGCTGGAAAGCGTCGTTTTCAACTCCCGCAGCCGGCGGACCATACTCCATAACGCTCAACGACGGCGAGAAGACGGAACTCTCGAACATCCTTATGGGCGAACTGTGGCTCTGTTCAGGGCAGAGCAATATGGAAATGCCTATGAAAGGTTTCAAAAACCAGCCCGTCGACGGTGCAGTGGAAGACATACTCCACAGTTCCGATACGCAGATGAGGCTCTTTACCGCCAAGCGCACCAGCCGTTATGCGCCCATCGACACCATAAACGGCTCGTGGAAGGAAGCAAACCCAGAGGCTGTCAGAAATTTCAGCGCTACGGCATATTATTTTGGAAGGGAACTTCGCCGGATGCTCAATGTTCCGGTAGGTCTTGTCGTAGTAGCATGGGGAGGCTCGTCGTGTGAGGCATGGATGAACAGAGACTGGCTCAAGGCGTTCCCGCAGATAGAACTGCCCACGTCGCAACAGACGATAAAGTCGCCCAACCGCACAGCAACAGTGCTTTACAACGGCATGCTCAATCCTGTCATAGGTATGGCAATGCGCGGAGTGATATGGTATCAAGGCGAAGAGAACGTGTCGCGCTCAAGTTATTACGCCGAACTCTTCTCGCGCATGATAAAAGGATGGCGAGACGACTGGAAACAAGGCAATTTCCCGTTCTATTACTGTCAGATTGCACCCTATGACTACAGTCTGATAAACTGGGGACACTACAACAGTGCCCTGCTACGCGAACAGCAGCAAAAGGCGGAGCTGATGAACGAGAACGTCGGCATGGCCGTCTTGATGGATGCCGGACTTGAATACGGCATACACCCGCGTGCAAAGCTGCTTGCCGGAATGCGTCTGGCACTGCTCGCCCTGGACAAGACCTATGGCGTTAAGGGCTTGACTTCGCAGAGCGCATATTACAAGGATGTGGAATTCCACAACGACACAGCGGTGGTTACATTCGAACGTGCCGGGATGTGGCTTTATGGAAAGAACGGACTGAAGAGCGATCTCTTTGAAATAGCTGGTGCCGACAGCGTGTTCCATCCCGCAAAAGCGTGGATAAGCCGGTCGAAGGTATATGTAAAGAGCGACGAAGTGAAGCAACCCGTAGCCGTGCGCTACGCCTTCAAGGATTGGGCAGACGGCGATCTGTTCTGCGACGGACTGCCTGTTAGTTCGTTCCGCACGGACAACTGGTAGAAATAATAGGCGCAAAAGAATTTGCACCAAGTTGAAACAACTCGTGGAGCATAGGGTGGTTACGGCCAGCCTATGCTCCACTGTTTTTCTTTTACTTCAGCACATGGACATAAGGCCACTTGCTTTGCTGACGAAACCACGCTTCTTCCGCATCAAAACGACGTTACTTTCGCACCGGAAGGCACTGTCTTTTCTACTCATTCAAGTTTCAATGCTTTTCCATGCATGGTTAAATGCATTTTTTTTCTTTGCCCCAAGTTCACACGCCTGAGGTCAGAATACCACAATACTTACCGGCATGCTTCAAATACACTCCAAACATCCCGACGCAACTTAATTATAAGTAAAAACGAAAGTTTGTGCCAACCGCTTGTAAGTCTCGCTCTTCTTTTATAACTTTGCTGATGATTATGCCCCCGTGCCACGCTGATAGCCGGGCAAGGGACTGAAAACCGAAATGAAACCCAATAAACACTAATGATATGAACATAACGGAAAGATTTCTGAACTACGTGAAATTCGATACTCAGTCATCGGAAGAAAGCGAAACAGTGCCCAGCACAGGCAAACAACTCATATTCGCTGCATATCTGCGCGACGAACTTAAAGACGAAGGGTTCGACGATGTGGAGATGGATGACATGGGATATATCTACGCCACACTTAAGGCAAATACAAAAAAGGACATCCCCACAATTGGTTTCATCAGCCATTACGACACGTCGCCAGACTGTAGCGGCAAGGACATAAAGCCACGCATAGTGGAAAACTATGACGGCGGCGACATAACGCTCTCTGAAGGGATCGTGTCTTCGCCTGCAAAATTTCCGGAGCTGCTTGCCCACAAGGGAGAAGACCTTATCGTAACCGACGGACACACTCTGCTTGGAGCCGACGATAAGGCCGGTATAGCAGAAATAGTGCAAGCCATGTGCTGGTTGCGCGACCACGACGAGATAAAGCACGGCGATATAAGAATAGCATTTAATCCTGACGAGGAAATCGGAATGGGCGCGCATCATTTTGACGTTGAGAAATTCGGCTGTCAGTGGGCGTATACGATGGACGGTGGCGACCTCGGCGATCTGGAATACGAGAATTTCAATGCTGCCTCCGCTAAGGTGCGCATACATGGAGTAAGCGTTCATCCGGGTTACGCCAAAGGCAAGATGATAAACGCCAATATGCTGGCAGCAGAGTTCGCTTCGGGCATGCCTGCCGACGAGACTCCTGAGACAACCGACGGTTACCAGGGATTCTATCACCTGCTCGGTATAGAATCAGGCATTGAAAACGCACGCCTTTCATACATCATACGCGACCACGACCGCAAGAAATTCGAAGAGCGCAAACGCTTCATCGTGGCTCAGGCAGAGGCAATGAATTCAAAATACGGCGAAGGCACGGTGGAAATAGACGTGAACGACCAGTATTACAACATGAAGGAAAAGATAGATCCAAACATGCACGTTATCGACATAGTGCTGAAAGCGATGGAAAACTGCGGCGTTCCGCCAAAAGTCGAGCCAATACGCGGCGGCACCGACGGTGCGCAGCTTTCGTTCAAGGGGCTGCCATGTCCGAACATCTTTGCCGGCGGCGTAAACTTCCACGGTCCTTACGAGTTCGTTAGCGTGCAAGTGATGGAAAAGGCAATGCAGGTTGTAGTGAAGATTTGCCAACTGACAGCCGCTTTTAACGACTAAGCCATGAGCGAACTACCAAGCCTTATCAACGACCTCGCCCTCATTCTTGTAGTGGCGGGCGTCGTTACCGTCATATTCAAGTGGATGAAGCAGCCGCTAGTGCTGGGATATGTGGTGGCAGGATTCCTTGTCAGTCCGAAAATGCCCTACATCATGTCGGTTGTCGATACGGAGAACATCCAGACATGGGCAGACATAGGAGTCATGTTCCTTCTGTTTTCGCTCGGACTTGACTTTTCGTTCAAGAAGATACTGAAGATGGGCTCGTCGCCTTTCATTGCCACTTGCGCCATTGTCTTCTGTATGATGGCGCTGGGAATGACTGTGGGACATGCCTTCGGTTGGAGCCGTATGGACTGCATCTTCCTTGGCGGAATGCTCGCCATGAGTTCAACCACAATCATATACAAGGCGTTCGACGACCTGGGACTGCGGCAACAGCGTTTCGCCGGAATGGTGATGAGCGTGCTTATCCTCGAAGACATGCTGGCGATAGTGATGATGGTGATGCTTTCGGCAATAGCGACAGGCCAGAATCCCAACGGCGGACAAATGCTGCATAGCGTGCTGCGCATCGGCTTCTTCCTGATATTGTGGTTCGTGGTAGGCATATTCGCCATTCCTTGGCTGCTGCGTTCGTCAAGAAAGCTCATCAACAGCGAAACGCTTCTTATTGTGGCTCTTGGACTTTGCTGCGCCATGGCGGTCATTTCAACCAAGGTTGGCTTCAGCAGCGCCTTCGGGGCATTCGTGATGGGCTCCATTCTGGCAGAGACAGTGGAGGGCGAAAAGATTATCAAACTTGTGGAGCCGGTCAAGAACCTGTTCGGCGCAGTCTTCTTCGTGTCGGTCGGCATGCTTGTCGACCCGCAGATACTGTTGCAGTACAGCATTCCAATTGTTGTGCTTGTGTTCACAATTCTCATCGGGCAAGCGGTGTTCGGAACGTTCGGCTTCCTGATAAGCGGACAGTCGCTAAAGTCGGCAATGCAGTGTGGCTTTTCAATGGCACAGATAGGAGAGTTCTCCTTTATCATAGCGTCGCTTGGACTTTCGCTCGGCGTAATAGGCGATTTCCTTTATCCAGTGGTCGTTGCCGTTTCGGTCATTACCACTTTCCTCACGCCATACATGATTCGCCTGTCCACTCCATGCTACAACAGGATGGAGAGACACCTGCCAAAGAACATCATCCACATGCTCAACGAGTTCGCCCTGAGCCGTCCGTCATCATCGCCTGAAGGCAATTGGCGCAAGCTGCTGATGCAGATGATTCGCATAACGGTGATATACTCAATACTCTCCGTGGCGGTAATTGCGCTTATGTTCGGCTTTGTATTGCTTTTCCTGCGCGGACTGCTGCCGCATTGGTGGGCAAACGCAGTGTGCGGACTGATTACTGTGGCTTTGATTGCACCGTTCCTGCGTGCAATGGTAATGAAGAAAAACCACAGTGAGGAGTTCAAGCAACTCTGGAGCGAGAACAAACTTAACCGTGCGCCGCTTGTGGCAACGATAATACTGCGTTTCCTCATTGCAATGGCGTTTATATTCTACATCTGCAACTACCTGACACGCTTCACGCATGCACTTATGATAGTTATTGCCGTAGTGGCGGTAACGCTGATGATCTTCTCCCGTTGGCTCAAGAAGAGGAGCATACGCATGGAGAGAATGTTTCTTCTGAACCTGCATTCAAAGGACATTGAGGCGCAGGTGTACGGCCGGAAGAAACCTCTCTATGCAGGCCACTTGCTCGATAGGGACATACACATATCAGATTTCGAAGTGCCGGAAGATTCGCTATGGGCCGGAAAAACGCTTAAGGAACTTGGACTGAGAGGAAAGTTCGGCGTAAACATAAGCAGTATACTGCGTGGCACGCAGCGTATCAACATTCCAAGTGGCGACAATATGGTCTTTCCCGGCGACAAGATACAGGCCATAGGAAGCGACGAGCAGTTGACCGCATTCAGCAAAGCGCTGCAAGGCGAGGTTCATCCCGAAGATCCTTATTTGGAAAAGCGTGAAATGAAGTTGCGCCAGATGACAATCGGAGCCAAAGGACAGTTCGTCGGCAAGACACTTTCTGAGAGTGGCATACGAGACGTATACAACTGTATGGCGGTAGGACTTGAGGAAGACAAGGAAACTCTGTCTGCTCTTGCACCTTCCCACCGCTTCGTTGACGGCGATTCCATATGGATAGTGGGAGAGAAGGAAGACATAGAAAGACTGATGGAAGCTAACAACCGAAAGGAAGACAAGAAGTGACACCAAAAGTAAAAGGAACAATTTGCGGCATTCTTGCTGCCGTGAGCTACGGAACAAACCCGCTCGGGGCGCTTAACCTTTATGCCGACGGATTGAATGCCAACAGCGTGATTTTTTATCGTTACGGCCTTGCCACGGCAATCCTTGCCGTAATTATGATTGTGCAAAAGAAATCGTTTGCCGTAACACGCAAGGAACTGGCGGTGCTGACGGTCTTGGGAGTGCTTATGGCCGTTTCGTCGCTCACGCTTTACTGTAGTTTCAATTTTATGGATGCGGGAATAGCTTCAACACTGCTGTTCGTTTATCCTGTTATGGTGGCGGTGATGATGGCATTGTTCTTCAAAGAGCGCGTTACGCCCGTTACGGCAATATCCATACTGCTTGCTCTCTTCGGAATATCGCTGCTGTATAGAGGAGGCGACGGCGTGACTTTGTCTACTGTCGGCGTGGTGCTTGTTATGGTTTCGTCTCTCACTTATGCCGTGTATATTATAATTGTGAACAAGTCGCAACTGTTGATGTCGTCAGTCAAACTGACGTTCTATGTGCTTTTGACCGGTACTGTTATGGTGTTTGCATACTCCTTTTTCGGTCACGATGCGCAGCTTATGCCGTTGCGCACGCCTGCCATGTGGCTGTATGCCACGGTTCTTGCCGTGTTTCCAACAGTCGTCTCGCTTATACTCATGGTCATAGCTGTCCACAATGTTGGCAGTACGCCAACAGCCGTAATGGGCGCTCTTGAGCCAATCACTGCGGTATGCATCGGAATCTTCGTGTTCGGCGAAGCTTTCACCGTAAGGCTTGCTGTCGGAATAGTGCTTATCCTAAGCGCTGTAATTCTGATTGTGGCAGGAAAGTCGTTGCCATTGACGCACTTGACCTATGTTATCACTCATTTGCATCTGAAGAAACGCATGAAGAAATGGAGATGGAAATCTTGATATATCAGGAATAGAAATATAGAACGTAACAAGCCGCATCGCAACAGTCACAGACTTCAGCGATGCGGCTTGTTTTTATTGATTTCTCCGCCATTGTTCCCTTTCGTGGAACATCCCAAAGGTTTAAAGTCAACAGACTTTTGCTTCAGAAATGGCGTAAACGTTTTTATTTCTCAGGAATATTCTCAAGAGTCTTGGTGAGCAGGCTCCAGAACTTGGGCACTGTTGCCCAAAGACAACGCTCGTTAGGAGTGTGTGGCGAGCGCAGAGTAGGTCCGAATGAGCAGATGTCAAGATTAGGATACTTGCCAAGGATGATGCTGCACTCTAAACCGGCGTGGCAAACCAGTACGTTGGCTTCCGTTCCGAACAACTCTTCATATTGTTTGCGCATTGCCTTGAGCAGAGCACTGTCGGGATTTGGATCCCAACCGCCGTACTCGCCGCTGAATTCAACCTTCATTCCTGCCATGCTGAAGCAACTTGCAAGTGAATTTGATATTTCAGCCTTTACTGTCTCGCTTGAACTGCGGGCAAGAATCATTACGACAGCTTTTCCACCCTCAATGTCGATGATTGCAAGGTTGGACGAAGTCTCCACGATGTCAGGTATTGACGGAATGTAACGCCACACGCCATTGTGGGCAGCGCAGATAGCATCGACCAGGTTGTCCTGTATTTCTTCCGGAACTTGCGTTGCTGGGAGTTCAGTGTCGCTTACGATGACGCTTATTTCGTCTTCAATGCCATGGAATTCAGTATTGAATACCTCTTTATAATCTTCTGCAAGGGCAATGAAATCTTCTTTGTTTTCTTTTGGCATGGTAAGCACAGCAGTTGCCTCAAACGGTATTGCGTTGCGCATGTTGCCGCCGTGCCATGACGCCAGACGTGCCTCGTCGTCCTGAATGGCTTCGCGAACGATGCGGGCAAGCAACTTGTTGGCGTTTGCGCGTCCCAAACCGATTTCAAGTCCGGAGTGTCCTCCCTTGAGTCCCTTTACTGTAACGGCAACGGCAACGTCGCTCTTGTCGGTCTCAACTTCCTTGTAGTCGAGTGTTGCGGTAATGTCAACGCCGCCGGCGCTGCCTATGATAAGTTCGCCTTCGTCTTCCGTGTCGAGGTTCAACAGAATTTCTCCTGTCAGTTCACCTTCGGGAAGATCGTTGGCTCCATACATTCCTGTTTCCTCGTCGGCAGTGATAAGAGCCTCTATAGGTCCATGCTTGAGTGACTTGTCTTCCATGACTGCCATAATAGCAGCAACACCGATTCCGTCGTCAGCTCCGAGCGTAGTGCCTTTTGCCTTTACCCATTCTCCGTCAATCCATGTTTGGATTGGGTCTGTTTCGAAATTGTGCTTACTGTCAAGCTCTTTCTGTGGCACCATGTCCATGTGGGCTTGCAAGATTACAGTCTTTCGGTTTTCCATTCCTTCCGTAGCCGGTTTGCGCATTACGATGTTACGGGCAGGGTCTTGAAATGCCTCAACTCCAACGCGCTTGGCGAAGTCGAGCAAGAACTTCTGTACTTTTTCCAAATGTCCTGATGGGCGAGGCACCTGTGTCAGCTCATCAAAGTTCCTCCAGAGGCACTCTGGTTTAAGGTTTCTGATTTCACTCATAGTCTTGATTTTTGAATGTAAATATCTTTTAGACGTATTTGTTCACGTTTCAACGTTTGTATTTTTCCGCAGCTTCAATTCGTGCAGGAATGCATACGGTTTCACAACCTCCACTAGTCTGTTGCTGTGGTCGCGGTAATGCGCTTCGCCATGGCTGTCCATACGGTGGCGTAGATGCCGAGCAGTATTACAAGCATTGTTTGTATGGTATGCACTATAAGCACGAACGAGAGTGCTTCTTCTGCCGTAAGCAACTTGCCTGTGGCCATTGTCGCTCCGTATAGCAGGAGCATCGTCTTTACGGCAAAGTGCCATGGACCGGCACCGTTAGGCGTTGGCACTATGACGGCAATGCTTCCCACCACGAACGTGGCTATGCCGCACATCATTCCAAGCTCGGAAGTGAATTCGAAGCAAAAGAATGTGAGGTAGTAGTGAAGGAAATAGCTTAGCCATATGCCGAGAGTGAGTGCAATGAACAACGGGATGTTCTTCACGTTCTTCAGCGACATCATGCCTTGCCATACCGAATTTAGCGTTGATTTTACCTTTTTATATATAGAAAGACGTTTCAGCAGAAAATGCAGCAGCACAAAAACGGCAACGGTGCAGATTGCGGTAACTACATAGCCCGTAGCAGTGAACTTGTTGAGAATGGTTTCAAGGCTTGTTCCGGTGCTGCTGAAGAAACTGTTGAAGATGCGCATTTGGGCAAGTAGCGTGAGTCCTGTTATTATCATAACCAACAAGGTGTCGATTACGCGTTCCGTTACAACAGTTCCCAGGGCTTTCGGGAAAGAAACGCCGTCGCATTTGCTGAGAACGCCGCAACGCGTGAATTCACCCACGCGTGGAATGACAAGACTTGCGGCATACGACATGAATATTGAATTGACACATGTTGTAATACGCGGCTTCTCGCCAACAGGTTCGAGCGTCTGGCGCCAGCGTATTCCGCGGAAAACCTGCGCAGATATGCCGAAGGGAAGCGACAAAAGCATCCATGTCCAGTTCATGTCGTGCTGCATGACGTACTGAATGCGCTTGAAATCAAAATCGCGGTACATCCAATACAGTATTATTCCGCCGAGGACGACGGGTAAAAGAAGTTTCGCCGCGAAACTTAATGGTCTTTTTGTTTTCACTATCCGTTTTGTCTTATCCATTGCAAATTTAGATAAAAATCTCGAATAATGCGCTCGTGTGAAAGAAAAAGGCGAAATAATCATGCAAAGATTCATGCTTCGAACATTATCGCAAACAACTCTTCCAATCCGGTCCGTTCTTGAGCTTGTTTCTTCAGGTTCGCCATCTTTTTCTTTTCATTTACAAGACTTGCTGTCCCCGAAAAAATGATTGATATTCTTTGTGCTTAACTTTAATTGAACTATCTTTGCCATTCAATAATAGCCGTTGGAAAACAACGGCAAGAATAATCACAACATTGAAACAGTATGAAATATAAAAGGATACTTCCTGTTGCCATTGCAATGGCGGCTTTGATTGCAGCTGGTTGTAGCGGTAACTCCGATTCTTCTAAGCTCAATTCAAAAAAGGACAACGCTATAATTTCAGAGACGCGGCTTAAAGGCGATTCAACCGTTTACGGACTTGCGTGCGAAGGATGCACAGACTCTGTCGTCGTACTGTTGCCTACAGACTGTGGCGACCCTGTTTCTTACAGCATTATTCAAGCGATGCGCAGTCGCAAGGTGTTTGGACGACCTAAAATCGGAGACCAAATGGCAATTGTTGTAAGCAAAGAAAATCCGAAAGTGGCCGACATGGTGATTGATCTTGATGAACTTAAAGGCACGTGGGTATACAAAGTATTGCCGCAGATGCGGAAACGTCCAGGCAAACAACCGGCGGCAAAGATGAAACCAGACCCTGAAAGGGATTCGTTGATGCAGACACTCATGGTTCCGCGTGAGCAAGGTTTCAAAATCAAAAAGCAGTTTACTATGGAACCTGTTGGGATATTCTTTCAAGAGACAAGCTTGAATGGTGAAAATCCCGTCGTTTATCCTTCGGTGAAATATTACAAGGAATGGAACATACTGAACGGTAAGCTCGTCTTTACTGAGGGGACAATAGAACTGGGCAACAAAAAACGTAAAAAGCTGAGGCCCCAGCGTGACACTGTGGAGATTGTTCTTATGATGAAAGACAGTTTGCAACTGCGTTTCAAGGACGGAGTAAAGGCTTATTACAGGAAATGATTTTCCAAGTATTGTAAAAGGCATACATTTCCCGCTTTAAAACGAATGTTAGAAAATACAAAAAGCACAGACTTTCAGCCGGTCTGTGCTTTTTATATACTGAAATTAAATTTTAACGGAGCCTCTATATAATAGTTTTGCGTTTTCCAAAACTGGTTTATAGAGCCGCCTCAAACTGATTCCGTTATAATGCTGCGAGTTCAATAACTTTGTCCACTGCGGCCGAAAGACCGTCGGAGTTCTTTCCTCCGGCTGTGGCGAAATGTGCCTGTCCGCCGCCGCCGCCCTGGATAAGCTTGGCTGCTTCGCGTATAACCTTGCCTGCATTGAAGGCATGGTCGTTCACAAGATCGTCGCTTGCCATTACAGTAAGCAACGGCTTGTCGTTGTGTTTGCTTCCAATGACGCAGAGCAATCCTTCCGGATTGGCGGCACGCAGTTTGAACGCAAGGTCTTTTGCCGATTCCGGTGCAATGGGAAGAACGGCAGACACGACCTTTATCCCGTTAATCTCGCGTGCCTGGCTGAGCAGACGCTCTTTTGCACGCTCAACAGCCTCTGCCTGGAAACGCTCTATGGCCTTCTTCATGGAATCGTGCTCTTCGATATATTTCCCGATGACAGCTTGAAGGTCTTTTGCGTTGTGGAAGAGAGAACGGATGGCTTTCATCCCGTCTTCCAAATCGTACATCATCTGTTCGCATTGAACGCCCGTTTTTGCTTCAATACGGCGGATTCCGGCAGCGACGCTGCTTTCGGAAACAATTTTCACCATTCCAATCTTTCCAGTACTTTTTGCGTGTATACCGCCGCAGAACTCGATGCTTGGACCAAACTGCACAACTCTAACCTTGTCGCCGTATTTCTCGCCGAACAATGCTATTGCCCCAAGTTTTTTTGCCTCTTCGATTGGAACGTCGCGGTGGTCCTGAAGCGGAATGTCTTGGCGTATCATGTCGTTGACGATGCGTTCAACGTTTCTTATTTCCTCGTCGGTAACTTTCTGGAAGTGCGAGAAGTCAAAGCGCAGAGTATCAGCCGATACATAAGAACCCTTTTGCTCAACATGCTCGCCAAGCACTTGTTTCAATGCATAGTCGAGAAGGTGAGTGGCAGTGTGGTTGGCAGCGCTGGCATCGCGCTTGTCTGTATCTACGCAGGCCATGAAATCTGCTTCAATATTCTTTGGCAGTTCCTTAACAATGTGTATAGACTGGTTGTTTTCGCGCTTCGTATCTGTAACGTCTACCGTTTCCTCTTCGCTCACAAGCACGCCTGTATCACCAACCTGGCCACCCATTTCTCCATAGAAAGGAGTGTAGTCGAGCACGAGTTCATAGTATGAAGTCTTTTTTTGCGTAACTTTGCGGTAACGCAGAATATGGCACTCGTATTCAGTGAAGTCGTAGCCTACGAATTTTTGCTCGCCCTGGCGAACCTCAATCCAATCGCCGTTTTCCACAGCAGCTGCGTTGCGGGCACGCTCTTTCTGCTTTTGCATTTCTGCTTCGAACTGCTTATCGTCAACAGTTATTCCGCTTTCGCGGCAGATTAGCTCTGTAAGGTCAAGCGGGAAACCGTAGGTGTCGAAAAGGCGGAACGCCTGTGTGCCGTCGAGCACCGTCTTGTTTTCTGCCTTCACTTCCTCGATAGCGTTGTTTAGCATGTTTATTCCGTTTGACAACGTACGGAGGAACGATTCTTCTTCTTCCTTTATAACTTTTGTTATGAGTTCACGCTGAGCTGAAAGTTCGGGGAAAGCTCCACCCATTTCGCGCACAAGCACGGGAACAAGCTTGAAGAGGAATGATTCTTTCTGCTCAAGGAACGTGTAGGCATAGCGCACGGCGCGACGAAGAATGCGGCGAATGACATAACCGGCCTTTGCGTTGCTTGGCAACTGACCGTCGGCAATTGAGAAAGACACTGCGCGCAAGTGGTCGGCAACAACGCGCATTGCAACGTCAACCTCTTCCGTCTTGCCGTATTCAAGTCCTGAAATTACAGAAATTTCCTTGATTATCGGCTGGAAGATGTCTGTGTCGTAATTTGAGTGCTTGCCTTGCAGAGCACGGACAAGGCGTTCGAAGCCCATACCCGTGTCGATAACGTTCATTGACAACGGTGACAGCGAGCCGTCGGCTTTACGGTTGAACTGCATGAAGACGATGTTCCAAATCTCTATGACCTGTGGATCGTCTTTGTTTACCAGTTCTCGTCCTGGAGTCTTTGCCTTTTCTTCGGGAGTACGAGAGTCGAGGTGTATTTCTGAGCATGGTCCACATGGGCCTGTGTCGCCCATTTCCCAGAAATTGTCGTGTTTGTTGCCGTTTATTATGTGGTCTGCCGGCACGTGTTTCAGCCAATATCCGGCAGCCTCGTCGTCTCTGCTCAGATTTTCTTCTGGTGAACCCTCAAACACCGTAACGTACAGGTCGTTTGGATCAAGGTGCAAAACATCTACGAGATACTCCCATGCGTAATCTATTGCACCTTCCTTGAAATAATCTCCGAAACTCCAGTTTCCAAGCATCTCGAACATCGTGTGATGATATGTGTCGTGGCCAACCTCTTCAAGGTCGTTGTGCTTGCCGCTTACGCGCAGACATTTCTGTGTGTCGGCGCGACGGCGAGGTTCCGGCTCTCTCGTACCAAGAATAATGTCTTTCCACTGGTTCATGCCTGCATTGGTAAACATCAGCGTCGGGTCGTCTTTTATGACCATCGGCGCAGACGGCACGATAGTGTGACCTTTTGACTCGAAAAATTTCTTGAACGAGTCGCGGATTTCATTTGCTGTCATCATTGTATTTTGCTTTCTTTATAGTTTTTTCCTTAAAACTGATTGCAGTAAAATCTGTATAATCAACTATTAAACGGCAAAATTAAATAAAATATGACAATTGTCCAAATTAAAATTGCCGTGTGGATAGGGTTTGAAGCATTCAACAATGGAATTTCTTTTTGCGGCATCATGCAGCCTAAATTGAAATGTTTATATCAAGGAAAACGGTATCTTTGCAGAAGCGAAATATAAAGTGTGGAAATAATGACAATGCAATATGATAATTCTACAGTGCGTCGACGTGACCGTCTGATGGATGAGAATGCGGCAAGACAATTGCTCTTGAGTGCAGAATACGGTGTTTTGGCCATGACTGACGGCAATGGCACTCCTTATGCCGTGCCAGTTAATTACGTGTGGGACGGAAAGAATGCCATTTATCTGCATTGTGCGCCGGAAGGACGCAAACTTGATTTTTTGCGTACGAATAATAAAGTGTCATTCTGCGTGGTGGGCAGAGTGAATCTGTTGCCGGAAAAGTTCACGACAGAGTACGAAAGCATATTGGCTGAAGGTACAGCCACTGTCGTTGCCGACGATAGCGAGCGCATGGCAGCGTTGAAGATGATGGTGGAGAAGCTTTCTCCAGACAATATTGAACTTGGCATGAAATATTCCGCAAAGAGTTTTCATCGTGTCGCACTGGTCCGTATAACAGTTGACAAGTGGAGCGGTAAGCGGAAACGTGTTGTAGGTGAGGTGAGATACTGATGTCGTGAAATAATGAACTGCTTGTTACTCTGAAGTAAAAAATCATCTTGTATGTCGGACACTTGCTCGACAGAATAGAGACAAAAGGGTAAATATGTCCGTTCCGTTATAGGAGAGTTTGCAGGGTGTGGTCAGAGTGGCTGTACCATGCGCTTGTTTAATACTTTCATGAAGCCTGCATTGTTAATATATGCCATCTTTATACTATTTATGCAAAAAGATATGATGTATATGGGGGTGTTCAAAACGAACAATTGAAAGGTCTTATATAATGAACTCATAACAAACAAAAACAATGGCAAACAACATCGTTGATATAAAAACTATAGGCAGTCTGCTTGACGGAAAGAATTGTTTTTATGTACCTTGCTATCAGCGTGGATACAGATGGAACAGAAAACAGGTAGAAGAATTGCTTAGCGACTTGTACTCATTCCGAAAGCAATACGACCGAGACAAATCTTCGGGTGTAGGCAATTTCTATTGTCTACAGCCCATCATCGTGAGAGAAATTTGCGATGAGGATGTGCGCAG